>JAJRQI010000007.1 GCA_024280335.1 Deltaproteobacteria bacterium
GGCATGAACCTCAAGGCAAAACTCACTATGAGAAAAGCCTACGGCTTCAGAACCCTAAAATGCTTACAAATCGCCTTATATCACGAACTTGGCAAGTTACCGGAACCTGAGTATCTCCACAGATTCTGCTGACGAGCCATAAAGTAAAACAGGTATAACTTCTGAGATAACAACGGGTCCGGGCAATTGCTGCTCGGACCCGTTGTTTATTCCTCCGCGGTGGCCTCAAAACCGTGTTCGACCAGCGTTGCTTTTCGCCGGGAAATGGCGCATATTTTTAATCTGAAATCGGGTAAAAATGAGAAATGCATCTGCCTGACCTTAAACATGGTCTGACCTCTTGACAACCCACTGGGAAGTCATGTATACGCACCGATGGGCGGTATTTTTCGGGCCGTCAGCTCTTTTCATTTTGTGGGAGATTGTCGATTTTTCGGCAGTTCCCGTTTCTCTTTCAACCATGTGAGGATGCGAATGAACATTCACGAGTATCAAGCAAAAGCGATTCTGCGGAACTTCGGGGTTCCGGTACCAGAAGGGCACGTGGTCTACAACACCAATTCGGCCCGCGACTGGGCCAAGCGTCTCGGAGACGGTCCCTGGGCGGTCAAGGCCCAGATTCATGCCGGCGGCCGCGGCAAGGGCGGCGGCGTCAAGATTGCCAAAACCGCCGACGAGGTCAAGCAGTACGCCCGTGACATGTTCGGTATGACGCTGGTTACCCACCAAACCGGCCCGGAAGGGAAGATCGTCAAGCGGGTGCTGATCGAACAGGGCTGCGACATCGCCGATGAGTTCTACGTCTCCTTTCTGGTCGATCGTGCCACCGACAAGGTCACCCTGATGGCTTCGGCTGAAGGCGGGATGGATATCGAAGAGGTGGCGGCAAAAACGCCGGAAAAACTGTTCTTCGAAGCGATCGATCCGGTGGTCGGCCTGACCGCCTTCCAGGCCCGCAAGGTGGCCTTCAAGCTCGGCTTTGCCATTCCTCAGGTCAAGCAGGCGGTGCCCTTGCTGATGAACCTTTACAAGGCCTTCGTGGAAGCTGATTGCTCGCTGCTCGAGATCAACCCGCTGGTATTGACCGGAGCAGGCGACCTGCTCTGCCTCGACGCCAAGATCAATTTTGATGAAAATGCCCTGTTCCGTCATATTCGGATCCGCGACCTGCGTGACTACGACGAAGAAGATCCGATGGAGATCGAAGCCTCGCAGTACGACCTCTCCTACATCGCCCTTGACGGCAACATCGGCTGCATGGTCAACGGCGCCGGTCTGGCGATGGCCACCATGGACATCATCCAGCACTACGGAGCGTCCCCGGCCAACTTCCTCGACGTCGGGGGCGGTGCCACCATCGAGCGAGTCACCGAGGCGTTCAAGATCATCCTCTCCGACGATAAGGTTGAAGGGATTCTGGTCAATATCTTCGGCGGCATCATGAAGTGTGATGTCATCGCCACCGGCGTGGTCGAGGCAGCCAAACAGGTCGGCGTCAAGGTGCCGCTGGTGGTGCGCCTGGAAGGGACCAACGTTGCGCTCGGCAAAAAGATTCTCGCCGAGTCGGGGGTCGACATTGTCAGCGCCGACGGCATGGCCGACGCCGCGCAAAAAATCGTCAACGCCGTCAAAGGTTAAGGAGAGATAACAATGAGTATTCTGATCGATAAAAATACCAAAGTCATCACCCAGGGGATTACCGGTGCTACCGGCCTGTTCCACGCCCAAGGCGCCCGCGAGTACGGCACCCAGATGGTCGGCGGAGTCACCCCCGGCAAGGGCGGCCAGGAGATTGACGGATTTCCGATTTTCAACACCGTCGAAGAAGCGATCGCAGCCACCGGCGCCAACGCCTCGGTCATCTACGTGCCGCCGATCGGCAGCGCCGATGCGATCATGGAAGCGGTCGATGCCGGCATCGAACTGGTAATCTGTATCACCGAAGGCGTCCCGGTGCTCGACATGGTCAAGGTAAAGAAATACATGGAGGGCAAAAACTGCCGTTTGATCGGTCCTAACTGCCCCGGCGTCATCACCCCCGGCGAGTGTAAAATCGGCATCATGCCCGGCTATATTCACAAGCCCGGCCCGGTCGGGGTGGTTTCCCGTTCCGGCACCCTGACCTACGAAGCGGTCTGGCAGCTGACCAGCCGCGACATCGGCCAGACCAGCTGCGTCGGTATCGGCGGTGACCCGGTCAACGGCACCAGCCACCTCGACACCCTGAAGATGTTCGAAGCTGATCCGGAGACCAAAGCGGTAATCATGATCGGCGAAATCGGCGGCGACGCCGAAGAGCAGGCCGCTGAGTTTGTCCGCGACCACATGACCAAACCGGTCGCCGCCTTTATCGCCGGCGCCACCGCTCCGGCCGGCAAGCGGATGGGTCACGCCGGTGCCATCATCTCCGGCGGCAAAGGGGATGCGGCCAGCAAGAAGGCCTTCTTGCGTGAGTGCGGCATCAGCGTGGCCGATTCTCCGGCAGAAATGGCTGAAGCGTTGCTGAAAATCTGGCAACCCTGAGGATAACCCAGGGACGGCCCACGGGCCGCCCCTACGCTACAAGAAAAACAGCAAAGAACCGGTGCGCGATGGTGCCGGTCCTTTGCTGTTTTTTGCACAGGAACCATTTGCCCAATCCGGGCAAGACAGGTATCCTGACAGCTTCACTTTCGCTGCAACCGAGGCCCGATGACTGATCGATTCCGCAACCTGCTGATCATTGACGACGAAGCGTCCATGCGCCACATGCTGCGGCTGGTTCTTGAACCGCACAACTACCGGGTCAGCGAGGCGGAAAACGGTGCTGCAGCCCTCGAACTGATCCGCAAGGAAAAGTTCACCGCGATCCTCTCCGATATCCGCATGCCCGACATGGATGGCTTGAACTTTCTCAACCAGCGGGAAGTGCGCAATCTGGACAGCACGATCATCATGATGAGTGCCTACGGCAGTATCGACACGGCGCTGGAATGCATGAAACTTGGTGCCTACGACTACATCTCAAAACCGTTCAAGCCGGATGAGGTGCTGCTGACCTTGCGCAAGGCCGAAGAGCGCCAGCAGCTGCAGCAGGAAAACGTCCGGCTGAAAACCGCCCTCGGCAAGCAGACCAGTGCCTTCAGTCTGGAGCAGATCGTTCACCGCAGCGATAAAATGGTGCAGATTCTGCGCACGGTAAAAACCGTCGCCACAGCCGATTCGTCGGTGCTGATCAGCGGCGAAACCGGCACCGGCAAAGAGTTGATCGCCAAAGGATTACACAGTGAAAGCGGTCGCCGTGGGCAATTTCTGGCGATCAACTGCAGTGCCATCTCGCCGGGCTTATTGGAGAGCGAACTGTTCGGCCACACCAAAGGTGCCTTCACCGGTGCCGACCGGGAAAAGCAGGGGCTGTTTTCCGCAGCCAGCGGCGGCACCCTGTTTCTGGATGAAATCGCCGAGCTGCCGCTTGAACTGCAACCGAAACTGTTGCGGGTGCTGCAGGAGGGGGAAATCCGCAAGGTCGGCTCAACCCGATCGGAAAAGATAGCCACCCGGGTGGTCGCCGCCGCCGGGACCGATCTGCCGACAGCGATCAAAAACAACCGCTTCCGCAGCGATCTCTACTACCGGTTGGCAGTGGTCGAAATCAACCTGCCGCCGCTGCGCAACCGCAGCGATGATATTCCGCCGCTGGCGGAACATATCATCGATCGGATCGCCGAACGTGAAGGGATTGAAACGCCGCAGCTCAGCAACCAGGCCTGCCGACAACTGAGCGACTATCACTGGCCGGGTAACGTGCGGGAGCTACAGAACTTTCTCGAAAAGGCGATGATTTTCAACCGCGAAGCAGTCCTCGAACTACCACAGCTGCCCAAAGCAGAACGTCGCTGCCAGCTGGACATCGACGGCGAAGAACTATCTCTCAAGGTCGCCTCGCGACGTCTCGAAGAAAACTATATCCGCAGAGCCTTGACCCATACCGACGGCAACCGTACCCAGGCTGCGAAAGCCCTGGAAATCAGCCTGCGCGCACTGATGTACAAACTCAAAGAGTACGAGATTGAATAGTCCAATCGCCGCGCCCGTCGAGCGGGACAAAATTCAAGCAAAGGGAGACAAAGATGAACCCATTACCCGACTGCCCGGAATGCCGTTGCGAATACAGCTACGAAGACCGGGGGCTGTACGTATGTCCGGAATGTGCGCATGAGTGGCCGGTCGAGGCCGGTGCGGAGGAAGCTGAGCAGCCGAAAGTGATCAGAGATGCCAACGGCAATCCGTTGCAGGACGGAGACAGTGTCACCGTGATCAAAGACCTCAAGGTCAAAGGCTCGTCAGCGGTTGTCAAAGTCGGAACCAAAGTCAGAAATATTCGTCTGGTGGTCGGTGATCATGATATCGACTGTAAAATCGGCGGGATCGGTGCCATGAAATTAAAATCACAGTTTGTGAAAAAAGCGTAAACCTCGCAGCAAATAGCTCTTGCACGCAAAAAGGCCTCCCATCACTGGAAGGCCTTTTTTGCGTGCAAGCTGAAATGTTTTACTCGCCGAAGTAACGCTTCAGCAGTCCGGCAAACGCCGAGCCGTGGCGGGCTTCGTCTTTACACATTTCGTGGACGGTGTCGTGAATGGCGTCCAGATTAAGCTGCTTGGCCTTGGTGGCCAGATCTTTCTTGCCCTGGCACGCACCATGCTCGGCAGCAACCCGCGCCTTCAGGTTTTCCTTGGTATCGGCAACCAGCACATCCCCGAGCAGTTCGGCGAACTTGGCTGCGTGCTCGGCCTCTTCAAAGGCGATCCGCTTGTAGGCTTCGGCGATCTCCGGGTAGCCTTCGCGATCGGCCTGACGACTCATCGCCAGATACATCCCGACTTCGGTGCACTCACCGGTAAAGTTCATCTTCAAGCCTTCGATGATCTCCGGATCGACATCCTTGGCCACGCCGATACGATGCTCATCAGCCCACTGCAGGGCGGCAGAGGCATCCTGCTCAATAAATTTTCCGGCAGGGGCGCTGCACTGCGGACAGGCTTCCGGGGCACAAGCCCCCTCGTGGACGTAACCACAGATAGTACAGACAAACTTTTTCATCGGATCCTCTCCTTTGTATTACACGGGTTATTTGTGACTAAATCGGTCGTGATTATACAGGACCGATTCGCCTTGTCAAGCCGACATTTGCTCTGAATCGTGGTAAGTTACCAGAATTCACCGTAGAATACCGCACAAAGCTGCAATCAACAACTTTCGCGGACCGATTTCCATGTTCTCTGTCGGACTCATCTACCTGCTGCTGATCGGTTGTTCCTATCTGATTCTGGCGGCAATCGACCGAAAAAAAACCGAGCAATCATTGAAGATTGCCGGTCTGTCGTTGCTGAAACTGTTGCCGCTGCTGGTTGCGGTTTTCGGTCTGGTCGGCCTGTTTCAGGAATTTCTCCCCGCGCAACTGGTCACTCACTGGCTGGGCGAATCGAGTGGATTTCTGGCCCTGCTGCTCGGTGCCTCGGCGGGTGCCGTCGCTATCGGTCCACCGTTGGCGGCGTACCCGCTGGCCGGTTCACTGATCGACGCCGGAGCCTGGCCACCGGCGGTAGCCGCCTTTATCCTCAGCTGGATTTCGGTCGGCATCATCACCCTGCCGTTTGAAGCCCAGACCTTCGGCAGTCGCTTCGCCCTGTTGCGCAACAGCATCAGCTTTATCGCCGCCATGCTCTGCGGCCTGCTGTTGGGGCTGCTGCTATGAGACAGACATCCCGTAATGATGGCGAAGCCATCAACCGACCGATAAAAATTTATCTGATTAGAACGAATCTTCAGCCTACCCTTCTCCCTGAGGGAGAAGGTGGCCGAAGGCCGGATGAGGGGGGGCATTTTCGATCTCCCCCTCACCCTAGCCCTCTCCCTCAGGGAGAGGGGACACTGTCAGCGCATAGCTGAAGATTGATACTAATCAGGAGAATTTATGCCGGCACCTGGATCACATTATCCTCTGCAGGCGGTCGGTTGGAAAGCGGCAATTTTACCATTATCCGGCTTCCTTTGCCCAATTCGGAATCAGCCGATATCGATCCGCCATGTTTATTGACCACTGCGTAATAGGTGATTGACAGTCCCAGGCCGACGGCCGAACCAACCTGCTTGGTGGTGAAAAAAGGCGCAAAGATCTGCTTGAGCAGATGCGGCTCAATTCCGGGTCCATTGTCCGCAAAGGTAATGCAGGCCATCTCATCTTCCAGATAGGTGCTGATGGTAACACAGGGAGCGCTGTCATCTTCAGTGCCATGGAACGACTGAACGGCATTGGTGAGAATTGCACAGAAGGCCTGTTTCAGAAGGTTTTTATCCCCAGGAACCGCGACTAATTCAGCCTGGTCGTCACGGACGAGACGAACGCTCTCGGTCAAGTGGTTGGTGCCGCCGTTCCGAAACGTCTCAGCAACGGCTTGATCGATGATCCGATGAATATTTTGCGCTTTTTTTGCAGAATAGTCGGTTTTGTTGAAACTGCTTAAATTACTGACAATCTTCGCGACCCGCCGGGTGGAGTCAAGAGTCCCGTCGATCAGCCTGTCGATTGAACGGCGGTGGAGATACTCTTCGAGCTGGGACATGTTAAATTCAGCGGCATCAGCAGCCGCCAGATTCTTAGGCAGTTTTTCAAATAACCGGTTTTTGATCACCTGAGAATTCTGTGCAATGATCCCGAGAGGATTGTTGATTTCATGGGCGATGCCGGCCGCCATATTGCCCAAGGTCGCCATCTTGGTCGTTTCGATCAGGGTCGCCTCAATCTCTTTGCGCTCGGTCAGGTCACGGATAGCAACCACCCGGATACTCTTCCCATCAATGCTCATCTGGCGGGCGCGAATCACCATCGGAAACTGCGTGCCGTCAGTACGAATACCGGTCGCCTCATAAGGTGTCAGGCTAGCTGAACGAATCATTTTACGCATGAGCACCTGTGACTCAGCGGTTACTGTCAATGCAATCACATCCTGACCGATGACCTGTTCTTTGACCAGCCCAAACAGTTCGTAAAACTGACGGTTCGCTTCAAGCAAAATCCCATCCCGATGGATAAAGATCGACTCCCAGGAGGCCTCAGCCAGCATGCTGAACTTTTCCGCCGCCTTTGCCAGTTGGCGTTTTTCTGCTGCCAGCAGCTGGTTGAGGAGAAAGAGGCCCAGGAACCCGAGCAGCCAGACAGCGAAACACCCCCAGGTCAGTCCCGCCAGACCCACCGCCCGGGGGAAGGGGAAGGTCACACTGATCCCGCCGCGCACATCGTCGATTTGATACCCCTGTTTAGCATGACAGCCGAGACAGCTCTCTTCAACATAGAGCGGCTGCATGTAGCGAAAAAAGGAGTGTTCGCTATCAGCTATAAATTCGCCCGGCAGGCTTTGCCGTGACTCGAAGGCTTGCAACCAGTCGTCCTCCCATGCCAGGGCGCGATTGGCGGGGCGCAGTGGGTCAAGACTGGTAATATGAAATTTGATGCCACTTCTTTGCTGGGCGATCTCAGCAATCTGCCGGGTCATATAAGCGGGGTTGATTTTTGTTAAGCGTTCACCCTTAACACCGAGAACGTCCCGGGAAGAACCGGTCAAGAAGGGATTCGGTGGTGTTTTTTCCGTAATCGGCACATAAACCCCACCATGCTGCGCATTCCAGGCACGGGTCAGGACAATCTGCTCAATGAGCGCTGCGGCAACGTTCTCGGCCAACTGCTGGTGACTGTTCTGCCGATCGGTATAGTTCCAGTAAAAGGAGACTGCCGTTGCAAGTGTCCAAAAAAGAATGATGGTTAAAAACCTGGACCGCCCCATAATTACCCCGTTTGCGACTACACGTTCCTGCGCCTTTTGCTAACCTTGGGGCAGTGGATTTCTTCCCACTGCCCCAGAGGATTCAATACTTACCGAATTCGGAGCTGTCGAGGGCAATCTGCGGTCTCGACGGGTTTGCCGCCGGGGCTTGCATATCCGTCCAGCCGACCTGTGCAGTGTTCACCTGTGGCCTATTCGCCTGCGGGGCAGGTGCTTGTGCCATCTCCTGCTGCAGGGTGAAACGTTTCAGCATCTCCTGCATCTGCAGCGCCTGGCCTGACAGCTCTTCCGAGGCGGCGGCACTCTCTTCGGCAGTTGCGGTATTCTGCTGCGTGACCTGATCGATCTGACTCAAACCCTGGCTGACCTGGGCTATCCCTTGCGCCTGTTCGTTCGACGCGGCGGCGATCTCTTCGAGCAGATCGGAAACCTTGGTGGTGCTGTCGGTAATGCCGCTGAGCGCTTCGGCGGTCTGACTTGCCATTTGTGAGCCACGTGCGGTCAAGGCGACCGATCCTTCAATCAGTTCGGCGGTCTCTTCGGCGGCCTTGGCACTGCGAGCGGCCAGGTTGCGGACCTCTTCGGCGACCACGGCAAAGCCTTTCCCGTGCTGTCCGGCGCGGGCTGCTTCAACAGCCGCATTCAGCGCCAGCAGATTGGTCTGAAAGGCAATCTCATCGATTACCTTGATGATTTTGGAAATATTCTGTCCGGCGGCATTGATCTCACTCATGGCCGAAACCATCTCATCCATTTGTGAGCTACCCTGTTCGGCGGCTTTCTGCGCTTCATTAGACAGATTGTTGGCCTGGTTGGCGTTTTCGGCGCTCATACCGACCTGCGAAGACATTTCGGTCATCGATGAAGTGACTTCCTCCAGCGAAGCGGCCGATTCAGTCGCTCCTTGAGATAAGGACTGCGCGGCATCACTCACCTGGCCTGAGCCGGAAGCGATCTGTGCGCCGGCAATCTGCAGGCTGCCGACCATTTCTCGCAGGCCAGCCAGCATGGTCTTCAGCGCCTTGCCCAGTTGATCGTTCTGCGAATTGAGGATGACATCCTGAGTCAGATCACCACCGGCAATGGCTTCGGCCAGGTCGCTGCGGCTTTGCATGCTGTTGGCCATGCCGACCAGCACCGAACCCAGTTCAGTCAGTTCGTTGGTCGCCCGATAGGCCTTGCATTCACGGCAATCCTTGTAGGTACCATTGGTCAGGCTGACACAGGTTGGGGTCGGGCCGAAAGTCCCGGTTGTTACCCAGCAGTTGCCTTCCTTGCCATAGCTGGGACAATCGCTCTGCCCACAATTGGCAAGACTCGAACAGTTGACTGCAGCGCCGATATTCAGGTTGCGATCGCTGGTGTCGCCTTTACCGTACTTGGCAACCACCTCAAAAACTTTTTTAAGCGGCTTGGTGATCCCACGGGTGATGATAAAGCCGAGCAGCCCGCCGATCAGCAGTGAGCTGGCAACCACCACCAACTGCCAGAAGATCGCCTGACTGCTCGCCTCATGCCCCAGATCTTTGGCCGCGGCCATCTCCTGGCCAGCCATCAGGTCAACGTTATCCAGCAGAGTGGCAGCTTCTTCACCGGCGCTGTCGAGGCGTGCCATGGTCTCCTCGATTTCGGCGGCCTGCTCCAACAGCGTCCGGTGAGCGGCAATCATCGCTTGAGACTTAGCCTGGAAGGTTTCGTGGTTCTGGTCAAGCTCCTCCACCGCCGCCCGGATCTGTGCATTGTCGGTCGCGATGATCTGTCTGCCGGCGACCGCTCCCCCGCGCAGCACCGCACCGGCAATCTGATCGAATACTGTCAACCACTGTTTATACTCCCCTTCGATCTTTTCCAGTTCGGCAAGATCCTGGGTCTGGACACACTCTTCCAGGGTGATGCGAGCGCTGGCGATAGCAAACTTCATCTCCATCGCCATAGTGACCAGCGGAACCTCTTCCCGCAGAATGGCCAGCGCAGCCAGACTGATGTTATCCTCGGCGGCACGACTGTCGATCTCGGCAGCGACCATCTTCTCGAAGGCTGCGGCATCCTGGCTCATCTCGTCGAAGACGCCTTCCATAGCAAGCATGGCGGCATCTTTTTCTGCCTTGCGCAGCAGCATTTGCCGGCCGTCTTCGATCAGCTCGTTGGCAGTACGCTCATATTTGCTGTCGTGAATTTCATCAGCTTTGCGCACCAGGGAGGCCAGCTCCGGATTGTCGGTCTTGATGACCTTGACGCCATCCAGCTCGCCCCCTTGCAGAATCGCCGCCACCCCCTGATTGAAGCCTTCCATCGCCTGCTGGTAGCGCTGGACAATGTCAGCCAGTTTGCCCTGATCATCGGTCGCGATAACCGAAGTCGCCGCCAGGTATTCTTCCATGGTGACCATCGCGGTCAAAAGCGAAAGCTGCATCCCCATGGAGGCATCGACGATCGGTGCCTCTTCATCACCGACCACAACCAGTGAATGGCTGACCGTTTTCAGGCCGTCGTAGCCGACCAGACCGCTGACGACAATTAATGCCAGCAGGATGCCGAAACCGATCGTCAGTTTCGTTCCAATTTTCAGATTGCTCCATTTCATGTTGTTTCCTCCCCCATCTTGAATGGTGTTCCGGTATGGTTACTCCCTGTAAGAATCAGGCATCGACTATACGTATGAGTGAAATCGGCAAAAATTATCACAGTCGTCATTGACCGTTGCACGCTCGGCAAGCACCTGTCTGATCCCGCCCAACAGGTGACGTGGAGCGATAATCCGGCAATCTGCTTTCCTTTGCCGGTTCTGCCGTTCAGCGCGATTGATCATGAGGATTCGGCTGTTTTTAAACTGCTTGGCGAATAGCTCGATCACGCCGTTTCGTTCTGCGGCGGCATTCAGATTGTCCATTAAAATGACATCCGGAGTTTCTCCCTCGGGACAAAAAATGGAAACAATATTGATCGCTTCATCCAGCCCGCCGGCGGTTGTCACTTCATAACCTGCCAACTGTAATAAAAATGCGGTGTTTCTTGACGTTTCCTGCTGATGATCGACCAGAAGGACTTTATAGGTTGCACCTTCTCTGAATTCAGTCATTGCGCTGCGAGCTCCTTGCCCCCCTAATTTCTGCCGCTGTTTAGAAAGTAATTTCCAGACGAATTCCAACTTGCAGGGCATCATCAATGTCGGGATCCATGCTTGGATTGATGATATATTGCAGATCCGGCTGCAAGGCCAGCCAGGGTGTCACTTCAGTACGGTAGGTTAATTCGATGGCGGTTTCGTGATGCTCGACAGCAACGCCCAGAGAATTTCGCGAGTAATTTCTAAATTCTTTGCCGACGATGGATTGGGCCACCGCCAGACCGACAACATCGATGTCGCGACCGGGGAGCAAACCCCGGTAGTGCAATCCGACTCCCCAATAGGTGGTGATCTGGTTCAGATCCTTGTCCGCCAGCCCGAGCTGGATGAAGGCACCCAGCCCCTGATCTTCGTCCTTTTCCGAGTAGAGCTTTTTTTCGCCGATCAGATAAAAACCACGATTCAGGTCATGCACCTGACCGTTGAAATTTTCGACCTCCGCGGTATGAATCCAGCCACCCAGGGCCAGCTTGTAGTAATCAGCCTGGTCCTTTTCACCTTCAGTCAGCCCTAACTCAAGCGCAGCGAAGATCCCATCCTTCTCTTTGAGGTTGACACCGGTCCGTGGCGCATTTTCATTGCTGTCGGGTACACCGTCATAGATCGCCGCCATCAGGTAACTCTGCTCGGTCGTGTCAACCTTGACCCTGAAACCGAGGGCCGCTGAGGGGAAGATAGACGGACCGTTCTGGGAGATATCGGGAGAGATGCCGAACGAACTGTTGATAAACAGGCCGCCATATTCCAAAGCATCGAATTCGCTGTTGAAATCATGCAGACCGAGCAGCAATGAGAGTCGATCGTTGATAAAGCGGTGCTCGTACCAGACCTCAAACAGTTTGAAGTTTTCGTCCGCTTCGATGTTGCTGCTGGTCTGCAGATCGCCGACGATCTCGGTCATAAAACCGTCGGAATTAAAATTGCCCAGAAAATAGACAAAGAAGGTGCCGTTTTTCCACCAGCCGGCTTTTTCTGTATCGACCTCAAAGGTCAGGTCGAAATTGCCGAGAATGGTTCCCGCCTGGCGGCCCCCTCCTGCTGCGTTGTAGAGCAAGTCGGTTGTCAGCACGGCATCGGTCGAAACACCATGTTCCTCCAGAACCTGCCGGGCGCCGCCCCAGTCACCAAACAGCTGCGCATGGGCTGCTTGCACAGTCGGGAGCAGAATGAGCAGCAGCAACATAATTTTAATCGTGGATTTAAGCATGGCAGATCCCCCGTTATTACGATCTAAACAGTCTTCTTTAGGGCCAACCAGGAGAACCTGATGACCTGCGTTATGTTTTCAATTATTCACCTTGAAGACATTTTGTGTGTATTTTTTAATTGATGACGACAAATACTATATCAAGCTCTATGCCAACAGGATCAGGACCGCATAACTGCCTGTCCTGACAGGAAAATACCACTTGGGGAGGGATCGTTAATTAAGAGTAAAGGCTATAGCAAAAACTATTCGCGAACGGCAAGGATTGGGAAAAGTGCCGAGATTCGGTGACAGGCGTGGGGCTATCGAAAAAGAGATAGTTATCGGATATACGATAGCCTTTTAACTTCATGAAGACGGATGATTAGTCCTTGTTCATGTTTTTCAGTCGTCGGTTCAGGCTGGATGGGGCGATGCCGAGCAGGCCGACAACGCTGTAGGGCGGAATCTTTGGTGTAACTTCAGCACAACCTGAACTGTTGGTAAAAGTATCTGTCGTGCTGAATAACTTACAATTTACTCCCTTAAGCAGGGTACCGGCCTTATGCCTGACCGCCAATTACCGCACTAACGCGGTGCGAAAGCTCATTAATACTGTAGGGCTTCTGCAACACGCCCTTGGCTCCCAGGGTGATAAGCTCTTCCACTGCAGACTTTATGTCCTGCCCGCTGATAAAGAGCACCTTCACTTCGGGGTTGATTTCGCGCAAGCGGACGAGACATTTTTTGCCATCCATGCGGGGCATCGACATGTCCAGCAGGATCAGATCGATCTGCTCCCTACTTTCCGCATAAACATTCAACGCTTCTCCACCGCTTGCGGCGCTATGCACCTGATAGCCTAGCTGCTCAAGCATCTGCGTGGTCATCTCAAGGACAACCGATTCGTCATCGACGACCAAGATGGTCTCGCTTCCTGCTGAGGTTTCGTAACTGGCCGGATTCTCGGCCGGCTGTTGATCAGCGCTGGTGCCCAGAGGTAAATAAACACTGAAAGTTGTACCGCTCCCAGGTTTGCTTTTAACGGTGATCCCCCCACCCAGTTTCTGGATATTGTCCCAGACAATAGCAAGGCCAAGTCCGGTGCCCTTTTTCGTGCCCAGCTTCTTTCCCGTATAAAAGGGCTCGTAGATTCGGGACAACACCTTCTCCTCCATGCCAACCCCTGAGTCCTGCACTTTCAACAGGAGTATTTCACCATCAAGCACCATGTCAATGCCAAGCACTGAATCCGCATCAATATTGACTCTTTCAGCAGTTACTCGCAGGAGACCGCCTTCGGGCATCGCGTCGGAAGCGTTGAGGCAGAGATTCAACAAGACCTGTTGCAGCATGGCTCCGTTGAGGTTCGCGATTAACCCCTCTTCAGGGCATTCGAAATGGAGCTGTGTTGTCTTTGGCAGGGTATGATCGAGGATCATTTTCACTCCCTGCAGGAGGGCATACAGATCAACGTTCTCCCGCTCGGTTCCGCCACTCCTGCTGAAATGGAGCAGTTGCCGCACCACACCAACCATCTGTCCACAAACCGTTTTGCCCCGATGGAGGTACTTGACCACTTCCGGCTGCTGAGACTTCAGCAGGGCAAGTTCAAGACAACCGATAATCGCCGCCAGCATATTGTTGAAATCGTGGGCGATACCTCCAGCCAGCGTCCCGATCGACTCCATCTTTTGCGATTGCTGCAACTGCTCGACAAGCAATGCTTTTTCGCGGCGCAGCATAAACTGGGCGATGGCGTTGTCCGTAGCACGGCGCAAAGTATCGGCATCGAGCATATGCTTGACCAGATAATCATCAGCTCCGGCGCGCATCGTTTCGGCAGCTATAATTTCATCGCCTTTTCCCGTCAACATGATGACCGGACGATCGTCACCCCGCGCCCTGAGCCGTGTGACAATCTCCAAACCGGTATCTCTGCCCAACAAATAATCGACAAAAATAACCTCGACCTCCATCTTCTTCAATACCGGATCGGCCTCCTGCCACGAAGTGAACGCCGTGACTTCAGCATCCCAGGTCGAGACCTTCATCAGCAGTCTTTTGAGCAGCTTTATGTCGGCAGTATCGTCGTCAATGACAACGATGCGCAATCGGTCCACCATACACCTCTAAACTTTCTGCGGCGGCAGCACCACCAACTGAAACCAATAGCGATCAAGAAGCTTAATCGCTTCCACAAAACTGCAAAAATCTACCGGCTTTATGATATAGGATTTTATGCCCAGATTGTAGGAGCGCAAAATGTCTTCTTCCTGTTTCGAAGTGGTCAGGACAACGGTTGTTACCTGGGGACACTTTGGGTTGCGGTTCATCTCCTCCAGAACCTGGCGACCATCGATTTTCGGCATGTTTAGATCGAGCAGAAAAAGATCCGGCACCGGCGATGAGGCCGGACCCTGGTACTTCCCCCTTCTGAGCAGGTAGTCGAGCGCCTCTTCGCCGTCCTGTACAATATACAGCTCATTATCAACCCTTCCGTCACTCAGTGCCTTTTTGGTCAGTTTCTGATCGCCCAGATCGTCTTCTGCCAGCAAAATGACGGCGCGTTTTTTGATCCCGTTGCTCATTGAACTTCCTCCTGCTCACTCCATAGAATAAATTTAAAATGGCTGCCCTGGCCCGGCGCAGACTCAACCCATATTTTTCCAGCATGTTGTGTAACGGCTTTGTGGCAGATGGCCAGTCCGATACCAGTACCGCCGTAGTCATCACGACCATGCAGCCGCTTAAAAGGGGTGAAAATTTGCTGCTGATACTGTTTAGCAATACCGATTCCGTTGTCGGAAACGCCCAATACCAAGCCCTGTTCGGTCTGCTCGGCGGTCAGCTTCACAACCGGGGTCTCCTGGTCGGTGAACTTGATGGCGTTGTTGATCAGATTCTGGTAGAGCTGGGTGAGGATTGTTTGGTCGCCCCAGATCTCGGGAAGTTCGTCCCGCACGATTCGCACACCGCTCTCTTCCAGCTGAATTGCCAGCGATTCCAGCGCCGTGTCGATACAGGTATCGAGCGGAAACCTGGTTCTCTGCAGCGTACGCCGCCCCGAGCGGGAAAGTTCCAGCAGATCGTCAATCAGCGTCTGCATTCTTGCAGCGGCAGCGGTGAGGAAATCGAGATTCTCCTGGGTGTCTTCCGACAGATCATTGCCCATATCCGCCTTCAAAAGACTGCTGAACGCGGATATTTTCCGCAGCGGTTCCTGCAGGTCATGACTTGCGATATAGGTGAACTCATCCAGCTCCTTGTTGCGCTTTGCCAGATCTTCATTGATCTTTTCAAGTTTTCCGGCATGCACCTGCAAGTCCTGCGTGGCTTGCGTAACCTTTTCATGCAGTTTTCGGTTAAAAAGAATCAGCAGCGAAACCGCGAACAGAGTCAGCCCGAAGATACTGCCAGCGGCGATAACCGCAGGCCACACCCAGCTCGGGAGCATATGATCGAGCGAGCGGCCCATCCAACGCTGATCGAGCGTCTGGTATTCATCCGCGGTTATCCGGGCAAATCCGACCTCAATCGTGGCCAGCAGATCTTTTCTACCCTTTGCCACGGCGCGGTGAAATTCACCTGAGTACATCGGCGCGGTTTCGCGGAATTGATCCTGTATCCCCATTTTGTTGAGAAAATAGAGGGCCGGCGGCCGATCTACCGTGAACACCTTGACTTGACCGTCTCGCGCCGCAGCGATAAGTTTTTCGTAACTGGGATATTCAATCAGGTTGCTGACGCCATTCTTGTGCAGAATCTCAATGGCAGCTTCTCCCGCCTTGACCGCTACTACGAAGCCCCGCGCATCTTTTGCCTTACGGATGCCGGAGATGTCTTCGTGAAAAAACAGCGGCACCGAAATCTCCGCATAGGGTGCGGTGAACTCGTAGAATTTTTCCCGTTGTTCGTTGCGAAAGATAGTGTCGATCACCTCAAACTCGCCCGCCTGCATCAGCCGCTGGGCATCGGCCCAATCCATACCGCTCAGCTCGACCCGGATGCCGGTCTTCTCCTGCCACAACCGCCACTGATCGACGATAACCCCTTGCAGGCCCCCCTGTTCATCCTTGAAAACATAGGGGGGATAATTGTCATCCATGACCACGCGGATCGATTTCAGCTTTTCAGGTAGGGCGAAACAGCTTGAAGTCGACCCAAAGAGCAAGAGGCCTGCAACGAAGGCAACGCCGACAGTTCGTACCAGCTTAAGCGACAGAGGAGTAAACATGGATAATCCCTTAGGACAAGGAGAAAAAAACCACATCTGACAACGACCCTCGAAGTCTGCAGATTACAGGCTTCAGCATTTCAGCTCACCAGCACAGCATAACAGTGTTTTAAGGAAATAACTGTAACAATATTGCCGTGTAAGAACAAGGGTTTCCGTTTTAGGGCTGATCCAGAGGTTGTCTGGATTCCCGATTACACCCTCGGGAATGACGGCTTATTCTTGTGCTGAATAGCGACCTAGCTTTTTCAGCCGTCGGTTCAGGCTGGATTGGGCGATGCCGAGCAGGCTGGCGGCGATCGTCTGATTATCGGCGGAACGCTGCATCGCCTCTTTGACCAGCTGATCGGCAGCAGCCTTGAGGGTCGGTAATTTGGGGCCGAAGCTCAGACCGGCCTCGTTTTCCACCGCTGCCGGCTGAGTGGAATTGGTGACAGGGGAGACAGGTCCGATCGCCTGCTTGAAGGTTTTCATCGAGAGCTTCCGTGAGACGTGGGTGCTGACAGCATTATGAACCATCGAACGCAGCTCCCGGACATTGCCGGGAAAATCGTAGGTTGCCAGCAGCTGGAGCAATTCCGGTGGCGGGGTCGGACGTTTTTTATTCAGTGCGGTGGCGGCTTCATCGAGCAAGGCGTCGAGCAACAGGGGGAGATCTTCTCGCCGTTCGCGCAGCGGTGGAATTTCGATCAGATGGCTTTTCAGTCGGTAATAAAGGTCTTTACGAAATTCCCCTCGCTGCTGTTTCGCGGTCAGGTTCTGATTAGTGGCAAAAACCAGTCGCGCAGCGCTTTTTTGCGCTCGGTCACTGCCGACCGGGTAGTATTCGCCCGACTGTAGAAAACGTAACAACTTGACCTGTGACGGCAGGCTGAGATCACCGATTTCATCGAGGAACAAGGTTCCCCCACCTGCCTGCTCAATCATCCCGGAGCGATTCTGCTCCGCCCCGGTGAAGGCGCCTTTCACATGGCCGAAGAGGCTGTCGGCAAAAACATTGTCATCCAGCCCGGCGGTATTGACCGCTACCCAGGGACCATCCGGACGACTGGTTTGATGGATGGCTTCGGCAAACAGTTCTTTACCGACGCCGCTCTCACCGGTAATCAGCACCGGCTCCTTGCTGACGGCGATCGCCTGAATATAGTTGAAAATCGAACGAACCCCGGCGTTATTGGTCTGGATTGCCGCGAATGCGGCCGAATCTTTGTCGACATTTTGCAGCATCTGTCCCCGCAGCAATGAGTTCTCTCGTTGCAGGGCACTGTAGCTGAGGGCTTTTTCTATCGCGAGATTCAAACGCGCCATATCGGTGGTTTTGACAAAATAATCAAAGGCCCCGCGCTTGACACAGGAAACCGCTGTTTCCAGTTGATTCAGACCGCTCAGAATGATGACCGGGATCTGCGGGTAATCCTGGACGATCAACTCAAGCAGCTGGTCCCCGGAGAGGTTGGGCATATTCAGGTCAAGAAGGATGGCACTGACCTCGACCTTCTCAAGAATCTGCAGGACCTCACGACTGTCGTCACAGGTCAGCAGATGGTTGATTCCGGCCGAACTCTTCAGGCTGAAAGAGAGCCCCTGCAGCCACTTGTTTTCATCATCCACCAGCAACAGCGGATTTTCCGGATAGCGTTGTGTGCTCATGAAGAAACCTTCCCCTGGCAGGCCGGAAACGTAAGGATTGCCGTGGTGCCGACCCCCGGAGTCGAAAGATATTCCAGACTGCCGAAATATTCCGTGACGATCTGTGTCGAAACCGAGAGGCCAAGGCCGGTACCGCCAGCATTGCGGCGGGTGGTAAAAAACGGCTCTTTGATGCGATCCAGGTTTTCCGCGCTGATACCGCAGCCTTCATCTTCTATTTTCAGAATGTTACGGCAGTTTTTTTCATCATGGCTCAAGCTCAGACGGATGGCGGCACGCTTGTCCGGCAACGCTTGACAGGCATTCTGCAGCAGGTTGATCAGCACCTGCTCCAACCGCCTTGCGATCCCTTTAATCAGCAACGGTGCAGGTGCATATGTGATGGAAAAATATTCACTGGAAGCATCGATTTGCCGCTCAATAAAAGGCAGGGCCGAAGTGACCACTCGGTTCAGATCGACCAGTTGAAGCTCGGGATTTTCAGACTCACTGGCAAAATCCTTTAAATCGCTGACAATTGTTTTAATCCGCTGAGAACTCTCGACGATATGGTTCAACAGTAGCGGCAGATCACCACGGATCCCCGAAAAATCGAGACCGGCAAGTTTAAAATCGCCGCTGGACCGATAATGAGCGTCCAGAATCGGTGCAATATCGGCAAATATTTTGACCAGCTCGCGGCTGTTGAGCAGCACCAGTGCATTCGGATTATTGATTTCGTGGGCGACCCCGGCTGCCAGTTCACCCAGGGACGCCAGCCGGGTCCTTTTGGTGATTTCCTCCTGCAGCTGATGGGCTTCGGTGATGTCGATAGAGAGGCAGATGGTGCCGTCCAGGTCTCCGTCAACAGTCCTTAAGGGGCTGAAGTGACTTTCGAAAAGTCGCTCATTGACCCAGAACTGTGCGGTAAAGGTTTCACCGTCAAGCGCACGCAGGATCGCCGACCTGACTTCCGCGAGGTGACCGTAAAGGGCCAGCGCCGATTGGCCGACATGCTGCCCCGGCTGCAGATCCAGATAATTGAGCGCCCGGCCCTCCGAGAGGGTGAAAACTCCGTCACGGTCGAGCGTCCAGAAGATCACACAAAGCTGATCGACAACCCTGCCTAAACGATTCTCACTGGTTTCCACTTGCGCTTCAAGCTGTGACAGCCGCGCTCGGTTGGCTATTTCCAGTTCCCGCAGCCGCAGGGCATTGGCGACATAGATACGAATTTCGTTCGGGTCGAACGGTTTCAGCAGATAACCGGCAGCGCCAAGCTCATACGCCTGATAAGCTCGATCACGATTGTCGGCAGCGGTCGACAAAATGATCGCCAGATCCGGATGGCTGTCCAGCGCCCGCCGAGTCAGCTCCAGACCGTCCATCCGCGGCATGTTGATGTCGGTGATCATCAGCTGATAATCATCCTGCGCCAACAGGAAAAGAGCTTCAATCCCTGAGGTGGTGACCCGAACAGCATATCCCTGTGGCTCCAGGGATTGCTGCAGCATGGTCAGGATCGGTGCTTCGTCATCAACTATCAGTATTTGCGGTCGTCGGGGCATTATCGCTATTTCTACTTGTGATGTTCTCGAAAAAATGAATTAGATGGCGTCGTTGAAATGCTGATGGATGGTAAAAGCCATTTCGGCAAACAGGTCGGGTTTCTGCAGCGCCTTCAACAGATTGATCCCGTCAAAGTTCTGCTTCGTGAGCATGTCCTGTTGTCCGGAACAGAGGATGACCGGCAGTTCAGGGCGGATATCGTTGATCTTTTGCGACAGATCAATGCCGGTCAACTTCGGCATGGTCATGTCGGTAATCAACAGATCAAAATCTTCAGGGCATTGTTCAAACGCCTTCAGAGCTTTATGGCTGCAGGTAAATCCGGTCACCCGATACCCAAGGCCTTGCAAGAATTCTGTGGAAATGCTGACCAGGGATTCCTCGTCATCAACCAGCAACAGGTGTTTATCGCCCTCGGGCAGATCCTGAGGCACAAATGCCTTTTGCGTCGTTTCGGTGGCCCGGGTCAGCGGAATCTGGAGGGAAAAGGTGCTGCCTTGACCGAGTTGACTTTCAACCCGGATATTGCCGCCGAGCGAGGTCAGAATCCGTTGTACGGTCGCCAGGCCGAGCCCGGTGCCTTCCCCGATGTTTTTGGTCGTGAAATAGGGATCGAAAATCTGCGGCAAGACTTCCGGCGCAATTCCCGGGCCGGTATCACTGATTGAAAGCAGTGCGTAGCGGCCCGCAGGTAACAATGTCCGACTGTCGGCAGTGACTTCTGTCTGCGCTAATTTGATCGTTACTCTGCCACCGGTCTCTTGCATGGCCTGGGCAGCGTTGGTGCAGAGATTTAACACCACCTGATGGATGCGCGCCGCTGACGCGAGAACCTGCTGATTCTGCAGGTCGAGAGAAAATTCTATGGTCGATGGGATGCTGGCACGGAGCAAAGAGATCGTATCCTCAATCTGGGCCTTTAACTGGATGGGGTGTTGCTCCTCTTCGGTACGGCGGCTGAAGTTGAGGACCTGTTCAACCAACTCCTTTGCCCGGCGGGCTGAAGAAGAGATGACCGACAGGCGTTCGTAGTCCTGTTCACTGCGCCCTTTTTGTTCGCGCATCAGATGGGTATAACCGATGATCGGGGTCAGAATATTGTTGAAATCGTGTGCAATCCCGCTCGCCAAGGTGCCGATAATCCCAAGTTTTTGCGATTGAACTATCTGCTCCTGGAGCTCTTTATTTTCGTTTTCCGCATGGATTCGGTCTGAAATATCTTCATGGGTGATGACGATATTGGTAACCCTGCCCTGCCGGTCTTTAAGCGGATAAATCTTCGAGTTTAACCATCTGACTCTTCCCGCTCCGTCAGCTTCAGTCTCTCCTGTCGGGTCAAAGCTGTAAGGGGGCAAGGAAACGGTCTCTCCAGCATAGGCTTTTTCAATCTGGACAATCAGTCCGGTATCCGCAACTTGCTGACTTTTAAAGAGATTAAATTTATTGACGGTTCTTTCTCGCCCCTCAGGAAAGTTCCATAAATTTTCATAGGCTTTATTGACCTCAATCTGGGTACCTGCAATATCATAAAGTTCATACACCGATGGTGATTGTTCAATAATTTGCTTGAATCTGTTTTTTGTTTCAAAAAGCAGTTCAACGGTTTTTTTACGTTCGCTGATGTCCTGGCAAAAGACCAAGAACATACCGGTAGGCAAAAACCCCGCATCGATCTTTGCGTTGATAATGGAGCCGTCTTTTTTCAGCAAACGTATTTCTGAACTGATATTTCCGGTTTTCTTGAGGATATGCCGTTTGTCTGAAATAAGAGCAAAATCGTCAACATGGACAATGGCCTTGAGATTTTTAGATATTAATTCTTCTTCCGAGTATCCCAGCAAGGCCCAGGCTGCCGGGTTGCCATCCATAACTTCACCTTTGCCATCCAGGACAAATACTGCAATTGGGGAATGTTCAATATAATTCCTGAATTTTTCCTCCGCCCGCTTTATCTCTAAGGTTTTTGCATGTTCCTTTGCTCTGATTTTTGCAAGGTTATAACCAAGAAATCCGGTAATATTACCAATGATAACCGGGGTGACATGATGGTGTATTGCGCTGATGGCGGCCATAAATTCTGCGCCATGGAGCATATCTTCAATCGTTATTCCCGTAAGCGCTAAACCATAGCCGACTAAATGACCGACGATCAGCCCGCGGCCCGCAGTTCTGGTTGCCCTGTCTATTATCCTCATAAAAATTCCCGAATTTTCATGCAAGATTGTTGAGCATAAAACTATAGAGCGATTTTCAGATAAAGCAGAGATAGCATCGGTAATATTTTCAGACAAGCACTTTTATGGGCAACGGTTAATCATTGGGTCGGAAATCGACCCGGAAAAACGCTTACAACAGCCCCCGATCCGCCAGACTGACATACTCACCCTTGCCGATAATGATGTGATCGAGCACTCTGACCCCCATCAGCTCACCGACCTGCTTCAGGCGCTCGGTGATTTCGATATCCTCGCGGCTGGGGGTCGGATCTCCGGAAGGATGGTTGTGCACAAACAGGACGGCCGAGGCCGATTCACGCAGCACGGGGGCAAAGACTTCACGAGGATGGACAATGCTGGCGTTGAGGCTGCCTTCGGAAATCTGTACTTCGCGGATCAGCCGGTTCTTGCTGTCGAGCAGCAGCGCGACAAACACCTCTTTGCGATAGTCGCAAAGCCGTTCGTGAAAATGCACAAAGGCATCGTTGGAGCTACGATAGGCTTGCCCCGGTTGCAGGCGTCGATCACTGAAACGGCGGGCGATCTGAAACAGTGCCTGCAGTTCGGCGGCTTTTGCCGGGCCGATCCCCGACTGCTGCGTCAGCTCAGCGATACTGGCAGCGGAGAGTTGGCGCAGCGAGCCGAAACGGGACAGCAGGCTACGCGCCAGATCGACAGCGCTGTTCTTGCTGCTGGAATCGCCGGTGCGGATAATCAGCGCCAACAGTTCCGCATCGGTGAGTGTTTCTGCTCCCTGAGCAAGCAGTTTTTCGCGCGGCCGCTCATCGGCCGGCCAATCCTTGATCCGTCGCATGGTTCCCCCTCCAGCAATTGATGTGGTTGTTCACAGTCGTCAAGTCTGACAGAAAAAAAGCACCGCAGAATTGTTCCGGGGCGCTTCGGTGAAATACGTTCTTGTCGGTTTATTTTTCCAACACGCCAGTTAAAACTACGGACTTTAATCCAAGGCTTTCAGTTGCTACTCATTTTTGTCATTCCCGCGCAGGCGGGAATCCAGTGGTGTTATGAAGCGTGGATCCCCGCATTCGCGAGGATGACGAGCTTCGCCTTTGATTTTAAGAGATTTTCAGTCCCCTCCGAACCTCTGCACTTTCAGTGCAGAGTTGTTTACTTCCCTTTGTAAGGCGAGCCCCAGAATGTACCGAGGGCATTTTTATCGGCTTCGGTGATAATCGCCCCGCGCTTGCGCATCATCTCGACCAGATCGTCGAGCGAGTGCCCTTGCGCCATCGCCGCCTCTACCTGCGCCAAGCTGTGACAGCCGGTACAGCGACTCGCCAGTACTGCGCGAAACTCGCCAAGTGGATCCTCTGCAACGGTTGCCGCGACCTGCTTCTTCGGCGCTGGCAGATTTTTCTCACTGCGCCAGAAGACGCCTAGAACCTGCTTTTCCTGCGCGGAAAGTGTGGCGCCCAAACGGATCATCTTCTCGATCACTTCAGCGAAATTGGCACCCCGTTCGATCGCCTGTTCAATCCGGCCGCGCGGGTGGCACTGACTGCACTTACTATCGAGAATCTGCTGGTACTGAATAAAATCTCCCTCGCCGGCAAAAACCAGCCCCCCGCTAAAAACAGCAGTCAGCAACGCTGCCACAATCAATCTGCTCATCTGTGCTTATTCCCTCACGTAGATATCGATATCGGTCTCATGAACCATCCCCATCTTCCGGGCATATTCCGACTCAATAATTTCGAAATGCTGACGGGTTTCTTTGGCCATCTGCTCAAAAATAACCCGTACCACCGGATTGACAATCTGCTTGGCGGTGCCGCGCAACGATTTTTCCAGCTGTTCTTCTTTTTCCATGGCAATTTCGCGCGCCCGGCGCTCTTTCACCCGAACATCGGTCAGACCTCTCAGCTCTTTCAGGACCTCTGCATTCAACGTACAAGGTCGGTTGACAAACTCTTCGAGCGTGCCGAAATCATCCCCTTGATAGTGGCGGAAGAACTGTCCGGCATGCTCTTCCTTGTCCTTGGCCAGACGTTCAAAAACCTGTTTGGCCCCTTTGTCGGTCACCATTTCAGCGGCCCTGCGATAATAGCAGATCAGCCCCTTTTCCGTTTCTACCGCGATCCTGAGCGCATCCTGATGTTTCATTTCCTGTGGCATGGGCACCTCCCTTTGAACGGGTTTCCTCCGCTGGCCGGCGACCTGAAGCGGTCGTTAATCAACAGGACAAAGGTACCCATTAACGATAACCGAGGGGCGACTCTTGTCAAATTGTCGACAGTAGCCTTGGATCTAAAGCGCTCCGGTAGTTTTCAACTGATCGGCAACCGCTTCGGCGAATTTTCGGTAACCAGCGGCGTTCGGATGAATCGAATCACTTTTATACTGCGGGTCAGCCAGCAGTTCGGCAAGGATATCGGTGACCAGCGGTAATTGCAGTTCAGCGGCCAGCTGCTGATAGAGAGCGGCGTCGGCCGGCAGCAGGCCGAGCTGAGGAACGGCGATTAAAATGACCTGGATGTCGCGCTGATCCGCCGCTTCAACCATCCGCCGCAGATTGTCACGCAACTGCTGACGGTCAAGCTTACGCAGCAGATCGTTGCCGCCATGGCAGAGCAACAGCAGATCCGGTTGATGCTTGTCCAGCAGCCCGGGCAAACGCCGGGCACCTTCAGCGCTGAGTTCACCGGGCACTCCGGCATTGATCACCTTGCGCCTGATCAATTGTTGCAGTTGCGCCGGATAACTCTGCCCGGCGGATGCCCCGCTGCCGCGGGTGAGGCTGTCGCCGAAGGCCAGGATGACCGCATCGGGTCGCAGCAGCGGCAACCGTCCGGCACTGTCACAGCCGACCAGCAACAGGCAGAAAAGGAGCAAGAAAAGACCGACGGACTTGCGGAGAAAAGAATTGTTTAGTTGCATAACCTCACACCGATGGAGAAGAGAAAAACTGACCGATCTCGGCAAACACCTGCTCGCTGGTCCCCTTGACCAGTCGAGCCGGCGGCAGCGAACGCAGAAACAACCGCCCGTACCCGCGCCGCGCCACCCGGGTATCGAGAATCAACACCACGCCGCGATCGTTACGATGGCGGATCAGGCGACCGAAGCCCTGCTTGAAGCGGATCACCGCCTGCGGCACGGTGTATTCCATGAAGGGGTCACCGCCGCGTGCGGCGATCGCCTGGGAGCGCGCTTCAAGGACCGGCTCGGTCGGCACCCGGAACGGCAAGCGGGCAATTATCACCTGTTCCAGCGAGCGTCCCGGCACATCGACCCCCTCCCAGAAGGAATCGGTACCGAACAGAATACTGCTTTCATCCTCAGCAAAGCGCCTCAACAACCGGTGGCGGTTCTCCTGCCCCTGTTTGAAACAGCGCAGCCGCTGTGCTTCCAGCACCGGCGAAAGTTCCGCATGGATCTGCTGCAGCAGGCTGTAAGCGGTAAAGAGGACGAAACTACGGCCGCCGCTGCAGAGCAGCGCTTTCTCCACCGCATCGCGAACCGCTTCGGCAAAACCGGGCCGGCCCGGTTCCGGCAGGTCGGTCGGCACGGCGACCAGCGCCTGCTGCTGATAATCGAAGGGTGATTCGAGAAACAGCTCAGTCAGCCGTCCCGGCTCGGCGCGATCGAGGCCGACCCGCGAATGAAAATAGCCAAAGTTCCCGGCCACCGTCAAGGTCGCGCTGGTCATGATCAGGGTGCGGAAACGTTGATAGAGCGCGTTATTCAGGCTCTCCGCCACCTCCAGCGGCGCCAGGCAGAGGCTGGTGATCAAGCCTTTGCCGCGACCGATCCGCCCCTCGCGAATCTCCAACCAGACGCAACTGTCTTCGGCAACCGCCTGAAACGACGCCAGATCAGCGGCGATCCCCTCCAGACGTCCGGCAATGCCGCGGATATCGACCAGCGAAGAGTTCAACTTCTCTGCCACGCTTTCCGGCAGGCTATCACAGGCACGCAGCAGGCTGAGCAGCGCGGTAGCCAGTTCACAACTGGTCAGCCGCAAGCGTTCGACCCGCTGGTGCAGCTGTTGCCAGACCGGTGTGGCCAGAAAATCGGGCAGAATGCGATGCTTCAGGTCGAATTTGGCGGAAACCTTTTTCCCCAGCGCGACCGGCAGCTCCTCACCGATCGATTGCAACTCTTCCAGCGCCAGATCGAACAGCTGCTGACGCTTGCCGATCAGCTTCTCGATCCGTTCGTGCAGGGACCGGTAGAGCTCGTCCTGACTGTCCGGCAGCTCCCGCGAGAGTTGATCGAGCAGGCGCGGCAAAAGTCCCAGGTTCGGCTTGCGCGGATGACGCAAACGGTTCAACACGCGGGAGAAGGCAAAGCGGCTGATCTGTGCCGAAAAATAGCTGGTGGCGACATCCTCCAGATGGTGCGCTTCGTCAAGGATGATCCGCTCAAAAGGAGGCAGTACGGCGGTCGCCGAATAGTTATCGGTCTGCTGGCGCAGGGCCAGATCGGCCAGCAGCAGGGAATGGTTGACCACCAGAATATCGGCCCGCGCCGCCTGGCGCCGCGCCCGGTGGAAGAAGCAGCGGCTGTAATGCGTGCACTTGACCCGCGCGCATTGATCCGCCTCGCAGCAGATCTCTTCCCAGGCTTGATAGCTGGGGATAAAGGCGAGATCCTCCTTCGAGCCATCCGCGGTGGTTTCTGCCCATGTGAGAATCTGCTGCAGTTCATCGACCTGCTGCTGATCGAACAGGCCCAGGTCACGCCCGGCGGTTTCACTGCGCCGCCAGCAGAAATAATTGCTGCGCCCCTTGACCAGTACGGCATGAAATTCGAGCCCGGTCGCCCGGCGCAGAAACGGCAGATCCTTGCGGATCAACTGTTCCTGCAGGTTGATGGTGCGGGTCGAGACCACTACCCGCTCTTCGTTGCTGAGCGCCCAGAGCAGCGCCGGAACCAGATAGGCCAAGCTCTTCCCGGTACCGGTGCCCGCCTCGATGACCGCAATCTGTCCCTGGTTGAACGCTTCGCCGACCGCAAACGCCATCCGCAACTGTTCGGGGCGCTCTTCATAATCGGGCAGCTTGCCGGCAATCACCCCGGCCGGACCGAGCAGCTCGGCGATCTGCTCCGGTGAAAGCCGCTGTTCATCCTTGGCGGCAAAAGCTTCCACAACCCGATACAGGTTATCTACAGCGTTATCAACAATATAAAAACCGACCCCGAGGGAACCGAATTGCGAAGCAACTTCGATGTCCGCGCCGGAAGGCGTCAGCTCACCGGAAGGATGGTTGTGGATAACTACATCGCCGTATCCACAGCTCTGCAGAATTGCCGGAACCGCCTGTTCCGAGCCGCGCGCCAGCACCTCAATTTGCACAATGCGCCGCTCGGTATCGGTCTGACCGAGAACGAAAACTTCGTTACCGCCAGCTTCGTCGATGGCGTAACGAAGCTGGGCAATACTGTCGGGAGTAAAGTAATTGAGCATAGCGGGGGATTGTATGCCGCCCTGACGGATGAAGCAATCAGGAAAATCAACCGATGTCAGCATCGTATAGCGAGCCAGAAGACAATTTCGTGAGGTGTTAGTCCTTTGGCTTCTTGCTTTGCGGAGTATTCAGTATTTTTAGGGTCACCCAGATTTTTGACCCTGCCAACAATTAAAGAAACAGTTTCCAAATTGGAAGCGACTGACCAGAAAACAGAAAAAAGCGTTGCCTTCCCAAGTCTTGGAGCAAGTGGTTCATGAATACTCTTTCGATGAGACGACCCTGCCATGCCTGCCGGAATTGACCGGCATACCGAACATCGAAAAAGAATCGGGAATCATGACGATAGAAGAGATGGCGACCTTTGTTGCAGACCATAATCGAAAAATCTTCGAGCTCCCCAGGGCTCCAAGCAAATACATCACGGATCCTGAACTTGGGATTATTGATGATCTGCTGGACAACTCCATTGTCGATCGCCTGCTTGCTCCTGAAGGTTTTACGCCAAGTAAGCGGGATATCTTCCCTTGCCAGTTGCTGCGGGCTGAATTACATAAATCCCTGAAATTTCCAGAATTCAGCTATCGCAAATATTGCGCAACTCAACTGAATTCATTGAAACAAAAGGAGATCAGAGCTTTTGTGGGACTTCCCCTGAAAAAGAAGCTGACCATCAGTCACGGTCAATTGAGCACCTTTCGCTCGGCACTTACGTTCACGCAGCTGGCGAATCTTATGGTTTGAAGGAACAGGGATGGGTTTGTTTTTTGCTAAAAAAGTTTGCGACCTTCATGGTGTAAAAATTAATGCCTCATCAAGTAAACAAATTAAATGGACAGTTAACGGAATATCTTATTCTGATTTCAGGCTTACGCTAGTTTTCCCCAAAAGTTAATTCCCAGTGCCCAGATTCATCTTGCTCGGGGAGCGGTACAAGTCTCGAACAGAAAAGGGTGCTCGACGGCACCCTTTTTTAATCCTTCAACAAAGACAAAAACCAATCCGTATCAGGAACTGACCACCGCCAAAATCTGCGCCGGGCTGTCGCCAAGGCCGTGAAACCGGTGGCTGAGGGAGGAATTCAGGTAGGCGCTGTCGCCTTTCTTGAGTTGGTAGTTTTTGCCATCATAAAACAGTTCAACGACACCCTCCACCACGTACACGAATTCCTGGCCGTCGTGAGTAATCGGTGCCCCTTTCGGGGCTTGAGGATCAAATGACAACATAAACGGCTCCATCACGTGACCGACCGTACCCGGGCGGGTCAGGGTACCGTAAGCATAGCCCTGTTCGGTATTTCCCTGCTGGCCACCGTAGGATGTTCCCGAACGGCAGATGGTTATCGATTCCGAAACCGTTCCGCCGCCATGTAGAAGTCCTTCGAACTTGGAGCCGAGAATTCGGGAAAGGTTGATCACCACGCCGACCGAAGGAACGGCGCTCCCCTCTTCATAAGCCTGCAACTGAGAAATTTCCAGCCCGGCCAGTTTACAGACCTCTTGCTGGGTCAAACCTTGGGCCTCGCGTAATTTCTGAACTCGTTCACCAATATATTTGCGCATAGTTGACATCCTCGGTTCCTGATTCGTTATAATTTTCAGCCTTTCCCTTCTCCATGAGGGAGAAGGTGGCCGAAGGCCGGATGAGGGGGCATTTAGCGACCGTTCCCCCCTCACCCTAGCCCTCTCCCTCAGGGAGAGGGGATCATTTTCTTCCATAGCTGAAGATTAACGTTAAACAGGTTTCGTTTTAATTCCGCCTGGCCGGCACAATCCGCCCGCTCATCAGGCGCAGATAATTCCAGTAACGCTCAATGCTTGGCCGCAGGCTCTCTTCGGTGACCCCGGTGTTGCGGAAGCGGCGCTGCAGGGCGAGGTACATCGTCAGCGCCTCAGCGGAAAATTCCGGTTCTACATTGATCAGATAACGCTCGCCGTCGAACACCTCGAAGACCGGAAACAGCCCGGATCTGACCGCCAACCGGACCAGTTCAATCCCCATCGCCGGTTCCGATTTCCAACCGGTCGGACAGGGGGAAAGAACGTGTAAAAAACGAAACCCCTTGGCGTCCAGCGCGAACTGGAGTTTGCGCAAGGTATCGTCAATATGTGCCAGAGAGATCGACGCCGCGTAAGGGATGCGGTGGGCCGCCATAATCCCGAGGATATCTTTTTTGCCTTCCTGCTTGCCGCGCAGGGTACTGGTTGTCGCGGCCCCGACTGGCGTCGCTGACGAGCGCTGACCGCCGGTGTTGCCGTAAATTTCATTATCGTAACAGATGTAGAGGATATCCTCGTTCCGCTCGGCGGCGGCGGAGAGGGTGCCCATGCCGATATCGTAGGTTCCGCCATCACCCGCCAGGCAGATAACCCGCGTCTCTTCACCATTTAATTGCGCCACCGCAGCAACCCCGGTGGCCACTGATGCGGCAGAGGCAAAGGTCGACATAATGGTCGGTATGCTGAAGGCGCTTTCCGGGAAACCGCCGCTGGTCACTGCGGCACAACAGGCCGGA
This sequence comes from Deltaproteobacteria bacterium, assembly GCA_024280335.1. GTDB lineage: Bacteria > Desulfobacterota > Desulfuromonadia > Desulfuromonadales > Geopsychrobacteraceae > Malonomonas. The sequence continues at coordinate 29,735 of JAJRQI010000007.1, forward strand.
ACCACCATCTTCAGCTCTCGGTCCGCAGCGGCCCGTCTGAGCATCTGCATCAGGTTCGACATGCCACAGCCACCACAGTTGCTGTTGCCGGGCCGGAGCAGTGGTTCACGCCGGTCCCGTTCGGTATAGGCCATCCCGTTAAGTGCTGGTTCGTTCATCATGCGACCTCCACTATCTGCGGTGCACCTGACTCATGCGACTGCTCCAGCTCGGCGAGCAGAGTGAGCATATGCTCGGGGCGCACGTCACCCCCACCGACACCGACCATATAATTCTGCACAATGGTTGCTGGCTCGGCGAAGCCGCGCACTTCACCCCAGAGTACCCCGCCGAAACCGATACTGACATCACGATCCAGCACCGCAATCCGTTTCTTACCGGCAAAGATTTTACGCAGGTCGCCATCCAGCACCGGGCGGAACATCCGCACCCGCACCGAACCGACCGCCTGACCCTGCTCGCGCAGTTGATCGACTACTCTTTCTGCGGTCACCCCCAGAGTTCCCATCGAGACAATCAGGGTTTCGGCGTCCTCGGCGCGGTAGGTCACCAGCGGGTCGGCTGGTCGTCGGCCGAAAACTTCTTCAAAAGAGTCCTGGATCTCGGCATAGACCTGCTGTGCGGTCAGCATCGCCTGATGATGCTGCATACGGTGGACAACGGACTGATGTGGCGTCTCCATCTGGCCGAGGGTATGGGCACTCTTGTCGAGTCGCTGCGGAATATCGGTTGGCGGCAGAAAGCGATCGACCTGCTCCTGGGAAGGAACCTCAACCTGGGCCATGGTGTGCGAAAGGATAAAGCCATCCATGCAAGTCAGGGCAGGCATCATCACGCGTGGATCCTCGGCCAGCTTGAAGGCACAGAGCACCGTATCGAAAACCTCCTGATTGTCGGCAGAGTACAGCTGCAGCCAACCGAGATCCCGCATCATCAGCGAATCACCATGATCCGCCCAGATGTTCCAGGGCGGGCCGAGCGTCCGGTTGGCGACCGACATGACAATCGGCAGTCGATAGCCGGCGGCCGCCACACAGTTTTCGATCATATAGGCCAAACCGTTGGAGCAGGTGGTGGTGAAGGAGCGGGCGCCGGACGCTGAGGCGCCGATACAGATCCCCATGGCGTTATGCTCACTGTCGGCCCGGACCACCTTGCCCTTCTCAATCTCCTGACCGCAGAGATATTCCATACATTCGGTCGACGGGGTAATCGGATAAACTCCGCTGCAGAAACCTCTGGCCGTGCGATTTGCCCGGCCTGCCAGGGTTGCGGCCAGGGCTGCGGCGTGGTTGGCGCTGATCAATTCAACTGGCATCGCTTAATCCTTTGTCTTTCAGATCCATGGCCCGCCGCGGGCATTCTGCCGCGCAGATACCACAGCCTTTGCAATATTCCTCATCAATCCGGTAACCGCTGTCGGTACGCGAGATCACCCCGTCGGGACAATAAACCAGACAGGTGTCGCACTGGGTACAGCGACCGCAGGAGAAACAGCGCTCCGCCTCCTCCTGACTGGAGAGCCCCAGATTGACCTCCTCGAAGCTGTTTCGGTAACTTTCCAGCGTTTTATGCCGGTCCTGATGCGGGGCGAGGATCGGAAAGTGCGAGAAGCGCACCTGAGCTGGTGCCACCAGCGAACCCTGCTGCAACTGTGTCGTTGTTGATTCAGCTCCGCTCAAGCTCGCCAAGGCGGCCAGCGCTGTCAGTCTACCATTGCCGATAGCGTGGGTTACGGTGCCGTCAGCGGTGGAACAATCGCCAGCAAACCAGATATTGAGCGGTTCTTCAGCGGCCCAGGCTCTGGCATCCCGCAGCTGCCAGGCATCCGGCAGCAGACCCAATTCGTTCTCCTGGCCCAGCGCCAGCAAGACCTTTGAGCAGGTCAATTCGGTGGTCCGCTCGGTCACCAGCGGTCGCCGCCGACCATCGGCATCGGGTTCACCCAGTTCGACTTCGGCCAACACGATTCCGGCCACCTGGCCGACCCCGCGAAAGGCAACCGGTTGGCGCAAGGCCAGCAGCTGTACTCCTTCACGGATGGCGTCTTCGATCTCTTCATCGATGGCGGGCATTTCATCACGACTGCGGCGATAGACCAGCTTGACTGAGGAGGCTCCGCTGCGCAGAGCACTGCGGGCACAGTCGATGGCTGTGTTACCGCCGCCGATGACGACTACGTCACCAGAGAGTTCTGCTTTTAACTCAGCCTCGCGATTGCGAGCCAGAAAGTCGAGCCCCTGCTCGATGCCGTCGAGAGTCTCTCCGGCGGCGGAGAGAGTATAAGCGTCACTGAAACCTTTGCTGACGATGACCGCGTCGAACTCAGTATGCAGCCGCTGCATTTCTGCCTGGTCGACCGGGTGCTCGCATTCGCTACGGATTCCCAGCGACAGGATACGCTTCAGGTCGCGCTCCAGCACCTCGTCCGGCAAGCGGTAGACCGGGATGCCGTAACGCAGGACGCCGCCGAGCTTTGCTTCTTTTTCGAAGAGGGTCACCTGATGGCCGCGCAACGCCAGTTGATAAGCAGTGCTCAAGCCTGCCGGGCCGCCACCGACCACCGCCAGCGAAAAGACTTTGTCAGCCATTTCGGCCTGCAAGAGGAATTCGGAATGATCCGAGATCCAGCGCTCCAGACTGCGAATATTGACCGCCCCGTCCATTTGAATGCGATTGCATTCGTGCATGCAGGGGGCCGGGCAAACCCGCCCACAGACGGAAGGCAAGGCCTGGGTACGGAGGAGAACCTCTGCCGCAGCGTCGGGGCCGGAGGTTTTGAGCGCCTGAATAAAGCCGACCACGTCGTTGCCTGCCGGGCAAGCATGATTGCAGGGGGCGAGATAATCCTCGTAACCGGGAAGCTGGGTACTCCAGTTGCCGGTTTTTAATCGGCTCGGGATATCCTCTGCATGCTCGGTCTGCGGTTTAACCGGCGGTAGGCTGTTTTCCAGTTCGCCGCCGACGGCCTCCCCGGTTACCGCACCGGCCGGTTGCCGGACACACACTTCCAGATAGGCCTCTTTGGCCGCCGGCAGGTCATCGACAAGCCCCATTTTGCGATAGGCCTCTTCCAGCACCTCAAGCGGCAGACCGAGCAGTTTGGCGTAGGCTCCGACCAGGGTGGTGTTGATGATAACCACAGAACTGGTGCCGATGCCGTGCTTACGGGCGATCCCGGTGGCATCGATGATCCCGAAACGAAAATCGACAAACCGCTCGACATACTTCTCTGCCCGCTCGGCGCTGTTGAGCAGAATCACCGCACCGGCAGCGACACCGTCCAGCACTTGGGGGCCAAGCAGGGCCGCGTCGAGCACCAACAAATGGTCCGGCCGGTAAACCTTGTTGCGGTTTTTGATCGGCTCAGGATCGACCCTGGTAAAGGCCCGCACCGGAGCACCGGAACGTTCGGCCCCGTAATCGCCGAAGGTCTGCACGTTCAAGCCCAGCTGGGCATAGATCGCAGCGATCAGCTTGGCGCAGGTGACCCCGCCCTGACCGCCGCGACCGTGCAGACGAATCTCCAACGGAAAGGAGATATCACTCGGCAGACCCGCTTTGCTTGATGTTCTCTTTGAAGAAACAGTTGATTTTTTATGACCCATTAAATACTCCACTGCCAGACTGGCAAGTTCGCAGAGAAAGCCTGCCTGAATTATACTCAATATTTTTATGACTGGTCAGCGCGCTGACCGGAGGCCGTGGGGGCGGTGCAGCGCTCTTCAGCGATCGCGTCGGCAACCTCGCCGGTCGGACGCTCTTCCTGGCGGGCCCGCTCGAAGATCTCCAGCAGGTTGTCGTAAATGCCGTCGATGTGCCTGATCAGTGTTTCACGCTCGAAGCCGATACGCTCCTGGTAGACGTCGATGATGCCGCCGGCGTTGATCACGTAATCGGGCGCGTAAAGAATTCCGCGTTCCATCAGCGCCACGCCATGTCGCGGTTCGGCCAGCTGGTTATTGGAAGCCCCGGCGACAACCTTGGCCTGCAGCTGCGGAATCGTTTGGTCATTAAGGATGGCACCCAGCGCGCAAGGCGAAAAAACGTCGACGTCGAGGCTGAAAATTTCGTCAGCAGCGACGACGGTGGCGCCCAGTTCGGTCGCCGCACGGTCGAGCTGTTCCTGATAGACGTCCGCCACCCAAAGCCTGGCACCCGCTTCATGCAGTTGCTGCGCTAGGTCGTAGCCGACGTTACCGATACCCTGCACCGCCACCTTGAGGCCGTCCAAACTGTCGCGACCGAGCTTTTCCTTGACGGCGGCCTTGATGCCGACAAAAGTACCGTAAGCCGTTGCCGGTGACGGGTCGCCGCTACGTATGCCGGTATCGGTCGGCTTATCGACGATACCGGCGACATGCTTGGTGAATTGCGCCATGTACTTGATGTCAGCGACACAGGTACCGGAATCTTTGGCGGCAATATAGCGACCGTTGACGCACTCGATGGCGCGCGCCAGCGCTTCCAGCAAGGCCGGCGTCTTCTGCGTACGCGGATTGCCGATCACCACCGACTTGCCGCCACCCAGTTTGAGATTGGCCAGGGCCGACTTGTACGTCATGCCCCGCGACAGACGCAGCACGTCGCGAACCGCATCCTCCTCGGTCGCGTAGGGCCACATGCGGCAACCGCCGAGAGCCGGGCCGAGGTTGGAATTGTGGATCGCAATGATCGCCTTGAGCCCGCTCTTGTCGTCGCTGCAAAAAACCACTTGCTCGTGGTCGGCAAAATCGCTCATTGAAAAAACAGTCAAAGTTGTCCCCTTTTCTTCCTTTGAAGTGCTGCAGTTGGCCGACGGTTCTCGGCCGAATAACAGTGTTTTGCTGGCTGGCTACAGTAGCAACGGGCTTGCCATGTTTCGGGTGATCAACATGAAACCCGATCCGACAAGATAGTATTTTTTGAGGGATGAGTACAAAGTGTTGTATTCATGATGCTTTTAGCTACGGACTGGAGAGTTAAAACGGAGAAAAAACTTTACCTAGGGGTGAGATTGACCTGGTTCGGGGAGGGGATCGACTGAGACGGAGGGCATAAACGGAAACCATAGTTTCCATTGCCTGCTGACATCTTACCTAACCTGCTAAAAGTAAAAAGGAAACAACCCGCGGAAACCTTAGTTTCCACTGGTCTCTTTGGTTTCCACTTGCGGTTGATACTTTTTCAGTTTTTTCAAGAGTGCCGTATGCGACATTCCTAACCGCTTGGCTGCCTGTCGTTTGCTGGGTGAAGACTGCAATGCCTCGGCAATGATCTGACGCTCCAGTCGTTCAACCTGGCTGGCAAGCGGCTCCGTGCCGCTGATCCCTTCTGTACTGTTGCCGGACTGGCCGAGTTCAAAACTGAAGCGGATGCTGTCGCTGCTGAGCTGTTCGCTGCCGCTGCCGCTGAGAATCGCTGCTCGCTCGATGACATTGCGCAGCTCGCGCACATTCCCCGGCCAGCGGTGGCTTTTGAGCTTTGTCAATGCTCCCTCCGTCAACTGCCGGGCCTGCATCCCGAGGCGGACATCGACCTGGAACAGGAAATGTTCGGCGAGCAGCGGAATATCCTCAATCCGGTCACGCAGCGGCGGGATATGCACCGGGAAGAGGTTGATCCGGTAGTAGAGGTCCTCGCGGAATCCCCCCTGTTTGACCAGCTGTTCGAGGTCACGGTTGGTGGCGGTGATCACCCGCGTGTTGACGGTAATCTCCTCGTTGCTGCCGATGCGTCGCAATTTGCCGTCCTGAATGATGCGCAGCAGCTTCGCCTGCAGCAAGGTCGGTATCTCAGCGATCTCATCGAGAAAGATGGTGCCACCCCGCGCTGCCTCGAAGAGGCCGGCCCGGCCCTCCTTTTTCGCCCCGGAGAAGGCTCCGCCGACATAACCGAACAGCTCGCTTTCGAGCAGGTTTTCCGGCAGGGCCGCGCAGTTGACCGGGATGAACGGACCGCGGCAGCTGCTTGCAACATGGATGGCGCTGGCGAACAGTTCCTTGCCGGTGCCGCTTTCGCCGAGGATCGAGACAATGCCGTCGGTGGCGGCGATCTTTTCGGCAAAGGCGATCGCCCGGCGCAGCGCCGGTCCCTGACCGACCATATCGTCGAAGGTCACCTGCGGCTCCCGAGCCACCGCGCTGGCCAGTTCGCGGATCTCTTTCATGTCCTGCAGCACTTCGACCGCGCCGACAATCCGCCGGTGCGAATCATGGATCACCCGTCCGGTGGTCAGATACTGGTGACGCTGGCTGCCACGGGTCAGGCTGCGTTTGATGTTGCGATAGGTGTTACCTTGGAGGCAGGTCAGCAAACTGGTATCGGGCAGTTTAAGATCGCACAGCTTGCGTCCGATCAGTTCTTCTTCGCGGCAGTTAAGCATCTTGCGGGCGACGCGGTTGATGGTGGTCAGCTCGCCCTCTTCATTGATCGAGAGGATCCCGTCGCTGATGCTGTCGAGCACCACCTGAAAGCGTTTTTCCCGGCGCTCCTGCGGCATGGTCCGGATCGCAGCGGCACAGAGAATGTTGGGGATTGCCTCCAGTGCCGAAAAAACTGCCTGCGGATCCAGAGCTTGAGCCTCGCTTTCTAGATCCAGGTAGACAAAGGTCGCCGCACCGCTCTTCTCCACCTCCATGAAGATAATGTTCAGGTCGTTTTCCGCCAGCACTGCGGCAACCTGAGCCATGGCTCCGACACGATCGACAACCTGCAATTTCAGTTTGATATTGGATGACATGGCCACCTCGGCTTTGACTGCCTATGTTAACAAAGGAAACTGCTACCCATAAAGGAGTATCAGTCCGCCAGCCCCATATCCCGGTGTAACGCTTCGCGCAGCCGCCGGGCGACCGGTCCGACCGCGCCCTGATGGATGGTAAAATCGTCGACCTTGATCACCGGCATCACCTCAAGCGAGGTCGAGGTGATGAAAACCTCATCGGAATCAAGCAGGCTCTGCAGCTTGAATTCGCCGCAGACAACCGGCAGTTTGAGCTGCTCTTCGCACAGTTGGATAATGGTCGAGCGGGTCACCCCTTCGAGCAGGCCGGTGGCCGCCGAGGGGGTGAAGACCTGCCGGTCTTTGACCCAGAAGATATTCGAGGCCGCCCCTTCGCAGACCTGTTGCTTGTTGTTGAGCATGATCACCTCAAAGGCACCGACCTCTTTAGCTTCGAGTTTGCCGAGCAAACTGTTGAGGTTGCTGATCGACTTGATCTTGGGATTGATCGCTTCGGGGGCATTGCGCCGCGTTTCAGCGACCCGCAGAGCGATTCCTCGCTGATAGTGCGGTTCGGCAAACCCGGTGAATTCGCGCGCAATGATCAGGCAGGTCAGATCTCCCTTACTCGCTCGCTGAAAACCGACATCGCCCGGTCCGCGGGTGATAGTAATCCGGTAGTAGACATCCTGCAATTCGTTGCGCCGCCGCAACTCAAACAGGATTTCCTCCAGCTGCTGCCGGCGGTAAGGCATCCGGTAGCGAAGCGCTTCAGCCGACATCTGCAGGCGTTGGTAGTGTTGGGGGAACCGGTAGAGTTTCCCGGCGACCAAACGGAAACTTTCGTAGATCCCATCGCCGTAGAGAAATCCCTGGTCGAAGACCGAGATTTTTGCCCGATCACCGTTGACAAACTCACCGTTCAGGTAGACATCGCTCATTGCGGCCCCGCAAAACTTATGTAAAGACAGAGGTAACTTCAGCCGGATGGCCCCGCAGCGCTGCAATCCAGCTTATTCTGAAAAAGCTGCGACTTCAACTGCTGCTGAAGTCGGCGGGACGTTTTTCCAGGAAGGCGTTAACCGCTTCAAGGTGATCGTCTGTGTGGTGCGCCATCCCCTGAAATGCGGCGCACTGATCGAGGAACTCGGGCAGCTCCTGCCGCTGTCCGAGCTTGAGCAGGCGCTTGCTCAGGCGGACCGCTTGCGGTGGTTTCGCGGCGATCTCGGCGGCCAGTCCACGAGCTCTCTCCAGCAGTTGCTCCGGCGCGACGATCTCCAGCAGCAGACCGAGATCGAGAGCTTCCTGCGCCTTGACCAGTCGTCCGGTGAAGAGCAGCTCGGCGGCGCGCTGATAACCGATCAGGCGGGGCAGAAACCAGGTGCCGCCATCGCCGGAGACGATCCCCAGATTGATGAAGGTCTCTCCCAGCAGGGTACTGGTCGAGCCGATGCGCAGGTCGCACATGCAGGCCAGATCCATGCCGGCACCGATCGCCGGTCCATTGATAGCGGCGATCAGCGGAATCTCGCTTTTTTGTATCGCCAGCGGTAACTGCTGAATACCGCGCCGGTATTGATCCTGAATCTGCAACACCGAACCGCTGAACATCCCCTCACGATCGCGCATCTGCTTGATGTCACCGCCAGCGGAAAAGGCCTTGCCGCTGCCGGTCATAATCAGCACCGAAACCTCCGGGGTGCGGTTGCACCAGTCGAGGGTGGTCAGAATATCCGCAACCAGTGTCGTTCCGGTCAGCGCATTGCGCACATCGTCCCGCGTAAAGGTCAGTTCGGCCACCCGGCTCTGTAAGCTCAGGGTAGCATCGGTCAGTTGCGGCAGTTCAGGCATCAGCGGTTCCTTTTGTGACTTGCACATTCCCCTCTCCCTGAGGGAGAGGGTGAGGGGGAAATCCTGGTTAATACCATCGGTACCCCCTCATCCGGCCTTCGGCCACCTTCTCCCTCAGGGAGAAGGGTCAGTATTTACTCCGCACAGAATTCCTGTCGGTAATCAGCCCACTTCTGATCGATTCGCTCCTGCATGACGGCAATCTGTTCATCTGAGAGCGCCTTGAAGCGGGTTTGCATGCTCAGGTATTCCTGTACCGAAGGCAGTTTCGCTTTCTTCAGCAGCTTTCTGGAGGGCTCCGAGAGCTGTTTCTTGCCGTCTTCAATTTCATAGAGGTCAAACAGGCCACAGTCGATAGCGGCTTTGCCGATCTTGACCGTCATCCGTTCCTCGCAGCCCCAGCCGGGCGGACAGGGGGTCTGGATATGGATATATTTCAGGCCGCTGATCTGTTTGGCCTTGAGCAGTTTGTCGTGAAAATCGAGCGGGTAGCTGGCCGAGCAGGTGGCAACGTAGGCCGGATTGTGAGCGGCAACGATTTCGGGCAGGTTTTTGCCCTGCTCTTTTTTACCGTAGGGAGTGGTGGTGGTCAAACCGCCCTGCGGGGTGGTCCCCGAGCGCTGCACGCCGGTGTTCATGTAAGCTTCGTTGTCGTAGCAGATGTAGATAATGTCTTCGTTGCGTTCCAGTGCCCCGGAAAGCGCCTGGATGCCGATGTCCGCTGTGCCGCCATCGCCGGCCCAGGCGACCACCTGGGTCTGTTTGCCGCGCCGCTTCATCGCCGCCCGCACGCCGGTAGCAATCGCGGCAGTGGAGGCAAAGGTGCCGTTGAGAATCGGCATCTGCGAGGCGGCAATCGGGAACAGCCCCTGCATGACGGTCAGGCAACTGGGCGGCACGACAAAGATACAATCGCGCCCCAGAGCCTTGAGGCCGATCCGGTAGAGAATGCTCAGCCCGCAGCCGGAGCAGGCACGGTTGCCCGGATGAACAAACTCTTCAGTGCTGAGGTTGAGAACGTTGGTTTTGGCGGCAGTGGTCATAGCTGTAATCCAATCCATTGCGGAGTGTCATTCTGCTCCGGCGTGCCCAGGGCCTCTTGCAGACAGGCGGTCTTCAGGGTCTGATAAAGATCCTCGGTACCGATATCCCGGCCGCCCAGCCCGACAATAAAATTGTGCAGCTGGGGACGATTCGGGTAGGGGTAGAGCGCCGATTTAAGATCGGCATAGAGCGCACCCTGATTTCCGTAGCTTAAACCCTTTTCGTAAACCAGCACCGCCTTGACCGACTGAAGCGCTTCAGCAATGATCGCCGTCGGGAAGGGGCGATAGATCTGCAGCGCCAGCACCCCGACCTTAAGCCCCTCATCCCGCAAGCGATCCACCACGTCGTGGAACTGGTTGGCGAGGGTGCCCATGGCAACCACCACGAAGTCGGCGTCATCACACCGGTAGGGGTCGAGGATCGGCGTACCGCCGCGGCCGAAACGTTGCTGAAAATCGGCGTCGATCTCTTCCCAGACCTGCAGCGCCAGGCGCATCTCCTGATGCAGGTTGTGGCGGATATCCATGTAGCCGGGCTGTTTGACGCCGTTGATGTCGTTGCGCGCATCGGGCAGGGTGACGGTATTCAAACTCTCCGGTTTCTCCGGGTCGAGGGTATGCGCGTAGTCGTAGGTGGGCAGAAATTCCCTGACCGTCTGCGCATCGGGCAGTTCGAACGGCATGTAGGTGTGCGACAGGTAGTAGCCGTCGTAGTTGACCATCACCGGGATATGCACCAGTTCGGCCAGGCGGAAAGCCTTTAAGGTCATGTCGACGATTTCCTGATGGTCTTTGGCGAAGATCTGAATCCAGCCGGCATCACGCTGGCTCATGGCATCCTGATGATCGTTCCAGACCGACCAGGGGGCACCGATCCCGCGGTTGACCACGCACATCACCAGCGGCAAGCGGGAACCGGCCGCCCAGTGTAACTGCTCGCTCATGTAGAGCAGGCCGTTGGACGAGGTGGCCGTAAAGGCCCGCACTCCGGCGCTGGCCGCGCCGATACAGACGCCGAGGGCACTGTGCTCGCTCTCGACGGCGACGTATTCAGCATCCATCTTTCCGGCAGCGATCAGTTCCGAGAGCTTTTCGGTCAACGGCGTCTGCGGGGTGATCGGGTAGGCGGCAATCACCTCGGCCGCCGCCAGTTGAACGGCCATGGCCGCGGCATTGTTTCCTGAATCGATCAGTTTTTCACTCATCTTCGCCCCCTTTGACAAACTGCTCTTCTGAAACCATTTCGATCGCCTTGACCGGGCATTCTTCGGCACAGATACCGCAGCCTTTGCAGTATTCCAGGTCGATCTTCGGTTCCAGGGTTTTGCTCACCACGTTGTCGGGGCAGTAGAGCCAACAGAGATGACAGGAGGCTTTGCCGGTTTTCGCCGGGGTGCAGCGACTATAGTCAATAATCGGCCGCTCAACCCGCCAGGAACCGGTGCGCCCGGCATCACCGGGGCCGGAGGTACTGGCCGAGGTCAATACTTTAAAGCGTGAATCAGGCATTGGCAGCTCCTCTGCTTGGCTCTGAAATCTGCGTGGCGGCATAGACCAACTGCGCGGCCCTGACGTTCTCTTCCGGCTTGCGACCGACAAACTCAGCGGCGATGCAGCGCGACAGCATTTCAATATCGACCAGTCCGCCAGCTTTACCGAGGGCACCGATAATCCCGCTGTTGACGATCCCCTTGCGCAGTCCGGCCTCAATCCCCAGTTTGGTGACGTTGGCCACCGCAACCCGATAATCGGGAAACTGATGGTCCCTCAGCGGCCGGGGCGAGTTGATAATCAACAAACCGCCCGGTTTCAGACCGACCGTGACATCCACCTCATTGAGGATCAGGTAATCGAGGACCACGACAATATCGGGAAAACGGATCGGCGACAGATCGTAGATCTTTTCACGCGAAATCTTCAGCGAGGTGCTGACCGGAGCGCCGCGCCGCTCAGTGCCGAAGGTCGGGGCCATGACTACGCCGCCATAGCCGGACTTAAACGTTGCTTCGGCAACCACCTTGGCCGCCGTAATCGCCCCCTGACCGCCGCGGCCATGCCAGCGGATCTGGATCATCTGTTGCGGGTCGTCCTGCATATTCATGCTCCCTGAAGGTAAAGATATCTGTTGCATCATACGCTGTTTTATGAAGTCGCGCATGTTAGACCATAATCGATCTCAGGCAAAGGGGGTTTTTCGCGGGAGATCAGGCGAGCGGGGCATTGATCAGCCTGGTGATGGGCGTAAAGTCAGTACGTCAAGTTGTCAGTTTACGGTTACGGATTTTTTGCGACGCTGGCATTATTGGTGTTCAATGAGTTCTACAGAAATTGTTTCGGGGCTGAAATCTTGTTCATTGGGCCAAACAACACCACCGCAGGCAGCTTTGGCTTGTTTGAAATATGAAGGGTTCTTGAGTTCTTTGAATATTCCACATTCAAGGTAAGGACTGACGTCGAAAGTGCCTTTGCGGCCATCTGAAAGTTCTACCGAAAGTGTATTTGGACTGTTGGGGACAGCATTGATTACTTTAATCATGGACACTCTCCTCTCTCTACTTTAAAGGGTCTATTTTGAAAAGTTGCTCACCCTGGATTGCAAGCTCCCAATCGGCCATTAACTCATCTTTATGGATTTCTATCCACGCTTGAATAAGCTTCATTTTAGAAGTAGGCATTCCTCCTTCGAGTACCTTGCCATTTTGGATGGAGATGATGGCCTCCTCTTCTCCATATTTGGCGTGAATATGTGGAAGATGATGCTTTTTTATTTCTGTCATTTTACCACGATGGTTCAAAGATGCCTAACGGTAGAGATAAGCGGCGGTAACGAACTGTTCGATAACCACCGGATTATTCAGGAATTTCAGCTACTGAGGAACGATTAGCGACAGAGCGGGGCTATAAGCTATCGGAGTGGCCTCTTGCAAAGGACTGAAAAATCAAGTGCCCATCATTCCCGCGTAGGCGGGAATCCAGAAGTTCTCGGGGACGATCCAAAAACTGGAGCCCTGTTTTCACAGGGATGACGGCTGTTGCATGAGCCTTAGAATTGAGAAATTTATGAACTTATGAGCGTCCCTGCTTCACGCTTCAGATTTTAACGCTTAAGCCACTTGTTCAGGGCATCTTCTGCGGATATTTTTTGCAGTGCCCGGCGGGGAGCCGGCGGCTGATCATCGACCCAGGCGGGAAAGAGGGCATCGTGTCGCGCTTCGGAACTGACTGTCTGCAGCAGCTGCCGTTGCTGGACATGGGGGTGAGTGACAACCTCGCGGTGCTCAAGGATCGGCTCGAAGCAGCAATCCACCTTTTCGAAGCGTTGCTGCCAATCCTTCAGCGACGCAGCGGCGAACAGCTCCCGAAGCTCCTCAATCAACTGCTTCTGCGGCAGCGGTTCGTGCTGGCGATCGAGCCAGTCCGGCCGCTCGGCGGCGGCGCAAAACGCCTGCCAGAATTTATCCTCGATAGCACCGAGGGCGACAAAACGATCATCAGCGGTACGATAGATCTGGTAGCAAGCCGCTCCGCCGGTCAGCAGATCGTTGCCGCGGGCAAATTCGTAACCCGATCGCTGGGCGGCGATCAGCGCAAACGACTGCCAGGAGAGGGCCGTTTCGAACAGGCTGACATCGATGAAAGCACCCTGTCCGGTGCGGCCACGGCGCAGCAGGGCGGCAAGGATCGCAGTCGCGGCCTGTTTGCCGGCAGCGTAATCACAGATTGGCGGAAACGGCATGATCGGTGTTTCAGCTGTTCCGGTCAAATTAAGCATACCGCTCATGGCAAGATAGGTCAGATCGTGTCCGGCCCGCTCGCGGCAGGGGCCGGTTTGACCGAAACCGGAGAGGGCGCAGTGGATCAATTTCGGGTTGAGCTGCTGCAGCCGCGAACGGCTGAAACCGAGCCGCTCCAATACGCCGGGACGGTAGGATTCGAGCAGCACGTCGGCAACTTCAAGCAGCTTCGCAAGAACCTGCTTGTCGTCCTCGCTCTTCAGATTGAGCAGGACGACCTGTTTCCCGGCATTGATCTGCTTGTAAAAGGGGGACTCGCCATCTGCATCGCGGAAGATGAAGCGACGCATCGGATCGCCGGTCGGTGGTTCGACCTTGATCACTGCGGCGCCGAGATCGGCGAGCAGTTGGGTGGCAAAGGGGCCGGGCAGATACTGGCTGAGATCGAGAACCCGTACCCCGTCGAGGCAGTCGTTAAGCATCAGCAGCGGTCCTCATCAATTTTGCAGGCTGAATTCCCAGGCACACCAGAATTCATCCGGGTGGGCATCGGGCGGACAGGCAAGGCAGCGGGTCTGGATGCGCGGATCGATGGTCCGGGCGAACTCGCTGTATTCGACGATGCCGACCTCCTTACAAGGGAAATCATCCAGCCCCTTGCGTTTGCGCGCCGACTGCACCCGGCAGTCGACCATGCGGAAAACCGCGCGAGTGTCGCTGACCTCAATCGCCTGCTGAAGATTGAGTCGGGCATAGAGTCGGTGATTCAGACATTCGAGCAACGCCGGAATGCCGCCGCCCGGTTGGATGCCAAGTCGAGCCATAATCCGCCTGGCTTCGAACACGGTGAACTTTTCCCAAGCAGCGCGGTCAGCCTCGATCGCAACCTCCATGCCGTGGGTCTTTTCAATCGCCTGAAACCAGAGACCGTCGTGGGCCAGCCAGTTTTTGGCGTCGTCGACGATGATACCGATCAGCTCTTCTTTGCTGAGGTTGTTCAGTAATTGAACGCCTACGTCGAGCTGCGGTGAAGTGGTGCCGGTCATCGGTTCCCTCCAGTTGTGTGTTATGCGATTGACCAGCAGGAGAGGCACGCCTCGCCCCTACCGCCATTCACAGGGCTATCTGTAGGGGCGGCCCGTGGGTCGCCTGTTTGTGGTCTATTCAATCGGTCGCTGGTCGTCGATCACCTTGCCGTCATTCGCCAGGCTGCCCGGTGCGACAAATTCAACCTCGCCGCGCAGCTTGCAGATCTCGCGGATCGCCTGTTGCAGATTTTTACTCAGCCCGGCGTCAGCGGTCGGCGCCTCACACTGCAGAACCATCTGATCAAGGTCGTCTTCACGTCGGACCACCAGACACCCCTTACCGACCTCCGGGTAACGCTTGAGGATTTTGTCGATCTGTTCCGGATGGACAAACATGCCGCGAATTTTGCAAGTCTGGTCGGCGCGCCCAAGCCACCCCTTGATCCGCACGTTGGTGCGACCACAGGGACTTTCACCCGGCAGGATGGCCGAGAGATCGCCGGTGGCAAAACGGATCAGCGGATAATCAGGATTGAGGCTGGTGACCACCAGTTCGCCGACCTCCCCTGCCGAAACCGGGTCGCCGCTGCCGGGACGAACGATTTCGAGGATGATCCGCTCATCAACAATCATCCCCTCACGGGTCGGAGATTCGTAAGCGATCAGGCCGAGGTCAGCGGTGGCGTAGCATTGCAGCGCTTCGATGCCGCGCGCCTGCCAGCTGTCCCGCAGGCTTGGTGGGAAGTACTCACCGGAAACCAGGGCTTTTTTCAGGCTGGAGAGGTCTGCGCCCGACTGATCCGCTTTGTCGAGGATGATCTTCAAAAAAGAGGGGGTGCCGACATAACCGACCGGTTTCAGATCAGCGATAACCGAGACCTGCTGTTCGGTATTGCCGGTTCCGGCCGGGATCACGGTGCAACCGATCGCCTCGGCACCCGATTCAACCATCGCTCCGGCCGGGGTGAAATGGTAGGAGAAACAGTTGTGCAGCAGGTCGCCGCGACGAAATCCGGCCGCAAACAGGCTGCGGCCGAAACTCCAGAAATCCCGGCGTGCCGAACCCGGCTCATAGATCGGCCCGGGCGAAACAAAAACGTGGGTCAGCTCAGGATTACGCAGACCGGTCAATCCGGCAAAGG
Organism: Deltaproteobacteria bacterium; assembly: GCA_024280335.1. Classification (GTDB taxonomy): domain Bacteria; phylum Desulfobacterota; class Desulfuromonadia; order Desulfuromonadales; family Geopsychrobacteraceae; genus Malonomonas. Next base: position 45,239 of record JAJRQI010000007.1, read on the forward strand.
GCAGCTGTTGCTGCTGCCGAGCCGTCAGATCGCTTTTTCGCGTCAGCGGCAGCGTTGCCAACTGCTCGCGGCTATCGACCGGCGCACTGAAATTCTGCAGCAGTTCGGCGTAGGCCGGCGCGCTGTTGCGGGCGTGCGCAACCTGGCTGGCCAGGAGATGCAGCTGCTCGATCTCGCGCTCTTTCGGGCAGCGAGTTTCCAAACTGTCATAATAGTCATCGCGCATTGATAGTCCCCCCTTACATCCAGCGTTTACGCCGTTTGTACGATTTCAGATTCTTGAACGATTTACGTTCTGTATCCGCGCCGCCGGCGAGGTAGAACTCCTTCATATCTTCATTATTGAGCAGATCTTCAGCCGTACCGTCGAGGACGATCTTTCCCGACTCCATGACGTAGCCGTAGTTGGCACTGTGCAGGGCCATGTTGGCGTTCTGCTCGACCAGCAGCATGGTGATCCCCTGCTCCTGGTTGATACTGCGGATAATACCGAACACCTCTTTGACCAGCAGCGGCGACAGGCCCATCGAGGGTTCGTCGAGCAGAATCATTTCCGGTCGCGCCATAATCGCCCGGCCGATAGCGAGCATCTGCTGCTCCCCGCCGGAAAGATAGCCGGCAAGCCCGGTACGCTCTTTCAGGCGAGGGAAATAATGGAAGACCTTTTCGATGTCATCCTTGACGAACCGGTCCTTGCGGGTAAAAGCACCCAGGCGTAGATTTTCAACGACGGTCATATCCTCGATAATCCGCCGCCCCTCCATGACCTGAAAGATCCCTTTGCGCACAATTTCATCGGGGGAACTGTTGGCGATACTCTCTCCCTTGTAAGTGATTGCTCCACGCGTGACCTCACCATCCTCTGTCTTGAGCAGGCCGGAGATCGCTTTGAGGGTGGTTGATTTGCCCGCACCGTTAGGACCGAGCAGGGTGATCAGTTCGCCCTTGGGAACATCGAGACTGATCCCGCGTAGCACCAGGATAACCTCGTCATAGACCACTTCAATATTGTTAACCGAGAGAAGGATCTCTTTCTCTGCAGGAACTTCTGTAGTTTTGACGGCCGGTTCTGCCATAGATTTTCTCCGTTCAGGACACAGGTTCAAGACTCCAGGTGTGCAGACCGGGATCAAGCCCGAACGTCACACCTCACCTCTCGAACAGATATCCGCTGCGGGGGCAATTGCCCCCGCAGCAATTTTCAATTTACCAGCCGAGCCACTCTGGACGGCGTGGAACTTCGATTGTTGCCTGCTTGTTCAGCTGGAAGTCGCCTCCGTTGTAAAGACTGGTGTAAATGCCAACTGTGGTTGTGCCGCGATGGTCTTCGTTGGTCCAGGTCGAAGGCGTGCAGACTCCTTCGAGACCAGCAGGGACAAAGTTAACCATCGTCTCCATTGCAGCCTTGATGTTCTCGCCAGTGATGGCGCCCTTTTTGTCAGCAATCAACATGGCCTCTTTCATATAAAAGGCCGAGCAGATACCGCGCATATAGTGCAGGTTGCGGTAAGTTTTGCCGGTCGAGTCAGACATTTTGGAGATCTCGCGCACGGTTTTCATGCCAGAGGGCTTGGTGTCGTTCCAAGAGGGAGCACCGACAAAAACGGCCACGCCGTCACCCGCTTCTTTGGCAGCCTGGATGGAGTTCTCATCCCAGCCCCAGACGTTGGCCAAAAACTGCGGCTTGGCCCCGACGGTACGGCAAGAGTTGAGCAGAGAGATGTTCGACCCGGCGGTGTTGCCCAGGTAAGCGTAGTTGGCGCCGGAGTCCTTCAGGGTCAAGCATTGCGCTTTAGCATCGGCCGGCTTGAGGGAGTAAACGATCGGGTTGAGGACTTCGAACCCCAGTTCTTCAGCGTATGCAGCACAGGCCGCCTTCGGTGCGTTGGGATAGGGGTGATTGGCGCCCATATGGATGAATTTCGGCTGGTCTTTGCTGCCTTTGGCCTTCCAGTCGTCAGCGGCCCACTGGACCAGTCCGCGGCAGGTGTCGGAGTAAGAGGGGCCGTAGAAGAAATTGTAGGGGGCCGGAGCCTTGGTTTTAGGGGACTTGCCGGTCGGGTCGGTCAGGTGCCCGGAGTACGAAGCGGAAAAATAAGGGACTTTGTCCTTGGCGACGAACTTGACCAGAGCTTCGGTGTCGGCGGTGCCCCAACCCTGAATGGCGACCGGTTTGAGGTTTGACATCCATTTTTTGTAGGTCGCGACGGCCTGCGGGGCCTTGTAGGAATAGTCAACAGTCTTGTAGTCGAGAAGCTTGCCGTTGATGCCGCCATTTTTGTTGATGTAGCTCATGGCGTCAGCGACGCCATTGCCGAAGGGACCGCCAACGTCTGAAGTCGGTCCGGTGTAGCAGGCCAGGTGCCCGACCGGAATCTTGTCTGCGGCGAATACACCACCGGCAAAAGCTAATGAAGCAACCAATAAACTTCCCAACATAATCGATTTGCGCATTGTCTTCCTCCCTTGGGTTAACTGCCGGCCCGCGTAGCGGACCGTGCGATGAAACTGCGAATTGTAACTTAATATGAGAAGGGGTAGAGCTTCCAGTAGGCTTTAATCATTTTCCAGCGGTGTGCCAGGCCATCCGGCTCGAAGATCAGAAACAGGATGATCGCCAGACCGATGGCCATCTCCTTGATGTAGGCCAATGCCTGGGTCAGTCCCGGTGCATTGTGACCGATCAGACCGACCCCGGCTTCCATCAGTTCGGGCAGCAGAACCATGAAGGCGGTGCCGAACAGAGAGCCCATCACCGAACCGAGGCCGCCGATAATAACCATCCCCAGAAACTGGATCGACAGCAACAGGGTGAAGCCCTCAGCGGAGACAAAACCGAGATAGTGGCCGAACAGGGCGCCACCGATCCCGGCGTAGAAGGAGGAGATGCCGAAGGACAGGATGCGGTACTTGGTCAGGTTGATGCCCATGATTTCAGCGGAGAGGTAATGGTCGCGCACAGCGATAAAGGCCCGTCCGTCACGGCTGCGCAGCAGGTTGGCGCCGAGCAGAAACATCACCACCACGTAAAAGAGCACCACGTAAAAATAGCGTTGATCGTTATCGAATGCGAAACCGAACAGGGCGAAGGGGTTGGCCATCGCGCCGTAAGAACCGCCGGTGAACCAATCGGCCCGGGCAAAAAAGTCCTCAAGGATAAATTGCGAGGCGAAGGTGGCGATCGCCAGATACAGGCCTTTGATACGCCCGGCCGGGATGCCGACGATCAGTCCCAGCGCCATGGTCATCGCCCCGGCCAGCGGGATACAGAAAAAGACCGGGATGCCGGTGGTATTGTTCAACCAGGCCGAGGCAAAAGCGCCGAAGCCGAAAAAGGCAGCATGGCCGAGGGAGATCTGGCCGGTAAAACCGAGGACGATATTCAGCCCCAGGGCAGCAATCCCGTAATAGCCGATCTGGATGCCCAGATTGAGAAAGTAAGGGTTAAGAAAACTCGGGGCGATGAGTAGAAAGAGCACCGAGCCGATCGCCACCCGGCGTGCCAGCGGGGTCGGAAAGATGGTTGTATCCTGCTGATAGGTGGTGCGGAACTCGCCGCATTTCATTCGTGAGTGAGCCGAAGCCATAAGTTAGATCCTCTCGATATCCTTGGTTCCGAACAGGCCGTAGGGTTTGATCATGAGGATGATCACCAGGGCATAGAAGGGGGCGATGGTGTACATGTTGCCAAGATGCAGCCATTGGCTGTCGAAGAACTCGGCCACATTTTCCAGTACGCCGATAATCAGTCCACCGACGATGGCGCCGATAATCGAATCGAGACCGCCGAGGATGACTACCGGGAACACCTTGATACCGAAAAACGACAGTGCCGAAGAGACGCCATTGACCATGCCGACCACTACCCCGGCCATCGCCGAAACCAGCGCCGAGATCGCCCAGGAAGCGGCAAATACCTTCTTCACCGAAATCCCCAGACTCTGCGCGACCTGCTGATTAAACGCCGTGGCCCGCATCGCCAGGCCCATCTTCGAATATTTGAAGAAGTAATAGAAGCCGATCATGATGACCACCGAGATGACCAAACTCATGATGTAGGCCGTCTGCACCTGCAGACCGAGAATCTCGAACGATTCGGTCTCGAACACCTGCGGAAAGGCCTTGGTGTAACCACCGAACATCCAGCTCATCAGGGCCTGGAAAAACATCGACAGACCGACAGTGACCATAATCACCGAGATGATCGGTTCACCGATCATCGGCCTCAAGACCACCATCTGCAGCACAATGCCGAACAGCACCATAAAGACCAGGGTGATCGGAAAGCCGACATAGAAGGGCAGCTCAAATTTGACCAGCAGCGCCCAGCAGGTCCAGGCGCCGATCAGCAGGAATTCGCCCTGAGCAAAGTTGACGATCTGTGTCGACTTGTAGATCAGCACGAAACACATGGCGACCACCCCGTAGAGGGTGCCGACAATCAATCCATTCACTATAAGCTGTGTCAGTAATTCATAATTCATAAATGTCTCCTTGAAAGGTCCAAGGTTTTAAGTTTACACCCAGCTGCTTGCCCCAGGTTGCTAGACCGCCGACTGCAGCGGATCAGGCGGCGCCTGATCGATCGACGTGTCGGCTTGCAGATCAACGACCCGGACATCAGTCCGCACTCGCGACTTATTGCCATCCTGGAAAGTGATCATCGTATCGATATGAACGATCTGCTGATCGGAGTAGATCGTGTCGATAATTTCGGCATACTTCTCCTTGATGACGCCGCGGCGGACCTTGCGGGTCCGGGTCAGTTCACCATCATCCGCATCCAGCTGCTTGTAGAGCAACAGGAACTTGCGGATCCGCTGCGCCTCCGGCAGGGTGGCATTGACCTGCTCGACCTCTTGCCGGATCAACTCATAAACTTCCGGCTGGGCCGAAAGGTTGATGTAATTGGTAAAAGCCAGGCCGCGCTGCTCGGCCCACTTGGCGACAATCTCATAGCGGATGCAGAGGATCGCCGCGAGGTAGGGACGTTTGTCCCCCTGAACAACTGCTTCAGCAATGAACGGCGAAAACTTCAACTTGTTCTCGATAAACTGCGGCGAGAAGCGCGAACCGGTCGAAGTTTCGGCCAGATCGGAGATCCGGTCGATGACCACCAGGTGGCCGTTCTCCTTTTTGAAGTAACCGGCATCACCGGTCAGCATCCAGCCATCATTGAGAGCTTCTGCGGTCGCCTTTTCATTATTGTAGTAACCGAGGAACATCCCTTTCGATTTGGCAACCACTTCGCCGACCCCGTTATCATCCGGGTTATCGATCCGCACCTCGGCGTTGTCGAAGGGAATCCCGACGCTGTCGAAATCGACATCGTCCGACTTGTGGATGGTATAGGCGCCGCACATTTCCGTCTGGCCGTAGAGCTGCCGCAACGGCACGCCCATGGCGAGGAAGAACTTGAAGGTGTCCGGTCCCAGCGCCGCGCCGCCGGTTGCCGCCGAACGCAGAAAGCTGAAGCCGAGCCGGTCTTTGAGTGCTTTAAAGAGCAGCCAGTAGGCCAGTTTCGACTGCCCCTTCCCCTGCTCTTCGGCTTGTTTGGCCAGCTTCATGCCATAGTTGTACATCATCTTCTTGAAGCGGGTGGCATCCATCATCTTCGCCTTGACATCGGCGGCGACGCTCTCCCAGACGCGCGGTGCCAGCAGGACGAAGTTCGGACCGATCTCACGCAGGTCCTCCATCATCGTCTCCGGCTCTTCGACAAAATTGACAATCTGCCGACAGATCAGCGACTGAGTCACGGCGTAGACCTGCTCCATAATCCACGGCAGCGGCAGCACCGAGACATAATCATCACTCGGATACTTGGGGTCGGCATGCAGGTAGGCAAGGCTGTGCTCGATCATCGGCCCGCACTGCAGCATCGCCAGTTTCGGATTGGAAGTGGTCCCCGAGGTCGGGCAGAGGATGGCGACATCGGTCGACTCTCCGGCAGCGAGCAACTGTTCGTAGAGTTGCGGCTGCTCGGCATCGAGCTGTTCACCGGACTTCATCAGGTCGAGGTGGCTGAGCAGGCGCGGGTCATCATACTTGCGCATGCCGCGCGGGTCGCAATAGATGATATGTTCGACGCAGGGACACTCTTCGGTGATCTCGAGAACCTTGTCGACCTGCTCCTCATCTTCGGCGATGATGATTTTTGCCCCGGCATAGTTGATCAGGTAGGCGACCTCCTCGTTGAGAGAATCCTGATAGATGCCGAAGATCATCGCCCGCAGAGCATGTGAAGCTATTTCACTGGCAACCCATTCCGGCCGGTTGTCGCCGATGATGCCGACCGAATCCTTATGGCCGATCCCCAGCTTGTGCATACCCAGAGCAAAGCGCTTGACCATGGTTTGATATTCGGCCCAGCTGTAGGGGTTCCAGATGCCGAATTCCTTCTCGCGCATGGCGATCTCATCCGGCCAGTTTTCCGCGTTGTAGGCGAGCAGTTTGGGAAAGGTATTGTAGCGACTGACGTCGGCATATTCAGCTTGCATCAGGCCACCTCCCCGCTCAATTGCGACTCTGTGGCAGGCTCGGACGGTTCATCATCCTCCCCCAGATAAGCTTTTCTGACCTGCGGGTGGGCCATGACCTCATCCGGCAAGCCGCTGGCGATCTTCTTGCCGAAATCGAGGACCATCACCCGGTGAGAAATATCCATGACCACGCCCATGTCGTGTTCGATCATCACCACCGTCATCCCCCACTCTTCGTTGAGGTCGATGATGTAGCGCGCCATGTCCTCTTTTTCTTCCAGGTTCATTCCCGCCATCGGCTCATCGAGCAGAATCATGTCGGGACGCAGTGCCACTGCTCGGGCCAATTCGACCCGTTTGCGCAGCCCGTAGGAGAGGGTGCCGGCGATCGATTTGCGGATATGCGCGATCTCGAGAAAATCGATGATATTCTCGACTTCAGCACGATGGGTCAGCTCTTCCTTGCGCGCGCCGCCGAGCCAGTAGAGTGAACCGCTGAGAAAGTTGTTTTTCAACAGATGGTGGCGCCCGACCATGATGTTGTCGAGCACGGTCATGTGGGCAAACAGGGCGAGGTTCTGAAAAGTACGGCCGATGCCGAGGGTGCAGCGATCATTAGGGCGCAGACCGATCAGCTCCTGCTGTTTGAAAACGATCGAGCCCTTGTTCGGCTGGTAGCGGCCGGAGATGCAGTTGAGCATCGAGGTCTTTCCGGCACCGTTCGGGCCGATGATGGAAAAGATTTCACCCGGATTGACACTGAAGCTGACATCGGTCAGCGCATGGACCCCGCCGAAAGAGAGTGAAATATCACTGACCTGAAGCAGGGAGGGAGTTTCAGCCATAGATCGATCCTCCTCAAGTAGGAAATACTGGATCGACGGGATGGCTCAGCCGATATCGATCCGAAGGTTTCTGTTTGAGGGGTTGCAAGCTGGATACCAAACGATGTTTTATTTATCAACAATCTCGCAAGCATGGCTATCCGGCTGATTACAAAGGCATTTATTCTCTATCGACGAGATAATAAATCCCTTGTCCGCAAAACAAAATGTCATCTCTGTTAACAGTGTTATGTTTTATTTACAATCACCGGTGTACGGTCGGCAATAAAACAACGACCTGCGGCGGGCGGCCCGTACTGGGTCGGCAGCCCGTCTGGTAATTACTGAAGCTGATATTTGTGCAATTTCTTGTAGAGGCCGGGCCGGGATATGCCGAGAACGTGCGCGGCATTCAGTTTATTCCCCCCGGCCTGTTCGAGGGAGGCCTCAATCAGCAAACGCTCCATCTCTTCCATGATCTCCTGCAGCGGCTTATGACCGATACAGGAGATCAGACTCTCCTGCTGATCCGCATTGACCACAGAAGGCTGGGCATTCCCGGTCGATTTTCGGATATGCAGCGGCAGGTCCTCGACCTGAATCATGGCGCCGGTTGCCATATTAAAGGCGCTTTCAATAGCGTTGCGCAGTTCTCGGATATTGCCGGGAAAATCATAGCTCTTCAGCACCTTCCAGGCATCTTCCTCAATCCCCTGGATGGCCAGATCAAATTCGGCATTGAAGTCATCAATCAAATGTTTGGTGATAAAATAGATGTCATCGCGCCGCTCACGCAACGGCGGGATCGGCAGGGCAATGACGTTCAAACGATAGTAGAGATCGGTACGAAAACCGCCTTCACGAACCTTCTCTTCAAGATTGACATTGGTGGCTGCGACGACCCGCATATCGAGGCGCCTGGTGATGGTGCTGCCCAGGGGGGTGACCTCTTTTTCCTGCAGGACCCGCAGCAGTTTCGCCTGCATGACCATCGGCATATCACTGATTTCGTCAAGAAAGATCGTCCCGCCGTCCGCTTGCTCAAATTTACCGATCTGGCCGCCTTTTCTGGCGCCGGTAAATGCCCCCTCGGTGTAGCCGAAAAGTTCTGATTCCAGCAGATGGTCGGGGATCGCCGCACAGTTGACCCGGACAAAGGGTCCGTAGCGCCGCTTGCTGGCCGCATGGATGGCGTGGGCGAAGAGCTCCTTGCCGGTACCGCTCTCCCCCATCAGCAGGATACTTGAGGGGCGTTCGGCAATCCGCAGCAGTTTCTCCTTGAGATCCTTCATGATCTTGCTGTGGCCGATGATGCTGTTGCAGTCATACTTGAAGGCAAGGCCGGAGGCCTGACTCTGCGGTTTGCGCGCACCGGGACCGGGCATGAAAATCTTGAACTTGTCGGCCAACCGGGAGATCTCGCGCACATCATGAAACAGGACCTTGCCCCAGGCGCCGACCATCTTCCCCTCTTTGAACAAGGGATAGCGGCTGACCACGGCCTGCTGACCATTCAGCAGATGGGGTTCGGCAATTTCGGCCTGACCGCTGTCCATAACCTGCGGCAGCCGCGATGGGCTGGAATTGGGGTAAGCGCTGTGGACATGCTTGCCGAGCAGCTCCGCCGCGCGGATATCGAGGACATCGGCAAACGGCTGGTTGATCATGGTAACGATCCCCTCGGTATTCACCAGGATCAAACTCTCCTGCGCCAGGTTGGAGCCCTGATCCATAGAGCAGAGCAGGTCGGGCATCTCCAGGCTCGGCGTCTTCAGCTGCTCTCGGCGCATCAGACTGAACAGCCCGCCGGAATTCTGCGGATCCTTGCCGAGGGGAGCATAGTCGCAATAGTACTTGGTATCGCCGATCCAGACCGGTTGCGATTTAAAACTGACTCCCTGAATAACCAGAGAATGGAGGAAGCCCAGTTTGATCAGCTGGCCCAGGCGCTGTCCGATAAGTTCTTCCGGCCGCTTGCCGAGCACGGCAAAGCTCTCTTCATTTGAGGTGGTAACCCGCTGCTTGTGGTCGATTACCGCCAGCCAGCTCTCCTCCAGGGGAGAAAAGCCGCTCAGATTATAACCTGCCTGCTTGGCCAACTGCGCAAAACTCATTTAAACAATAACCCCCTATGCGATCACCCACCAGTAATTGTAGTATAGTGCGGTTCCAGGAAATCAGAAATTGATAATACAGTGTTTTATAAAAATTGCAAAAGGTTGTTTCGGCCGCAAAAATGAAACCGGGCGGATAAAACATAGTAAATTGCTCGGCATTCGCCACCGGCATAGCTTGTCAAGTTACTAATATTCAGGGCTTTACCAGAAGAGTGTAAACAGATGTAGACACGCCGACAGCAGCGATAGTCGACCGGGGCAACCTCCGATCAGGGTCAAAAGGAGTGTGACGCCGGTGGGGAGCCGTGCCTTTATTTTTCATTGGGCAATACCGTCCGATCATGGCACAAGCCTTGCTAAAACAGCGTTTATTCCCTTTTCAAATATAACCGAAGGAGATTTCTATATGGAAACCGTCGTCTATCAGGCCCAGCACCCGATCCGTTTTGTCACCGCCACCAGTCTCTACGACGGCCACGACGTTTCGATCAATATCATGCGCCGGATTATTCAGGACTCAGGCGCCGAGGTGGTCCACCTGGGGCATAACCGCTCGGTTCACGAGGTGGTCGCGGCGGCGATTCAGGAGGATGCCCAGGGGATTGCGATCAGCTCCTACCAGGGTGGCCATCTTGAATATTTCAAGTTCATGCACGACCTGCTGCAGGAGAATGACGCCGGCCATGTGCGGATCTTCGGCGGCGGCGGCGGGGTCATTCTGCCGGACGAGATCAAAGAGCTGGAAGAGTACGGCATCTGTAAAATATTTTCCCCTGAAGATGGTCGCCGCATGGGCTTACAGGGGATGATCAACTACAAGCTGGAACAGTGCGATTTTGCCCCGCCGCAGCAACCCTCACGTGATCTGGAGCGGTTGCCGCAGCGCGATCCGCAGGCGGTAGCGCGGCTGATCACCGCCGCCGAACAGCGAATTCGGCAGCCCGACGAGCAATTGCAGTCGATCCAGCAGCAGGTTCGCGAACTGACAAAAGCGGTGCCGGTGCTCGGCATCACCGGGACCGGCGGGGCGGGCAAAAGTTCGCTGACCGACGAGCTGGTGCGCCGCTTCCTGCGCGACTTCGAGGAAAAAACCGTGGCGATCCTCTCGGTCGATCCGACCCGCCGACGCACCGGCGGGGCGTTGCTCGGCGACCGGATCCGGATGAACTCCATCGATACCCCAAGGGTTTTCATGCGTTCGCTGGCGACCCGTGATTCACGCAGCGAACTTTCGGCGGCAATCCGCGAAGCGCTCGACGTGCTCAAGGCGGCCGGGTTCGACCTGATCATCGTTGAAACCAGCGGCATCGGTCAGGGCGACGCCGGCATCGTCGAAATCTGCGATCAGTCGCTCTACGTGATGACCAGCGAATTCGGCGCACCGACCCAGCTGGAGAAGATCGACATGCTCGATTTCGCCGACCTGATCGCGCTCAACAAGATGGAAAAACGGGGTGCCGAAGATGCCCTGCGCAACGTACGCAAGCAGTACCGGCGCAACCACAAGCGGTTCGATGCGACCGACGAGGAGTTGCCGGTCTACGGCACCATCGCCAGTCAATTCAACGATATCGGCGTCAATCAGATCTACCGCGCGCTGATCGACAAACTCAACGCCAAGTGCGGCCTCGGTTGGCAGTCACAACTTGAGGTCGGTGAAGGGCAAAGCATCGCCCAACTGATCATCCCGCCGGAGCAGATAAACTATCTGGCCGAAATCGTCCATACCGCCAAAGCTTATCGCAAGCAGATCGCAGAACAGACGCAGGCCGGTCGGCAGCTTTTCCAACTCAGTGGCGCCCGTGAACTGCTGGCCGAGAAATGCGGTTGCCGGAGCAAAGATCTTGATTCCTTACTCGAACAAACCGAAGAGAGCCTCAGCGAAGAGAACCGCAAGCTGCTGCAGAGCTGGCCAGAGCTGAAAAAATCCTACCGTGAAGAGCTGATGATCACCAAAGTGCGCGACAAGGAGATCCGCACCGAACTCTCGACCACCACCCTCTCCGGCACCCGTATCCCCAGGGTCTGCCTGCCCGATTATGCCGATTACGGTGAGATCATCAAGTGGTGCATGAAGGAGAACGCTCCCGGGTTCTTCCCCTACACCGCCGGGCTGTTCCCCTTCAAACGCACCGCCGAAGATCCCAAACGCCAGTTTGCCGGAGAAGGCACCCCGGAGCGGACCAACCGCCGCTTTCACTTTCTGACCAAGGATGATGACGCCAAGCGGCTTTCGACCGCCTTCGACAGTGTCACCCTCTACGGCGAGGATCCGGACGAGCGGCCCGACATCTACGGCAAGGTCGGCATGTCCGGGGTTTCGATCTGCACCCAGAACGATATGGATAAACTGTTCGCCGGTTTCGATCTCTGCGACCCGATGACCTCGGTCTCACTGACCATCAACGGTCCGGCGCCGATGCTACTGGCGATGTTCCTGAATACCGCGATTCGCCAGCAGGTGGAGAAGTTCCGCAACGAAAATAACCGTGAGCCGAATACCGGGGAGCGGGCCGAGATTCAGAGCTGTACCCTGCAGACGGTGCGCGGTACCGTGCAGGCCGATATCCTCAAGGAGGATCAGGGCCAGAACACCTGTATTTTCACCACCGAGTTCGCCCTGCGGATGATGGGCGATGTCCAGCAGTACTTCATCGATCAGCAGGTGCGTAACTACTATTCGGTCTCGATCAGCGGCTACCACATCGCCGAAGCAGGCGCCAACCCGATCAGCCAGCTGGCCTTCACCCTCTCCAACGGCTTCACCTTTGTCGAGTACTACCTGTCACGCGGCATGCACATCGACGACTTTGCCGGCAACCTGTCGTTCTTTTTCAGCAACGGCCTCGATCCCGAGTACACGGTCATCGGCCGCGTCGCCCGGCGGATCTGGTCGGTGGTGATGCGTGATAAGTACGGCGCCAACAAGAAGAGCCAGATGCTCAAGTACCACATCCAGACCTCGGGCCGCTCGCTGCACGCCCAGGAGATGAACTTCAACGACATCCGCACCACCCTGCAGGCGTTGATGGCGGTTTATGACAACTGCAATTCGCTGCACACCAACGCCTACGACGAAGCGATCACCACCCCGACCGAAGAGTCGGTGCGCCGGGCGATGGCGATCCAGATGATCATCAACAAGGAGCTGGGGCTGGCGAAGAACGAAAATCCGCTGCAGGGCGCCTTCATCATCGAAGAGTTGACCGATCTGGTCGAGGCAGCGGTACTCGAGCAGTTCGAGCAGATCAGCCAGCGCGGCGGCGTGCTCGGCGCGATGGAGACCCTCTACCAGCGGACCAAGATCCAGGAAGAATCGATGCTCTACGAACATCAGAAGCACACCGGCGAGCTGCCGATCATCGGCGTCAACACCTACCTGAACCCGAACGCCGGGGAAGAAGGTTATGAAATTCCCGGCGAGCTGGCCCGTTCGACCGAAGAGGAGAAACAACACCAGATTACCAACCTGCGCGCCTTCCAGGCGGAACATGCCGCACAGGCACCCGAGGCGCTGAAGAGATTGCAGCAGGCCGCCGAGAGCGGTGGAAACATCTTTGCCGAGCTGATGGAAGCGGTCAAGGTTGCCTCGCTCGGCCAGATCAGCGCCGCCCTGTATGAGGTCGGCGGCCAGTATCGACGAAATATGTAGTGCGGAAACATCGTTAACCGGGAGGCAAAAGAGACCCATGCTGCGATTCGGGCGTTCGTCACCCGCACATTTAAAAAAGTATAGAACTTTCCCACAATAACTATTTCAGTACTTCCCTTGGAGTCATGACATGTCCTTGACCGAAGAGTGCCCGGCACGCATCGCCCGACTGCAGAAACAGTTACAGCAAAAAGAGCTGGACGGTGCGCTGTTTATCTATCCGATCGACATCTATTATTTTACCGCCACCCGGCAGAACTCAACCCTCTGGGTTCCCGCGCAGGGTGATCCGCTGCTGCTGGTGCGTAAAAGTTACGCGCGGGCCAAACGGGAAGCCTGCATTGCCGATATCCGGCCCTTCCCGCGCAGCAAGGAGTTCACGCCGCTCTTCGCCGGACAGCAGAAGATCGGCATGACCTTCGATGTCACCCCGGTGCAGCAATACAACTACTACGGCAAACTACTCCCCGGGCGTGAGTTTATCGATATTTCCGCCATCAACCGCAGCTTACGTGCGGTCAAGTCGGCCTGGGAACTGGAGCGGTTGCGCCATGCCGGTGCTCAACTCAGCCGGGTGTTTGCCAGCGTGCCCGACTTTCTTGAGCCGGGGCTGCGCGAGGTCGATCTGGCGGCGGAATTTGAAGCCAGATTGCGCAAAGTCGGCGGTGAAGGCTACATCCGCATGCGCGCGTTCAATCAGGAACTGTTCATGGGCCTGGCGATCACCGGCGACAGTGGTGGCGGCGGTGGTTTTTTTGATGGGGCGATTACCGGAAAAGGGCTGTCGGATGCTTCGCCGCACGGTGCATCGAGGGTGGTGATCGAAAAAAATCAGCCGATCCTGCTCGACTACGTCGGAGTTTTCGACGGCTACTGCATCGACATGACGCGAATGTTCGTCTGCGGTCAACTGGATGACAAACTGCAGAATGCCTTCGAGGTTTCCTGTCGAATTCAGGCGGCGATTGTCGCTCAACTTAAACCGGAAGCCCTCTGCTCCGAGCTGTTTGCCTTGGCGACGCAGATGGCTGAAGAGGCTGGGCTGGCCGCACATTTCATGGGCCCACCGGGGGAAAACGCCAAGTTCGTCGGCCATGGCGTCGGTCTCGAACTGGATGAAATGCCGGTGCTGGCGCAGGGCTTCGATCAGCCGCTGATCGCCGGGCAGGCGATCGCCATCGAACCGAAATTCGTTTTACCTAAACTTGGTTCCATCGGCATCGAGAACACCTTTGCGGTGACCGAGAGCGGCGGTGAAAAGCTCACACCGCTGGCCGATGCGTTGATCAGCATCTGAACCAACTCCACCGGGATCTGGATAGGATTCAGGTTTAATCCACGAGCAGCAGACATCGGCGCAAGCATTGCCCGCCAGCCAGCTCAAATACGGAAAAAACTATCCCTATTCTTCTACTAAAGATTGACAGTCGCCAATAAAAGCGTAAAGTTTTTCCAAGACAATCGATGTCAGCGCAGCTGAATTCTTTTTGGAGTTGAAATAATGTCTGACGAAAGCACGTTCTTTCTGCCGGTCAAGGACCATTGCCATCGCGACCTGATCACCTGCCATACCGAAGACAAGGTGATCGAGGCAGCCCTGCTGATGCGCGATAAAAGCATTTCCAGCCTGATTGCCTGCGACGACAAAGGGGTCCCGGTCGGCATTATGACCGACCGGGATCTGCGCAACAAAGTGGTGGCCGGACAGCTTGATCCGAACCTCATCCTGGTGCGCGAAGTGATGACTGCCCCGGTGATTTCAGTGCGCGAAGAGGACAGCCTGTTCGAAGTGCTCTACCAGATGTCGCGTCATCGGATTCACCGGGTCGGCGTGGTCGATGACAATAACCTGCTGGTCGGTATCATCAATGAGTCGGACATCATCCGCCTGCAGAACCGCTCGCCGCAAAAACTGCTGCGTGCCATCGACGAAACTGAGACGGTCTCCGACCTCAAGGCGATCCACGACCATATGGAAGAGCTGGTGGTCTTTCTGCAAGGCAACGGTATCCGCACCAAAGATCTGGTCCGGCTGATTTCACTGCTCAACGACCAGATCTGTCTGCGCTTGATCGAAATCCTGCGACAGAAGCGATTTCCCAACCTGCCGAACGGCTTTGCCTACCTGGTCCTCGGCAGTGAAGGGCGTCGCGAGCAGACCCTGAAAACCGATCAGGACAATGCGATCATCTATGCCGACGACCTCTCCGCCGAGGAACTCGAGAGTATCAAGGCTTTCTCCCAGGAACTGATCAACTCGCTGATTGAGATCGGCGTTCCTGAATGTCCCGGCGGGATCATGGCGAAAAACGACTTCTGGCGGCGCAGCATCAGCCAGTGGCAGCAGGCGATCGACAGTTGGATCAGTGTGCCGAGCGGCGAAAACATTCTCAATTTCAGTATGTTTTCCGACATGCGCACCCTCTGGGGGGATGCCTCACTGGAACATCAGCTGCGCGAGCATATCGTCAAACGCAGTCAGGAGGAAGCGCTGTTTCTCGCCAGAATGGCCGCCAACGTCTGCCGCTTTGCCCCACCGCTCGGTTTTTTCGGCCGAATCAAGACGGAAAAGCAAGGCGATCAGGTCGGCATGGTCGACCTGAAAAAGGCTGGGATCTTCGCCATCACCGAAGGGATCAAAACCATGGCACTGGGGATCGGCATTCTCGGCGGCAACACCCACGAAAAGCTGCAGATTTTGCAGGAGAAAAAGATTCTCGATGAAAAACAGGTCGGCGACCTGGGTGCTGCTTACAGCCTGCTCTGCTTTTTCCGACTGCGCGGACAGGTCAAACTGGCCGCAGCCGGCCGTGAGCTGAATAATTTTATTGCCCCTTCCTCCCTCAACCGGATTGAACGCGGCCGACTGAAAGTTGCCTTGGAGGTGGTGCAATCCTTTCAGGGCACGCTGAAAACAAAGTTCAAGGTAAATATGCTGCGGGATTGAAGTGATTTTGAGATTCTTGCTTTTGAGCATGGAAGAATGGTAAAAAAAGCGGTCGTTTAACGCTATGATGTTTCTGGGCGAGGCACAACGGGACAGCTCCTGCTTCACAAACAGGGGTGAAAAGTCCGGAACCTCCCGCCCCGACCATCCCCCCAAAGCGGCCCCCTGCGGCCGCTTTTCCGGTTTTTCGGAGAGACACCATGACCCTCTTTTTCCTGCTGCTGGGTGCTTACTTGATCGGCGCCGTTCCGACCGGGATTATTCTGACCAAGCTGACCGGCGGCGAAGACATCCGCAAGGTCGGCAGCGGTAATATCGGCGCCACCAATGTCTACCGGACCGCCGGGCGCAAACTTGGGCTGATCACCCTGATCGGTGACTGCCTGAAAGGGATCATTCCGCTGCTGGTGGCGATCCACCTGTTCAAGGTTTCGGAAACCGAGTTGGCCCTGATTGCGCTGGCGGCGTTCATCGGTCACTGCTACCCGGTTTACCTTGGGTTCAAAGGCGGCAAGGGGGTGGCGACAGCCCTCGGCATCTTTTTGCTGCTGTCACCGCAATCGATCCTCTGCGCGCTGGCCCTGTTTGCCCTGATCCTCTGGCGCCGGCGCTACATCTCGCTCGCCTCGATCTCCGCAGCGGCGCTGGTGCCGTTTCTGGTGCTGCTGTTCGAACGTTCCCTGCCGCTGTTCTCGGCCACCCTGCTGATTTCTGCCATCGTCATCTGGCGGCATCGCGAAAACATCGATCGGTTGCTGGCCGGCACCGAAAATAAATTTAATTTTTGAAACTGAACTGATGCGAAAACTTCTGCTCTGGTCACTTCTGCTGCTGTTGCTGTTCACCGGTTTGACCGGTTATCTCTTGCTGCTGGCACCGCAGACTCCGCCACAGACAACCCTCTACCAGCTGAAACCGGGCACCAGCCTCTCCCAAGTCGCCACAGATCTGGCCGCGGCCGGGATCGTCAGAAGCTCTCTGTCGCTGAAATTGCTGGCCAAGCTGAAAAATCTGAGCGGCCAGATTCAAAGCGGCAGCTACCGCTTTGCCGAACCGGCAACCCCGGAGGCGGTTCTCGCCCGACTGGTCGCCGGTGATGTGGAGAAGGCCAGCTTGACGATCCCGGAAGGGTTTACCCTGGCGCAGATCGCCGAACGGCTTGCCGCGCTCGGCTTGGCGGATCACCGAAAACTGCTCGATTTGGCCCACAGCCCGACCTTTCTCAAATCACTGAAGATTAAGGCCACGAGCCTGGAAGGCTACCTGTTCCCGGAAACCTACCTGTTCACACCAGGGATCGATGAGGCTTCATTGTTACGGATGATGGTCGATCAGCTCCGCAGCAACCTGTCGGCTGAGTTGCTCGAAAAAGCACGACGGGTAAAGCTGGACCGACATCAACTGGTCACCCTGGCCTCGATTATAGAAAAAGAAACCGGCAAAATCGCCGAGATGCCGCTGATCGCTTCGGTTTTCCACAATCGCCTGAAACGCGGAATCCCGCTGCAGACCGACCCGAGTGTGATTTACGGAATCGAGGAGTTTGATGGCAATATTACCCGCAAACACCTGAAAACCCCGACCCCCTACAACACCTACCTGATCAAAGGCCTGCCGCCCGGTCCAATCGCCAGCCCCGGGCTGGCAGCCTTGCGAGCCGCTGCTGAGCCGGCGGAATCCAACTACCTGTACTTTGTTTCACGCGGCGATGGCAGCCATCAGTTTTCCCGGACACTGAAAGAACACAACCGAGCCGTGCGCCGTTATCAACTAAAACGCCGCCATTAGTTACCATTTTCAGTCACATTTGCTATTCTGATATTCTTACACTCTTCTGGAGGCACGGATGAGCGACTACTATGAACGAGATGACCTGAAAAAATTTGCCGAGATCGGCAAGGATGCGCCTGAACTTGCTGAAAAGTTCTTCGATTATTACGCGGCCGTGTTTGCCGAAGGGGAACTCACCGAGCGGGAAAAGGCGCTGATTGCGCTGGCGGTTGCTCATGCAGTGCAGTGTCCCTATTGCATCGACGCCTACACCACCAGCTGCCTGGAAAAAGGCTCGAATCTGGCCGAAATGACCGAAGCGGTGCACGTGACCAATGCGATCCGCGGCGGTGCTTCGCTGGTTCACGGCCTGCAGATGCGCAAACTGGCGGAGAAGGTTTCTCTGTAAATGAACGAACAACAGACCAAATCCCCCCAGCTGGCGGGGAGCCAACGCTTCATTGATCGACTTGCCGAGCAACAGCTGACGCTGACCCGTGAGCAGACCACGACCCTGCAGATCAACACCGGCCTGCTTTGCGACCTCTGCTGTCGCCATTGCCATCTGGAGGCGGGGCCACAGCGAAGCGAACTGATGAGCCGGGCGACCATGGAGCAGATCATCGCTCATGCGCGGCAGGTCCATTACCCAACCATCGACATTACCGGCGGCGCTCCAGAACTGGTCCCTGACCTGGCCTATCTGATTGAACGGTTGGCGCCGCTGACCGAGCGGTTGATGCTGCGCACCAACCTGACGGCACTGCATCGTTCTGACAACAAAGATTTGATCGGCCTGTTCCAGCGACACAAAGTAGTACTGGTGGCGTCTTTTCCGGCCACCAACGCCGCGCAGCTTGAGGCCCAGCGAGGCGTCGGGGTGATGGATTCCTCGCTGCAGATGCTGAAACGGTTGAATGCCGCCGGTTACGGGATTGCCGGCAGCGGCTTGCAGTTGGATCTGGTCGCCAGTCCCAGCGGCGCATTTCTGCCGAGCGGGCAGGAGCAGGCAGAGAAAAAATTCAAACGCGACCTGGCACGCAAATGGGGGCTGGAATTCAACCAGCTCTACATTTTCGCCAACATGCCGCTGGGCCGTTTCCTGCACTGGCTGCAAAAGTCGGATAATCTGCAGAGCTACATGGAAAAGCTTACTGCCGGTTTCAATCCCTGCACTGTCGATGGGCTGATGTGCCGCACGCTGCTCTCGGTCAACTGGGACGGCTACCTGTACGATTGTGATTTCAACCTGGCGGCCGGTTTCCCCCTGGCCGGGGTTACAACCCATATCAGCGAACTGAACGATTATCCGGAAAAGGGGATGGCCATTGCCGTCGGTGAGCATTGCTATGCCTGCACCGCCGGTTCCGGCTTTACCTGAGGCGGGGAGATAGCGACCTAGTTAGGTTGTGCCGAAATCAGAAAGGGCCGAACTGCAAATGCAGTTCGGCCCTTTCTGATTTCAAGCTGTAAGCTGTAAGCTGTAAGCGTTTATCCCGCTGAAATACTCAGGAACACCAGACCTGCTTCGCCGCTGTTATTGACCCCGTGGGAATCCCCGGCAGGAGCAAGCAAGACCATCCCCGGCTTAATCTGCACCGGTTCTTTGCCCTCTTGCAGAAATTCGCCCTGCCCTTCTAGAACCATCCAGATATGGTCCCCGGCATGGATATGCGGGTGGATATGCTGTCCCGGCAGCAGACACCAGAGGCTTGCCCGGCTGATATCACTGGCGCCCAGCTGTACCTTGTTGGCCTTCTCCTGATTATAAGTGATCTTTTCCTGATAATCCCAGAACTGCGTTGCCATAGTAAAATCCTTCCTGTTTGCCCGGCAAATAAAAACGCACTGCAATAGAGCCTAATTCGATCAGACTTTGGCCAGCTGCACCGTGGTGCGGTTGTCGCCATCGGGGATCAACTGCTGAATCCCCAGCTCGGTAAAGTTGTATGGCGCAAACAGCAGCCCTTGCGGAAGTGTCCCGCTGATCAGTACCTTGCCGGTTGTCGAACCGGTCGTGCTGGTCAGCTTGAGCTGGTCGCCATCCTTGATTCCGGCTGCTTGCGCATCTTCGGCACTGATCTGGATCAGACCTTCTGCCTCGACCTCCAGCGGTCCGGACGCCCAAGTTGAGGTGGTCCCGAAATGGCTGGAAGATTTTCCCGACAGCAGTTGCAGCCCCTCGGCTTCTTCATTGACCGAGATCAACTGAAAATGGAGATTCTTGTCGACCGGGCGATACGGCTGTTTAAGACAGGGGCGGTGTCGATCGCTGCCGGTAAAGCAGACATCGCCGTAAAGAGAGGTTAAGCTGCTCAGTTCGGTGAGAATGCTGCTGCGACTGAAGGTCAGCGGCGTTTTGCTCAAACGGCCATAAAGTTCGGCAAAGATATCCCAATCTTCACGGGAATCGCCGACCGGGCGGATCGCCTGTTCCAGGGAGCGGACCCGTTGATCCAGAGAAGTAACACTGCCGGACTTCTCGGCAAAAGAAACCCCGGGCAGGACGATGTTCGCCAGTCTGGTGACTTCGGTCGGCAGGATATCCTGCACGACCAGCATCTCAAGTTTCTGCAGTGCCTTCATCCAGCGGCCGCTGTTGGGGAAACTTTGCGGGTTGGTTGCCGCCAGGTAAAGAAAGCGAATCTCTCCGGTCTCGATATCCTGCAGAATCCCTTCGGCGTCCTTGCCGCCCGAAGGCAGTTGACAGTTCCAGGCCTTGGCGAATTTGGCTTTATGCTCTGCGTAATTCTGGAATCCCGGCAGCTTCTCGGGGCAGACGCCCATATCGAGCAGCCCCTGGATATTGCCTTTTTCATCGAGCGGGTAGAGACCGCCCTGACCACGCAGAGCGCCGCTGAGGATCGCCAGGTTGGCAATCGCTGCCGAGCGGGCAGTGCCGAGGGACGACTTGGTGATGTCAGCGCCAAAAACAATGGCGACATTGTCCGCCTTGCCGAGCAGGTCCGCCGCCGCTTCCAGCTCCGTCAAGCTCAAACCGGTCGTCACAACGACCTGCTCAAGATCGACCGCAGCCAACTGGTCCTTCAGTTCCCCCAGATTGGCGACAGTCCGCGTCAAATAATCTTCATCGATCAGGCCGCGATTCACCAGCAGGCGACCCAGACCGTCGGCCAGAGCAATTTCACTGCCCGGCTTGTAACTCAACTGGCTGTTGGCAAACTGGGTCAGCTTGATCCGGCGCATATTGGCAACAATCAGCTTGCCGTCCTTATTGCGTACGGCGCGCTGAATCTGCCAGTCGACTGCCGGCGCTTCGGCGGTAGGATCGGCCCCGAAAACCAGCACCGTATCGACATCGCCGATCGCCGAAATCAGGTTGCTGGCACCGCGCAGACCGAGCCCCTTATCGAGAGCACTCAAGGCCCGCAGCGCACCGAAACGGGCCTCGGAATCGATATTATTGGTCCCGATCGCCGCCCGGAACAGCTTCTGGAACAGGTAGTTCTCTTCGTTGGTCAAGCGTGGCGAGGCCAGACCGGCAAGCGCATCGGCACCGCTCTCCTGACGAATCCTTTCTATCGTGCTGGTCACGGTTTCCAGTGCGCTGTCCCAGCTGACCGCCTTGCCGTCACGCAGCGGCGAGGTCAGGCGTTTGCTGCTGTTGATGTAGCCGTAACCGAAGAAACCGCCGATGCAGAGGTTGCCGTTGTTGGTCGTTCCTGCATCATCGGAAGTGATGCGAAAAACCTCATTGCCCTGAACATTGATATCGATCTGACACTGGCTGGGGCAGTAGGTGCAAACCGAAGGCACCTTACGCAGCGCCCAGGGGCGGGCCTTGAACTTGAACGGCTTGGAAATCATCGTCCCGGTCGGACAAACCGCAACACAGTTGCCGCAGAATTCGCAACTTTCGAGATTTTTGTCGATAAACGCCTTATCCCCCTTGTCATTGACAAACAGGGAGTTGGCCCCGACCACCTCGTGGCAAACCTTGACGCACTTCTCACACATGACACAGCGGGAGGGCACCTGCTGAATCAGCGGCCAGTGATCGATCACCCCGGGGTTGACATCCTCGGCCTCGAATTCCTGGCGGTTGACACCCAGATCGTAGCAGGTGTTCTGCAGTTCGCACTCGCCGCCGGCATCGCAGACCGGGCAGTCGAGGGGATGGTTGATCAGAATCAGTTCCATGATCTGCTTGCGAATCCGGGTCAGTTTTTCCGATTGGGTGGTGACAACGATCCCCGCTTTGACCGGGGTGTTGCAGGCGGTCATAGTCCGGTCGATCCCTTCGATCTCAACCGCGCAGATCCGGCAGGCACCGGTCGGCGAAATCTTCTGCAACCAGCAGAGGGTCGGAATCTGAATCTCCAGCTGCCGGGCCGCTTCCAGAATCATTGTCCCTTTGGGGACGCTTACCGCATTACCGTCAATCGTCAAGCTGACCATATATATTTACCTCGAGAATCGGTTGATCCAGGCAGGATCAGGGCAGGGGCTGCCCCCCGGTCCTGTCTCTACAACCTCAAATCACTTGTATAATCGTTAAACTGCAATCATCGAAACGCGATAGCAACGCAGGCAGCGCTCCGCTTCCTGAACCGCCTCGCTGTCGGAAAAGCCAAGCTCAACTTCTTCATAGTTGCCCGCGCTGGCGCGTTCTTTGCCGTGAATTTCATGCTGGTTGAAACGGGCCACCGCATCCAGCCAGGGAACCTCTTCGTGCTTGTCGTAGACACCCAGATGGCTGAGAATATCCTCGTGGAAATCATCATCGGTCAGGTAGGCCTGCCCCTCTTCCAGGTAGCGCTGAATGACCTTGGCGGCGCGGTGGGCATTGCCGACACAGGCAACCACGGTCAAGGGGCCGATTTCCGCATCCCCGGAGGCGAAGACGCCATCCATATCGGTGAGCAGGATTCTGGAGAGCGGGTTACCCATATCATCGTTCAGATCGCGACCGGCGGCGCTTTTCAGCGGCACAAATTTGGTGACCACAGTATTCCAGCGAGTAATCTCGATCCCGGTATCTTCAGTGATAAACGAGAGATCCGGATCCTGACCGATGGCCGGAATCAGGGTATCACACTCGACAATGAACTCGCTGCCGGCGACCGGCGACGGCCGACGACGGCCGGAATCATCCGGCTCGCCCAATTCCATGCGCACACATTCCACGCCGGTGACCTGGCGGTTCTCATCAACAACGATCTTCTTCGGCAGCACCAGGAACTCGAACTGGACGCCCTCGTCGTCAGCGCCGTCGACCTCCCAGACGTCGGCCGGCATCTCTTTACGGGTCCGGCGATAGAGCAGGATCGAATCCTCGGCCCCCTCACGCAGGGCGACGCGGACGCAATCGATTGCGGTGTTACCGCCACCGACCACACAGACCTTCTTGCCCATCCCGGTCGGCTTGCCCATGTAGGCTTCACGCAAAAAGTCGATGCCGCCGGCGAGGAAGCCGTCATACCCCTCATCCTCACCCTCAACGCCCATCGGCTTCGAGCGGTGGGCCCCGGGAGCCAGCAGGACCGCGTCGAATCGCTGCTTCAGCTCAACCAGCGAGATATCGGTACCGATCCGGGTGTCATAGATGATTTCAACTCCCATGGCGCTGATAATATCAATATCGCGTTGCAGGATATGCCGCGGCATCCGGTAAGCAGGAATCCCGACAGCAATCATGCCGCCGCCGAAACCTTCCGGCAGGGCTTCATAGATGGTGCAGGAATAACCTTCCAGCGCCAGATAGTAGGCAGCCGCCAGACCGGCCGGACCGGCACCGACGATAGCGATCTTTTTATTCTTTTTTTCCTTCGGCAGCATCGGCGGTTGCAGGTTGTGCTGGCGTTCGTATTCGGAAGCGGTCCGCTTGAGCACCATGATGTTGACCGAGTCGTCGACGTTGGCACGGCGGCAGGCGGTTTCGCAGGGATGCGGGCAGACCCGGCCGCAGACTGCCGGCAGCGGCATGCTTTCGCGGATGATCGCCAGCGACTCGTCATAATGCCGATCCTTGATCGCTTCGATATAGGCGGGGATGTCGATATGCGCCGGACACTTGTCCTGACAGGGCGCGGTCAGCTTGACCTTGTACTCGACATTGCCTTTCGGCTTACGCTCGCCACGGATGTAGGCGAGGTAATCTTCGCGGAAGTTCTGGATGGTATCGACCACCGGCACGGCTGAAGTCATGCAGAGCGTACACTTGCAGTTCTGCATCAGTTCAGCGATATTTTCCAGTGTCGCCAGATCCTTCTCTTCGCCATGACCATCGATGATCCGCGCCAGGGTATCCTGCATGACCCGGGTGCCCTTCTTGCCAGGAGAACATTTGGCGCAGCAGAAATCTTCCTGCACCCGCTTGGCGTACTCGGCAGCCATCGCCACCACGTCGACCTGCGGATCGTGGAGAATCAACCCATCCCAGCCCATGAAGGCAGCGATATTCTTTTCGCCATCGAAACTGATCGGCAGTTTCTTCTTGGCAACGTCCACTTCGGCATCGCCACCCTGGCGATTATCGATAACCTGTCTTCCCCAGCTGGAAAAAGTAACCTGTGTCAAACCGGCCTCCTATGACCTGCTTCGGCCTTCCCCGAGAGGAAGGCCGCGAACCCCGCTAACGGGGAGAATCGCCCAGTAATCTGGCTGTTTTTGTCTCCGTAAATCGTATACAGTATGCAGGTAGATACCATAAACGACGCCTTTAAATCAAGGCTAATTTTCCCTCGAAAAAGTCCGTTGAAAACGATTTAAACCTTTGAAAAAACAGTTTATTAGCTCTGACGGTCAAGTCTTTTTGACGCCTCTCAGGGAAAAGCTGGGGGATCGTTTTGAATCATCCAGTAGCGGGGTTTCATCCCCTTTGAACCTGGCAACTGCCACTGCTGCTGCCAGTGCCACTTCTTGATCCGGTTGGAGGGCAACAGGTAGTACTCCAGCAGATAATCAGCCGTAGCACTTTCGCCGTTTTCAGCCAATTGCATGGTGATAATACGGCTTTCTACGACATGCAGGTTGTCATCTGTAAATTGTTGCAAAAAGGCGGCGCGGATACCCGGTTCCAGAAAGTTTGCCGCACCGGCAACGTCCCGCCAGCGCATCGCCTCAGAGAACCTGGCGCTGGTTGTCTCCAGATCCGGGCCCATTTCAACCGGCATGGCACAGGCGATTAAGCAGGTCGGTAACAGCAGAAAATAATAATAAAAATGTCTCATGGCAGGACCATATCTCCCTGTTTTCTTTCGCGACAATAAAAAATCTGGGGCTTTGCGCAAAAAGTGCCGCCGGTCAGACTTGCGTCCCAAGCTTTATCCGCTAGAATGTCATTCCTTACGGCCTCGATAGAACGCCGTTATCAATACAAAGGCGGAAACCGGATATGGGAAAAATAGACCTTTACAGCAAAGATTACTGTCTGTATTGCCACCGCGCCAAAGAACTTTTCAACATCAAAGGCATTCGGTACAACGAAATCGATGTGACCTGCGACAGCAACCTGGAAGCAGAGATGCGCCGGCGATCCGGGCAGAGAACCGTCCCGCAGATCTTTATCGGCAAGCGTCATATCGGCGGCTGCAGTGAGCTGTTTGCCCTGGATGAACAGGGCGAACTCGACCCTCTGCTGGCCTGCTTAGCTGACTCGATTTGCGCGAAATAAAGGCGCCAGACGCTCCAGCAGCTGCTGCAGAATCGACGCCGTCATTCCCCAGATGTTGTGCCCGTCAAGCTGATAAAAATCGACCGGCAACGCTCTTCCCTGGTGCAACCAATCCTCCTGATGATAAATCCGCGGATCACGCAAACGTGCCAGCGGCAGTTCAATCACTTCGGCAATTTCATTCTCGTCGATCCGGTAGGGATAGGGAGCAGGGTAGCTGCCGACACAGACCTTGACCCGGTAGTCGTAGACTGAATAGAAATCATCCAGCTGGCCGAGTCGCCTGACATCCGCGCCGCGGATGCCCATCTCCTCTTCGGTTTCACGCAGCGCCGTCTGCCAGAAATCGCGATCCTGCGGTTCAACCCCGCCACCGGGAAAAGAGATCTCGCCGCCATGATTCCTCAGTTGCTCGGTGCGGCGGGTAAACAGCAGCCAGGGCTGATTGTCGCGCAGAAACAGCGGCACCAGCACCGCCGCGGCACGGTAATCGCCCCGCGCCAGCGGCTTGGACGGATAGTCGAGCAGTTGCGCGGAGATCCGCTCAAACAGCGACATCATCTCTGCCCGGCGCGGCCATTCTCTTTCAGCCGGGCGATGGTCGCCTGATAATCGTCGGCCCCGAACACAGCGCTGCCGGCGACAAAGACATCGGCCCCGGCGGCCGCGATCTGTTCAATATTCTCGACCTTGACCCCGCCATCCACCTCAAGCTCGATCGGCAGCCCGAGCGCCTCGATCCGGCGGCGTAATTCAGCGATCTTCGGCAGACAGTTGTCGATAAACGACTGGCCGCCGAAACCGGGGTTGACCGTCATCAACAACACCAGATCGAGATCGGGCAGAATCATATCGAGGGCCGACAACGAGGTCGCCGGATTGAGCGATACGCCCGCTTTTTTACCGAGCGATTTGACCAGTTGCACGCTGCGATGCAGGTGGCTGGTCGCTTCAGCATGGACGACAATGATGTCGGCACCCGCTTCGGCAAAGGCCGGAATGTACTGATCGGGGTTCTCGATCATCAGGTGCACATCAAGTGGTAACTCGGTCACCGGGCGGATCGCCTCGACGATCAACGGACCGATGGTGATGTTCGGCACAAAATGGCCATCCATCACATCGACATGTACGTAATCGGCACCAGCGGCCTCGATCGCTTTGATCTCATCACCCAGGCGGGCAAAATCGGCAGAGAGTATGGAAGGGGCAATTTTGATCATCTGAATACTCCAAAAGCGGCGGGCGACCCAGCGGGTCGCCGCTACGGATTGCTGTCTCGTTATGTAGGGGCGATCCGCTGGATCGCCCTCTATTCAATATCAATCCAGCCGCCTAAAACGGGCGGCAAAAAAAGCGTCCATGCCGTCGTGACGGTGGGGATAGCTGCGTAAGGTGCCGCTGTCGGTAAAGAGGTCTTCCCATTCCGGCGCGGCATGTTCGCGCAGATCCTCCAGCACAAACTGCGAATGGGCGGCGAGGAAGTCTTTGACCGCCTGATCGGTTTCCAGCAGCGCAAAACTGCAGACCGAATAGAGCAGCTTGCCGCCCGGCTTGACCAGCGGTGCGACATTGAACAGAAGCTCCTGCTGCAGTTCGGCCAGGTCGCGGATATTGACCATCGACTTGTTCCAGCGACCTTCCGGATTACGGCGCAACACCCCGAGACCGCTGCAGGGCGCATCGAGCAGCACCCGGTCATAACCCTGGTCTTCGTCAGCATCAGGGCGCTCGGTCAAATCCCATTGATGGGCGTAGATATTCGTACACCCGAGCCGGACCGCGCCCTGCTCGATCAACTCAACCCGCTGCGGGTGTTTGTCGAGTGCAACGATCTCAGCTTGATTTTCAGTCAGCGCCGCCAGGTGGGTGGTCTTGCCGCCGGGGGCCGCACAACCATCAAGAATTTTCTGCCCCGGCCGTGCGTCGAGCAGATGGGCGATCAACATGCTGGCTTCATCCTGCACCTGATACCAGCCCTCGGCGTCCCCCGGCAGGCGGCCTTCACCGCGCTTTTCGATGATAATCCCTTCCGGGACAAAGCGGCAGGCACGCGCCTGATGGCCAGCAGCGACCAGCTCCCCCAGCAGCTGCTCCCGATCCGTTTTCAGCGTATTGACCCGCAACGTAAAGGGAGCGGCAGTCGCCAGTGCTTCACCGAGCGCCCGGGCTTCGGCGTTCGGCAACAGGCGCATCACTTCCTTGCTCAGCCAGACCGGCATACTGCAGACATGCTGCAGATAACGACGGATATTCTCCGGCTGCGGCCAGTCGATATCCGCCTTGCCCCGCTCCAGCGAACGGAGAATGCCGTTGACAAAACCGGCGGCTTGTTCCTGCCCCAGCTCGCGAACCAATTCAACACTCGAATTGACCGCCGCGTGGGCCGGAACCCGATCCAGCTCCAGCAGCTGATAGGCTCCCAGCCGCAGTACCCGCACCACATCGGCCTGAATCCGCGCCAACGGCCGGTCGCAAAACTGAATCAGGGCAAAATCGATCCGCATCCGCAAACGCAGCACGCCGTAGACCAGTTCAGTCACCAGCCCCCGATCGCGGCTGTCCAGTTGCGAGCGCTTCAGGGTGGAATCGAGTACCAGATCGGCAAAAGCACCCTCATCGACCCGCAACAGAACTTCATACGCAGCCCGGCGCGGACTGTCCTCCGGTCGTGAAGACATCTAGATACGCATTCCTTCCAGACGGCGGATCCGCTCTTCCATCGGCGGATGAGTGGAAAACAGCGCCCGCATCCCGCCGCTCTTCAGCGGATTGACGATGAACATATGTGCGGTTGCCTCATTGGCTTTGGCCATCGGCATCTGCCGATTCGATGTCTCCAGCTTACGCAGAGCATTCGCCAGTGAATGCGGATTGCCGCACAGCTCCGCACCCTTCTGGTCAGCACCATATTCACGCGAACGGGAGATCGCCATCTGTACCAGCATCGCCGCAATCGGCGCCAGAATCATCATCGCGATCATCGCCAGCGGATTGCTGTCTTCATCATCGCGGCCACCGAAGATCATTGACCACTGGGCCATATACGCCAGGTAGCTGATCGCTCCGGCGATGGTCGCGGCGATCGAGCCGATCAGAATATCGCGATTCTGCACATGCGCCAGCTCATGGGCCATCACCCCTTTAAGTTCTTCGCGGGAGAGCACCTGCAGAATCCCCTGAGTCGCCGCCACCACGGCATGCTGCGGATTACGGCCGGTGGCAAAGGCGTTGGGGGTCGGCTGCGGCAGCATATAGACCTTCGGCATCGGCAGATTATTCCGCTGACAGAGTTCGGCAACCACATCAAAGAGGGTGCCGCTCTGCACCTCTTCACCCTTGTACATCTTGACGACGATCTTATCGGAGAACCAGTAGCTGCCGAGGTTCATCACCCCGGCCATAATCAGGGCAAACAGCGCCCCGCCCTGGCCGCCGACAGCGCCGCCGGCACCAACCAGTACCAAGGTCAGGAGAGTCATCAACAGTACGGTACGCATGGTATTCATTTTTATTCCTTTACCTATCTTCACTTGACGAGGTTGTTGACAATGGTTACGAACAAACCCCTCAAACCGTTTTCGGGATGACGTAGGTCCGCAGCGCTTTTTCCACTTCCGGCAGCAGGATATGGGTATTGAAGCAGGGGCCGTGCGGCCGTTCGTTGAGCACGCCGATCACCGGCAACGGATAACAGTCGCGGATTCCCGAGGTCAGATCCCGCTCACAGGCGACCGCGACGATCAACTTCGGCCGCTTGTCGACAATCAGTTTGCGCGCCAGCGTCCCGCCGGTCGCCACCGCCATATCGATGCCGTACCTATTCGCCAACTCCAGCAGGCCGCTGATATCGCACTTGCCGCAGTGGACACATTTTTCCACATCACCGGTAATCTTGATCGCACAGTCGAACATCTGGATACAGTGGGGCAGCAGAATCAACGTTCGCTCTGCCGGAACGCGCAGCTTCTTGGCATCGACCAGTTGGTTGTTCAGAGCGATAAACGACTGTTGCAACTGATCCCGATCAATCCCGATCAGCTTGCCGATCGAGATCATCGCCGGAAACAGATATTTGACGACCATCTTGCGCAGCCAGTTGGCGATAAACAGGTCGCGACCGGTCAGCAGCGTCAGAACCAGCAACGTCAGACCACCGACGATCACCAGCGCAACCGTGCCGAGCAGTATCCCGAACAGCAACGGCAGGGCCGGGTGGATATTCTCCAGACCGATGCTCGGCACCCACCAGAGCAGAAACGCCAGGCCGAGAACCAGCCCGGTCGCTCCGCCGAGCAGCAGAATAAACAGCCGCTTGCGCGGCTGTGATGATTCAGTGGTGGTGGTCGACAAAGGCTAAAACTCCATCCGGGTTCCGCTCGACAACTCCCGGCCACGCAGGAAATCGGCAGCGGCAAGACGTTTTTTACCCGGCAGTTGCAACCGCCTGATCAGCAGCGCCCCCTCACCACAGGCGATGCGTACACCGTCAGCGTCCGCCTGCAGCACCGTGCCGGGTTCACCGGAAAGGTTCGCAGCGACTGAGGTTGCCGAGATTTTAAGGACTTCTCCGGCAAGATGAGTATAGGCTCCCGGCCAGGGATCGAGGCCGCGCACCAGATTGTGCAGCGTAGTTGCAGGCTGCTGCCAGTCGATCAGACCGTCCTCTTTCTTCATCATCGGCGCATAGTTGCTTGAGGAATCGTCCTGCTTCTCAGCCGACAACTCTCCGCCACAGAGTCGCTTGAGGGTCTCTTCCAGCGCCTCGCGCCCCAGCAACGACAAGCGGTCGTGCAACTGCCCGGCGGTTTCATCTATACCGATCGCCAAGCTGCGCTTGACCAGCATATCCCCAGTATCGAGACCGATATCCATCAGCATGGTGGTAACCCCGGTCTCGGTTTCGCCGTCGATAATCGCCTTGTTGATCGGCGCGGCGCCGCGATATTTCGGCAGCAGCGAAGCATGTACATTGATGCAACCATACTGCGGGATCTCGAGCACTGTCTGCGGCAGAATCTGCCCATAGGCGACCACCACAATCAGCTCGGGGCGCAACTCCCTGAGCTGCGCTACGGCCTCCGGGGCGCGTAATTTCTGCGGCTGAAAAACCGGAATTTCGTGCTGCTGCGCCAGTTCTTTGACCGGCGGTGCCGCCATTTTTTTGCCGCGCCCCTTGGGGCGATCCGGCTGGGTATAAACACCGACAACATTCAGGCCGAACTCAAGCAGACCTTCCAGAGTCGCCAGGGCGAAGTCCGGTGTCCCCATAAAAACCGTACGGATAGTTTCAGGCTTCATTCTCTTGTTCCTGCTCCTTCAGCATCTTCAGATACTTCTTTTTAAACAACGACCGCTTCAGCGGCGAGAGCCGGTCGACAAACAGCAGCCCCTGCAAATGATCGATTTCATGCTGCATGCAGATGCCGAGCAAGCCATCGGCGGTACGCTCATGAAATATCCCCTCGACATCCTGGTAACGCATGGTCACCTGGGTAAAGCGTTTGACGTTGGCCCAGAAGCCGGGTACCGACAGGCAGCCCTCCTCTTCGAGCGAGTCACCTTCGCCGGAGATAATTTCCGGATTGACGGCAAAGATCAGCTCATTCGGCTCATCGCTGGCGGAGCAATCGAGGACAATCAGGCGCTGCAACACCCCGACCTGCGGTGCCGCCAGCCCGACCCCCGGCGCATCATACATGGTTTCCGCCATGTCTTCGGCCAGTTGCCGTAATTCGTCGTTAAACTCGGTGACCAGCGGTGACTTCTCTTTCAACAGCGGTGCCGGATAGTGCAGAATTTTCAGTAATGGCATTTTTCTCTTCCTGACGGAGCTGCCCGCCTGTAGCGCTGATTTCATGCAGAAAAAACCTTCCTCCAGAAGGTTCCAAGTCCCATGATACGTGCTGCTTCAACCGCAGTCAATGGCCTCCGGAGCGATCAAAAAAGCAGCAACTTCAGAGCAAAAATCAGCACCGTTACGCTGACCACCTTCTTGATCCAGTCATGCCCCTTGTCGACCGCCAGTTTCGGACCGAGCATCCCGCCGATCGCATTCCCCGCAGCCAACGCCAATCCCAGCGAGTAATTGACCTGATCGTGATAAATAAACACCCCGAGGGCAACAAAAGTATAGGCGAAGATGACGAAAACCTTGATCGCGTTGATCCGCACCAGATCAAGGCCATGCACCAGCAGCGCGGTGATCACCAGAAAGCCGACCCCGGCCTGCACAAAACCGCCGTAGACACCGACGCCGAAAAAAGTAACGACCAGCACCGCCTTGCGCATGACGCTGAAAATCACCTCTTCCTGACGAAAGCGCTTCATCGGATCGACCGCAGTGAAGATCAGCACGCCGATCATGATCAGCGCCAGCAGCCGGTTAAACTGCTGATCGTCCAGACTGATCGCCAGATTGGCGCCAACCCAGCTGCCGAGCAGCGCCGGCGGAGTGCAGAGCAACGCGAGCTCCAGCGGCATCACCCCCCGCTTACGAAATCCCTGAATGGCAAAAATATTCTGACAGAAGATGGCGATCCGGTTGGTGCCGTTGGCCACAGCACTCGGCAGACCCATGAAGATCAGCAACGGCAGGGTCAGCAGCGAACCGCCACCGGCCAGCACATTGAGAACTCCGGCAATAATGCCGACCGCAAACAGCAGCGGTAGCTGCCAGAAGTAGGCGTCCATCAATCGATCTCCCCGATCAGCGCGCGGATCACTTCACCGGCCATGGTCAGGCCGAACAATGGTGGAATATAGGAGGAGCTGCCGAGAATCACCCGCCGATCGTCGCAGCTCCACTTTTGTTCTTCCTTGTTCGGACAGACGCAGTTCTCAGCACAGACCGCGGTTTCGTCGGAGAGCGGGCGGAATTCCTCGGTTGAATAGACCACCTTGATCCCGGTTTCGATGCCGCGTTTGCGCAACTCTTTGCGGATGATCCGTGCCAGGCGACACTTTTTGGTGTCGGCAATATCGGCGACTTCAAGCTGGGTCGGATCAAGCTTGTTGGCCGCGCCCATCGACGCGATAATCGGCAGGCCACGCTGGTAGCAACTCTGCAGCAGGTGCAGTTTGGCGGTGATATGATCGATGCAATCGAGGACATAATCGTAGTTGGGGCAGAGCAATTCCTCACTGACCGACTCTTGGTAAAATTTATGGATCGGCACAACCGTTGCCTGCGGGTTGATCGCCCGGCAGCGCTGCGCCATCGCTTCGACTTTGCGTTGGCCGATGGTGCCGTCTAAAGCATGAATCTGCCGATTGACGTTGGTCATGCAGATCTCGTCAAAATCGATCAGAGTCAACTTGCCGACTCCAGCCCGCGCCAGTGCTTCAGCGACGTAACTGCCGACCCCGCCGATGCCGAATATTGCCACCGAGGCGCCTTTTAATCTGTCCATCTGCGCGGCACCGACCAGCAGCTGCATCCGGGAAAACCTATGCTCTGACATACCTTGCTACCTTCAATCAACGTTTGTAGGGGCGCTCCGCTGGAGCGCCCGAGAGCGACACGATTAATTCATCTTTTTAAACAGACGGTAAGCATTCTCCGTGGTGATCCGCGCCACCTCCGCCAAACTCCAGCCACGCAGCTCGGCAACCTTTTGCGCCACGGCAACCAACGTCTCCGGCGTTTCCGCCATATCGGGCAGATCGGTCTCCAGCAGCAGTGCTTCGGCGGGTAGTTCGATCACCGCCTGCGGCAGCTTGCGGGCATTTTTCCGCAGCAGGATCGGGCCGACTCCGATATGAAAGCCGAGCAGGACCAATTGCTCCGCCACCGGCAAACTGCCGGAGAAGCCGTGCCAGACGCCGCCGAGCTGCTGACCGATCTCCAATTCACGCAGGATGTCGAGCAGTCGACCGGTGGCCTTGCGACCGTGCAACAGCACCGGCAAGCCTGCCTCCAGAGCGAGCTGTAACTGGCCACGCAGAGCGGTTTCCTGCTGCTCCAGCGGCGGCCCCGCGGCCCCGTCGAGGCCGATCTCGCCGATCGCAACCACCTTCGGCTGACGGCTGAACTCCTGCAGCTGCTGCGCCACCTTGGCCGACCATTGCTCGGCATAGGCGGGGTGCAGACCGGGGGCGGCAAAAATCTCCGGCTGCTGTCGCGTCAGCGCCAGTAATCCGTGCCAGCCGCTGCTGCGGACACCGGGGACGATGAACTTGCCGATACCGTTCTGCTGCGCCTGCGGCAGCAAAGCGACTCCGGTCCCGGCCAGTTCAAGTGCGTCGAGATGGATATGCGTATCGATCAGCGGAACCATCGCAGCATGGTAGCAAAACTGCGTGGTTTTGGGGTAGGCAAATCGAGGGAGAAAAATGGCTGCCGGTTATGCTCTGCTCTCACTGAAACAGCGCTGAACCGTTTCGACATCTGCCAGGCGATTCTGCAGCGCTGCAACACAGTTTACATCGAGTCGATTTTTCTGCACCATCCGATCAAGCTCAGCAAAGGCGGCCTGATTGGACCAGGCGTCTTTATAGGGCCGCTCGGAAGTCAGGGCATCAAAGATATCGCTGACGCTGACGATCCGGGCCGCAAGCGGCACCTGGTCACCATAGAACCCATGCGGGTAACCGCTGCCATCGATCTTTTCATGGTGCAGTTCAGTGATGTGCCGCAGAATCTCAATATCGGGCAGCGCGGAAAAACCGAAATCATGGATCAGCTGATCGACTATCGCCCGACCGATGCCGGAGTGGGTTTTCATCACCGTCCATTCGTTGCTGTCGAGCCGGCCCGGTTTCTGCAGAATATCATCAGGGATGCCCACCTTGCCGATATCATGCAGCGGCGCGAAGCGATAAATATGATCGATCTCTTCATCATCGAGAACAATCTGCTGTTGCGCCACCAGCTCCTGGGCGATCAACTGCGAGAAGTTCGCCATCCGCTCCAGGTGACTGCTGGTTTCCGGATCCTTGTAGTGCATCATCCGGCTGGTAATCCGCAAAGCCGACACCAGCGTTCGCAGCGTCGCCTGATGGTTGAGGACCATCTGCACCAGAAAGTGGGCAAACAGGGGGATCTGTCCAAGAATGTCCTGTTGAAAATAATCCTTCTGTCGCGAGTTCAAGAAAACGAAACCGCGTAAAACATCCCGTTCAAAGATCGGCAGGGTATAGCTGGAATGCATGCCGAGATCGCGAATTTTTAGCGTATGCTGATTTTTCCCCTCGGCGAAGAGTTGCAGGTCATTGACAATCCGGGCCTGTCCGGGGATCGCGGCGGCGGCGAGAGATTCGGCATCCGCCAGGGGATGTTGATAATTTGTCAGCGGGTTCTCCGCCACCGGGCTGGCAAGAAAGGTCTTCACCCGGCTGGTCGCCTCATCGAACAGGGCGATACCGATACGATCAAGCCCCGGACTCTGAAGGTTGAACATTTTATGCGCGTTGGCTAACCGCTCCTGCAGCCGTCCGCCACGATGGATATCGGCAAAAAGATCTTGCTGAATCAACGGCTCTAACATAACCACCCCCTGCCAATCTATACAGACTATACGGGTTGAAGATTGTCCATTGCAATCCTATAGTTGATCAGTTTACCGTTGATCTGCCCGGTGGCAATGGCGGTTTCATAAAAAACGGCCGGACATTTCATCCGGCCGTTTCTTAACCCCTGTTGATTTCAACTTCAGCTTTTCTGCAGGTTCACCAGAGCCCGCCGCCGCAGACCGCCTTTGAGCATCGCCTGAATCTTCTCTTCAAGCCCTGCCAGGGTCACCTCCTCGACCAT
The DNA here is from genome assembly GCA_024280335.1 of Deltaproteobacteria bacterium. Lineage (GTDB taxonomy): Bacteria > Desulfobacterota > Desulfuromonadia > Desulfuromonadales > Geopsychrobacteraceae > Malonomonas. Next base: position 80,421 of record JAJRQI010000007.1, read on the forward strand.
CGCTTCCAGTCGGTTCAGTTTCCAGTCGGTCGCCAGTTTTTGCCAGACCTTAACCCGCGGTGCTGCCGGGCATTCAGCGGAATCGATACCGATCAGCCGCACACCGCGCAGGATAAAGGGGAAGACATTGATCGGCAGATCGGGGGAACCGACCAGCCCGCAGCAGGTGACCACGCCCCAGTTGCGGGTCGACTTGATCGCTGCAGCGAGCATCTCGCCACCGACACAGTCGACCACTCCGGCCCAAGTGGTTTTCAACATCGGCCGCTCGTTCCCGGTCAACAGCGTTTCCCGAGCGATCACCCGGTCAGCACCGAGCCCCTGAAGATAGTCGCTCTCTTCCAGCTTGCCGGTAACCGCCGTAACCTGATAACCCGCCTTGGCCAGGATCGCCACTGCGAGACTGCCGACGCCGCCGGTTGCGCCGGTGACCAGAATCGGCCCCGCGTCCGGAGTTACCCCATTATCGACCAGTTCCTGCACCGACAGTGCGGCGGTCAAACCGGCGGTGCCGAGCATCATGCTCTCTTTCAGGCTCAGCCCTGCCGGCAGTTTCAGCGCCCAGTTGCTCGGCACCCGGATCATCTGGCCGAAACCACCGTCGGTCTCCATCCCCAGATCGTAGCTGGTGACGATCACCTGTTCACCCGGCTGAAAGGTGCCGTCGCTGCAGGAGACCACTTCACCGGCAGCGTCGATCCCCGGAGTGTGCGGAAAATTGCGGGTCACGCCCGGATTTCCTACTGAAGAAAGTGCGTCCTTGAAGTTCAGCGATGAATAGTGAACCTTGACCAGCAGTTCGCCTTCCGGCAGCTCAGCGACGTTGCGAGTGACAATGGAGCGGGTGAAAACCTTCTTTTCCGGCTGCTCCACCAGCAGCGCCTTGAATTGTTGCGGCATGTGACCTCCTCCTGTTATTAAGGGAATGGATTTGACTTTATTCTTACAATTGTTATAAAACTAACGAGCACCGTCGATAAAAACAAGTACCCACTTTTTTGTACTGTAGTATCTAAAAAGAAACTATTGTGTAATCTGGATCAGTTATGAATGAAGATGAAAATTATCGCTGTACCGTTTCGGTTACTCTGGAGATCATCGGCGGCAAGTGGAAGTCGCTGATCCTCTGGCATCTGAGCTTCAAAACCTTGCGTTTCAGCCAGCTGCAGCGTCGACTGGTAAAAGTGACGCAGAAAATGCTTACCCAGCAGTTGCGAGAGCTGGAAGCCGATGGGTTGATCCATCGCAAGGTCTACGCCGAGGTGCCGCCGCGGGTGGAATACTCGCTGACTGAACTGGGAAAAAGTGTGGTGCCGATCCTCCAGCAGATGTCGCAATGGGGGAAAGATTATCTCGAAATAACCACGGAGCAGCCGGTCAGCGACTGCTTGGTCGACTGACCTTCAGATTTGCTGTTATTCCGCTGCGGGCGACTTTTCGGTGTTGTCCGAATCTTCTGATTGCGCCGTCACAGTCGCTTCCTTCGACAAGTCATTTTCTTCTGTCCCGTGTGCAAACTGCGGGGGCCGCATAAACACTTTGATGATCTGTGGATCCTCCAGATCGATCAATGAACGGCATTCCCCTTTGTAGCTCCCATCATCGGCCGATCGAAGCAGGCAGGCGACCTCTTTCCCCGGATTCATCTGGAAGCTCAACTGATCGTCAGCCAGCCGAATTTCACAGAAATCAATGGCAACCCCGGCAACATTCATGGTGATTGTCAGGGAACTGTCTCTCTCGTCCGGCGCTGCCTCCAGCCTCTCGACATGGTACTTGACCGGCAGCGCCTCATCATCGGCAAAGCGGTAAGTCCCGCTCCACTCCCCCGGCAACAGCTCCGCCGCAGACAACGGCAACGGCAACGCCAAGAACACCAGACAGCAACATAACTGCAGCAGAATTTTCATCGAGCGGATCCTTTGAGCACTATGGTTCCCCCAGCTTGCCGCCTCTGGTCAGAGCCTTGATCGCATCCATCAGATAGGGTTTATCCCGCTGACTGGAAAATTCACCCGGAAACAGGACCCCTTCGACCTTGATGGTGTTCTCATCAAAGCCAGCCAGCACCAAGGCAAAGCGCTGATTGTCGGAGAGGCGGGTATTATCGATCAACGGAAAGTTGAAATAATCGAGGGTGAACTTCAACTCCGCCGCCCGGCTGTCGAGATTGCCGTCGGCGCGGAAAGTTTCCACCGTCAGCGCCACGTCGATGGTTTTCTGCCGGTAATCGGCGTTGCTGAATTGAAAGGTCAGAATCCGGGTGATTCCGTCCTGGGTCAAGCGTGACAGCTCCAGACGCAATTCCTGCGCCAACCCTAGATCTCCGGCGGAGATCTGCTCGACCTCATCATCCGGCCAGGTATAGAACCCTTGCTCGGCGGCTTCGCTCAGCTGCACCCGCTTAAAGGGGATTTCAATATACAGCGGCTTGCCGCGCGGTTTGAGCGATGCCAGCTGGGCGCTGGCGACCCGCTTGGAGAGGCTGTGCAAACGCTTGATCAGCGCACCCTTTTTGACCCGCCAGCCCATCTGTTCATCTGCGGACGGTCTGGCTTTGCCGATATCACGACTGACCTCCAGAAACAGCGGACCCAGGCTGAGGGAATCGCCGAAGTTGAGTGCCAACATCTCCAGTTTCAGCAGCTTCTGCGAGATCAGCTCGCTGCCGAACGGAGCGCTGCCGTTGTCGGCGACACCGAACTCCTTTTTGAAGAAATCCTTGAGGATGACCGTAAACATATCCTTGCGCAGCATGCTCTCCGACTGCTCCCGCTTGCTCAGCAGTTCGGTGTAAAGGCGCGCGTTCTGGTCCATGGCGGCAATCCTGGTTACGGTGCTCTGCCCCCAGTAGCCGAGCAGGGCAATGGCCAGCGCGGTCAGCAGCCCGGCAATCGGCTTGGAGAGGATTTCAAACTTCTCCCAGCCGCTTTTGCCCTGAGGGTGTTCCTGCTGGGCAGGTTCAAGCGTCTGATCAGCAGCTTTCTGTTGCCGGCCGAGATCATCCATAATCGTTACCTGCGGATCAGCAACAGGCGGTCGCCGGAGACTCGGAGCATAAAGTTGGCGGCGTTGCGATTGTCAGCGGTGTAGATATTCACCGGATTGGAAAGCCGTTGGTTGTAGTTGACGGTCAGTGCGCAGCTGGTCCGTGACGCCAGGCCGGTAATCCGATAGCGCCCGTACTGATCGACCTGCGCGTCACCGCCGCAACCGGCAGATACCGTTGCCCCGATCGGCGGGTTGTTGTTCGGGGCGATCCACAGTTGGCCATAGATTTCCGCCGCACAGACACCACCGGCAGACAACAACAGACAACCGAGCAGCAACAAGACCCTTGACACCATCGGCAACCTCCCCCGCAATTGTGTGGAGAAATGATTTTCTCATTAAGCTTATCCCCGGAGCGAGTCAAGTCAAGTTGAGGAAAAACTGATTTCCTTTGCTTACCGAGCAACCGGACATCTTGACTTGGACGATTTCCGGCAGTAGGGTGCCGGGACGGACAAGTTACCCACTTCATCGGGCTATTGAGGTCACTCTGCATGGATTATGACGGCTGGAGACTGATGGCGACCCTGCTGGCCTCCGCCTCACAAAAATAGCCGCGCAAAAACCTTCGAACCCCTTCAACCCTGGTCCCGTAGACGAAAAATGAAACAGTTAGCCAACCTGTTCCTCATCCTGTTCCTGGTTGCTGCCAGTTTGGGCATCGGCACCGAGTTGCTGAACCCTTATTGGCCGGACAACCCGATCGCCGAACTGCGCGACATGGCCGATCTACTAGCGGTTCTGCTGGCGCTGCTGATCTATTTCGGGCTCGGATTTAATCGCCATCTGCCTAAGCTGATCTTTGTTTCGCTACTGACCTACCGGTTCTGGGGATTGCTCGACAGCTGGCCGCTGGAGCCGCTGATCGGCGACAAGTACCAGCTGGTTGCCGCCTGCGGTCAACTGCTGTTGGGATTTCTGGCGCTGAAACTGATCCAGCATAGCAACGGCAAGAGTTTGCTGCTGGTTCGCAGCCAGTTTGCCGGGCCGGGATTCAGCGGAGGCAATTTCTTCCGTTTCTGCCTGCTGAGTATCCCACTGTTACCGGTGGTTCTGCTGCTGCTCAGTTATTCCGCAGCCGGCAGTCTGATCGAAGAATATACCGCCGGTTTCGTCCGCCTGAAGCCGAACGGGCTGTATATGATAGAAAAGATTTATGTGCAGGGAGATAAACAGATTCGCCTGGTCAGCATGATCCATATGGGCCGGCAGGACTATTATCAAGAGCTGTCCGACTCGTTTAATGCCGGGCATACCCTGTTGCTGGCCGAAGGGATCAGCGATACGAAAGGATTGCTGAGCGACACGTTCAGCTACGGCAAGCTGGCTGACCTTCTGGGGCTGACATCCCAAGAGCAACTCAGCTTCCCCGGCCGCTTGATCGAGGCGGAACAACTTGGCCAGCCGAACCCAGACGGGACTGGAACGCCGGACATCCTGCGCGCCGATATCGATCTGCAAGAATTTGATCCGCGCACCATCGAAGTCCTCAACGCCATCGGCCGCTATCTGCTCAACAGCCGTTCGCTGCGCAGCGGTTATCAGGAGTTCAGCGATTGGGCCGCGCAGAACGTCACCCCGGAGATCAATCGGATTGTCATGGATGACCTGCTGCAGAAGCGCAACCGGGCAGTCCTGAGTTATCTACCAAAGGGCTTGCAAAACTACCGGACGCTGGTGATCCCCTGGGGAGCACTGCACATGCCGGGGATCGAAACGGCGGTCAAGCAACGGGGCTTCGTGTTACAGGACTCGCGCGAACGGCTGAGTATCGATTTCCTCACCCTGCCCTATGAACAGTTGTGGGAGAATCTTACCGGCGCTGCCGGGAAGAAACCTACAAAGCCTCCGCCGCACTCACCCCGGCCAGATAGCCGGTCGACCAGCAAACCTGCAGGTTAAAGCCGCCGGTCGGCCCGTCCAGATCGATCATCTCGCCGGCAAAGTAGAGATTTCTCAGCTGCTTCGAGCGCATGCTGCGCATATCGATATCGGTCAGCGCCACCCCGCCGGAGGTGATGATCGCCCGTTTGAAACCGCCGACCGCGCTCACCTGCAGTTGCAACCCTTTAAACATCTGCAACAATCGGGTGCGTTCCGCTTTACTGACCGAATGGCATTTTTTGTTCGGCTCGATTTCGGAGAGTCGGACAAAGAGCGGGATCATATCTTTCGGCAGCAGACCGGCCAACGACTTGCGGAAATCCTTGTTGTTGTGCGCCGCCAGTTCGCGCTGCAAGCGCTTGTCAAAAAGCTCCGCCTCCACAGCAGGCTTGAGATCCAGCCGCAGGCTTACCGGTCCATTTTTCAGGGCAGCGCGGATCGCCGCACTCATATCGAGGATGATCGGCCCGCCGATGCCGGTCGGCAGAAAGAAGGCTTCACCGAAACGTTCGGTGAGCGTTCTGCCGTTTTGACGAACTTCAATCCGCACATTCTTCAGGTTGAAATCAATCAGTTCGACGGTCCAGTCTTCCGCCAGTTGCAGCGACACCAGCGCCGGTTCCGGGGCCAAAACCTTGTGCCCGGTCTGTTTTGCCCACTTGTAGCCATCGCCGCTGCAGCCGGTTTCCGGATAGGACAAACCACCGGTGGCAACGACAAAGTTGTCGGCGAAAAACTCACCTTTGTCGGTCTGCACGGCAACGACTCGACTCTCTGCGATCTGCAATCCTGAAACTTGGCAATCGGTCAGCAGCTCCACGCCGGTTTCGCGAATAAAACCATCCAGCACCTTCTGTACGTCGGCGGCGCTGCCCCGTTCGGGAAAAATCCGCCCGCCCCGTTCGATGCGTAATTGCAGACCGCGCTGTTCAAAGAACTCAACCACATCGCTCACGCCGAAAGCGTAGAGCGCAGTCAGAAAGGCCTTGCCGTTGCGACCGAAAACCTCAATAAATTTACGTGGATCTGCTTCGCTGTTGCTCAGGTTGCAGCGCCCTTTGCCGGTAATCAGTAGCTTCGTGCCGCAACGGCGGTTCTTTTCCAGCAGCAGCACCCTAGCACCGCTTTTCGCCGCAAAACCAGCGGCGAAAATCCCGGCAGGACCACCGCCGATGACGATCAGATCGTAATTATTCATGCAGAATTATTGTTCCCTCACGCAAGTAAAAACTATGGACTTTAATCCAAGTCTTTCAGATGCTACTCATATTTCGTCATTCCCGCGAAGGCGGGAATCCAGAGGTTTTATAAGGCATGGATCCCCGCCTTCGCGAGGATGACGATCTTTGCCTTTGATTTTAAGGGACTTTCAGTCCCGATTCAAACACTCTGCACTTTCAGTGCAGAGTGTTTTAGTCTCCTATACGGAGATTTTAACCGTCCGCGGATCGATGCCGTAAACACTGGCCAGATACTGCAAATAGCCAAGATCTTCACACATGCTCTTGCCCGGCTCGTCGGAGATTTTCGCCACCGGCTTGCCGTTGGCGGCAACCATTTTAATCACGATGTCGAGCGGGACGTTACCGACATCGTTCATCAGATCAGTGCCGATGCCGAAGGAGATCTTTGCCCTTCCCTGAAAATGCCGGTAGATTTCGATCATGCGCGGGAAATTCAGCGAATCGCTGAATACCAGAGTTTTGCTGAGCGGGTCAATCCCCATCTGTTGATACATGCCGATCGCCTTTTCGCCCCACTGCAGCGGGCAGCCGCTATCGTGGCGTAAGCCGTCGTAGAGTTTACCGAAGTAGGGGTCGGAGAAATCACGGATAAAGGAGTCCATCGAGTAGCAATCGGTCAAGGCGATCCCCAGTCGACCGCGGTACTCCCGCACCCAACCTTCCAGCGCCGCCTTCTGCGCGTCGGCCAGCCGCGTGACCGCCTGCCAGCTCTGGAACCATTCATGGGCCATGGTGCCGATCGGCGGCAGATCCAGGGTGCGGGCGAAATGCAGGCTGCTGGTCCCGGAAAAGTGGTCCGGGAGCTGCTGTTTCAGGGTGATCAGGACCTCTTCCTGCCACTCTTTACTGGCACGCCGACGGGTGCCGAAGTCGGCAAAACTGAAACCGGACAGCACCGTTTGCGCTTTGAGCAGCTCCAGTTTGGCAGTCAGCTTTTCCCGGGCAAGCGACAGATCGATCCCGCCGCAATTCACGAAACTGTGCAGTTCACTGATAATCGCCAGCGTATAGATTTCCAGCAGGGTGACATGAATCAGCGGGCCGCGAAAACGCAGGTCCAGATCCTTGCCCTTTGGTTGTAGATGGACAAAACGCATGTCGAGACGAAAGATACGCAGGAACTCGATAAAATCCGGCTTGATAAAAGAAAACCCGGCCAGATAATCGAGTTCGTTGTCGGTAAAGGAGAGGCTGCAGACCTGTCCCAGTTGCCGACCGATTTCCGGAATCAGCGCCGCCAGATCGAAGCCGTTGCGGTTGCGGCAGGCAAACTTCCACTCGACATCGACCGTGCGAAACTCCGGCGCATGGTAGTAGGCCTGCAGCATGGTGATCTTGTAGAGATCGGTATCGAGCAGACTGTCGACCAGCCAGCGGTCAAGCTTGACGCCGCTCATGCCGATTCCAGTTCGCTGCTGTCGGCGATCAGCTCGGCCCCGGCACGGCGCATGGTGATACAGGCGGTTGCACTGCTCTCGGCGGCGACGCCACGGCAAGCTGCCAGATTGACCAGCACCCGAAACCCGGCCCGCCGCAGTTGCAGGACGGTGGTTTTGACACAGAAGTCGGTCGCCAGACCGCCGACGATGACCGTCTTGATCTGCCGTTCGCGCAGCCATTCGATCACCCCGGTAGTTTCGCGCTCGGCCAGATCCTGATAGCAGGCGCCATAGGGGTGCTTAAGCGGATCGACACCCTTTTCTATCAGCAGATCATAGGCCGCTTCCTCCGGCAAGCCGGGGAGCAGACGATTCCCCTCGGTACCGACCACACAGTGCCGCGGCCACTTGATGTCGAGGCCGGGATAATCCCCTGAAACCGGAGCCATGATCTCCTCTGCGGTTCGGGCCATCCAGGGGGCCTCGGGTGGATGACAATCCTTGCTGACAATACGGTAACGGCCGAACTGCGCCTGTGCGTTCAGCTCGTCAACAATCTGCTCCCCTTCAGCGACCGGCAACTCATCAGGGCACAGGGGGGTAAAACCACGCTGGGGGTCGACCTCAAAACTGACCGTAGCTAACGGTTCAAGTGTGAGCATTTTTGCCTCCTGTCGCACCGTAAACGGCTCTTCGTGACAGAGCTATTTAGTGCATTGTACAACAGAGCCTCTTGCAAAAGTCCGAGAATCCAGAAATCCTTCGGAACAGCCTATAAACTGGATCCCCGTTTTCACAGGGATGACGACTGATACAAGGGCCTCAACAGATTCGCAAGTTACTTTGAACCTGCCCGCCGGGTAAAATTTCGCTATGGCTGCCGCCCAGAATCATTTGCCGCATAGCCGGCACTTGCCGGACGAAAGAAGCTGGCTATACTATTAGATTATTCTATACTTTGGCTGACAGAAGCTCTTCTTTCCCTTTTCAGAGGAAATCATGGATAAAGTTCTCATCGTCGAAGACAGTAAACTGTTCGGCCAGCTGTTGAGCCGCCGGGTTGCAGATGACTTTCACGCCGGCTGCGTGGTTAAAACGACCTACCAGGAGACGGTTGCCCTGCTTGAGGAGGATGCCGACCAGTTTCTGCTGGCGGTCCTCGATTTGAACCTGCCGGACGCCGCCGATGGTGAGATTGTCGACTATGTTATCTCCAAGGGGATTCCTGCAGTTGTCGTTACCGCCCGCCTGAATGAAGAAACCCGCCGGCAGATTCTCGGCAAACGGGTGCTTGACTATATCATGAAGGGTCCGCACACCCTCGATCTTCTGTCGAGCACCATCAGTCGCTATCTGCGCAACCAGGATATCACGGTACTGCTGGTGGATGATTCCGGTCTGGTGCGGGAAAACACCCGCAAAATATTGGAGACGCAGCATTTTACTGTCGTCGAAGCAGGCGACGGGATCGCGGCGATGGAGCAGTTAAAGGCCGACCCTTCCATCCAGCTGGTCCTGACCGATTACCATATGCCGCAGATGGATGGTTTTGAGTTGACCGCAGAAATCAGAAAGAGCTTCCCGATGGACAAGTTGCTGATTATCGGTATGTCGGCGCAGGGAGACCCGCTGCTTTCAGCACAATTTCTCAAGCGGGGCGCCAACGACTTCATCAACAAACCTTACTTCGAAGAAGAGCTGGTCTGGCGAGTCAATCAGAATGTCGAAATTCTTCACCATCTGAACCAGCTGCGCAATGCCGCGATCAAGGACTCCCTGACCGGACTCTACAATCGACGCTATTTTTTCCAAGCCGGCGGCAAACTGTTTGAAAATGCGCGGCGGAGGAATCTGGACCTCTGCATTGCGATGATCGATATCGACCACTTTAAAAATATCAACGACAGCTACGGCCACGCTTGCGGCGATCAGGTGCTGGTAGATGTGGCAAAAACCCTGCTGGATAGCTTTCGTGAGTCAGATATTGTTGCCCGCCTCGGCGGGGAGGAATTTGTCGTCATGACCAGCAACATGGACAAAGCCCATTGCCGCGATCACTTTGAAGAAATTCGGGAAAAAATTGAAGAAAACCTCATCATCGCCGACGGCTATACGATCCAGGCAACGGTTTCAATCGGGGTCAATACCCTCCTTGAGGAGACCCTGGACGCCATGGTCCGGCAAGCGGACGGACTGCTCTATCAGGCCAAGGAGTCAGGCCGCAACTGCGTGATTATCGACTAAACTTTATTCTGCATCTTTGTCGGCCGGAATCTCCAACAAATAAATCATCGTCACCGCCGCCGCAACCTCCACCCGCCCGGCAGCGACCGGGACGGCGTCACTGCCGGCCATCCGCGCCTCGGCCATGAACATCGCCTGCGGCGGCTGGCCGGGGGAGTTGAGGCTCATCGATTGCACCGCGCCCAACTTGATACCGGCGGCCGCAGCCATGGTTTCTGCCTTGCGGATCGCCTGAGCGGTCGCCAGCTCAATCGCCTGCCGGCGGTATTCGCCCGGATCGGCCAGAGCGAACTGCAAGCCGCCGATCTGATTGGCGCCCGCCTGTTGTGCCAAGCCGAGCAATTTTCCCGCCAGATCGACCCGGGTCGTTTCAATCAACAGTTCGTTACTGACCCGATAACCGATAATCCCCCGCTGCCAGTTGGCCGGGGTCGGTCGCGGCGGCTGGCTCCATTCGGGGCGCACCCGGAACTGACCGGTCGACATCTCGCCAGCGGCAATCCCCAGCTCTTTCAATTGCGCCAGCACCAGCGTCATCCGCCGATTATTCTCCGCCAGCGCTTCATCAGCGCCAGCCTGCTGGGTCACCACCCCCAGGCGTAATTTCAACTGGTCGGGAACCGCCTTAACACTGGCGTCACCACGCACCACCAGTTGCGGCAGGGACCGATCGGTCGCACCATAATTAAAATTCCGCGGCCCGCAGGCACTAAGCAACAGCAGCAAGAGTAAAACAACAGCTAAACGCAACATCAGCTACCTCCTTGATTCTTTCGCAGACAATTCCGGGCTCCCTATTCTCGGACAGCCTCTTAGAACCATACCCGCTCAGGCGAACGACCGCAATCCCCGGTTGATTGACAGGCTAAGGAAGCAAGTTAGAGTTTAATTGAAGGGAAAACTGTCATGCCGAAACAACCGATCGCCGATTTCACCATTGAACGGCTGAGCATCCTCGCTCCCAGCGGCCAGGCGGATGAGAGCCTGATGCCCGATCTGAGCGACAGCCAACTGCTGCAACTCTACGAGCTGCTCAGCTACACGCGGATGGCCGACCAGCGCGCCCTCGATCTGCAACGCGAAGGACGGCTCGGCACCTACCCGGCTTCACTCGGTCAGGAAGCGGCCCAGGTCGGCAGCGGCTTTGCCCTGCGCAGTCAGGACTGGATTTTCCCCGCCTTCCGCGAGCTGGGGGTGTTCCTCTGCCACAACTACCCGCTGGAATTGATCTACCGCTACTGGAGCGGTGACGAGCGTGGCCAGCAAAGCCCTGAAGGTTGCAATATTTTCCCCATGAGCATCGCTGTCGGCACCCACATCCTGCACGCCGCCGGTGCGGCACTGGCGGCCAAATATCGCGGTGATGACCTGGTTGCAGCAGCCTTCCTCGGCGACGGCGGCACCTCGAAGGGAGATTTTCACGAAGCGCTGAATATGGCCGGCGTCTACAAGCTGCCGCTGGTGGTGATCTGTCAGAACAACCAGTGGGCGATTTCAGTTTCGCGCCAGGCCCAGACGGCGGCGCAGACGCTCGCGCAAAAAGCGCTCAGCTACGGGATTCATGGCCTGCAGGTCGACGGCAACGATGTCCTGGCAGTCTACCAGGCCACCCATGAGGCGATCGAACGGGCCAGAGCCGGCGAGGGTGCCAGCTTCATCGAATGTGAAACCTACCGGATGGCCGACCACACCACCGCTGACGATGCCCAGCGTTACCGCGATCCGCAGGAAGTGGAAAAATGGCGGCAGCGGGATCCGCTGCTGCGCATGCGCCGTTTTCTGGATCAGCAGCGGCTCTGGAGTCCCGGCGATCAGGAACAGCTGGAGTTGACCCTGAAGGAGCGGCTCAATCGGGCAGTCAGGGCGGCCGAAAGTGCAGCACCGCCGGGTGCCGAAGAGATGTTCCGTTACACCTGCCACCAACTCAGCAGTCGCCAGCAGGAACAGCTCAAGGAGTGTCTTGATGGCAGTACTTAATCTGGTCCAGGCGATCAATCAAGGGCTGCGGCAGGCGCTGGAAACGGATGAGCGGGTGCTGCTGCTCGGCGAAGATATCGGCAAAGACGGCGGCGTCTTCCGGGTCACAGACGGCCTGCATGCAGAGTTCGGCGAACGGCGAATCATCGACACTCCGCTGGCCGAATCGGGGATCATCGGACTGGCAATCGGCATGGCCGCTTACGGGCTGCGACCGGTGGCAGAGATCCAGTTTCTCGGCTTCTGCTATGCCGCCATCGAGCAGATTTTCACCCACGCCGCCCGCATCCGCGCCCGCTCACGAGGCCGTTTCGACTGCCCGCTGGTGATCCGCACTCCCTACGGCGGCGGCGTCAAAGCCCCTGAACTGCATGAAGAGAGCACTGAAGCACTGTTCTGCCACATGCCCGGCATCAAGGTGGTGGTCCCCTCCTCCCCGAGCAATGCCAAGGGGCTGCTGCTGGCCGCCATCGACGACCCCGATCCGGTCATCTACCTGGAACCGACCCGCCTCTATCGACTGCTCAAAGAGGAGGTTGCCGAACAGCCGTACCACACCCCGCTCGGCAAAGCCCGGATTGCCCGCAAAGGAAATCAGCTGACCATTATCGCCTGGGGGAGCATGCTCGAAGTGGTACTGCGCGCCGCCGGGGAGTACGACGCCGAGATCATCGACCTGCTGACCTTAAGCCCCTTCGATCGGGAAGCGGTGCTGGAGTCAGTGCACAAAACCGGCCGCGTCCTGATTGTCCATGAAGCCGCTAAAACCGGTGGTTTCGGTGCCGAATTGGCGGCGACCATCGCTGAGGAGGCGATCATGTCGCTGCGCGCGCCGATCCGCCGGGTGACCGGCTACGATGTGGTGTTGCCGCTGCCGCTGCTTGAAAATTACAACCTGCCGTCACCGGCCAGAATTATCGCCGCCATCGACGATCTGCTGAGGTACTGATTACTATGGAATTTGCATTCAAACTTGCCGACTTGGGAGAAGGGATTACCGAAGCTGAAATCCGTGGCTGGCTGGTGGAAGAAGGCGAGCGGGTCGAAGAGCATCAGCCGGTGGTAGAGGTGGAAACTGACAAGGCGGTGGTCGAAATACCGACACCGAAAGCCGGACGGGTGAGCAGACTGCATCATGCCGAAGGGGCGATTGTCCCGGTCGGCGACACCCTGCTGACAATTCTGGAAGGGGCCGCCGCCGAGCAACCGGCCCCGACACCATCGGACAGCGAACCGCGCAGGGAGTCGTTCGGCATCGTCGGTGAACTTCCCGAAGCGATCGACGAGCCGGAAACGCCATCAGTGCCGGCCGTCGCACCTGGGATCAAAGCCCTCCCCTCGGTGCGGGCGCTGGCCAAAGAACTCCAGGTCGACCTCGAGCAACTGACCGGCAGCGGCCCCGACGGCAGCATCAGCGCCGAGGATGTCCGCCAAGCGGCAACCCGCAGCGCCCTGCCGAAACAAGCCATCGCCGGCGAAGATGGCGGTTACCGTAAGCCGATGCGCGCGGTGCGCCGGACCATCGCCCGCAACCTGCTGAAAGCCCAGCAACTGAGCGCCTTTGTCACCAACATGGACGAGTTTGATGTCACCCACCTCTACGAGCTGAAACTGCGCGAAACCGAACATCTGGCTGAGCGCGATCTGCCGCTGACCTTTCTGCCCTTCTTTATGAAGGCGGTGCAGCACGCGCTGGTCGAATTCCCCCGCTTTAACGCGCAGGTCGATGAAGAGCACAAGGAAGTGATCTTCTACACTCACTGCCACATGGGAGTCGCCGTCGATACCACCGACGGACTGATGGTGCCGGTGGTGCAGAACATCCAGCAGAAGAGTATCATCGACCTGGCAACAGAACTGCAACAGCTCTCCCGGCGGACCCGCGATCGCAGCATCAGCAGCGAAGAGCTGCGCGGGAGCACCATCACCATCAGCAACTTCGGCGCCTACGGCGGTCACTATGCCACGCCGATCCTCAACTACCCGAACGTCGCCATCCTCGGCTGCGGCCGAATCGGCAAGAAGCCCTGGATTTATCAGGATGAAATCGCCATCCGGCAAGTGCTGCCGCTGTCGCTGACCTTCGACCACCGGATCACCGACGGTGCCGAGGCCTGCCGGTTTCTGAGCCGCGTCGGCCGCTACCTTGAGGATCCCGGCCTGCTGTTTATCGAAAGTGTCTAAGCCCAGCGGACAAAGAAAAAACCCGATTTCACAACGGAATCGGGCTTTTATGCTTTTTTTAACTATTCAGCACCTCGGTAAATGGCCTCGTGCTGCCCACTCCAAGGGCCGCATGAACCCATCCCTGGGGCTTGCTGACGCCATCCTGGCGTCAGACACCCTTGAATTGGGCACCCCGAGGCCATCCGGCTGAACAGGTCCCTTTTTTGTAACAGCACCTCAGCGCCACTTGTGGCTCCAACTGCGATATTTCATGCCGGTCTCGATCCGCTCCCTCGCCAGCAGTTCGCCCGCCGCCCGCGGCAGCAGATCCTCTTTTTTCACCTTGTCCAAAATCCGTTCGGTATTGGCCTGAATCATCTGGGTAATGTAGGTAAAAGCCACTTCGGCACTTTTGCGTCGATACTCCATCGCCGCCATAATCACCCCACCGGCATTGGCGATAAAGTCGGGCACCACCAGCACGCCCCGCTTCGCCAAAGCGGCCTCGGCCTCAAGGGTCACCGGGATGTTGGCGCCCTGCAAGATCAGCTTGGCCTTGACCTGAGCAGCATTCTGCAGGTCGATGACATCGGGATTAGCCGCCGGGACCAGGATGTCACAGTCGAGGGCGAAGATCTCGTCGACCGGCAGCCTCTGTCCCCCGGCATAGTCGAGCACCGAACCCTGCTGCCGTTTGGCGGTAACCAGCCGGCCGACATCCAGCCCGTCTGGATCAAAAATGGTGCCGCTGCGATCGTTGACCGCAACGATGCTCGCCCCCTTTTCGGCAAAGAAGCAGGCCGCTGCCGCGCCGACATTGCCGAGCCCCTGAATCGCCACCCGGGCACCCTTCAGCGGCAGGCCGATCTCCTGGGCCGCCACTTCAGCGCAGGCGACCACGCCGAAGCCGGTCGCCCCGAGCAGATCGAGAGGCAGGCCGCCCAGCTCAGCGGGCAGGCCGACCGAACGGCCGATTTCTTCCTGAATCCAGACCATCGCCTGCTCGTCACAGCCCATGTCGGGACCGGGAATGTACTCGTCGATCCCGGCGATCATCCGCGCAAAAGCCCGGAACAGGGGTTCCAGATCTGCAGTATGCGGATCGGCAATGATGCCCGCCTTAGCACCGCCGTGATCAATCCCGGCGATCGAGTTCTTCATCGTCATCGCCCGCGCCAGACGAAAGACCTCCAGCGGGGTCACTGAAGGGGAAACACGCACGCCGCCGATCGCCGGACCCAAGGTCACGTTATCGACAACCACCACCCCGCGCAAGCCGCTCTGTGGATCGTATAGCCGCAGGACTTTGGCAGGCCCTATAGAATCGTTCGGTATGCTGGTCATACTGAAAAGTTAACAGAAAAAGGTGGGATGTAAATCTTGAGATGAGGTTTAACGGCAGCGTTGCAGGATGGAAAAGCGGCAGGCCTGACCCGCATCGAGAAGCTCTTCCCGGTGGAGAGTGCAAAACGATTCAGCCGCCAGCGCTGGAAAGAAGGTGTCCCCCTCAACCTCGCGCAGCAGTTCGGTCAGATAGATTTTCTCTGTCAGCGGCAACGCCTGCCGATAGATTTCCCCGCCGCCGCAGATGAACAGTTCATCGGTCTGCGTGCTGGCAAGCCCTTCATCAAGCGATGCGACAACCGTGCATCCCGCAGCGCAAAATTCGGCGTTGCGGCTTAGGACAATCGTCTGCCGCCCCGGCAAGGGATGACCGATCGATTGATAGGTTTTACGCCCCATCAACAGGGTCTGCCCCAGGGTCAGCCGCTTGAAGCGCTGCAGATCTTCCGGCATCTGCCAGGGCAGCTGTCCGTCCTTGCCGATCACCCGGTTCTGACTCATGGCGACAATGATTGAGATCAGCAACAGTTCACTCCCTCGCACCCTGGCCCGGGCGTCAGCGACAGGCCACTGCAGCATAACTCAGCGAAACTAAACACTTAGCTGGAACCCATCCCGGGGATTTTGAATCTCATGACCACTTCCCCGGTTTCCGGGTCGACCTCGATCCGGCTTTCTTCGCCCGGCAAGGCTTTGCCCGTCGTCATCTGCATCAATCCGGACAGAAAAGCCAGCCCCTGGTTCATGACCTGGGTCAACTGTTCGGCCGAAGCAGCTGGGACAGAAGAAGCGGGCAGCGCGGTTCCGGTTTCCTTGATCGGCAGCGATTCGGTCGGTTCGACCAGCGGATCGGGTGCCTCGGCAGCCGCCGCAAGCGGCGGTTCGGCAAATTCCTCAACCGTCGGCATGCTGAGTTGCTCGATGCTCTCTTCGAGTTGCTGCAAGAATTGTGATCGCCCCTTGGTCGAAAAATCGACGCTGTCGAGACTGCTGGCCGGACTCAACACCCCGTCGAAAAGGTTCTGTTTGAGCAGCAGGCCGTCAGCGATGCGGGTTTCGATCGAATTTTTGGTAATCAGGTTGATGACGGTTAACTGCTGACTTTGCTGTCCAAGCCGGTCGATACGGCCGATCCGCTGGTTTTTCTTGGCCGGATTCCAGGGCAGTTCGAAATTGATCACCGTATCGGCGACCTGCAGGTTCAGTCCCACCCCGCCCGCCTCGGTGGAAAGAAACACCTGGCAGACGCTGTTCTCTTCAAACTCCTTGATCAGTGCTGAGCGCTTGGCGACCGGTACTTTGCCGCTGAGTTCGACAAAACCGATATCGTTTTCACGCAACATGCGGCCGATCATATGGTTCATTCGTACCCATTCGGAAAAGATGACAATCTTGCGCTGCGAACCCTTCAGGCAGAGCTTGTCGAGCAAAATATGGCGCAGTTCATCGAGCTTGGGAGAATAATGGACCTCCTGGTCCGGATCAACCAGAAAGGTCGAATCGCAGACCATGCGCATCTTTGCCAACAGCAGTTGCAATTTGCGCAGATCGAAGGGGGTCATGAACTTCTTGCGCAGAATCTGCGCCACCCCCTGAGCGTAGCCGGCATGAAGGTCGGCTTGACAGGGGTGCATTTCGATCGGAATATCGAGCTGGCTGACCTGGGGAAGCTGGCGGAGGACCTCGCTTTTCTCGCGGCGCAGCAGGATCGGCTGCAGGCGTTCCTTCAAGCGTTGCAGATTGTAATAACCGGTAATTTTATTCTTCTGCCTGGCATCGAAACAGCAATGCTGATAGGAAAATTCCCAGAGCGGCGCGAGCAGCAGCGGATCGAGAAACTCGACGATGGAGAAAATGTCGACCAGCCGATTTTCAATCGGGGTTCCGGTAAGCACCAGGCCGTGCTTTTTCGGGATCTGTTTGATGCAGGCGGCGGTTCGGGTTTCGTAGTTTTTGATCCGCTGGGCCTCATCCAGAATAATGAAATCGGGAGAGAAACTGTGCAGATGAGCAAGGTCCCGCCAGGTCGCCTCGTAGTTGCAGATCAGAAAAAAGGCCTCGGAATCCCGGTAGAGCGCAGCCCGTTCTTCGGCAGTCCCCTGAATCACCACCGCCGTTTCGGCGGAGAAGCGTTCGATTTCACTTTTCCACTGATCCTTAAGCGACGCCGGGCAGACCACCAGGGTACGCTTGAAGCCGAACAACGCTTTTTTCTGGACGGCAACACAGATCGCCTGCAACGTCTTGCCGAGACCCATTTCGTCGGCAAGGATCGCCCCTTTGCGAAAAGCGGCAAATTCGACCCCTTCTTTCTGATAAGGAAACAGCTCAGCCTTGATTCCGGAATAATCGAGGCTGCCGGCGCTTTGCACCTCCTGCAGCTGCCGCTGTTCAAACAGGTCTTCGACCCGCGCAAAGACCTCGGGACGGATGAGGATCTCTTTCCATTCTTGCGCCGCTTCGCTGAAACCTAGGAAATCGCTCTCTCTTTCCGGCCGCAGGGTCTGTTCCGAAGAAAAATAGGCTTCGATGAGTGTGCTGATTTCTTTCGGCAGCGGTTGCGGGTAGAACCAGGAGATCTGCCCATCGTTTAAGGGATCAAGATAAATCTCCACAAAGGGATAATCCTGCTGCGCCGCAGATTCAGCCCCGTGAACTGCCTTGAATTGAGAAAAAGCGAACAGCAGATGCTTGCAGGTTGCCAGCTTGTTGGTCCGGTAATCGGGGCAGGAACAGTAACCCTGCTCCTGCTCAAGATCGCGAAAGGTCAGTTTGTAACGCAGCCCGCGTTCGTTGACCAGTTCATGTTCGCCATGGAGATTATCGGCGAACTCAATACGATACTCAGCCCGCTCCGCCTTCTCGCGCCTTTCATCGAGGACCCGCTTGACCATCCCTTCGCGGGTGTAGGTTTTCCCGGCATCGATCTCGGGGGCTTCGTCTCTCTGCAGATAATCGGACAGTTCCAGCAGACCGGCCAAGGCGTGATGACAGACCGGGCGGGACGATTTGCAGCTGCAGCTGGTCTCAACCCGTTCCTGGACAAAATCGATCTGCAGATCAAAGTCCTTGTGCTCATCATCGATGGCAAGGTGGAAAGAATCCCCGGCACAGCTCAACAGCTGACACTGACCGTTGACATAGAGGGCATGGGCCTGACGCTTGATCAGCCCGGTGACGGCACCATCAGCTTTGATGGCGCTGAGTTTTGCTTTGATCTGGTCGAGCACGGTTTCCTCCTGTCTAACGGGGTTGAAAAGCTTCAAAAATGACAAGCTATCACGCGACAAGCCTGAGGAACAACTTGCACATCGTCCCTTACAGATTTTCGTCCAGCCATTCCTGCAGACGGGAAAAGGCGATCCGTTCCTGCTCCAGACGGATATTCTCCCCCAGCCGATTGCTGCACAAATCCTGATAGAGCTGCTGTTCTTGCTCGTCAAGGTGGGGCAGGTCGGTCAGGCAACGCTTGCCGGGCTCTTCACTGACCCAGAGGTCTTGCCCCGTCAGCAAGGTTTCCCGATCCATCAGCAGGGAGCGGGTCTGCGGATAATAACCGCGCAGCTGCGAGAGGATGGCAAAGCCGTGGCTGTCGATATCGCCCCAGTAGTAGATCGACTTCTCGCGCAGCCAGGGGATCTCCTTGAGGGCTTGAACGCCGTAGCCGAGGCCGAAAATGACTGTGGCGGAGGCTAACTGCGGAAAACTGAGGCCGTTGATCTTGTTCTCGGTGATAAACACCCGCGAGCAGGGAAGGGCCAGATTACGGAACTGGCTGAGCGGCAGGCTAAGATCGCTGATCCCCCAAGGTACTGTCAGCGCTGGATCGAGAATGCGCAGCCGGATCAGCGGCTCATCGTAGCGCAGGCCGAAGCGTTGCTCAAAGCCGCTCCCGGCCAGACTGGTCACCTCCGCACTGATGGCCTCGGGCGGCAACAGCTGATCGAGCAGTTCGCGCAGAATCCGTTTGTGGCCTTCGATGAACTTGCTGTCAACAGCGGGGATCTCCAACTCGCGCAGATAGCGGTCCGGCCGGGAATTCCGGCAAAAATAGTCGCAGACCCGCAGCAACTGCGGCCAGATCTCCAGGTGTTTCAGCATTTTCAAGGGATTTTCTTCCAGCCAGACCCGCAGGTGCGGCTGGCTGCGCCGGGTCTCCTCGGCCATGGCACAAAAACGCGCAAATTCCTCCTGCTTGTCGATGCTGCGCAGCAGATCCGGCAGACTGTCGAAACCGATGCGAGCGGGAAATCGCTGGCGCCCCAGCTGGCGATGGTTGCTGTCGGTCAGCTCCAGCGTATAACCGTAACCGAGGCGCTCCTTGCTCCCGTCCCGCAACTCGTTCACCCAGCAGCGCAGCTCGGCAAACTGTTCCAGAGCCGCCTTCCCGGTCACTTTGTGAAAACGGATGTCGAGGGGAAAGAGCTCCTCGCCCTTCAGCCAGGCGCTGAGCAAACGACCGCTTTGCCAGTGTTGCAGGGCTTTCTTCTTGATCTCCGCCGTCGCAATCATCCTTTTGCCTGTTGCTGAAACTGCGCTTTTTCCGCCCGGTATTCTTCGAGGGTCAGGTTGCGCAGCACCGAATTGGACCCGCCCTCGTTGTGTACGAAATGGACCGAACGGATGTAATCTTCAATGACATGGATCTTCTGCAACGGGGTAACAATCAGCAACTGCAGATGGAGTTTCTTGAACAGTTCCAGGCCGTAGCGGGTACTTTCATCGGAGCCCTTGGCAAAGGCCTCGTCGATGACCACGAAGCGGAAGGAACGTGACTGAACCGCGCCCCATTCAAGACCTAACTGATAGGCCAGCGCCGAGGCGAGGATGGTGTAGGCCAGCTTCTCCTTCTGCCCGCCCGACTTGCCCGAGGCGTCGGAGTAGAATTCACGCTCGCTGCCATCTTCCTGCCAGCGTTCGCTGGCGGAAAAGCTGAACCAGTTGCGCACGTCGGTGACCTTGCGGGTCCATTTGCGGTCGCTGTCGATCAGTCCCTCGCGGCCGTTGAAACGCTCGATGAGTGCCTTGACCTGCAGAAATTTCGCCTCGTTGTAGAGTTCCGAACCTTCCAGAGTATCGGCCAGGCACTGTTTGAGCTCCTGCTGAAAATCACGCACCTCGGGATCCTGGGTCTTGTCCATGACCAGCTCGATATAGGTTCCGGGGTTGTATTCGATCTCGCCCAGCGAACCGTTGATGGTGCCGATCTTCTCCCTGATCTGCTGACGCTCCTTGTCGAGCTGGTTCTGAAACAGGGCAACGCTGTTGATCGTTCCTTCGTTGAGCAGTCGTTTGAAATTCTGCTCATGGCGGGGAAGATCTTGTTCCTGCAGCGCCTGCAGCATGGTTTCAAATTCGTTCAGGGCCTCAAGGCCGGCATCCACCTCGGCGGTTTCAGCGGGGTAAGCATTTTTGTAGGCCTGCATCGCTCCGATCAGCTTTTCGGTCAGACGCTTGACCCTGTTGGCGTCGTTATCGAGCTGCTGCTGAATCGCTTCGCGCACCTCGCGCTGGGCCTTGTCGATATTCTGCAGATTCAGATTCCGGGCACAAAAAGGGTCGATTCCAGGAAACCAGGTATCACGCTCCTCCGCAGTCAAAAGATCGATCAGCTGCCGGGCTTCGGTCAGTTCATGCCGCCGGTTTTTCAGCCGTTCTTTCTGACCGCCGGCGTCCTGGCCCAGCTCACTCTGGCGGTTTTCCTTCAGCTCCAGTTCATTCCGGGTCAGTTCCAGTTGATCTCGCAAGGTCTGCAAACGGTCGGAGCTGCGTTCAATTTCGCTCTTCTCTTCCTGCAGTGTCTGGATGCGCCTGACTGTCGGGTTCCAGTCAAGTTCAGAGTAATCCTCGAATTTCAACAGGTCACGCACCGCATCACGCTTTTCATTTTGCCCCTGCTGTTCGGTTGCCAGTCCGGTCAGCAGATCGGTTAACCGCCGGTTTTCATTCTTCAGTTGCAGGCTTTTCCCTTCCAGAGTTTTGATTTTCTCCGCATTGCTCCAGCCCAGTACGTAGAGGCTGCGATCGTGAATGGAACGACGATCATCCTTTTCATGACGCTGGCCGCCCGACTTGATCTGACCGCTCGGGGTGATCGCCTTCGGCAACCGCCGAAACCTGTCAAGGTCATGGCAGCAGATGAAATCAAAACGTTTCTGCAACTGGGCTTCCAACCAGGGATAAAATTCACTCTCGGGCTTAATACGCAGCCTGTTGGCCAGTGAATCGGGTTGCAAGGTTTTCCCGCTCTGCCGGGCGTCGCTTTCACGCACCCGGAAGTAGACCAACCGCCCACGCAGATGGGTTTGATCGACGTAACGACTGACTTGGGAATAGAGCGGATCCGGCACCAGCAGGCTGAGACCGAAATTATGCAGCAGCCGCTCAATCGCCCCTTCCCACTGTTCGGCGTCTTCGCCGATTTGTAACAGCTCGCCGACAAAGGGCAGCGCATTCTCATCGAGATCGAGGGCGCTTGCCAGCTCACGGCGAAGTTCCAGATTCTTACGCGGGATATTGCTCTTGCGCTGACGCAGGGAGTCGAGTTCTTTCTCCAGCAGAAGCAGTTCCTTTTTCAGCTCCTGCCGCTCAACACTGCGCTCGATCTCCAGCTGTTTGATTGTTTCGATCTGCGCGTCAATATTGGCCAGCAAGGTCCGCGCAGCGATCAATGCCGCGAAAAAATCCTCTTCACAAGCGATTTTCGGCAACCCCAGTTTTTCCTCATGGCGGCGATATTCCTGCTCCTGATGTTGCTTGCGGCGGCGTTCTTTCTCCAACTCGATGATTTTCTGTTCCAGCTCATGCAAGCGTCGCCCGCCGCTTGCATCGATCGCGGTTTTCAGCTCCCCCTCCTGCTGCCGCAACTGATCGAGCTCCTGCTTGACTCGCTGCAGCCGCTGGTCGATTTTCTGCACCTCCAGCTCCAGCTTTTCGATCTGCGCTGTCAGTAATTCCGATTTATGCGCAGCGAAATAGGCGACCAGCGCCTCACGGCAACGGCGTAAGTCATCAACCGCAGCGCTCAGCTTACGAAAGCGGCGACCGTCCGCCGCCAGCGGAGCGAGCAATTCGATCTGCTGCTTGGCCTTGAGCACCGCTTCGTGCGCCCGGTTGAGGTTGTCGAAATTGCGCCGCAGATCTTCGATCCGCCCCTCGGTCTGCCCCTTTTCGAGCATATGATTGCGCACAAAGTCGGTCAGGTTGCCGACCGACTTCATCGACACCGTCTGATAGAACAGCTCCAGCGCCTGCTCGTTCTGAATCCCGAACAGATGGCGGAAACGGCTGCCGTACTCCTTGAAGTTGTCCAGCACTTCAACTTTGGCGGTACGCCGCAAGCGCTTTCTCAGTTCAGCAATATCGCTGCCGAAATCACTGAAGTCTGTCGCGATACTTAAGGGTGTCTGGGAAACAACGAAGAAACGTTCGGGATTGCGTTTCTGATCCTTGAGCCAGAAAACCTGGGCCAGGGTGACGCCCTGACTGAAACCCTGATTGTAGAAGTGAGCGAGCAGCACCGTGTAGCTGTTTTCGTCACGTAGCGCCACCGCCCTGGCGACCTGGGTCAGATCGTCCTTGGCGCTTTTGTACTCGCCGCGGATATATGAATAGAGGGAGCGTTCCTTGCCTTGTGCCCCGGCTGCTTTGTTGTAAACGATGCGCTGGTGAGGCACCAGCAGGGTGGTCACGGCGTCGACCAGGGTCGATTTGCCCGAGCCGATATCGCCGGTCAGCAGTCCGTTGTGGCCCTGGGGACCGATACTCCAGACATGCCGGTGGAAGGTTCCCCAGTTATAGACCTCAAGGCGCTGCAGGCGGAACCCGGTGACGCTGTCATCGGCGGCAAAATCAAGCGAGAGAGTCGGCATGGGTCCGGTAGTCCTCCAGTTTCTGCTGCAAATCGCCGAGCCAATCGGCATCGACTAACGCCTTGATGATACGCCGCACCTCGAAACGCTCCTCTTCCCCTTTCAGACGGCGCAGAAATCCATAATCGATCACCTTGCGGATGTGACTGTCGATCTGTTCGACGGTTTTCGCTTCATTGCTGCTTTCCGGCAGAAAGACCCGCAGCATGTCGACAATCTGCGTACGGCTGAGGATCACCCGCGTTTCACCGCCGGCAACGTCCTGTTCAATCAACTGCTTGCGCAATAACACACAGAGCAGGCTGACCGGATAGCTGAGCTGGCGACGCTGTACCAGTCTCGGCAGCGGCGGGTTCTCTTCATCCCTTTCAGCGGCCGCGCCTTCCTGCTGCTGACGCAAAAAGGCATAGCCTTCGATCTCATCGATCAGCAGCTGCAGACCGATCAGGCTGAAATAATCACGGACAGCTGCCTGGTAGGTCAGCAGGTCGCGCCACTGCTCAGGACTTTGGTCCTGGTAGAGGACGCCCTTGAAGAGCTGAATCAGCACCAGCGAAGCCGGGCGTGGCAGGTTCAATAATGCGTTCATACAATTCCTTAACGGGTAAAAATCACCTTCGGCAGCTCAATCTGTCGGATGCGGCCGGTTTCGGTGGTCACTGTCAGGCTCTCAGTCTCATCGGCATTCACCAGCGCCTTGTCGTCCTTGTCGGCCAGGTTCAGGTAGGTCAGGATCTCGGCCAGCCCCTTGCGCACCGGGAACTCATCGACCAGCTGGCGCAGGGAAATCTGCGAGCGAACCTGCAACGCCTGACGAATTTGCGCCCGCAGCTGAGCCTCATCAACATAGCTCTGTCGGTAGAGGATCTGGATGTCGACGTCGGACTCCCCGGCACTCAGCGCCAGGTCCTCAATCTGCGGCTTCTTCGGCGGAACAAACAGGCTGCGGGTCATCACCAGGTCGAGGGCGGGCTTCAGATCATCCAGACCGACAAAGGCACGCTCGCCGGGCGGAGCGTCCTTGACGACAACCGCCTGCTTTTCGATCCCCCGGACCAGATCCATAATCCTGCGGTTCTCCAGATAGGCCTGATCGTCAAGATACTTGCGCAGCTGCTCCACCAGTCGGTTGTTGGTCCGGTAAACTTTCTCACCGGCATCGAGCAAAGCGAACTTGATCCCGGCCAGGAAACGGTCCGGCGTCAGCGACTGAACCTCATCCAGAGCATAGACCGCTTCGAGCAGTTCGGCCAGTTCGGTCTGCCGCGGCGCCGACATCAGAAACTCCCAGAAGGCGCGAAAGCTCTTGCCCTGATCCGAATCCCAAATGACATCCTGCTCGCGAAAGATCTCATCGAGAAGGGCCCCCTTGGCCTTGTCGCTGACAGCGATCCGCTCACGGGTTTGGCGGTCAAGGCCGCGAAAGTTGTACTCCACCTGGCGAAAATCGGACAACAGCCGCCGTGCGGTCTCCTCCACTTGAAAAAACCGTTCCTTGATCCGGGTCGGATCGTAGGGTTCGATGACGCCGCTGCGAATTTTCTCAATTTCGCCATCCAACTCAGCCTTCTGCCGTTCCAGTTCGGCGATCCGCTGGGCCGGGTCCTGCTGGGTTTTGCGGACGATTTCACGCAACAGTTCAAACACCGTCAACAAACGCGACTCGGTCCCGACAAACTGCCGCGGCTCCAGACTCTGCAACCACTCCACCGCCTTTTCAGTCGCCGGGGTCAGATCGAACTCAGGCTCGTCACTGTTGTCGGTATAGTATTTGCGCAGCACCGGGGTCTTGCCCCCGGCCCAGTCCTCAAGATACTGGCGGGCGGTTTTCGGGTATTTCGCCTCACCGTGGATTTCGCGGAGATGGAAAAGATAGTCATCCAGGCTGGTGGTCAGATCCCCTTGCGGCAGCGAACGCCGATTGGGCTGAACAAAGACGCGGAACAGAAAGCTGATGATCAACGGCGCATTATCGGCCGCCAGCAAGCGCAGGGTCGGATGGGTCTGCTTCAATTTTTCCAGATAATCGTGATCCATATGACCGGGGTCGACTCAAGCGGTGAAAAGCGTGCCGGGGCTAGCGGGTCGGGAGAAGGAGTTCGACCAGTAATATACTCGATCCAGTGCGCTATTTACAGCCCCTTTTCCATGGCTGAAAAAGAGCCCTGTTTCAAGAGCAACCGCAGCGCAGGAGATCAGCAACAGCGGACCTCATCATCGTCTGTAGGGGGATCAGCCAGAGTTCGTCGCACCAGGTAGCGCTCAAAAACTGCCTGCGGCAACAGGCGGATCAGTCGCCCGAGCAGGAAAATCACCAGCAGCGAAAAGAGCAACCGACCCCAGAACACCCCTGAGACATGGCCGCCGAGCAGCAGCATCACCAGGGTATCTTCGATCAGGCTGTGGCAGAGGCCCATCAACGCGATCGAGGCGAAAATATCTTTTTTGCTCAGCACCCCGGCCTGTGCTTCACGAATGATCAGGCCGCCGCCGTAGCTCAAGCCCAGGGTCATGCCGATGATGGTGAGCGGCGCCGCCGCGCGGCCGATACCGAGCAGCGCCAGCAGCGGCTCCAGCAGTCGGGTCAGCAGCTCGCTGATGCCGAGTTTTTTCAGCAGCCGCAATAGCGCCATCAGGCAGAGGATGATGAAAAATATCGAAACCATGTTGCGCAGCTCGGCAAGAATCCAGGCCCCCCAGGCCGGATCGACCGGCGGCGGATTCCAGAGCGCCTGATTGGCCTGTTGCAGGGTGCCGCTGAACTGATAGCCGAGGTGCAGCAGCCAGCCGAGCAGCAGCGCACCGCCGATGCGCAGCAGCGCCATGGTACGAAACCGGGTTCCGGCCTTCTGGGCGATCCGCAGTTCAACCGGCAGGCCATGGGCGACCAGCATCATGCTGGTCAGCACCGTCACCTGCGCCACCGTCAGGTCGAGCGCCGGGGCCAGCGAGGCAAACACCACCATGCCGCCGTAGAGATTGGTGATCATCGCCGTCGCCCAGACCAGGCCGAGCTGTCCCGGCAGCCCGACCAGTTCCATCAGCGGGCCGAGCAACAGGCCGAGCTGATCGACCAGCCCCCACTGCTGCAGGAAGCGGGTGGCAATACTGATCGGGATGATGATCTTGAACAGTTCGGCGCTGGTGCGCAGCGCATCGCGCAGTAGCTCCAGTGACGTTTGTTGCAGAACTTTCAGCATCCGCTTCAATCCTGCGACTGCTTGCCGCTCAGCTCGGCAATCAGCAACTTGTAGAGACAGGTCCCCTGGATGGCGGCCTCCGGATAGCTGAAATCGCCCTTTGCATACTGCGCCATGATCAGATCCAGTCCCCGGCGTTTTTCCTCCAGCGTCTCGATAAACTCGATCCGACCGTGGCCGATCACGCTGCGATAGCGAGCTCCCCAGTTACAGGCCTGCTCCCCCGCGACGATTTCTTGCTCGAGGGAGATTTCAAAACCGACCAGCGGGCTCTGCCGCAGCAGCTCGATTTTTCGTCCTTCCAGCGCCGAATGAAAATAGAGGGTTCCATCCCGATAACCATAATTGAGCGGGACAATGTAGGGGGCCGGTTCAGCTTTTATCGCCAGTCGACAGAGGGTTCCGCAGCGGATGATCTGTTCCAGTTCAGCCGGCTCGGTCACGGCTTTTTCGCTTCGACGCATGATGATAGTCCTGTTTGTACAGCCGGGCAAAACCGCCCGACCAGAAGGAGAGTGATGTTAACCAGAAAATTCTGCAACCGGAACTATAACGCCAGCGGTTCTGCAGGACAAGTCTGCTCATTAGAGGAACACAGCAAATAGCTGAAACAAAAAGGGTTTCCACTGTTTCATGATTGACAACCGCTCGAATCCTGCTATAAACAGGGCGGGCAGTTGGCGAATTTCAGTGCCGAAAAGCGAGCAGAGGCTTGGCCGGCGAACCAGAGCGTTGCATTCATTCTCCGCCGGCCGGCAAATGGACTGATATGAAAAATCGCACTATCTACAACACAAAACAGACACCGGCAGTCTGGATGATTGTTTTCACGCTGATCATCGCCGCAGCCATGCTCTACTCGCTGATCACCGGCAGCAGCCTGGCGGAGCGCTATGCTCCCCTGGTCGATGCAGCGATGGAAATCAAACTTGAAGCGACCGCTGCGCACCTCTGGTTCGAGGAGATTATCAGCGGTGACCGAACCCTGAAGATCGAGGATGTTTTTGCCCACCTGGATCAGGCGGA
This sequence comes from Deltaproteobacteria bacterium, assembly GCA_024280335.1. GTDB lineage: Bacteria > Desulfobacterota > Desulfuromonadia > Desulfuromonadales > Geopsychrobacteraceae > Malonomonas. The sequence goes on from JAJRQI010000007.1 coordinate 107,807, forward strand.
GAGGTACGCCCGAGCGATGCTCGAAGGGGATGAAAACCGGGAAGGCAAGTTCGTTCCGCTTGACAGCCCGATCCTGCGCGGCAAGGTCGAGCAGACCCTGGCGGGGATCATTGCTTTCAGAAAAATCGCCCGGGAAAGGTGGCAAGCACAAGCAGAATCCGGCATCGGCTCTGCTATTGACCAGCGGTTCGACAAAATTTTCAACGATTTTCTGCTCGCCGCCGATCAGGTGGAAACCGTTCTGCAACGGGAGATGGAAAATCAATTTCAGCGCTTCAGTTCGCTGCAGAGCCTGCTGATCGTCGTTGTTGTGCTGCTCGGTGCATTTTTGGCCGTTGTGCTCAATCGCCACGAACGCAGACGCATCAGCGATCTGCTCAGCCTGCAAGCCCAGGAAGAAAACCTGCGCATCACCCTGGACTCCATCGGTGACGCGGTCATCGCGACAGACGCGCAAGGCAATATCAGCCGCATGAACCCGGTCGCTGCCGACCTCACCGGCTGGACCGATGAAGACGCCCGGGGGAAACCGCTCAGCGAAGTGTTCAGGATTGTCCATGCCGAAACCGGGAAACCGGCCGCGAATCCAGTAAAGACGGTGCTGGGAAGCGGCAAGGTTGTCGGGCTGGCGAATCACACCCTGCTGCTGGCCAAAGATGGCAAAAAATACCAGATCTCCGATTCAGCGGCACCGATCCGTGATCTTGCCGGAGCGATCTCCGGGGTGGTGCTGGTGTTCCGGGATGTTACCGAAGAGTATCGCATCCGCGAAGTGCTGCAAAAGAGCGAGCTGCGCTACCGGACCTTGTTTGAAAAATCGGCCGACGCCTTCCTGGTGATTGAAGGGGAACGGTTCGTCGACTGCAATCAGGCAACCCTGAAAATGTTACGCATGGTGAGCAAGACAGAGTTGCTGAAAGCCCATCCCGCCGATCTTTCACCCGAACTGCAAGCCGACGGCCGCCCTTCGTTAGAAAAGGCGAATGAAATGATCACCATTGCCTTCGCGCAGGGCAGCCATCGTTTCGAGTGGGATCATCTGCGGGCCGACGGCGAGGTCTTTCCCGCCGAGATTTCCTTGACCGCCATCCCCGGTCCGGGGCAGAAAATTCTGCATGTTGTCTGGCGCGACATCTCCAAGCGCAAACAGGCAGAACGCACCGTGCGGCAGTTGCGCAACTATCTGGCCAACATCATCGACTCGATGCCCTCACAGCTGATCGGCGTCGACACCGAGGGGCGGGTAACCCAGTGGAACCGCGAAGCCCAGCGGGTCACGGGCGTGGCGGCGCCGGATGCGGTCGGTCAACCGCTCAACAAGGTCATTCCGCGACTGGCCGTCGAGATGGACCGGATACATCAGGCCATCAGCAGCCGCAAACAGCTGAACGACCCCAAGCGGCGCTATCAGCAGGCGGGTGAAACACGCTTCGAGGATGTCACCATCTACCCGCTGATCGCCAACGGGATCGAGGGTGCGGTGATCCGGGTCGATGATGTCACCGAGCGGGTGCGGATTGAAGAGATGATGGTGCAGAGCGAAAAGATGCTCTCGATCGGTGGACTTGCGGCGGGCATGGCCCACGAGATCAACAATCCCCTGGCCGGGATGATGCAGACTGCCGAGGTCATCAGTCGCCGACTCAGTGAAAACCTGCCGGCCAATGACCGTGCAGCGGCAGAGGCGGGGACAACTATGGCCGCAGTCCACGCCTTTCTGGAAAGTCGCAATATTCCGAAAATGCTTGTCCGCATCCGTGAATCGGGCGAACGTACGGCGCAGATCGTCTCCAACATGCTCAACTTCGCGCGCAAGAGCAGTGACGAAAGATCGAGCCATGATCTGGCCGAACTGCTCGATCGCAGCGTCGATCTGGCCGGCAGCCACTATGACTTGAAGAAAAAGTATGATTTCCGACAGATCAAGATCGTGCGGGAGTACACAGCGGGTCTGCCGCCGATCCCCTGCGACTCCGGCACCATCCAGCAGGTCATGCTGAACATCCTGCGCAACGGTGCCGAGGCGCTGCAGGAGGCGAAGGCTGAAGACAGAAGACCACGCCTCACCCTGCGGCTGGCCCATGAAAAGGCGGCCGCTATGATCCGTCTCGAAATCGAGGATAACGGTCCCGGCATGGATAAAGAAACCAGCAAACGGATCTTCGAGCCTTTTTTCACCACCAAACCGACCGGCCGCGGCACCGGTCTGGGCCTGAGCGTCTCTTATTTCATCATTACCGAAAATCACGGCGGCGCAATGGCTGTCGAAACACAGCCCGGCCAGGGAACCAAGTTTATCATCCGCCTGCCGGTGGCGGGGAAGAAGTCATGAGCCGACCGGCAAGCAAGCAACCCTCGCCACCCGCACGGGCCACTAAAAGATCAATCTGATTCGTGGATATTCGCCGTGCCCCTGCCGCAGACAACGTTCGACCTCGGCAATCAAGGGCGCAATCTCGATACCCAGGTAAACCCCTTTCGCAACCAGCAACTTTCTTATGCCGCTTTCCGTCAGCAGGCGCGCTCCTCGTTCTTCACCGATAAAACGCTTCAACTGTGCTGCGGCCACCTGAATCAACCCCTGAACGAAATGACCCGTCAGGGTCTCCTGTCCAGCCGCCAGCCAGACCGTTTCCAGCGCTTCGTGCGCCTCCCACCAGTAGCCGTGATTGAACAGATCGATGCCGTAGAGGTAGGCTTGACAGCCACGCCAGTCGTCGGCCGCGAAGCCGGCCAGATATTCTTCCTCTTGCGCGTAGGAATGGCCGGCGGGGTCACGGCGGGGATGGGGAATTCCGGCGACAAACGGTAGGTAACGATAGCGGGGGAACGGGGTGTCGGTGTAACGGGACAGTTCGGGGTCGGTGAAAATCGGCGCCATAGGACTTCTCCCTGGGAAGGGGCTGCAGAGTCACAATAGCAGAAATACGCTCACACTGCTTCTCTGCTAAACTGATGGCTGGGATGGGGGTAAATCTCCCTCTTCCCATAAGATAAAAAGACAGGATTTACACCCTTGAAGTATCCGCCACTTGCCAGCGACAACAAGCCACCGCCGAAACGTTTTTTCGACGTCTTCCGCTACAGCCGCCGAGCCCTGGAACTGGTCTGGTCGACCAGTCGCCGCTTGGCGCTGATTTTCGCCCTGCTGACCCTGGTTGCCGGGGTTCTGCCCGCAGCCGTGGCTTATATCGGTCAGTTGATCGTCGATGGCGTGGTCGCAGCGATGGGCCAGCATCAGCAGACCGGCAGCGCCGACACCAGTTTCGTCGTCCTGTTCGTTGCCTGCGAAGCGGGTGTGGTTGCCCTGATTGCCGGATCACAGCGTGGCATCTCGGTCTGTCAATCGCTGCTGCGGGCGATGATGGGACAGCGGATCAATATGTTGATCCTGGAAAAAGCGCTGACCCTGAAGCTGGCCCACTTTGAGGATTCAGAATTCTACGACAAGCTGACCCGCGCCCGCCGCGAAGCCTCGACCCGCCCCTTGAGTCTGGTCACACGGACCTTCGGCCTGGTGCAGAATGGCCTCTCGCTGGTCAGTTACGGGGTACTGCTGGTACAGTTTTCCCCCTGGACGGTGCTGATCCTGATCGCTGGCGGGTTCCCGGAATTGCTCGCCGAGGCAAAATTCTCCGGCGATAAATTTCGCCTGTTCCGCTGGCGTTCACCGGAAACGCGGATGCAGATGTATCTGGAAACCGTGCTGGCCCGTGAGGATTCCGCCAAGGAGGTCAAACTGTTCCAGCTGGGTCCGAAGCTGCTGCAACGCTACCGGATGATCTTCGAAAAATTGTTCGCCGAAGACCGCATGCTGACCCTGCGCCGCGATTCCTGGGGCTTTGCCCTCGGTCTGATCGGCACCGTCGCCTTTTACGGCGCCTATGCCTGGATCGCCCTTTCGGCGATCCAGGGGGTCATCAGCCTCGGCCAAATGACCATGTACCTGCTGCTGTTCAAGCAGGGGCAGTCGGCGGTCTCGGCCAGTCTCGCGGCTATCAGCGGCATGTACGAGGACAACCTCTACCTGTCGAATCTCTACGAATATCTGGAACAGGAGGTCCCGCAACCGGCCGGCTTGCTCAAGCAGGGGCCGCAACCGGGGGACGGGGTGCGTTTTGAACAGGTCAGTTTCAGCTATCCCGGCAGCGAAGAAGCGGCTCTGCAGGAGGTCTGTCTGCACCTCAAACCGGGAGTGAGTCTGGCGCTGGTCGGCGAAAACGGCTCGGGGAAAACCACCCTGATCAAGCTGTTGACGCGCCTCTACCAGCCGGACTCAGGACAGATCCTGCTCGACGGCCTCGACCTGCAGCAGTGGGAATCTGCAGCACTGCGCCAGCGGATCGGCGTGATCTTTCAGGATTTCGGCCGCTACCAGTTTCTGGTCGGCGAAAATATCGGTGCCGGTGATGTGGCCCATTTCGAAGACCGGCAACGCTGGCAACAGGCGGCCGCGATGGGAATGGCCGAGCCCTTCATCGACAAACTGCCAGAAAAGTACGATACCCAGCTCGGCAAGTGGTTCAAAGGTGGCCGCGAGCTTTCCGGCGGCCAATGGCAGAAGATCGCGCTGGCCCGCGCCTTCATGCGCACCGGGGCCGACATCCTGGTACTCGATGAACCGACCGCAACCATGGATGCCGCCGCCGAAGCGACCATCTTCGAGCATTTTCGTGACTTGAGTCGCGGCAAGATGACCATCCTCATCTCGCACCGCTTTTCCACCGTGCGCATGGCCGACCAGATCATCGTCATCGACAAGGGTCGGATCGTCGAGCGCGGCAGTCACGAACAGCTGATGGCGCTGGGCGGTCAGTATGCCTATCTCTTCTCGTTACAGGCGGAGGGCTATCGATGAGACTGAATGACGAACTGTACAAAACCCTGCCGCTGCTGCTCGGCAGTCTGTTGCTGCCGTCACCGGTCTGTGCTGCCCTGGAACATCTGTTCCTCTACTTTCCCGATCGGGAAATCATCATGACCCCGGCGACCATCGGTCTGGATTTTACCGATGTCACCTTCAACGCCGCCGACGGCACCAAACTGCACGGCTGGTACCTGCCGGGTGAAATCGGGCAACCGCTGCTGGTCTTCTGTCACGGCAACGCCGGCAATATCTCTCACCGGGTCGACAACCTGCGCCTGCTGCGGGAACTGGGCCTTTCAGTTTTTATCTTCGATTATCGCGGCTACGGACAAAGCGACGGCAAGGCAAGCGAACCGGGCACCTACAGCGATATGCGCGGCGCCCTGAACTGGTTAAAAGAAAAAGGCCGGAGGACAGAAGAAATGATCTACTTCGGCCGCTCGGTCGGTGCCGGGGTCGCTCTGCAACTGGCGATTGAGGAGCCGCCCGCCGGGCTGATTCTGGAAGCCCCCTTTACCTCAATCAAGGCGATGGGGCAACAGCACTACCCGCTGCTCTGGCTGTTGGCCGGCTGGGCGCTGGAGGCCCGTTACGATAATCTGGCCAAGATCGGGCAGCTCAAAACAGCGCTGCTGATCTTCCACGGCGACCGGGATGCTATCGTTCCGCAGCAGATGGGCAAAGAACTGTTTGAACAGGCAGCGCAACCGAAACAGTTCTATTCCATTCCAGGGGCCGGACATAATGATAGCTACCTTGTCGGCGGGAAAGCATACTGGCAACGGTGGAAAGAGTTCATTACCAGCCTGAAGAGCAAACAACGAAATCCGTGATCAGACCAGTTCGGCAACAAAGCGCTGGAGCAGGCCGCACTCTTCTCTCGCCTGCCGGAAGTTCAGGCCGCCTATAAGTTGGCCCTGTCAGGCAACATCAACGATGAGACGGACCCCAAAGTTCAACAAGCCCGCAACCAGCTGCGCAAGGCGATGACCCCTTATATACAGGGATTTAAAGAGCAAACCGGGGCCAAAGCGTTCAAGCTCCACTTCCACCTGCCCAATGGTCGCAGCCTGGCCCGCCTCTGGCGTGACGGTTGGCAAACCAAACGCAACGGCAAAAAAATTGATATTTCGGACGATATTTCTTCGTTCCGGAAAACCGTGGTGGAAATCAACCAGGGCAGTCATAAACCCTTAATCGGAATCGAAGTCGGCCGCGGCGGGTTTGCCCTGCGTGGACTGTCGGCGATTACCGGTCCTGCCGGTGAGCACCTCGGTTCCTGTGAGGTCCTGCTCCCCTTCAAAGACCTGTTGAAAGCCAATCATCTGAGTGATGAATACCAGATCGCGGTCTACATGCTTTCAGAATTACTGCCGATCGCGACAAAGCTCCAGGATGGCAGCAAAAATCCAGTACTCGACGGCAAGTACGTCTTCACCTCATCGACCAATAAAGAGTTGACCGACAGCATTGTCACATCCGCACTGCTGGATGCCGGCCGTAATGGCGAATCGCAGCAGATCGTCGGCAATCAGTTTGTTTCCAACTTCGCCGTTCCCGATTATTCCGGAAAAGTCGCCGGGGTTATGACTCTGGCCTACGATATGAGCAAGATCGACGCGCTTGCAGCGCAGATGAATGATCGGGCAGAGACAACCATCAGCAGCACCAACCTGCGCTTTGGCATCGGCAGCATTATCCTGCTGGCGATTGTCATCGGCACTATTTTCTTCCTGACCAGAATCATTACCGCGCCATTATTGCGCGCGGTCGAGATCACCCAAAAAGTGGCGCGGGGGGTTCTCAGCGAGCCGATGAACCATTCCAGCAAGGATGAAGTCGGCGCTCTTTCCAAAGCGCTTGATCAGATGATCGTGAGCCTCAATCATAAAGCCGAAGAAGCGAAACAGATTGCCGCCGGAGACCTGCGGATCGATGTCGCGTTGGCCTCGGATCAGGATCAGATGGGACGCTCTTTCCAGCAGATGGTCCAGAGTCTCAATGATGTGCTTGGCGAAATTCTGAATGCCTCGGAACAGATCGACGCCGGCAGTCAGCAGGTATCCGACTCGGCGCAAACCCTTTCCGAGGGTGCCACCCACTCAGCCGCATCGGTCGAAGAGATCAGCGCATCGATGAACGAAATCGGCAACCAGGCGCAGCAAAGTACAGAAAACGCCAAGCAGGCCAACCAGCTTGCCAGTAACGCGCAGAAAGCCGCAGCGTCCGGAAATCAACGGATGGAGCAAATGGTCGTGGCGATGAATGAAATCAACGAATCGGGGCAGAGTATCAGCAAAATCATCAAGGTGATTGATGAGATCGCCTTCCAGACCAATCTGCTGGCGTTGAACGCTGCGGTTGAAGCGGCAAGAGCGGGGCAGCATGGCAAAGGCTTTGCGGTCGTTGCTGAGGAGGTGCGCAATCTGGCCGCCCGCAGTGCAAAAGCCGCCGAAGAAACCGCCCGCCTGATCGAGGGTTCGGTTGAAAAAGCCGACAACGGTACTCAGATTGCAGAAAAAACCGCTGAGGCCCTGGGTGAGATTGTCGGATCGATTTCAGAAGTGACCGAGCTTGTCGCTGAAATTGCTGCCGCCAGCAATGAGCAGGCGCAAGGGATCGGCCAGGTCAACCAGGGGCTGGCACAGATCGACCAGTCGATACAGCGTAACACTGCCACCGCAGAGGAGAGTGCGGCGGCAGCAGAGGAGCTGTCAACCCAGGCGGCATTACTGCGGCAGATGATCGGTCGTTTCAAATTGCAGCAAAGTTCGGCCGATTCTTCCGGTCAACCAGGCATATCGCAACCGACACAAATCGGCTGGAATCAATAATTACGGGCCGCGCTCAGCGAGCCAGATCGCGTGCAGATCGCCCTTTTTTCCATCGGCCCGCACCCGCACCTGCTGCACGCTGAAGCCGACCTTGCGCAGTCGTTCCATGAATTCGCGGTCCGGACCGGCCGACCAGACCGCCAGAATCCCGCTCGGCCGCAGCGCAGTGTAGGCTTCGGTCAAGCCGTCCATACTGTAAAGCCAATTGTTTTTCTTCCGCGTCAAGCCTTCCGGGCCGTTATCGACATCAAGCAGAATTGCATCAAAGGCGCGTCGTTCAGCGCGCAGAATTTTGGCGACATCCCCTTCTCGAACGGTCGTCCGTCGATCCTGCAACGGATGACCCGCATGCGCGCCCAGCGCACCGCGATTCCACCTCACCACTGCCGGAACCAGTTCACCCACCACCACTTCGGCATCCTCTCCGAGCTGGCGCAGTGCGGCGGCCAGGGTGAAACCCATCCCCAAACCACCGATCAGCACCCGGGGCCTGGGACGATCGGCGACTTTGCTGCAGGTCAGACTGGCCAGCGAATCTTCCGAGGCATGCTCAAGGGTGTTCATCAGCTGTCCGCCACTCTTGATGCTGATCGAGAAATGGGTTTCACTCTGATAGAAGCACAGCTCGTCCTCGGTGCCGGGAATTGCGGCGCTATCGATTAATTTCCAGGAAGTCATGACCTATCTCTCTCGGGCAATCCGGGATCAGAGGCGGCGAATGTGAATCTGCGATTCAGGATTCTCCAGCGGCTCCGGGGCGGTCATCCCATGCTGCTGAAAATGATCCAGCGGGATCTGCATCGCCAGCATGCCGACCGAAGTCACCGCCAGCAGGGCCAGAAAGGCCAGCCCCATGCCGATCCGCTTGCCCCGGCTCACCGCATAGTAGCGAGCCCGCTCGGCTGCGGGACGTTTTGACGAAGAATAGATCTGCAGACTGCCCATGATAATCACCAGGGCGATAATCGGTGACCAGGTCAGATAAAACAGGCCGACCGCCCCGACCAGGCCGACAATCCACAGTTTAGGGCTGATCACGCCGATAATCCGCCCACCGTCGAGGGGGGAGATCGGCAGCAGATTGAACAGGTTGAGCAGAAATCCGGACATCGCCAGGGCGTACCAGAAGGGATTGCCGCTCAACAGGCCGATCAGTGCACAGCCGATCGCTCCCAGAGTGCCGAGCAGCGGCCCGCCATAGGCCATCACCGCTTCAGAAAAAGCATTGTCCGGCATCTGTTTCATACCGATAAAGGCGCCCATGAACGGAATGAACATCGGTGCCGTCGCCTTGATGCCCAGCATCCGCAGCGCCGCCACATGCCCCATCTCGTGGATAAACAGCAGCGCCACAAAGCCGGCGGCAAACGGCCAGCCCCAGAACATGGCGTAGGCCCAGATGCTGATCAGCATGGTGATGAAAGTCTTGAACTTGCCGATCTGCAGGAGCACCGCAAGGTATTTCAGCTTGCTGAAGAGAAAAATCAGCAGCAGACCGAGCGGCCCGAGCTTGCGCAGCAGCCCCTTTTTTTCCGGCGGCGGGTTTGCTGCCGGACGATAGCTGTCCGGCAGATCGTATTGAGAATCTGAATGGGGATCGTTCATTTTGATATCCAATGGACAAAAACTGCCCGGTTAAAATTCTCCTGAATCCGTGAGTATTCGACGGCAAATAGCAACAAGTCATTGAATTGCCTAAGCGTCTCAAAAATCACCGCTTAACCTTTGGGTGAGGCTAAGAATTTTTGAAACACTTATTCAATCCAAGCACTTGCACTCTTTATCCGCCGCTTACTTACGGATCCAGGATTCAGACCGGCAGCATAAGTCATTTCGGGTCGCTTGGGAAGGCTTGTTGAACCAGCCGGAGGATTGAAAAAAAGGGTTGCAGCAGAATTGATTTGAGGCTAAGCTCCCGGCAAATGTCGACATTCGACATTTGCCGGAGATAACATCGATAAGACCTGAAATCATGAGCAAAGGTGAAGAACATGGCAAACGGACAACATGAGGTCCATCTCAATCTGAATGTGCGCGGGCTGCCGCTGTCGGCAACCCTGGAGATCAACGAACAGAGCAACCGACTGCTCGATAACGGCCGACAGGTCTTCAAACTGGGTCTGGGTCAGTCGCCGTTTCCAGTCCCGGCACCGGTGGTCAGGGAACTGCAGACCAACGCCTACCAGAAGGATTATCTGCCGGTCAAAGGGCTGCCCGCCCTCTGCGATGCGGTCACCGGCTACTATCGGCGCACCCAGGGGCTGAACTTTCGCGGCGAGAATATCCTGGTCGGCCCCGGCTCCAAGGAGTTGATGTTCATCCTGCAGCTGGTCTATTACGGTGATCTGGTCATCCCCACCCCCAGCTGGGTCTCCTATGCCCCTCAAGCCAATATCGTCGGCCGGCCGGTCCGCTGGTTGACCACCGAAGCCCGCAACAACTGGCTGCTGACGCCGTCCGAACTGGAGAAACTCTGCGCCAAGGATCCGACCAAGCCGCGGATCGTCATTCTGAACTATCCGAATAATCCGACCGGCTGTTCCTATTCCACCGAACAGCTGCAGGCCCTGGCCGTAACGGCGCGCAAATACAAGATTATCCTGCTTTCCGACGAGATCTACGGTGAATTGAATTTTCAGGGGAACCACCAATCGATCGCCCGCTTCTACCCGGAAGGGACGATCATCGCCAGCGGCTTGAGCAAGTGGGCCGGGGCCGGTGGCTGGCGACTGGGAACTTTTGCCTTCCCAAGTGAACTCGACTGGCTGCTGGAGGCGATGGCGGCCGTGGCCAGCGAAACCTTTACCGCCACCAGTGCACCGATTCAATACGCTGCGGTTCGGGCGTTTAACGGCGGTGACGAAATGGAGTACTATCTGCGGCAATCCCGGCGGATTCTGCGAGAATTGTCTGGCTGGATCTGGCAGTCGCTGTCGCAGGCGGGTCTCGAGGTGGCCTGTCCGGACGGAGCCTTCTATATGTTCCCCGATTTCGAACCGCTCCGCTCACGACTGGAGGCCAAAGGAATCGAGAACAGCACGCAACTCTGCCGACGACTGCTGGATGAGACCGGAGTGGCGATCCTGCCCGGCAGCTGCTTCGGCCGACCGGAGCAGGAGTTGACCGCACGGCTGGCCTTCGTCGACTTCGACGGCGCCCGAGCCCTGGCGGCGGCCGAGCAGATTCCGGCCGAGCAGGAGTTGGGCGAAGAGTTCCTGCGCCAATATTGTGAAAAGGTGCTGACCGCGATCGATCGGCTCTGTAACTGGCTGCAGTAGAGCGGAAGAATGGATCGTCAGATACGATTCAGCAGCGCGATGGATGGCCTCGCGCTGCCCACTCCAAGGGCCGCATGAACCCATCCCTGGGGCTTGACTGTCGCCATCCAGGCGACAGACACCCTTGGAGTGGGCACCCCGACACCATCCTGCTGAATAGTTTTCCCGCTCTCAGCCCTTTCTACTTACCTATAGCCCTGAAACCAGGAAACCGGCCCGACATCAAGCATCGTTTTTAAGCCGGGCGCTGCCCGGCGAACCAGCGGCACGCTGTTCGCGAGCATAGCGCAAGTGGCAATATCGCCGTTAAAACCGCCTTTGACCTCGGAGTATATCGGCGGTTCCCCTTCAATCCGCACCGAATCTTTGGCTGCCGGATGACCGAGATAGGCCTGCAGTTCGATCGTAATCACCGGTTTGCCCTGCATGTAGCCGGTCGCCGTCTGCAGCACACCGGCGACGTCCCCTTTGGCCACGGTTAAAAATCGGCTCTCCAGATCACGTTCGGCGATGGCCGGTTTGACGATATCCTCGACGCGATCCAGCTTCCAGCCCATGGCCTTGGCAATCATCTGCACCGATTCGGTGAAGCCGACGTGACGGATAATTTTCGCAGCGACCTTCTCTTTGAACTCATCCAAAGAGAGCCCGGCACCGATCTTCTGCTGGAAAGGCAACCGCCGCAGCGCAGCGTCCTGATACCTTTCGACCCGGATTGAATCGACCCGCCGGCAAACACTGGTCAGGAAAATCGGCAGAGCGTCCATGGCAAAACCGGGGTTCACCCCGTTGCTGAGGATGGTCACGCCGGCTTCCTTGGCCGCCGCATCGATACTTTCGGCAAGACGATAATCCTCCTCCCAGGGGTAGGCCAGCTCCTCGCAGGAGGAGATGATATTCTTTTTGTATTTAAGACAGAGGCGCAGCTGCTCTTCCAGCTCGGCAAAAGAAGAGAGCGTGGCAAGCACCACCACATCTGCGTCGCTGTCGGCCAGAGTCTGTTCCGCGTCCCCGGAGACGATAACCCCCAAAGGCTTGTCGAGCTTCAGCAAATCACCGACATCCTGACCGATTTTGGCCGGATCGATATCGATCGCAGCCTCCAGTTCGACGTTTTCACGCTCCAGAAGATAACGGGCAATTTTTTCGCCGATAGGACCCATACCGAATTGAATAAATTTGAGTGTCGCTGCCACGGTTTTTCCTCCTTTGTTCTGGCATTAGTGTATCCCCCCCCAGCAAGACCTTGCCGAAAAACTTCCATGTCACAGAGAGAATCCGGGCATCTTCGCTATAATCATTTCTGGCACATCCCTTGCGATAATAATTTTGTAACGATTCAGCCGGATGGGTTCAGGCACCCCTTGGAGTAGTGGGCAGCACGAGGTCATCCATCGCGCTGTCGAGTCGTTACCGGTTTTTTATCCAGCAAGGGAACCCTATCCAATTCCGGATAACTATTAATTGAGGAGGAAAAAATGATGCAGTTCAGGAAAGTGATGTTCGTCGTTGCAGCAGTCGCCTTGATGTTCGGCTCCATCTCCAGCGCGCAGGCCGCAAAAGAACGCAGCTATCTGCTCGCCACCGCCTCCACCGGCGGCACCTACTATCCAGTCGGGGTCGCACTCTCAACCCTGGTGAAGGTCAAGTTACAACCGAAACAGAAGATCGGCATGTCAGCAATCAACTCGGCCGGTTCCGGTGAGAACATCAAGCTGTTGCGCGATAACGAAGTCCAGTTCGCCATTCTGCAAGGTCTCTACGGTTCTTATGCCTGGAACGGCAGCGGACCGATTGCGGCGGCCGGACCGCAGAAGAACCTGCGCTCGGTGAGTATGCTCTGGCAGAATGTCGAGCACTATGCGGTGTTGAAAGAATTTGCCAAAACCGGCACCGTCAGCGACCTGGTCGGGATGAAGGGGCAAGCGATGTCGATGGGGAAAAAGAACTCCGGCACCCTCGGCTCCAACAAGGTTCTGCTCGGCAACCTGGGCGTCGACATCGATAAGGATTACGATCTGATCCATGTCGGTTACGGCCCCTCGGCCGATGCGCTGCAAAACGGCCAGATCTCCGGCATGGGGATTCCCGCCGGTGCTCCGGCCGGTGCCATCACCAAAGCGATGGCAGCCATGGGCGACGAGATCACCCTGCTTGATTTTACCGATACGCAAATGAAACAGGCCGATGGCGGCAGAAATCTCTGGACCCGTTTCGTGATCCCGGCCGGAACCTATCCGAATCAAAGCAAAGCGATCAACACCATCGCCCAGCCGAATTTCCTCGGTGTGCGTGCCGACCTGGACGAGGACGCCGTCTACCGGATCACCAAAGCGATCTACGAAAACCTGGCCTTCCTCAACGCTATTCATGGTGCCACCAAGGCGATGTCGCTGGAAAAAGCAACCGCCGGCCTGCCGCTGCCGCTGCACCCCGGCGCCGCTAAATACTACCGGGAAGCCGGGATCAACATTCCTGACCATCTGATCGCAAAGTAATAGATCCGTCCACACGGCCGCTCCCTTTGTGGGGCGGCCGTGACTTTTTGGAGATCATGACTATGTCGCTGTCCGAAACTGAAAGCCCGCTGCCGCCGTCCAGACTGCTGCTGATTCTCGGCGTGGCCGTCTCGCTGATGCACATCTGGTTCAATGTGCTGACGGTGCTGCCGACCCTGTGGCAGAATTCACTGCACTTTGCCGGATTCGCCCTGATCGCCGCACTGGTCTACCCGTTGCGCAAGGATGCCGGCATCGGTTGGCGCGCGCTCGACATCCTGCTGTGGGTTCTCGCCGCCGCCTCAGCCATCTACCTGATCTCCATGGAAGACGCCATCTATGCACGCGGTGTGCGGATGTCGCCGTCCGAATGGGCCGCCGGCATCATCCTGATCCTCTGCGCTCTGGAATTCACCCGCCGGGTCGCCGGTTGGTTTATCCCGGTGCTGATCCTCATCGCCCTGAGTTACATCGGCTGGTGGGGACAGCACATCGACGGTGTCTTCAAGTTCGCCGGTTTACGTCCGGAGACGATCCTGTTTCGCAGTATTTACGGGGATGATGCGCTGTTCGGCACCATTGCGCGGATCTCCTCCACCTATGTTTTCATGTTCATCCTGTTCGGCGCTTTTCTGCTCCGTTCCGGAGCCGGAGAGTTCGTTATCGATCTGGCCCGCGCCGTCGCCGGGCGGATGGTCGGCGGACCGGGCATCGTCGCCGTGATGGCTTCCGGGCTGATGGGCACCATCTCCGGCTCGGCGGTCGCCAATACCGCCTCGACCGGCGTCATCACCATCCCGCTGATGAAGCGCGCCGGATTCCCGGCCAAGTTCGCCGCCGGGGTCGAAGCCGCCGCCTCTACCGGCGGTCAGCTGATGCCGCCGATCATGGGCGCCGGAGCCTTCGTCATGGCCACCTACACGCAGATTTCCTACAACATCATCGTCATGGTCAGCATCCTGCCGGCGGTCCTCTATTTTGCCACCGTCGCCTTCTTTGTCCGCATCGAAGCGAAACGCAGCCTGGTCACCGCCCTGGACGGCGAAAAGGTCTCCGCCATCGCCGTCATCAAAAAAGGCGGCATCGTCTTTCTGCTGCCGATCGGTGTGCTGATCGGCCTGTTGATTTACGGTTTCACACCGACCTATGCCGCCGGCATCAGCATCATCGCCGTGGTGGTCGCCTCCTGGCTGTCGCCCAACAAGATGGGACCGAAGGCGATTATCGAAGCGCTGGCGATGGGCGCACAGAATATGGTGATGACCGCCATCCTGCTCTGTTCCGTCGGCCTGATCGTCAACGTTATCGCCACCGCCGGGGTCGGCAACACCTTCTCGCTGATGATCAACGAGTGGGCCGGGCACAGCATGATTATCGCCCTGGTGCTGATCGCCCTGGCGTCGCTGGTGCTCGGCATGGGCCTGCCGGTCACCGCCGCCTACATCGTCCTCGGCACCCTTTCGGCACCGGCCCTGCATGCCCTGATCTCCAACGGCCTGCTGGTCGACGCCCTCTCCAGCGGCCAGATCCCCGAAGCCGCGAAAGCGATTTTCATGCTCGCCGCGCCGGACAAACTGGCGGAGATCGGCAATCCGATGAGCGTCGAAGCAGCACGGCTGATTGTCGATACGATCCCGATCGACATGGGCAGTATGGTGCGTGATGCGGTCCTCAGCCAGGACACCCTGATGTTCGGCCTGCTCTCGGCCCACCTGATTGTTTTCTGGCTGAGCCAGGATTCCAACGTCACCCCGCCGGTCGCGCTAGCCGCCTTCACCGGCGCCGCCATCGCCGGCACCAAGCCGATGGAGACCGGCATTCAGTCATGGAAAATCGCCAAGGGACTGTATATCGTCCCGCTGCTGTTTGCCTACACCCCCTTTATCGGCGGTTCGTGGTTGGAAGTGTTGCAGATCTTCTTCTTCGCCCTGTTCGGCCTCTATGCTTTTACTGCCGCGTTGCAGGGGTTTATGGAGACAAAGCTCAATCCACTCTTCAGATTGCTGACCCTGGGTGCGGCTGTTGCGCTTTTGTGGCCGTCAACTCTTTTAGTGCATCTGGTCGGGCTGGTGGTGGTGGTCGGGATTTTCATGACCAGCTTCCGGGCTTCCCGGAAAGAGATGTTGGTTAGCAGCGGAGAGTTTTCCGCTGTTTCCTGAGGTGCTTGACAGAAATCGGGGAACTCACTACCTTTAATCAGCATTGCTATAAAGGGGCGGCATGAAAATAATTCATTGCATCCAAATCAATAGCAGCCGGGTGTAACGCATAAAGAATGCGTTACGCCCGGCTGTTGCTTTTCCTTTACTGGCATTGGGGGAAATCCATATCCGCTTATCTCAACACTGAAGAAAGATAACCCGTCTAGTAAGATGCTCTGTTGATCAGAGTGGACTTGTTGATTTAGGGTTGGTTGGGGTGATGTACAGAATCAGGATAATAATTTGTTAGAAAAAAGAGGTTAAAACACAGAATGAAGATAGGTCAGCTAGTTAAGCTTCATATAAAAAAAATATTTAAGCACTGTGAAGTCACTGATCACAGCGAGCTGACTCGCCTTACAGATAATAAGTACTCAAAAAAACATTTTGATATTAATTATCCATTTTGTGCTGTGGCTGCTTCAATCTCACCAGAAGATTCAAAACGCTATTGGACAGACCGATATGTAGTACAAGGAAAAACAGTCAGGGTTTCGAGCCAATGGTTCGATACGAGTAGAACTCAATTTATTCAATATTTAGTTAGTAAAAAAATTTCTACATCTGAAGTGATTTCATCGTTACATGAACCGGATCTGGATAATAATGAAAAATCACCTAGGCCAAGTAGAAAAAACAGCAGGTACAGAGGCAACGCAATTGGTAATGCACAAAATCTATTAGTACGAAATATACTTAGCAACTTAGGTGAGGAATCTTTCAACGATCAAGACTGGAAAGAGACTAAGGAATATTTTTCAAATCAATGTGCCTATTGTGGCGCTGAAAGTGATTTGGTTATTGAGCATGTCATTCCTATTAATAGGGTGGCTCTTGGTGAACACCGATTGGGAAATTTAATACCAAGTTGTAGAGCTTGTAATTCAAAAAAGGCGGACAAGAGTTATCTGGAATTCCTTGATGGAAAAAAAGAAAGAATTGAAAAAATTAAAAGATATATGGAAAGTAGAAACTATGTTCCACTTGGCAATAATGAACAAGTAGCAATGATTTTAGATATGGCTTATAAAGAAGTGGCTATTGTTTCAAAACGCTATATAGCAATATTAAATGAATTATTTCCTAACGATTAGCTCCAGCGGACAATTTGGGATGTAATACTTTCAAATAAGGACATTAGCATGGGGGAAATTATCCCATTTAAAAACATTGATATAAGTAAAATACCCGATGACTTGTTTTATGAAATTGAAAACTATTTGAAGGAAAGTTTTAATAATGAAATCCGCGAAAACGGTGGAAATATCCCGATTTTCCAAGCAAAGCAGAATGCTATAAATTTGGTCACCAAGAAATTTAATCTCACACTTGAAAATGCAAATGAAATTGTCCGTGAAATTGAATTAAGAAACTTAGATAAAAACCTCAACCCATAGTCATTAAGAACACATAACAACAAGCAACCAGACGAAAAAAATGTCTGCGCACAACGAAAAAAGGGCTGCCCAGTTACGGGCAGCCCTTGGTCGTTTGCTTAACCGAGGATCTGCTTGAGATCCTCTTCGGCGGTTGTAATGGGAGCGATGTTGTAGTTCTCGACCAGAAAGTTGAGTACGTTCGGCGTGATGAAGGCCGGTAATGTCGGTCCCAGTTTGATGTCCTTGATCCCCAAGTGGAGCAGGGTCAGCAAAATGGCCACCGCTTTCTGCTCGTACCAGGAGAGGATCATCGACAGCGGCAGCTCGTTGACTTCGCACTCGAAGACCTCGGCCAGGGCCAGGGCAACCAGAGGTGGCTTCGCAGAAAGAAGCGTTAGCCATCAAGGGTAAATCCTGACATTGGCATTGACATGTACATGCATTGGATGTACAGTGAATGTATGAAATACGAATGGAGTTCAGATAAAAATGAGTGGTTAAAAAAGCACCGCAATATTTCGTATGAGCAAATCATATATCACCTTGGACAAGGTGATATATGGATGATCGGTGATCATCCAAACCGGGAAAGATATCCTGGGCAACGGATTTATTTCGTCATCGTAGAAGACTATATATATATGGTCCCACACATTGTTGACACAGATTTTATCTTTTTAAAAACGATTATACCCAGTAGAAAGGCGACTAAAGACTACTTGAAAAATAAGGGAGAAATGCCATGAAATTTGATTCTGAAGAAAATGAAATACTGGAAGCATATGAGTCTGGACGAATGAAAATATCCAAGGTTTCAGACAAAGAACTGGCAGCGATTAAGGCCGCAGCATCGAGCACGTTTAAAAAGGACAAGCGCGTCACTATTCGACTTTATGACCATGATTTTCAGGGCATTCAAAAAAAAGCCCTCCAAATGGGTATTCCGTATCAGACATTGATATCAGGAATAATCCACCGCTATATTGAAGGCGACTTCATATCAAAAAACGATTAGAAAATAGAATGCCCCTGTCACCAAGACCAAGCCCTCCGTTGCCACCGAACATGCTGTTTTCCCGCGCCCTTGCTGGGCGCACAGAAAAAAGGGCTGCCCAGTTACGGGCAGCCCTTGGTCGTTTGCTTAACCGAGGATCTGTTTGAGATCCTCTTCGGCGGTTGTGATGGGAGCGATATTGTAGTTCTCGACCAGAAAGTTGAGTACGTTCGGCGTGATGAAGGCCGGCAATGTCGGTCCCAGTTTGATGTCCTTGATCCCCAAGTGGAGCAGGGTCAGCAAAATAGCCACCGCTTTCTGCTCGTACCAGGAGAGGATCATCGACAGCGGCAGCTCGTTGACTTCGCACTCGAAGGCATCGGCCAAAGCCAGCGCAACCTGGATGGCGCTGTAAGCATCGTTGCACTGACCGACATCAAGCAGACGCGGGATGCCGCCGATATCGCCCAGCTCCATTTTGTTGAAACGGTACTTGCCGCAGGCCAGGGTGAGGATAACCGTATCCTGCGGCGCTTTCTCGGCGAACTCGGTGTAGTAGTTGCGGCCCGATTTGGCGCCGTCGCAACCGCCGACCAGGAAGAAGTGCTTGATGTCGCCGCCCTTGACCGCGGCAATGATCTTGTCGGCAACACCGAGGATGGCGTTGTGGCCGAAGCCGGTGAGAATCTCCTGACCCGGATTATCCTCGAAACCGTCGCATTCCTGGGCCATTTTGATCACCGCCGAGAAGTCCCAGCCGTCGACATGCTTGACGCCCGGCCACTGGACCAGTCCCCAGGTAAAGAGCCGGTCGATATAGTTTGCCGCCGGTTTCTGGATACAGTTGGTGTTGAAGATGATCGCGCCGGGGAACTGGGCAAACTCTTTATGCTGGTCCTGCCAGGCACCGCCGAAGTTAGCGACCAGATGATCGTACTTTTTCAGACCTGGGTAGCCGTGCGCGGGGAGCATTTCGCCGTGGGTGTAGATATTGACGCCGGTCCCTTCAGTCTGCTTGAGCAGTTCTTCGAGAAACTTCAGATCGTGGCCGGAAACCAGAATCGCTTTGCCCGCTTTAGTGCCTAACTGCACCGGGGTCGGCTGTGGGTGACCGTAGGCTTCGACATGAGCCTGGTTGAGCAGTTCCATGGTGACATAGTTGATCTTGCCTGCTTCGAGGGCCAGGCCAACGTTGGCCATCAGATCGAGACTGTCGTCAAGCAATGCCGCCAGCGCCTTGTGGGTAAAGGCGTAAATCTCATCCGCTTCCTTGCCGAGGGTCCGGGCATGATCGGCATAAGCAGCGTAACCCTTGATGCCGTAAAGGATCAGTTCACGCACCGAGTGGATGTCGGCATCGACGGTGAAGTCCTTGACGCCGTGCAGCTGGCCGAGCTTGACCTGCTCATCGCGGGAAGCGGGCAGCGTCCAATCCTGAGCTGCGGGTGGAACCTGCCCAGTGTAAGCGCCACACAGCTGTTTGGCTTTGCCGCGCAGGCGAACCGCTTCGGCGACTAATTTGGCAATCTCGTCAACATCGAAATCGACGTTGGTCACGGTAGCGAACAAGCCATCGATCATGAAGCGATCGACGTCCTGATCCTTGCCGCCCTTTTCGCGCGCCTGGTCAGCCCAGAAAGCGATCCCTTTCAGGGTGAAAATCAGCAGATCCTGCAGGGCGGCAACATCCGGCTGCTTGCCGCAGACGCCGACAATTGAACAGCCGCCGTTTGCCGCCTGCTCGCACTGGTAACAGAACATCGACGGATCGTCGGCCTGCTCTGCTTGAGCTGGAGTTGCTGGCTGTTGTTTGCCAAATCCGAGAAAATCAAGGATACCCATGATTTTGTGACCTTTCTTATTCAGTAAGAGTTTGCGGCTTCAGGCCGCAGCTTGTTGTTCGTATCTTTCCACCAGTTGGCGATATTTTTCTTCCAGACCGGGTGTTTTTGCTGCGGCCTGCTGGTAGGCCTGCAACATGCCGGAACGGACCTCTTCCGGCAGTACCCGCTCGGCGAGCGGATAGAGAATATTATCTTCCTTGTCGATATGATTGCGCAGCAGTTCTGCGTAGTTCCTGGCGTTTTCGGCGATCGTCGGAATCTGCCCATGCTCACCGGCCAGAGCCTTTTCGGCAGCGGATTCCAGGGCACGGACAAAGGCCCGGCCGTGATCGTGTTCGATGAGCATCGCTTCGATCGGCGACTGTTTCTCCGGCATGCCGTTTTTGACCAGCGCGACAAACAGGATATCTTCCTCTTTGGCATGATGAAAATGATCAGCGTAGTTGCGGATAAAATCGACCGCATCGAGAAAGAATCGCCAGTCGCGAAACTGCCCCTGCTCCATTCGGACACTGTTTTTTTCCACCAGCGCAATCATCCGCAGGATCAGCTGATGCTCATCGCTCAGCACCTGGGTGAGATTGGTGCTCATCAGTTTCTCCTTTCGCCGTCGATACCGATGGTGACGATCTCCAGCGGTACATCCTTGCCCGACTGCTCAATCGCCTGCTGGGCAAACATCCCCAGACCGCGGCAGCAGGGGACTTCCATGATGGTCACGGTGACCGACTGAATATCGTTCTGGCGGATCATCTCCGCCAGCTTTTCCACGTAGGAGCTGGTATCATCCAGTTTCGGACAAGCGTTGACCAGCACCCGGCCCTTGATGAAATCACGGTGAAATTCAGCGTAGGCAAAGGGGGCACAGTCGGCGGCGATCAACAGATGTGCGTTCTGCAAGTAGGGTGCGGAAGGCGGCACCAGATGCAGTTGAGTCGGCCACTGACGCAGCTCTGAGGCCAGGCGGCCGGACGTGGTATTTTCAGTCGTAGTTTTTTTATCAACGGTACGGACCTGGGAACCGGGACAGCCGCAAGCAAGTTTCGTCATGATTTTATTCTCCTTTATTGTTCAGATAGTCGGTGATTTCCTGTTCGATCTTCGCTTCGATCTCATCGCCGAGCGCGTGAATACTGACCACATCATTGACCAGACAGATCCCCACGTTGCAGGTGACGCAACCGATCTCATACTTTTCCAGCACCTCACCGATGAAGGGATGTTCTTTGATGGTTTTATCGATCGGCTGATTGCCGATGCCTTCAGGAAGTTTCATTGTTTCGCTCCTTTGTTCTCAACTGTTGGCGTGAGCATAATTGAGAATCGAAACAGAAAACATGACCTGGGTCAAAGGCTGACTTGTTTTGTCGTATATATTCCATGTAACCTCAAATCTGCACATGGCTTGAACCAGCAGCAAGCAGATAGCGCCAATTCTTCTGCAGTTATGCTAAACTTTTTCTACTCACAGATACCTCTATCTCTTGGAGTCGCCGATGCCGCGCTGGAAAAAATATTCGCTGATCGTTGCCGGGAGCGTTCTCGGCTTGCTGTTGTTGTCGATGTTGATGGTTCCCTGGCAGATCAAAGTGCAGGGCAGCAAGTGGTTAGCGGAAAACACCACGCGCAAGTTGACGATTGAAAAAGCCTTCTTCAATCCATTTACCTTAACCATAGAGATTGAAGGGCTGAAGCTGAGTGAACAAAGCGACGACAAAAGCTTCGTCACCTTCCGCCGGCTGATGCTTTCCGGCAGTGTCCGTTCACTGATCGATCTGGCGGTGATCCTTGATCGGGTTGAGCTGGATCAGCCCTATGTCAACATTGAACTGCTCGGCAAACAGGAGTTCAACTTTTCCGATTTCACCCGCCTGGGCGGCGAGACGGCGCAACCGACCAGCGCGGACGCGGCTGAACCGCTGCACTTCTCCCTGAATAATATCGTTATCACTGACGGCCGACTCGACTTTACCGATCAGACTTCGGAAAAAAAATCGCAGCACCAGATCCGTGAACTGAGCCTGAGCGTGCCCTTTATCGGCAACATTCCTTACCTGACCGATGAATATGTCACACCGCAACTGAGGATGCTGCTGAACGGCTCGGAGATTCGCGCCGACGGGCAACTGAAACCTTTCCATCAGTCGGTGGAGACCAGTTTGACCCTGCTGCTGGATGAGATCGACCTGGCTTTTTACGCCTTCCATTCACCGCTGCCGCTGCCGGTCGAGGTGAAATCCGGCACCCTCGACACCCAGATCGACCTGGTTTACCGGATCTCTTCGACCGAGCAGCCGAAGCTGATGCTCGGCGGTGAACTGGCCCTGACCGATATCGATATCCGCGGACTGGATGGCCAGGAACTGTTCAAAATGCCGACCCTGATCCTCGACCTCGACTGGGCCAACCTGATGCAGCAGGATTTCAACCTGCACTCACTCGATATCTACCAGCCGCAGCTGTTCGTTACACGCGATCGAGCGGGATTGTGGAACCTGCTGAAACTGCTCCCGACCGAAACCGGGGTCGTCGTTGAAACCGTGACTGACCACGAACCGCAACCTGCCACACTGCCACTGCTGACGATCGAAAAACTGGCTCTGCACGAGGGTACGGTTCATTACCGGGATGAGTATCCGCCCGGCGGCTTTCAAGAGACGTTTCAAGGAATCAATCTGCAGCTCGACAACCTCTCCAGCCACCGGGATCAGCTGACCGAACTCAATTTTAAACTGCAGACCGCGCGGGAAATGAGCTTCAACCTGGCGGGCCGACTGGGACTGAACCCGCTCTCTGCCGATCTGGCCCTGCTGCTCAACGGCCTGCAACTGAAACCCTACTACCCCTATCTCGCGACTCTGCTGACCCGGCCGTTGGAAGGTCAGCTGAATCTGGCCACCCATCTGCAGCTCGGTCCGGAAACCAGCCTCAGGCTGGAGAAAATGCAGCTGGCCCTGCATCAACTGGTGGTTCCGTTCACCGACCGGGACCGTTTTACCTTGGCGGATCTGAGTATCACCGGCGGTGCTTTCGATCTGGAACAGCTGCTGCTGAAGATCGGCAGCATTACGCTGAGCGAGGGCGACCTGCAAGCCAGGCGCAACGCGGACGGCAGTTTGTCGCCTCTGGCACTGTTGCGCGACACGGGGGAGACTGTGCCGGCGAAAACGGCGGGCAGCGGTCCACTCAGGGTCGAGCTACCCTGGCAGCAGAATGCCGTCAGGATCGACAGCAATGACTTCCAGTTGCAGCTCGACAGTATCGCCCTGGAAAAATTCGCTTTACAGTTTACCGACGCCAGTCTGGCGAAAAAACCACAACTGAAGATCAAGCGGCTGGATGTCGACCTGAAAAATCTGGCCTACCCGAAATCGCGCCAAAGTCCGTTCCAGATGAAAGCCCGGATCGGCCGCAAGGGGAGGATCGCTTTCTCCGGCAACCTGGCTCACAGTCCGCTGCGGCTGCAGGCGCAAACCAATATCAAGGCCCTGCCGCTGACTCTGTTCAACGATTTTCTACCGGAGAACGTCAAGGTCAGTTTGAAAGACGGCAAACTCTACAGCGACCTGGCGATCAAGCTGACGGAACGGCCGGAGCGCTTGACCGGCAGTTTTGCCGGGCGGGTCAACATCAGCGATATCAGCTTGCGCGATCCGTTCGGCAGCGACGAATTGCTGGCCTGGAAAAGTCTCGACCTGGAAGGGATCAAAGGGGAGATCGCGCCCTTTAAACTACAGATCAAAGAGGTGGCGTTAAGTGACTATCTGGCCAAGATCCAGATCGATCGGCAGGGCCGGGTCAACCTGACCAATGTCACCAGCAACCCAGCGGAGGACCGTGAGGAACCCGCAGCCGAACCGCCGCAGGAGGAGTTGGCCGGGGCAGAAGAGAGCGCTCCGCCGGTCGATATCCGCATCGATGCACTGACCCTGCAAGGCGGCACCGTCTCCTTCACCGACCGGCATCTGCCGAGCACTTTTACCACCACCATGTATCAGCTGGGCGGGCGGGTCACCGGACTGGCGTCCGATGCCGCGATGCAGGCCGATGTCGATCTGCGCGGCCAGTTGGAGAATCATTCGCCGTTGACCATCAGCGGCAAGCTGAACCCCTTGAGCAAGGATCTCTACGCCGACCTGACGATCCGCTTTCAGGATATCGATCTGGTGCCGATGACCCCCTACTCCGGCACCTTCCTCGGTTATGCCATCGACAAGGGGAAGCTCTACCTCGACCTGAACTACCACATCGAGCAGCGTCAGATCAGCGCCGACAACCGGGTGATGATCGACCAGTTCACCTTCGGTGACAGCATCGACAGTGATCAGGCCACCTCGCTGCCGATCTCGCTGGCGATCGCCCTGCTCAAGGACAGCAGCGGTGAAATCCACCTCGACCTGCCGATCTCCGGCGACCTCGACGATCCCAGCTTCAGCGTTGCCGGTACCGTTTTCACCATCCTGAAAAACCTGCTGGTCAAAGCGGCCACCTCGCCGTTTGCCCTGCTCGGCGCCATGTTCGGCGGCGACGAAGGCTTCAGCAGCGTCGATTTTGCCTTCGGCAGTGACCAGCTGAATGAAGAGCAACGGCAGAAACTGGCCAAGCTGGCCGAAATGCTCAGCCAGCGCCCGGCGTTGACGCTGGAGGTCAGTGCCTTTGTCGATCCGGACAACGATCCAGAAGCCTACCGGAAACGGCAACTGCAACAGCTGCTGCTGGCGGCGAAAGCCGGTGAGCTGGAAGAATCCGGAAAAACCGCGTCTACAGAGCAATCGCTGCAGATCAGCGCTGAAGAATATCCGGACTACCTGACCCAGGTCTACAAGGCGGCCGAGTTCCCCCGGCCGCGCAACTTTGTCGGTCTGCTGAAAAAGCTGCCGGTCGAAGAGATGGAAAAGCTGCTGTTGGCCAACATTCTGGCTGACGACGAACAGTTGCAGCAACTAAGCAACAAGCGGGCGATGGCGGTTCGCAACGCCCTTTATGCCGCCAGCGAAGCAATCAAGGAACAGATCTTTCTGAAAAATGTCGATATCTACCAAAAGCCGGAAGCAGGTGTTGCCAGCCGGGTCGATTTTAATATCAGCAGTAAATAACCGCTCTACTCACCCCGCCCGGCAACGGGAGGGAAATTTCAGGTGGCGATGAAAACCCTGTTGCTCATTCTATTCCTCTGCGTCCCGGCCCTGACCCTTGCTGAATCCCATCTGGCCGGCAACCTGATCCAAGGCGGCCTGCTGCAGGGCCGGGTGACTCCGGGAACCCGGGTCTTTTACGGCGACCGGCCGGTTAAAGTCAGTGCTGCCGGTGATTTTATTCTCGGTTTCGGTCGGGACGCCGAACCGAACCATTCGCTGACCCTGATCAAACCATCGGGAGATATCCGCCTGGAAGAGCTGCAGATCGGAACCCGCGACTACCGGGTCCAGCGAATCGACGGCATCAGGAAAAACCTGCTGAATCCGAATGCCGAAGAGCTGCAACGGATCAGTCAGGAAGCAGCCCTGGTGGCTAAGGCCCGGCAGCTCGACAGCGACCGGTTGAACTTCAGCGAAAAATTTATCTGGCCGTTGACCGGGCCGATCACCGGGGTCTACGGCAGTCAACGGATCTTCAACGGTGAACCGCGCCGTCCCCACTTCGGCGTCGATATCGCCGCGCCGACCGGTACGCCGCTGGTCGCCCCGGCCGGCGGCAGAGTAACTCTGGCTCATCCGGGGATGTTCTTTTCCGGCGCCACCCTGATCATCGATCACGGCCACGGGTTGTCATCCAGTTTTCTGCATCTGCAGAAAATTCTGGTGGCGAAAGGGGAGTCGCTGCAGCAGGGGCAGACGATTGCCACGGTCGGTGCCAGCGGCCGTGTGACCGGCCCGCACCTCGACTGGCGGATCAACTGGTTTGAGCAACGGCTGGATCCCGCACTGCTGGTCCCGGAGATGCCGAAAAAATAATCTTCGCCAACGATTTCAGCCCTTTTTATTTTGGATCTATAACCAAAACAAAGGCTGATTGCCACCACCAGGAGTAGGCGCTCTTAAGCGAGACGCCAAGGCACTAAGAAACCTTCCTCAAAGAGCTTTGATACTCTTGGTGAGCTTGGAGCCTCGCTTAGGAGCGCCTGCTTCTGGTGGTGGCTAAAAACTTAGATTTTAGTCCTTTTTTAGAAACCTTCTTTTGTTATAGATCCGTTTTATTTCAATTTTATCCTCTGCCGGTTTGACTTTGAGGATAAAAGATTTTTTTCTTGCTCTGCGCTAATCCTGTGGTATTAACTGGGCTGATTAACTACCACCTGAATCCGTGAGTAAGCGACGGAGCCAGGGACAAGGGAAGCCGATGGTCGACAGGCTCGCAAAAATCAGAGCTCAAGGACGGCAAAGACGGACGAAAAATTCCGGAAAGGTCACCCAACTGAATGGGGTCGCCAAGCAACAGCGGCAAGCGCCGAACGCCCGTCAAAAACAGCAGACCAGCAGCTCAAATAGACTGCTGCTCGATCCGGTTTCCACAGAGAATAAAGAGCAGCCGCACACCCAGGAACAGAACGTCTTTAATGCACTGCCCTTGGCTCTGATCGGGATCGATTCCAACAAACAGATCTGTCAATGGAACCGGCAAGTGGAAAAACTGCTCGGGATCAGTGCGGAAATCGCGCTGGGCAACCCTTGGACAAAGCTGCTTGCCGAGCTGCCGCTGCCGATTGAAACCTTTGAACTGGTTGTGGCCGGACAAACTATGGTGCGCCTCGACAAGCTCCCCTGGCGGCACGCCGAGCAATCCAGGCTGCTCGAACTGACCCTCTATCCCAGCGGTGAGCTGTTTGCCTCGGGGGTCCTGGTGCAGATCGATGATGTGACCGAACAGACGCAGCGGGATGAGCTGACCATGCAGCAGGAGAAGATGGCTTCGGTCGGCAACCTGGCGGCGGGGGTCGCCCAGGCGATCGACAACCCGATCAGCGGGATCCTGCAGAACCTGCAAGTGATCCGCAACCGACTGCATCCCAATCTGCCGAAAAATATCGAACTGGCGCAAAGCTGCGAGATCGATATCGATCAGCTCGATACCTATCTCAAGGAGCGTGGCATCCACGCGATCCTCAATGCGGTCATTGAATCGGGACAGCAGGCGGCCCATGTCGTCCACAGCCTGCTCAACTTCAGCCACAAGGACAGCAGCGGCTTTCAATACCAGCGGCTCAGTTCCCTGCTCGACAAGGCGGTCGAGTTGGCGACCAGCAACTACAATCAACACAACGATCTGGATTTTCGCAAAATCGAGATCGTCCGTCATTTTGAAGCAGAGCTGCCAAACCTCTACTGCAGTCCGGGGCAACTTCAGCAGGTATTTCTCAACCTGCTGATTAACGGCGCCAATGCCATGAGCCAGCGACTGCGCTTCTGGGAAAAGAACCGCGACACCCTGCCGCTTGAAGAGAAACCCCGCTTTATCCTGCGGCTGAAAAAGCAGCAGAATGCGCTGCTCTGTGAGATCGAAGACAACGGCTGCGGTATGGCGGAAGAGGTTCGCAAGCGGATCTTTGATCCCTTCTACACAACGCAGAAAACCGGCACCGGCCTCGGCATGTCGATCTGCTATTTCATCATCAGCAAGAATCATAACGGCCGGATGAGCGTCGACTCCCGGCCTGACTGCGGCAGTACCTTCAGCCTGGAACTGCCGCTTCAGTCCCCGACCGAAAACCCCCATTCAGAGGCATAGCCCTTGCGGACCCCGCTGCGCAGACGATTCTCTCTTTCCCGGACCATGAACCGATGGCCAAATTTGAACTGATATCCGACTACCAACCCTGCGGCGACCAACCGCAGGCGATCGAGGAGTTGGTCGCCGGGATCGAGCGCGGCGATAAGCATCAGGTGCTGCTCGGCGTCACCGGTTCGGGCAAGACCTTCACCATGGCCAATATGGTCGCCCGACTGCAGCGGCCGACGCTGGTACTGGCACACAACAAGACCCTGGCGGCGCAGCTCTACGGCGAATTCAAAGAGCTGTTCCCCAACAACGCGGTTGAATACTTTGTCAGTTATTACGACTACTACCAGCCGGAAGCTTACGTCCCCTCGACCGACACCTTTATCGAAAAAGACAGCTCGATCAACGAGCAGATCGACAAACTACGCCACAGTGCCACCCGCAGCCTGCTGACCCGCCGCGACGTGCTGATCGTCGCCTCGGTCAGCTGCATCTACGGCCTCGGTTCGCCGGAAGCCTACTACGGCATGCTGGTCAATCTGCGGGTCGGGATGGAGCTGGATCGCAACCAGTTTCTGCACGATCTGGTCGAAATCCAGTATGAACGCAACGACATTGATTTTCACCGCGGCACCTTCCGGGTGCGCGGCGACAGCGTCGAGGTGTTCCCCGCTTACGAGGAGAAGCGCGCCCTGCGCATCGAGTTCTTCGGTGACGAGATCGACGCCATCAGCGAAATCGACCCGCTGCGCGGCCAGGTGATCGACCGCCTCGACCGGACCGGTATCTTCCCCGCCAGCCACTACGTCGCCACCAAACCGACCCTGGATCGCGCGATTGTGCAGATTCAGGATGAACTGCAGCAGCGCATCCAGTATTTCAAAGAGCGAAACATGCTGCTCGAAGCGCAGCGGATTGAGCAGCGCACGATGTTCGACATCGAGATGATCGAGGAGATCGGCTACTGTCAGGGGATCGAGAATTACTCGCGATTTCTCGACGGCCGCCAGCCCGGCGAGCCGCCGGCAACCCTGCTCAGCTACCTGCCGGACGACGCGCTGATGTTCATCGACGAAAGCCACGTCAGCGTCAGTCAGGTCGGCGCCATGTACCGCGGCGACCGCTCGCGCAAGGAGACCCTGACCAACTTCGGCTTCCGCATGCCGAGCGCGCTCGACAACCGACCGCTGATGTTCGAAGAGTTTGTCGAACGCCAGCCGCTGACCGTCTACGTCTCCGCCACCCCCGCTGACTATGAACTGGAAAAGGCCGACGGCGTCTTCGTTGAACAGGTGATCCGTCCGACCGGACTGGTCGATCCGCCGATCGAAATACGCCCGGCCACTGAACAGGTCGACGACCTGCTCGAAGAGATCCGCGTCACCACCGCCAATGGCGAGCGGGTGCTGGTCACCACCCTGACCAAACGGATGGCCGAAGACCTGACCGGCTACCTGCAGGAGCTCGGCATCCGCGTCAATTACATGCACTCCGATATCGACACCATCGAACGGATGCAGATCATCCGCAGTCTGCGCGCCGGCGAGATCGATGTGCTGGTCGGCATCAACCTGCTGCGTGAAGGCCTGGATATCCCCGAAGTTTCGCTGGTGACAATCCTCGACGCCGACAAGGAAGGCTTTCTGCGCTCGGCCCGCTCATTGATCCAGACCTGCGGCCGGGCAGCACGCAACGTCAACGGCCGGGTGATCCTGTACGGCGATAAAATCACCAAATCGATGCAGGCCTGCCTTGACGAAACCGGCCGGCGGCGCGAAAAACAGCTGGCCCATAATAAAAAACACAACATCACCCCGCAGTCAGTGAAAAAATCGCTGCGCTCGGTGCTGGATTAAATCTCCGCCGGGGATGATTCCGAGCTGCTGCTGGTCGCCGAGGATCCGGCCGAGTACGGTAATCCGGAGGAAGTAAAGCAACAGATTGACGAACTGAAAGCGCAGATGCTCGAAGCAGCGGCCGATCTCGATTTTGAAAAGGCGGCAAGGTTACGCGATCAGATGCTGGCGTTGGAAAAGCGGGAATTGCTGTTGCGGGGATAACGAGTGATTCCGCAAAACTGACACGATGATAGCTTAACGTCTTAATTTCTGGAGCGACATTTTGCCGGCCGAGCATAAACTACTCAAATTCATTCTCCCCAAATCACTCTTCGAAGTCCTGCGCCACGGTACCAGGAAATGGTTGCTGGAATGCCCCTGCGGGCATAAATGGGATCTGTGGGATGCGGGTGGTGTCAAAGGGGCCGGGAGCAAGGAATCAACCTATAAAAAGTGCCCGCACCTGACTCGCACCAGCCATGGACTGATTTGTCGGGATTGAGTCTGTCAGCGCCACCGTTTCAGGGTATGCTTGCTTCTCGGATTAACCAATCTTTCCAGGAGGTACTGATGCAAAACAGCGAAAACACCCAGCGCGGGACCTGCCACTGCGGCAAGGTTAAATTCGAGCTGGTAACCGATCTGAATCCGGCACTGCGCTGCAACTGCAGTCTCTGCAAGCGCAAAGGGACACCGATGGTCACAGCCCGGGAGGACAGCTTCAAACTAACCGGCGGTGAGGAGTTTGTCAGTCTCTACCAGTTCAACAGCATGGCTGCCAGACATCATTTCTGTAGGATCTGCGGTATCTACACCCACCACAATCCACGTTCCAATCCGGCCCTGACGCGGGTCAACGCCGGTTGTCTGGAAGGGGTTGATCCGCTGGCGCTGGAGACGGAGCTGGTGGATGGGGCGAAATTATCTTTACTTGAGGACAAATAGAATGTTCTTGCGGGAGATTTTATGCTGCTATCTCCCGTGAAGAGAGTAATCTTTATGTTAGGTGGGATTGGGTCTTCAGAGTCTTTGGGAGGGACGCCAAGATTTAGAACTACTATGACATCGTAGGTTGGCATGCGTCGTCCTGCGGTTGTTTATTTCGTTAATTAATCTCTGCAGGAAGGGGAAATTATGACATCTCTGAAACGGTTTATCTTCATTCTGGTCCTTATCGTTCTGTGCAGCGGCTGTGCCCACCAAGTTGATATCGCACCAAACCTGACCGTTCTAACCAATGAAAACGCCTCGCCCAAGATCGATAAAGCTGTCGGCTATTATATTTCTAAAGAAAGCAGGGCGTTGAGCGTTACAACCCGAGCAGGGGGTGGAGATTCTGTTAAATATACTCCCTACGCCGATCTTGAACCTGGTCTCAACCTGGTTTTGTCGAAGGTTTTCACTGCGACTTATCCGGTTGAAGATATCAATGACCAGGCGTTTCTTCAGAGCAAGAACATTGCTTGGGTTTTCACCCCCACGATCACAACCACCTCATCATCCCGTAATGCTTTTTTCTGGCCACCTACCGACTTTTCGGTGACGATAAACTGCATTGCGACCGACAACAATCAACAGCAGGTCTGGAATAATACCGTTCAGGCAGATGGCGATCTCATCGCGGTGAAAGAAATTCTCAAAGACCACGGGCTGGCTGGCAGATCTGCCGCCGAGAATGCACTGATAAAACTCCAGAGCGAGCTAGTTACTTCTCCTGTATTCCGCCAATAACCAGACAGCCAGATTTGAAAATCAGCACTGCATATAGGACGGCTCAAGCCGACGGAGGCAGACGAACCCAGATGCGGGTCAGACCCTCGGCACTTTCGGCGCCGACCTGGCCACCGTGCGCCTTGCTGCCGAGTGACGAAAAAACCGGGACTTATCTTTGTCATCCAGACGTGCTATATAGAGCCCTACTTAAAGCCACTGGGACCGATCCCGTGGTTTTTCCTTTTGGAGTATAGCAATGATTATCGACTGGTATCCCGGTCACATGAAGCGGGCGCGGGCGCAGATCATCGAAGTGCTGCCGACCATCGACCTGGTGATTGAGGTGCTCGATGCCCGTCTGCCGGCCAGCAGCGGCAACCCGTTGTTGGAGAAACTGCGCGGCAACAAGCCCTGCATCAAAGTATTGAACAAGAACGATTTGGCTGACCCGACGGTGACCAAGGCTTGGGTCAGTTTTTTTGAAAAACAGCAGGGGGTCAAAGCGATTCCGCTGGAGGCGAAGGATCGGCGCGATGTCGGCCTGCTGCCGAAACTCTGTCGTAAGCTGGTGCCGAACAAGGGCAATAAGGGACAGAAACCGCTGCGGGTGATGATTGTCGGCATCCCGAACGTCGGCAAATCGACCCTGATCAATACCCTGGCGGGGAAAAAGATGGCGCGGGTCGGCGACAAACCGGCGATCACCACCTGTCCGCAACAGATCGATCTGCGCAACGGCATCCTGCTTTCCGACACCCCGGGACTGCTCTGGCCGGTGATGGATGATCAGAATGGCGCTTGCCGCCTGGCCGCCAGCGGCGCGATCGGTGACAACGCTTTCGACACCACCGAAGTCTCGCTGGCAACCATCGACTACCTGACCGGCCGCTACCCGGCGCTGGTTCAGCAACGCTATAAACTGCCGAAACTGGCGGAGACACCGCTCGCGATCGCCGAAGAGATCGGCCGCCGCCGCGGTTGTCTGGTCAGTGGCGGCGATGTCGACCTGCACCGCGCGACGGAGCTGTTTTTACGTGAACTGCGTGCCGGAAAACTGGGCCGGATCAGCCTGGAGCGTCCGGGGGAAACCGCCGCCGAAGCAATAAATACGAGCAACCATGAGCCGAAGATTTAACTGCAGTTGCTGCGGCCACTGCTGCCTGAAACTGATCGACGCCTACAACGGCTGCGTCAGCGATGCCGACCTGCAACGCTGGCAACGGCTGGGGCGTGACGATCTGCTGGCCTGGGTGAAAACCCTCGATCTGGGACCGAACAACCAGCTGCACACCGCCTGGGT
Source organism: Deltaproteobacteria bacterium (assembly GCA_024280335.1). Taxonomy (GTDB): domain Bacteria; phylum Desulfobacterota; class Desulfuromonadia; order Desulfuromonadales; family Geopsychrobacteraceae; genus Malonomonas. The sequence continues at coordinate 140,269 of JAJRQI010000007.1, forward strand.
CGATCCGGAAAGCGGCGAGGATGTCGAGCGTTGTCCCTGGTTACTCGAGATGATCGATCGAAAAGGTTACCTGTGCGGCATTGACGAAATCAAGCCGGATCACTGCCGGGCCTATCCGGAACACCAGCAACATGCGGCCGCAACCGGTTGCAAAGGTTATCCACCAATCGTGAAAGATGACGCTTATGAAAGATAAATCGATCGACAAAGACCTCTTCGTCGCCGACATCTCCTTCGATGTTGAAGAGGAGGACTTACAAAAACTGTTCGCCGTCTGCGGCACGGTCCGCTCTGTTCACATGATGACCGACCAGAAATCGGGCAAGTTCAAAGGCTTCGCCTTCGTGCGGATGTCGACCGCCGCCGAAGCGAAAGATGCCGTGCACATGCTCGACGGTACCCGGCTGATCAATCGCTGCATCAGCGTCAGTGCCGCGAAGCCGAAAAAGGCGGTGGAACCGGCGGTGGAGACAGTTGCTGAAAAACCACGGCGGGAACGTCGCCCGCGCGGACGGCGTAAGTAAAAAAGTGCGGATCAGCCTGACACCTCAGCCTTCGCGATCCTCTCCCCAGATTTTATCCAGATAACGGTCGCGGCCTGAACCGTAGCGGTAATATTTGTAGCGTACCGGATTTTTTTTGTAATAATCCTGATGATAGTCTTCGGCTGGATAAAAAATCCCCGCCGGAACAATCTCTGTTACCAGCGGCGCGGTAAAGCGCCCTGACGCTGCCAGTTGCCGTTTCGACTCTTCGGCCAAATGCTGCTGCTTAGCGTCAAGAAAGTAGATCCCGCTACGGTACTGGCTGCCGCGATCGACAAACTGACCCCCAGCATCGGTCGGATCGATCTGCATCCAGAAAACCTCAAGCAGTTGCTGATAGCTGACTCGGGCCGGATCGAAGACAATTTCCACCGCTTCGGTGTGACCGGTACCCCCGGCGGAAACCTGCCGATAGGTCGGATTTTCCTTGCTGCCGGCGGTGTAACCGGAGGTCACCGAGAGCACGCCGGGAAGCTTTTCAAACGGGTGCTCCATGCACCAGAAACAGCCGCCGGCCAAAATCGCCCGTTCCGTTGTCACCGCAGCTCTGCCGGCGGTTTCGATCTTTTTCTCCATCGCTGCCAGCAGCCCCACGGCAATCAGCAGGCAGAGCAGCGGTATCAACAGCGTCAGTCGTCTATGCATGATTATCCCCTGCGCGCAGGCACTATCGGTCCAGCTTGACAAACACCAGCGACGCGGCATTGATGCAGTGCCGTTTTCCGGTCGGCTGCGGGCCATCAGCAAAAACATGGCCCAGATGGCCACCGCAGCGACTGCAAACCAGTTCGTTACGGACCGTGAAAAAACTGCGATCCTCGCGAATGGAGACATTCTCCTCTGCAACCGGTTGATAAAAACTTGGCCAGCCAGTACCCGATTTATACTTGGTCGAAGAATGATAGAGATCGAGGCCACAACCGGCGCAACGATAGATACCATACTCCTTGTTGTCCCAGGTGCCCCCGGTAAAGGCCCGCTCAGTCCCCTGTTCACGGAGGATGTGGTACTGCTTCGGAGTCAATAGCTGACGCCATTCCTGCTCGGTTTTCACTACTTTTTCAGAGAGAATGTATTCCCCCGTTGCCAGCGAATAGACCTTGATCTGTCCCCTGTCAGCCATCAGCTCCTCCCTACTCGCCTGTCCATCCGGCGCCGACCAGAAAAGACCGACAACCAGCAAAGCAACTGTAACTACCTGGATATGCTTCATGTCTTTGCTCCTTCCTGCAAGAGCAGCGCAATTATAACCGATTTAGTCTTTTGATTCTAGCAGCCCGGTAGACCCCTGTCGACCGCAACAAGCACATTCATCGACCGGGGGTTGAACCGATTGCAGTGCGGGAATCTGCACAGAGAATTTGCTGTCCCCCCCTGACAACAGAGTGGCAAATCCGTTATCCTGAAAAAACGTAACTATTCAGCCCATCCCGCCTTCGGCCCTCTGGCGGCGTTGCTGTGCTGCTCAAATGCTCACATAACCATGTATGCTCCGCTTCTGCGCTGCTCACGCCTTGCCAGAGCACCAAATTCGGGCGTGTTGAATAGTTACGAAAAAACAAGCATCGGCCCCGGCCTGAAAAGGACGCTCATGGCTAAAGTTATCCCCTTCCCGCAAACACCGAAAAAAGTTTCACAGATTGTTGCCGAGATTCTCGACAACCGACTGACCCATCGAAATCCGCAGGTGTTGCACTGTCTGAAAAGAGAGCTGAAAGGGTTGGTGAAGAAACACTTCAGCGACGAAGTCTTTGCCGCAACCCTGACCCTGCCTGCGGACTTGAGTGACGAGCAGTTCCGTAGCATTGAGCGGGCCTTCCAGCAGCACAATGATCAGTTGGTTTGTCGCACCAACGCCCTGTTTCTGGACCTCTGTCTGTCACGCATGACGATTTGCGAGTTGCAGTACCAAACTCCGCCGACACAGGAAGATTAACGGCCAGTCCGCCGTGTAGAGAGTTCAATAGCTGCTATGCTGGTAGTTCTTTGGCTTGGAGAGAAACATGCCGCAAGATTTCGATATCATCATCCTCGGCGCCGGAACCACCGCCTTTGCCGGCGGACGGCTGGCGGCAGCACTGGGCAAAAAGGTGCTGATGATCGAACAGAGTCAGCTGGGCGGCGTCTGTGTCAACTGGGGCTGCGTACCGAGTAAAACCCTGATCCACAAGGCTGAAATGTACCAGGCCGCGCGCAAAGGGGAGGATTGGGGACTGAACCTGCGGGCGGGAAAACCGGACTGTGCCACGCTGATGAAACTGAAACGCTCGGCGGTGGAAACCCTGCGCGAAACCCACTATCAATACAAACTGGACCACAGCAAAAACCTCGAGGTGCTCTATGGTCGCGGCCGCTTTGTTTCGCCTACCAGCCTCGAAGTCGGCAAGCGGGTGGTCCGCGCCCCGCAGATCCTGATTGCCACCGGAGGAGCGCCCCGCATCATTCCGCTGCCCGGCCTGGAAAACATCAAATATCTCACCAGCCTCAACGCCATGCACCTCCATGAATTTCCAAAATCGCTGATTATGCTCGGCGGCGGCGTGATCGCACTGGAGATGGGACAGATGTTCGCCCGTTTCGGCACCACCGTGACCATCCTTGAACGCGGCGCTAAACTGCTGAGTGAATTCGATCCGCGTCTGACCGAGCAGTTTCGCGCCATGCTGGAGTTGGAAGGGATTCAGATCCTCTTCAATGTCGAGAGCCAGCGGGTCGAGCAGCGCGACAACGGGGTCTGTCTGTACGCTCTGGCAGATGGCAATCCGCTGGGAATCTGCGCCGAAAAACTGATGTTGGCGGTCGGTACCCAACCGGCGACGCAAGGGATCGGCCTGCAGGAACTCGGTATCGAACTGGACCCGGGCGGTTTTATCCAGGTGGATGAACAACTCCGCACCAGCGTCCCTGGTATCTGGGCCGCCGGGGATGTCACCGGGTCGCTGCTGATTGCCCCCGCGGGGGCCCGAGAGGCCTGGATTGCCGTCAAGAACATGCTCGATCCGGATGCCGGTTACCACATCGATCATCGCAGCTCGCCGATGGCGGTTTTTGTCGATCCTGAATTCGCCACGGTCGGCCTCAATCGTCAGCAGGCTGAAGCGAAAGGACTTGGGGTTGTAACCACCTACCTCGGCCTTGATCGGGTACCGAAAGCGCATGTGATGGGGGAATTACAAGGGGGAGTGCTGCTGACGGCCGAAAAAGGCAGCGGCAAACTACTGGGGGTGCAGATGCTCTGCCCACGGGCGGCCGACATCATTCATGAAGCGACCCTGGCCGTCCGTTTCGGCCTGACGGTGGTCGATCTGGCCACTACCGTCCACGTCTACCCCAGCATCAGTGACGGCCTGCGCCAGGCGGCCCGTGATAATGCTGTCCAGCAGGGGTTGCTTTAATCATTTTCCAAACATTGATGGCGCCGCCATCTAATTCGTTTTTGCGAGAGCATCAAACATTAAAACGCCCCGAAAATTATACGGGGCGTTTTAACGTAAGGTATTCATTCTTTGTGACTTCCCGTCGGGGGAAGCAAAATTGGATTATCCGACTTCGACAATCCAGATAGTTTTTCTATTCAATTTTTTGCATTTCCCTTAATCGACCTGGTGGTTCAGAGACCGGCATACAGTCTTCCTCCTTTGCGCTAGGGTTATGGCTAAAGGATAACAGCAAACCGACCGATGTAAATGGCTTGGTAAATAAATTGCCGTTCCGTTAGACTGGGAGGTTGTCCGAGAATAGGGGCCGAAGCGAAAATCCAGAAGTTTGAGAACAGATTTTAGCTCGTTTGAGAGCTCATAGCCTTAGCTATGGGCCGAAAAGGATCTGAAATATGGGCCAAACAGCTGGGTTTGCAGCCGGTCATGTATTCTCGGACAGCCTCCTGATATGTATTGACCTGTCAAGTCTTACCACCAAATTATTTTAGTCCTTTGGTTTTACAAGCATTTGGGACAGGGCACGAGTTGCATTCAACGACGGTAGATCACTCTGATATACGCGGGTTGGTTACCGCCTGACA
>JAJRQI010000008.1 GCA_024280335.1 Deltaproteobacteria bacterium
AACCATACGAACCGAAGTCGCTGTATGGGAGAAACACCGGAATAGCCGCACTCGGAAAATTGATTGGCAGTTCACAACGACGGACGCCAGAATCAAGTTGACGAGCCTTTATCCGAAATTATAGACGTTACAAGGTACTAGATGCTATTTTTTCAGATCCGCTAAATGGAAATTTAGATTGGTCTAAAATTGAGGCGCTCTTAAGGGCGGTTGGCTGTCAGGTGATCGAGGGCGCTGGCTCAAGTGTTATATTTGAAAAAGATGAAATCCGGGGTTATTTTCACCGGCCCCACCCCAACAAAGAAGCACTCAGGTATCGAGTAAAGAACGCCCGGTTGTTTCTCAAGAAGATAGGAATTATACCATGAGATATAGGGGTTACTTGGCAAGGGTTGAATTTGACGAGGAAGATAATATTCTGGTCGGTCACATTATCGGCATTCGTGACATTATCTGCTTTCACGGCGAATCCGTTAAAGAGCTTGAAACTGCCTTCCATGAATCAATAGATGATTACCTAGCTGCATGTGAAGAGCTTGGACAAGAACCAAATAAGCCCTATTCGGGAAAACTCATGTTGCGCCTTCCAATAGAGACTCACGCCGCCGCTGCTGCGGCGGCTGAAGCTAGTGGCAAAAGTCTCAATCAGTGGGCCGCTAAAGTTTTTGAAGAGAAAACCGGGCTGGCTTGCTGATCGAGGCGAATCAACCCAAAAAAAAATCGGTCTCTTCAGCGGAATCTGTGGGCAACCTTCGGCTCCGGAAGGTTGTCAAGTGCATGATATAACGAAACTTCTATGACGTCGAAGCTGCGATATCCGTAAGCTTTGCTGCAGGTCACTTTCGCTTTGTTGTTCAGACCCTCAACGGGCCCCAGTGCAACCTGCTCTTTGACACGAAACCAATTGAGAAGTTTTTCAAAACCAGTAAGTTCTGAGCAGAAAATCGAAGAATTGAGTTTAACTAGATCTGGCAATGCCTGTCAGATCTAGTTTGAGCTACTACAAAGTCAAGCTCCGCAAACATCGTTTTTGCGGGGTTTACTTTATCCTTGGACCTTTGCCCTACCGTCAATACCCGGATCCCTCGCGTCTCGCCTGATTCTCAAAACGGGTAAACTGGCCACGAAAGGTCAGGTTGACGGTTCCGATCGGTCCGTTCCGCTGCTTGCCGATAATGATTTCAGCGTCTTTATCATGTCCTTTTTCACAGGTTTTTTCTCGGTTTTTGCAGTCCTCGCAATAGACCGCCTCCCGATAGACAAACATGATCACGTCGGCATCCTGCTCGATGGCGCCAGATTCACGCAGGTCGGACATCATCGGGCGTCGATCGGTTCGACTTTCCAGCGAACGGTTGAGCTGCGACAGGGCAACGACCGGCAATGACAGCTCTTTGGCCAAGGCCTTTAGCGAACGAGAGATTTCCGAAATCTCCTGCTGCCGACTTTCGGTGTTGCTGCCGCGCATCAACTGCAGGTAATCGACCACGATCAGCCCAAGCCCGTGTTCGGCCTTGAGACGACGGGCCTTGGAGCGCAATTCCAGTACCGAAATCGCTGGAGTATCATCAATAAAGAGCGGCGCCTCGCTCAACTGACCGGCTCCCATGGTCAACTTCGGCCAATCCGACTCGCCAAGGTGCCCGGTGCGCAGGCGACCGGCGTCCACCCTGGCCACCGAACAGAGCATCCGCTGGACCAAAGATTCCTTGCTCATCTCCAGCGAAAAGACCACCGTCGGCACCTTGGTCTCCGCGTGGGTCGTCGCATACTCCGCTACATTCAAAGCGAAGGCGGTCTTTCCCATCGACGGGCGTCCGGCGATAATCACCAGGTCACCTGCCTGCATGCCGGCGGTCATCTTGTCCAGATCTTGATAACCGGTCGGCACTCCGGTGACCAACTCCTTGCGATCGAATAATTTCTCAATCGTCTTGAAGGTATCCTTGAGAATTTCGCGAACCGGGAAAAACGAAGGTCGGATACGGTTTTCGGCAATTTCGAAAATTGATTTTTCCGCATAATCAAGAATCTCCTCCATATCGCCCCCCTCATACCCTTTAGTGGCAATTTCCGTAGACGCCTCGATCAGCTTACGGGCAACCGACTTTTCTTTGACCAGCTTGCAATAGTAGCTGATGTTGGCGGCAGTCGGCACGTAATCGACCAGCGTTGCCAAATAGCTGCCACCACCGACATCTTCAAAATCACCGTGCACCTTTAACTCGGCAGTCAATGTGACTAGGTCGGCCGGCTCATTTCGCTCTGAAAGGCGTAGCAGTGCTTTGAAGATTTTCTGATGGCTACCGCGATAGAAGTCATCGGTGTTCAGATGCTCAAGCGCCCGATTGAGGGCTTCATTTTCCAGCATGACACCACCTAAAACCGACATTTCGGCTTCCAGATTCTGCGGCGGCAAACGATGACTGTGGCTTTCTTGCATAAATGACTCCTGAAAAGAATCAGGTTCGGTAACCATTCAGCCGGATGGCCTCGGGGTGCCCAATCCAAGGGTGTCTGACGCCAGGGATGGCGTCAGCAAGCCCCAGGGATGGGTTCATGCGGCCCTTGGAGTGGGCAGCGCGAGGCCATACCGAGGTGCTGAATAAGTTGCCAGGCTCAAAGGATAACAAAGTGTCGGTTCTTCGGGAACGAAAAAAGGGCGGCAGGCCTATTCAGCCCACCGCCCCGGAACGATCTTTTTTCACTGCAATCAGGCTAAACTTCTTCAGCCGCAACCACAACCTTGAGCTCGGCGACCACGCCGACATCAAGCTTGACATTGACAAGATGCTCACCGAGCGACTTGATCGGCTCAGCCAGTTGAATTTTCTTACGATCGATTTCGAGACCAGCGGCTTGCAGTTTGGCTTCCAGATCCATCGAAGTCACCGAACCGAACAGTTTGCCCTCTTCGCTGGCACGCTGGGTGAATTCGCAAACCACCTTTTCGACACGGGCTTTGATCGCCTCAGCATCCTTGGTCGCTTTTTCCAGTTTGCGCGTCAGCTGACGCTTCTGGTGCTCCATCTCCTTGACGTTGCGTTCGTTGGTAACAATTGCCAGCCCTTTGGGCACCAGGAAGTTGCGTGCATAACCCGGCTTGACGGTGATCTGGTCACCGATCACGCCGAGACCATCGACGTTTTCCTGCAAGATAATATTGACACTCATGGGTATCCTCCGTAACAGAACTAAGTTTACTTAACTTTTTTTTTCCGGGGCCGGCGAAAATCGATCCAGAGATCGAAGACACCGACACCGGTAATAATCAAAGGTAGCGGATTCAGGATGAAAACCATCAGGTAGATCATCCCTTTCAGTACCGGCGGATAGGTCTTGCGCTTTAAAAAACTGCTGACCACCGACAGCCCCTGCAAAAAGTAGAGCGGCAGCAGCACTGCCAGCAGGTTTCGTCCGAGCAACATGATCTGCTGTTGCGGAACCAGCACAGCAAAACCGGCAACGATCAACACCCAGACCAGAGCCACCGGCAACCGCCAGCGGTCGAAGGCAATTCCTTCGATCCGGTAATCGGTTTTCTTCAATCGCTGCAGCAGCGCCAGACAGAGCAATTGAATCGCCAGCACACCCGCCAGATACAAACCGTAAAAGGTCTGACGGATAAAATCGGCGATCCCGACGACAATCTCCTGCATCTGCTGCAGTTGTGATTCGTCAAAACCTGAATCACGGTAAATCTGGATTGCCTGTTCAACTTCTGACTGTAGCAATTGACCGATCAACAGGTCAAAATTGATCCCATCGGCCAGCATTGTCGCTACAGCCATCACCAGAGTAACCAGTGCTGAACCGCCGGCGGTAAATAACACCGCACGATCCCAGGAGACACCTTGTCGGAGTAACCAGGGCAGCAACAGTGAACCGACGGCAAACAGGCCTATATAAGCGGCCAGAATCGACAGCGGCGCCAGTTGCAGAACCAGCAGACTGACGACGGCGACGACCACCACCCCGGACTGCAGGCCGAAGCGCATACTTAGGTAAGCAGCCGCAATCGGCGTCAGCAGATTCAGCATTGCTCCAAGCGGCCCGAGCCAGGCAGCCGCCAGCAAACAGAGCAGGGTCATGCCGATGGCTACTGCGGTCAGCAGTACTGGTTGCCCTTTCATACGCGCCCGGTCAATCCGTTTTTCAGCTGACAGCGTGCGACTTGGTATAAGGAATCAACGCAATCTGCCGGGCGTTTTTGATCGCTTCAGCCAATCCGCGCTGGTGCGCGGCGCAGGTGCCGGAAATCCGCCGCGGAACAATTTTGCCCCGCTCCGATACGTAGTAACGCAGTGCATTGATATCTTTATAATCGATCTTCTGGCTCTTATCGGCGCAGAAACGACAGATTTTACGACGACCGAAACGACGACGCGGAGCGGCAGAGGATGGCCGGCTTGGTTTTTCGTATGCCATGAACTTATCTCCTTGATTGCTAGCTAGTGGTTACTTTGCTTCTTCAGCCGAAACTTCTTTTGCAACTTCAGCCGGAACCTCTTCCTTGACTTCGGTCTCTTCGGTCGCTGCTACCTCAATCGGAGCAAACTCACCATCATGACGAACCGTCAGGAAGCGCAGCACCTTTTCGTCCAGACGCATACGCCGCTCTAGTTCAGCAATCACCGGCGGCTCGGCACGAAACAAGGTCTGCACATAGCAACCGCGTTCAACTTTTTTGATCTGGTACGCCAACTTACGGACGCCCCAGTTGTCCAGCTTATGGATCTCAGCCCCTTGATCGGTGAGCACCCCCTGGAATTTTTCCACCATCGCGGTCAGGTCGTCTCCGACCACTTCCGGATGGATAATGTAGAGTGATTCGTAGTTTCTCATCAGTGTTTCTCCTCTCGGATTATGCAGCCCCGGACACTACCCCGGAGCAAGGAATTCGCGAAACCCCCATGGCCTCGACGAAACATTAGCTTGTAGCATAATCACTCGGGTGGTTCAAGTTCTTTTTCTGCAAAAAAATACGTTTTTCAGGCAGGTTAGGCTATCTCCAGCAAGAACTGCCGGGCGTCAGACAAACCGCGTAAACGGGAATCAATCCTCATGCTCGTGGCTATGCTCCTGCTCTTCATGGTCAGGATGGGGATGCTCATGAAAACGACCGCGGGGCGAATGGCAGTGTTCAGTGCTGTCTGCAACGTGGCTGTGGGTAAAGACATGTTCATGCTCATGTTCGTGCTGGTGCGGATGGCTGTGAACCAGTTCACCGTGCCGGTGGAGATGCTCATGAAAGTGCTCATGTTGATGAATGTGCTCATGCCGATGCTGCAGTTCGAGGATCTCCCGCGAACAGTCGCTTTTATAGCTGAGCGCCAACAAATTGAGCGATTGCTGGTTTTGATCGGCCAAGAATTCAGCGGTTGAATAACTCTGCAACACCTTGCCGCGGTGCAGCACCAAGGTTCGCTGTGTCAACTCGGCCACCAGAAAAGGATCGTGGGTCACCAGAATACGGGTCTGCGGCAACTGCCGAAGAATCTCCAGCAGCAGCTCTTCCCCTTGTGGATCAAGCCCGGCAGTCGGCTCGTCGAGTATCAGTAACTCCGGATCCATACTCAAGACGGTGGCGATCGCCAGCCGCTTGCGCTCGCCGCCGGAGAGGTGTAAAGGCACCCGATCCTGATAGCCGCCCAACCGAACCCGCTCGAGAGCCGCATCAACCCGCCGGATCACTTCGTCCTTCGGCAATCCCAGTTGCCGTGGGCCGAAAGCGACCTCTTCGGCACAGCTGGCGCAAAACAGCTGATCGGCTGGATCCTGAAAAACCATCCCGACTTTTCGCCAGAGCAAGCGGCGTTGCTGTTTTCCCAACAAATGGCCGGCAAACAGATGCGTTCCGACACCACTGTAGATCCCCATCAGGCAGTTGAGCAGGGTGGTTTTTCCAGCACCGTTTTCTCCGACAATGGCGACAGATTCACCAGCCCGCAACGCAAAGGTGATCCCGTTTAATGCCTGTGTTCCGTCAGCGTATCGATAGGAATAATCGGCCAGCTCAACCACGGCAGTTGTCTCTGCCGCGGCAACCGCATCGACAAGCTGAGCTTCCGGTGCGGCAACCGCTGCCTGTTGCGGAGGCAGTTTATGGTTCGCCAAGCCAGCGAGACGAAAGGAAAAATCGAGACCATGTTCACGCATTGACGGTGGATCGGCGACCAGTTCGGCCATACTGTAATCATGGTGAACCTGGCCCTGGTCCAGCACCACCGCACGCTGGCACAACTCATAGGCAAACAGCAGGTCGTGGGTGATGCAGATCAGGGTCCCGGTATAGTTCCGCAGCAGTTCAACCAGGATATTCTCCTGCCCCGGATCAAGATTGGCGGTCGGCTCATCAAGAATCAACACTTGCGGCTTCATGGCCAGCAGGCAGGCCAGTGCAGCACGTTTTTTCTGGCCAAAACTCAAATGGTGGGAAGCTTTGTAGAGCAACTCTTCCAGTCCGACCGCGGCCAGCGCCTGACGCACCAGCGGCTCCATCCCGGCGAGAGAGACCCCCTGATTGAGCGGCCCGAAGGAGACGTCGTCATACAAGGTCGAACAGAACAGTTGATCATCCGGGTCCTGAAACAACAAGCCGATCTCCAGTCGCGCCCGCTGCAGAGGTTCGCCGACCAGCGGTTGTCCCTGATAGAGCAACGCCCCCTGCTGCACCGGCAACAGGCCGTTGAGATGTTTCACCAACGTCGACTTGCCGGAACCGTTCTGGCCGAGCAGAGCAATCCGGTCACCGGCAGCGACACTCAGATCGACTCCGCGCAGCGCCTGTTGGCCGTTCGGATAACGGTATTGCAGGTTGCGGATCTCGAACTGTGCCGGGCCATCGAAGTCGATCGGCGCAAGGCGTTGCAGATCGTGCATCAAGCCGCTCCCAAACGGTCAAAAACCAGCAGACCGATACCAAGCAGCAACCAGACGCCGGCATGCAACCAGTCACCGGCGGTCACCTTAAAATAGAAAGGTGCCGGAAATCGCCCCCGGTAACCGCGCGACTGCATGGCGGCGTAGACCCGGTGGGTGCGCTCAAAGCTGCGGACGAACAGCATGCCGAGAAAATTTCCCATCACCTGCAGGGTTTCCGTGCTGGTTCGCGGCTTAAAACCACGCACCTGCATGCCGGTTTTCATCCGGCGGGCCTCTTCAAGAAAAACAAAAATATATCGGTGAGCAAGCAGGATCATCTGTGCGACCTTCTCCGGCACCCCAAGTCGGGTCAATCCTTCGACGGTTCGCGCAAGCGAGGCGGTGGCCAGCAGCGGTTCCATCAACAGAGCAACGGCACAAGCCTTGCCGACAATCGCCAGCGCCAGTTGCAGTCCGCGCAGATTGAATGGCAGGAATTCAAGACCGGAGAAAACCAGCAGAATATCTTCAGGGTGGGTGACGACCGTGAGCGGCATAACCAGCAGAAACATCCCCAGAAAACCGCTCATCGCCAACAACCGTTTCAGCGAACGGTACACCGGCTGCTGCGCCACCAGCACTGTAGAAAAAGAGAGCAACAGCGCAATCATTGCCGCCTCGGGAGAACGGGTCGCAACCACCAGAAAAGCAAAGCCGAGCAGCGCCACCAGTTTGAAGCGCACATCCCAACGATGAAACAGGGACGTCCCTTCAGCATCTGCGTCGACGACCGGGACCGACCAGTCTGGCTCTTTTTGTGCGGTTTGTTTGCCGACGAAGGCCGACTTGAGAACCTTCACCGCCAGCAACGATAGCAGGGCCAGCAACAACAATGCGGCCAGTAATAGCACCAGCGGCAACTGGATAATCTGCCCCTCAACCACCGGTCAGCCTTGCTGCAGCGCACTGAACCGCTGATTCAGCAGTTCCGGCTTGACGCGATAAAGAAATGAAATGGTAAAGGCACTGATCAAACCTTCGATCAGAAACACCGGCAGGTGAGCCACCAACGCCAACTTGGCAACGCCGAGAAAATCCTCCCCGCCACTGAACAGCAACAGGGCCAGCAGGGCCGCAGAAAGCAGGGTACCGCCACCACCGACGAGACCGCCGACAATAACATGCTGCTTCTGCGTCGAGCCACGCAGCTTGTTAAACAGTAATCCGCAGAGCAGCGCCGGAACTCCCATCATCAGGGCATTGGCACCCAGCGCGGTCAAACCGCCGAACTGGAACAGTAAACTCTGCAACAACAGGCCGAGAAGGATGGCAAGAAAGGATGAGGGTCCGAGCAGTATGCCGACCAAACCGGGAATCAGCAGATGGACACTGGTCGGGCCGAGGGGCACATGAATCAGGGAGGTGACAAAGAACGAGGCAGTTACCACGGCGACCTTCGGCAGGTCTTCGCTGTCGGTCCGGCGAACGCTCCAGGCGGCTAACGCCAAACTGGCGATACCGCTGCCGATGACCACGCCGATCGGCAGAACACCGTCGGAAATATGCATAGGCTAATCCTCCTGGCGTAGCTTTTTGCGCGCAGACAACCAACCGGCAATCCCGAAGACTCCGACGATATAACCGATTCCGCCGACGATCTGAGTTGAATCAGGGGCATTCAATTCATCCCGCAATGCGGTAACCTGATGTTCCAGACGCCGCAGCTTACGCTTCAGATCAGCATTCTCTTGTGCCGGCGGCACCGACAATGCTGCCGGAACCGCGTCGGACGCCACAGCATCAATTGCTGCAGTCAAAAGCAGACAGAGCAGCAACTGGCAAAAAATACGGCAACTGGACTGACGGAAACTGGTCATCTCATTCCTCGTTAAAGGCGGATCTTTTCAGCAGAAAGTGATTTTTGTGGCCCATACTGGCGGTAATCACCAGGGTCAGATCTGCAACCTTCGGCACCTTGAACTGAAACAATCCGGCTGCATCGGTGACACCTTCCAGCAGCAGTTGCTGCTGATCGTCGAAAACCTGAATCTTCCCCTTGGCAACCGGTCGACCGTCAGGAAAATAACTCTCCGCGTAAACGATCCCGGCCTCGACGTATGCGAAGACATTCACTTTGTGTGCCAGAGCCGAAGCGGGAAACAGCAACCCGACCGACAAGAGGCAGAGCAGTCCGGTTAAACGTATTTTCTGCAGCATCATCGTCGTCTCCTAACGCATGTCGCGGGTGTGGACCCAGTAAACGGCTCCGATCTCGACATTTTTTTCTTCCCCCTCATGCTTAAGGGTCCAGTCTGCTTCCGAAAGCGCAGAAAAACCCCACCAGCCCGACTTCGGCATGGCATAACTGAAGACACCGTTGCTATCGGCCTTGACCACCTGAGTGACAAAGGGATCGGAGGGCGGATGAATGATGCTGATATTGTCCGCAGATTCATTCAGGTATTCGATTTCAACCTCGGCGAAGGGAACCGGTTGACCCTTGAGCAACACCTGCCCAGTAAACAGATTCCCAGTCCAGAGCCCATAGGGACGGGTCATCGGAATAATTTCCGTTTCCAGGCCGACCGGCTGATCCCAGCCCGTTTCGAGCCCCAGGGCGTTGACGCAAACCTTGGCATAATGGACGATAAACAGATCCTCGGCAGGCTCCCAATAGGGCGTCGGCGCAACAAAAAATGTGTAATCTCCCGGCCGACGGATTTTGTAATCGGTGATCCAGAAAGTAAACGTCTCTAACTGATCCGGACTACTTCCCTTGCTCGCTTGCAGCGTTTCCAGCAGATCCGTCTTTCGACCGGAATGCAGGGCACCAAACTGCTGCGGCTTGGCCATCTCCATGTAATGGCGCTCCATCGGATGAATGAACTTCACCTGAAGAGTGAGTGTTTTGCCATCATCCTGAGTAACAATATCGTCCGAGGGGATAATGGTGCCAAAATGAGCATCGACAGCAGGGGCCAGGAACAGCAGCAGGCCCAGACAGAGCACAATGAAACGCATAACCACAATCCTTTCTCGACTGACAATAAGAGCCTCGCGACATCGGCCCCAATGGCGGATGCCACGAATTTGACTTTTGTAGCACGCGCAATCTAGCCAACATCGGGAACCGTGTCAAGCGGTTCGTGTCATGAATATAGTTTTCGTAGCACGAACTCGAGACACAGAAAAGCCCCCTGTCGAAAGAGGGAACCGACAGGGGGCTGAGCCGACTCAGAGACCTCTGCTTGCATCAGACATTAAACCGGAAGTGCATCACGTCCCCGTCGAGAACGCGATACTCTTTCCCTTCCAGGCGCAGCAGGCCTTTTTCCTTGGCTCCTGCTTCGCCGCCGGAATTGACAAAATCCTCAAAAGCGGTCACTTCGGCGCGGATAAAACCTTTTTCAAAATCAGTGTGGATCACTCCGGCGGCCTGTGGGGCCAGTGAACCGTCAGGGATCGTCCAGGCCCGCACCTCTTTAACCCCGGCAGTAAAATAGGTAATCAGACCGAGCAATCGGTACCCGGCATGAATCATCCGATCCAGCCCTGCTTCGTCAAGCCCCATCTCCTGCAGGAACTCAAGTTTCTCCCCGGCATCCAGTTCAGCGATCTCTGCTTCAATCTTGCCGCAAATGGTCACCACTTCAGCCCCTTCTGCAGCAGCATGCTCGCGCACCTTCTGCACAAAGGGGTGGCTCCCCTCCAGATCATCCTCGGTGACATTGGCCACATAGAGGACCGGCTTGATGGTGATCAGACAGAGTTCTGCAATGGTTTTCAGTTCCTCTTGATCGAGGGACACTGAAGATGCCGGTTGTCCCTCATTCAAGGCATCGCGCACCTTCAGCAGGGTTGCCAGCTCAGCTTGCAACTTTTTATCACCACTTCTAGCCTGTTTCTGACTGCGCTGAATCCGCTTTTCAACGGTATCCAGATCCGCCAGGTTCAACTCGGTCTGGATAACCTCGATATCGCGCAGCGGATCGACGCTGCCATCGACATGCACAACGTTTTCGTCCTCGAAACAGCGCACGATATGGGCGATCGCATCAACCTGACGGATATGCCCGAGAAACTTGTTCCCGAGCCCCTCCCCCCGACTGGCACCGCTAACCAGCCCGGCAATATCGACAAACTCCATGCTGGTCGGCAAAATCGCCTGTGGTTTGACGATCTCAGCCAGTTGATCAAGACGCTTGTCCGCCATCGCCACCACACCGATATTCGGTTCGATGGTACAGAAAGGATAGTTGGCAGACTCGGCTCCGGCCGAGGTGATCGCATTGAAGATGGTCGACTTGCCGACGTTCGGCAAACCAACGATTCCGCATTTAAAACCCATGGTAAATTCCGTAACGAGTGACGAGTAACGGGTAACAAGTTTAAGCACGGACCCTACCCGTCACTCTTCACTTGTCACGCTTTACTGCTGGTAAAAAAGACGATAGCCGGGACCAAGGCCCCGGCTATCGGATTAAGCAATGATTGCCCGAATATTCCCTATACGAGCAGCGGTGCGATGACCAGTGAGACAACACTCATCAGCTTGATGAGGATGTTCATGGACGGACCGGAGGTGTCTTTAAACGGATCGCCGACGGTGTCGCCGATAACCGCTGCAGCGTGAGCATCGCCACCCTTGCCTTCACCTTCAAGCTGACCACTTTCGATGTACTTTTTGGCGTTATCCCAGGCACCGCCACCGTTCGACATCATCAGGGCGAGCAACACTCCGGTCACGGTCGCACCGGCGAGCATGCCGCCGAGAGCTTCTTTTCCGAGAACAAAACCGATCAAAACCGGAGCAACAACCGCGACCACGCCCGGCAGAACCATTTCTTTCAGCGCAGCCTTAGCGGAGATGTCGATACATTTCTGCGAGTCCGGCTTAACCCCTTCTTTACCTTCGAGCAGGCCCGGAATCTCACGGAACTGGCGACGAATTTCTTCCACCATCATCCCCGCGGCACGACCGACCGACGTCATGGTCAGAGCACCGATGAAGAACGGCAAAGCACCGCCGAGCAGCATGCCGATAATTACCATCGGGTTGATCAGGTTGATTGTTTCAAGCTTTACGGTGGTCGCATAAGCGGAGAACAGCGCCAGGGCGGTCAAGGCTGCGGAACCGATAGCAAAGCCCTTACCGATAGCAGCAGTGGTGTTGCCGATGGCGTCGAGGCCGTCGGTGATCTTCCGCACGTCGGGACCAAGACCGGCCATCTCAGAGATACCGCCGGCATTATCGGCGATCGGGCCGTAAGCATCAACCGTCATAGTGACGCCGACAGTGGCCAGCATACCGACAGCGGCAATGCCGATACCGTAGAGACCGGCAAAATGGTTGGAAACAAAGATGCAGGCGCAGATGATCAGGATCGGTACGGCACAGGACTCCAGACCGACTGCCAGGCCATGGATAATATTGGTCGCCGGACCGGTTTTGGAGGCTTCGGCAATCCGAGCCACCGGAGCATGAGCGGTGTAGTATTCAGTGACCTGTCCGATAGCAATGCCAGCAATGGTTCCAGCCAGAACCGCCCAGAAAACGCCAGTGGAAATTCCCAGGAACTGGATCACAAAAAATGCTGCCACCAGAAAACCGCCGGCAGCGACAAAAGTGGTGTAGTGCAGCGCCTTGGCCGGGTCAATCCCTTTGAGCAACTTCATCGAGAAGATGCCAATCACCGAAAAGATCAGGCCGACCATGGCCATCACCAACGGCAGGATCATGACATTCTCCTGGATACTCGCACCGCCACCTAACTTGATCAGCAGTTCCGGACCAGCGGCAGCAGCAATTGCCATCGTCGCGATGATCGAACCGACATAAGATTCGAAGATATCTGCACCCATCCCGGCTGTATCGCCGACACAATCACCGACATTATCTGCGATAACTCCCGGGTTACGCGGATCATCTTCCGGTATACCTGCTTCAATCTTACCAACCAGGTCAGCACCGACGTCAGCCGCTTTGGTGTAGATACCACCACCAACCCGGGCGAACAGGGCAATGGAGGAAGCCCCCATGGCGAAACCATTGATATACCTAGCCGTTTCTGGATTTCCACCAAAGTAGATGTAAGCAACACCGAGGCCGATCAGGCCGAGAGAGGCAACCGCCAGTCCCATAACGGCACCGCCGTTGTAGGAAACTTCCAGAGCCTTGGCCTGACCGTCAGCACGAGCGGCTTCACAGGTCCGCACGTTGGCCCGAGTCGCAGCTTTCATGCCGATAAAACCGCAGGTCATGGAACAGACAGCACCACCGAGAAATGCCAGAGCGGTCTGATAATTCATCCCGGCAGCAATCAGAGCAAAAACGACCACAATGAAAATCGCCAGCACCCGGTACTCACGATTAAGAAAAGCCATTGCGCCAGCATGAATATCTTCAGATATTTCACGCATTCTTTCATTGCCGACAGGTGCTGCCTTAACGATGTTGTACATTACAATCGCGATGACAAACCCGATCGCTCCCAGAATAGGAGCCCACATTTGCAGTTCCATCTGTTCCTTGCCTCTCTTTTAAGTGTGTTTAAAGTGAATCCAGCAGGTTACAATTATTGAAACGATTCATTGCCGCAAGCGTTCCGTCTTTCAGAATCGCTTCGGCAGCATCAGCGGCTAAATCCAGTAACTGTGGCAGTAGTTTCCGTTCGTCGGCTGAGTAACGACCTAACACGTGGCTGGTCACATCACCCCGCTCAGGCCGACCGATACCCACCTTGAGACGGACAAAATCTCTGCAGCCCAGCAGCTCGACGATGTCACGCATGCCATTGTGGCCACCGTGGCCGCCATCCGGCCTGATCCGTAATCGCCCAAAAGGCAGATCGAGATCATCGAAGATGACAATCAAATCCCCCGGAGTGATGCCGAGGGATTTATAAGCGGCAGTGACGCTGGCTCCGCTGCGGTTCATGAAGATCTGCGGCAGCAGGATGATGATCTCTTCGCCAGCCGCTCGGCCGACTCCGTAAATCCCCTGGTAGCCTTTTCTCTTCAGTGCTATCCGGTGTCGTTCGGCAACCAGCTCAGCCACCTGAAATCCAGCATTGTGGCGGGTTCCGGTATATTTATCGCCCGGATTCCCCAACCCAACCATTAATTTCACAGTCGCCTCGCCGACAAAGTAGAGAAGGGTTATTCTGCAGCGGCGACAGCTTCAACGCCTTCAGCTGCCTCTTCACCCTCTTCAGTTTCCTCTACCTCTTCTTTGTGCCCCTTAACGGTGATCACAGTGAAGTTCACATCGTGGAGAATCTCAACGCCCTCAGGGACGACAACTTCGTTGACGTGGACAACATCACCGATAGTCAGTGCCGCGACTTCAATTTCGATAGACTGAGGAATGGCTGTCGGCAAGCAGACAACTTCAAGTTCGTGACGGATCAGTTGCAGAGTCCCGCCCTCTTTCTCGCCGATAGACGTACCTACAGTATGGACGGGAACCATAAAGTTAACTTTTTTCTGCAGATCGATAGCATGGAAATCGGCGCAAACCATAGTCCGGCGGATAGCGTGCAAGTCCAGGTCCTTAAGAACGACAACTTTGCCTTCTACTGCAGGGGCACCTTTCAGGGTCAGCAGCGTGTTCCAGCCTGCATCACTGGCAATTGCTTGCTCAAGAGCCTTCGGCTCTACAGTAATCGCTGTCGGCTCCATATCCTTGCCATAAACAACTGCCGGAACCAAACCGGCAGCACGCAATTGGCGAGCAGCGCCCTTACCGGTATTTTCACGAATTTCTACATTCAGTTCTGCTTGTGCCATCTATTTATCCTCCATCTAATTGGGAAACTGGCTTTTTATACAACGGGTCGCTCTGCTAGACAAACAGCGAACTGACCGATTCATCATTGTGGATACGTCGGATTGCTTCCGAGAGCAGACGACTGACCGAGATACCGGTCAATTTGCTGCATTGCTCTATTTTGTCACTGGTTGGAATTGTGTTGCAGACAACCACCTGCTGCAGCGGGCTGCTTTCGATCCGCTCCAACGCCGGGCCGGACAGAACTCCGTGGGTTGCGCAGGCGAACACCTCGCTTGCCCCTTCAGCCTGCAACGCCTGAGCGGCTGCACAGAGGGTCCCGGCGGTATCGATCATATCGTCGATAATCACACAGATTTTTCCCTTGACGTCACCGATAATATGCATCACCTCGGACACGTTCGGCCCGCTGCGGCGCTTATCGATAATTGCCAACCCGGCATTTAAACGCTTACCGAATGCGCGAGCGCGCTCGGTGCCGCCGGCATCCGGGGAGACCACCACCAGATTTTCGGAGCTCGGCACAAGTTTGCGGATCTCTTCGAGCATGACCGGTGCAGCGTATAGATGGTCGACCGGAATATCAAAAAACCCCTGAATCTGGCCCGCATGTAAATCCATGGTCAACAGACGATCGATTCCGGCGACCGACATCAGGTCCGCGACCAATTTGGCAGTAATCGGTGCCCGCGGTGTGACCTTGCGATCCTGGCGAGCATAACCGAAGTAAGGAACCACGGCGTTAATCCGGGCAGCAGAAGATCGTTTCAGAGCATCAACCATCACCAACAGTTCCATCAGATGGTGATTGGCCGGGGCGCAGGTCGATTGGATGACGTAGACATCGCGACCACGCACGTTTTCACCGATCTCTACCATGACCTCGCCATCGGAGAAGGTCCGCACTTTGGCATCACCTAACTTCACCGACAAATGGCCACAGATTTCCTGCGCAAGAGGCTCGTTGGAATTACCAGTAAAAATCTTGATCATACCCACAGGCACACACCTTTTCGCTGAAAAACGCAAAAACGCTTAGGCCATAGCAGCACCATGAACTAAGCAAAACTTTTATATTATCAGACACCTGCATCAGTGCTGAGAGTTGATGGCTGGGGCGCCAGGAATCGAACCTGGGAATGCCGGAATCAAAATCCGGTGCCTTACCGCTTGGCGACGCCCCAATAAATATACAATACAACCTGTTTCCAGAACCGGCCGTTTCTACCCGGAACCGGCGCAACTGTCAACCGAAATCCGGCACCCAAGGTTCAGAGGGGTCGAACCGGCGAGATCAACCAGTCATTTCCCCTGGCCAGCTCTACACCCGCATGACTGGCCTCGGCAAAATCTCTGAAAACGCCGAATACCGTTGCGCCGCTCCCCGACATCAACGCTCCGAGGGCACCTTGCGCCAACAGCAGTTGCTTGATTTCAACCAGCAGCGGATAGCGCTCGAGGGTGACCTGTTCCAGATCGTTGTGCAAGGCTGCGCAAAGTTCGGACTTTGTCGCAACAGAAAACCACGGAAGGTTAGCCAGTTCACCCCCTTTTGTCAACCGTAAACTTTGGTAAACCCAGGCGGTAGAAACGGCAATTCCTGGGTTGATCAACAGATAAGCAACACTGGGCAGATTCGGGAGTTTTTCCAGTTGAGTTCCGACTCCGGTCGCCCAGGCAGGTGCAGCAAAAACAAAGAAGGGCACATCCGCACCAAGCTGCCCTCCAAGCGCCATCAACCGCTCCTTCCCCAGCTGCAAATCGAGCAATTCATCCAACGCCATCAAGACCGTTGCTGCGTTCGATGAGCCCCCTCCCAAACCGGCCGCAACCGGTATCTGTTTCTCGACCTCTATTTCAACCCCCACAACCGATTCTGCCTCGCATAAAATCAGTCGCGCGGCCTTTGCTACAATATTTTCCTCACCAGCGGCAAGCGCTACTGCAGCACAGGCAACCCTGATTCCAGCAGCCCCGCCAAGGCGGATTCGAATATGATCGCAGAGATCAACTCGCTGCATCGCCATCGCCAGTTCATGATAGCCATCTTCACGCCGACCGAGGACGTGCAGACATAAATTGATTTTTGCCGGAGACAGAAAGGTCCGCCCAGTCATCTTGATTCCTCCAATTTATCAATAGTCCAAAGGGAGGGCATTCTCCCCAGCCCAAACACCTCTGTCAAGGCGTTTAACGGAGCACTAATCCACCCGCAAAACACTACACTGATTAAAAAATCCCCGCAATTGACAGAACCAGGTTTTAAAACAACGGCTGGAACAAGTCACGGAAGTGGCCAATTTTCGCCGTCGGCGGCCGGCAGTGGCCATCACTTACCATTCAATCGGCGCCAGAAACGACACCCACATCCTGTAACCTGCTGTTTTCATGATACTGCAAAAAACAAGAACAGCATTTTAAAAATGGCATTATCCTTGCCTTTACATACTTACCCATGTTGCAAAACAGGACGATAAAAACGGGGCAGCAGGGTCATTAATTTCGAAAGCAATTGCACATATGCACAAATATCTCATCGGTTTAGCTGTCCTGCTGGTGCTGTTGAGTGCACCGGTGCCGGCAGAATCGATCAGCGTAACGATCAGCCAGACAAGTGAATCCAGCAAACCCCAAAGACTGGCAAGCGATTATTTTAAGAAGCTGCTTGAGGAACGCTCACGGAACCGGATGCAGGTGACCCTGGAGTTGGCCGGCAGTGGGGCTTCTGACGGTCTGTTGCAGTCACTGGCTCAACACCGATCGCAACTGGTACTGGTGGACCTGGCGGAAAACACTCGCTGGCTGCCGCAGCTGAAGGTTTTGCAACTGCCCTTCTTGTTTCGTAATCGGCAGCACCTGTATCAGGTTCTCGACAACGAGGTCGGCCAACAGATATTTCTAGCGGACAAGCCGCCTGAGCATATTCCGCTTGCGGTATGGGATCTTGGTTTTCGCCAACTAGCAACGAGCGCCCCGCTGTTACTCCCCGAACAACTGCTGGAGACGAACATCGCTACGTCGCAAGGCAATGCGGGTTTCAGCTTCAAGCTAGCAAATGATGCGAGGGAACAAGCGACAAGACCGGATCTACAGTATACTGTTGCATTCGGCTACGACATGCTGCTCGCAGAGCTTACCGAGAAACCGCCGCAGCAGATCAACCATTTGACGTTGAGCAACCACATCCTGAGCGGCAGAATCCTGGTTGTCAGTCGCAGCTTCTGGGATAGCTTGCCGGAGGATTTAAAGGTCATCGTCAAGGGCGCAGTCAAGGATGCCACCCTGTATTTTCGCGAACTAGCGCAGCAGCAGGAACGACAGTCTTTAAGAAAACTGAAAAACGGGTTCCTGAAAATCCACCGCCTGACTCCCGCGCAACGTAGGGACTGGCAGACCGAAATGCAGAGTGTTTATCCGCAGCTAATGGGCAATACAGATTTGCAGATCGTCGAATCAATTCTGAACCTGGATTCAGTAAAATAATTTCCTGATGTCGCCAAGGTGGCGTCATCCTATGTGCTAACCGTTATAGGGAGAGTAAGATGACTAAGAACAAACTCGTACTGGTAAGTCTGATGGTCGCAGTCGCATTTGTTGCGTCGGCAACGGTTTCGATGGCCAAACCCATCAAAATCAAGTTTTCGCACGTTGTTGCTGAAAACACCCCGAAAGGCCAGATGGCCAACAAGTTTAAGGAACTGATTGACCAGCGTCTGAGCGGCAAGGTTGTGGTAGAAGTTTTCCCGAACTCGCAGCTGTTCGGCGACAACAAGGTGCTCGAAGCAATGCTGCTGGGCGACGTCCAGCTGGCCGCTCCGTCCCTGTCCAAGTTCAAAAAATACACCAAATCCCTGCAGATCTACGACCTGCCCTTCCTCTTCTCGAACATGGCAGCAGTTGAAAAATTTCAGCAAGGGCCTGAAGGCCAGAAACTGCTGATGTCGATCAAAAGCAAAGGGTTGATCGGCCTCGGTTACCTGCACAACGGCCTCAAGCAGCTTTCCGCCAGCAGCCCGCTGCGGGTTCCGGCCGATGCCAAGAACAAGAAATTTCGCATCATGAGCTCCGACGTTCTGGCGGCCCAATTTGAAGCAGTCGGCGCCATGCCGCTGAAGAAGCCGTTCTCCGAGGTTTTCACCCTGCTGCAGACCAAAGCGATCGACGGTCAGGAGAATACCTGGTCGAACATCTACTCGAAGAAATTCTTTGAAGTTCAGCCGTTCATCACCGAGTCTAACCATGGCGTCCTCGATTACCTGGTCATCACCTCAACCGAGTTCTGGATGGGCCTGCCTGACGATCTGCGCAGCGAAATCAAGAAAGCTCTGGATGAAGCCATTGCTTTCGGCAATACAGTTGCAGCCCAAAAGGCCATTGATGACCGTCAGAAGATCATCGATTCCAAACGTTCCAAGGTGCTGGAGTTGACCGACGCCGAGCGCCAGCAGTGGGTTAACGCTATGAAACCAGTCTGGAAGCAGTTCGAAGATCAGATTGGCAAAAACTACATCGACGCTGCTATCAAGTCGAACTAAAGTAAACTGAACCACCTTAAGTCGCGGGTCTCAAAATTGAGGCTCGCGACTTTTCAAGCCTGAATCCGCTCTAAACTCTCTGAGTTCAGAATAAAGGCTAATTTTCATAAGGACCGAATATGCTAAACCGGATAATTAACAGCCTGGAGGAAGCAATTATTTCCCTCCTGCTGGCGTCAATGACCTTACTGGTCTTCGTTGAGGTGGTCCTGCGCTTCGGCTTTGGAATCGGGATGATGTGGTCCCAGGAGCTGACCCTACTTCTTTCGGCCTGGATGGTTCTTTTCGGCGTCTCTTACGGACTTAAGGTTGGTTCCCACATTGGCGTAGATGCCCTGGTGAAAGTCATGCCGCCGAAAACCCGCAGACTCATCAGCATGGTGGCGGTCGTTGCCTGTCTGGGCTACTGCGGTCTCTTTCTTCAGGGATCCTGGGTCTATCTGGAAAAAATGCACATGATCGGCATTGAACTTGAGGATATGCCAATCCCCAAATGGCTTGGACACAGTATTCTGCTGATCGGCATGGTACTGATTGCGATACGACTGCTGCAACTACTCTGGGCAATCTATACTGGCAAAACTGACGGTTTCAAACTTGCGGACGAAGCCAAAGAAAGTTTACAACTGGCTGAGGAGACTAAAGCGCAAGCAACCGGCCCGGGAGGCAAATCAGCATGACCACTGCAGCACTCTTTTTTATTCTGCTTATCTGCCTGCTGACCGGCATGCCGATCGCTTTTGCCCTGGGCCTTTCTAGTATCGGGACAATCCTGCTGTTCTCGGACGACTCGCTGGCTTCGATTGCACTTAAACTGTTCGAATCCCTGTCGGAGCATTATACCCTGCTGGCAATCCCGTTCTTCATCCTGTCATCGGCATTTCTTTCAACCGGTGGAGTTGCCCTACGGATC
This sequence comes from Deltaproteobacteria bacterium, assembly GCA_024280335.1. GTDB lineage: Bacteria > Desulfobacterota > Desulfuromonadia > Desulfuromonadales > Geopsychrobacteraceae > Malonomonas. The sequence continues at coordinate 20,102 of JAJRQI010000008.1, forward strand.
ATCAATTTCGCCATCGATTGTGTCGGCTGGATTCGCGGCGGACTGGCGATGGCCTCAGTTTTAGCCTGTATGATTTTTGCGGCAGTATCCGGTTCTTCACCCGCAACGGTTGCCGCTATCGGTTCGATCGTTATTGCCGGCATGGTCAAGGCGGGATACCCCAAAAGCATGGCAGCCGGGGTGATCACCAATGCCGGCACCCTCGGCATCCTGATTCCGCCTTCAATCGTTATGCTGGTCTACGCAGCGGCGACCGAAGTTTCTGCTGCGCGACTCTTTATGGCCGGTCTGCTGCCCGGTCTGATGATGGGCAGCATTCTGATGATCGCTATCTATATCGTGGCCCGGGTCAAAGGACTGCCTGCCCAACCCTGGGTCGGTTTCAAAACCCTCGCAAGATCCGGCTTCGTCGCCAGTTGGGGGCTGATGCTGATCGTCATCGTCCTCGGTTCGATCTATGGCGGCATCTGCAGCCCGACCGAGGCCGCTGCTATTTCTGCAGTCTACGCCTTTCTTATCGCCCTCTTTATCTACCGCGATATGGGACCGCTTAAAAATGAAGCCTGGAGAAAAGGGGGAGATTCAATCCCCAAAACCATTATCCGCAATCTGTTGCTGACGCTGAAAGCCGCGCCGCTCTCGTTTCTCCACAAGGACACCCGCAAGGTGATGATGGACGCCTCCAAGGTTTCCATTATGCTGTTGTTCATCATCGCCAATGCGATGCTGTTTGCCCATGTGCTGACCACCGAGCGGATTCCGCATCACATTGCCGAGATCATCATCGGCTGGGGATTGCCGGCTTGGGGTTTTCTGATCGTAGTCAACATCCTGCTGCTGGTCGCCGGCAACTTCATGGAACCTTCAGCGATCCTGCTGATTATGGCACCGATCCTCTTCCCCCTTGCCGTCAAACTGGGGATCGACCCGGTCCACCTTGGGATCATTATGGTCGTCAATATGGAGATCGGCATGATAACGCCGCCGGTCGGCCTCAACCTGTTTGTTACCTCCGGGATAACAGGAGAAAGCCTAACCTGGGTGCTGCGCGCAGCGTTGCCCTGGCTGATGCTGCTGCTGTTCTTCCTGATACTGATCACCTATATCCCGCAGATTTCACTCTTCCTGCCGGAGTATATCGACAAGCTCAAGGGGTACTGATTCCCTGCTGAGCAGATCGCAAACAGGCCGTACTGAAAAGTGCGGCCTGTTTGCGTTTGCGTCGGCTTTAAATTCCATGGTACTCAAGCATTTCGTGGAATTCCGACGAATTCTCACACCACCCCAAAAAAGAGTGAGGTCTTTGTGAAAAAGTTCTTTTTGTTTTTCGGTTTTATTGTGCTGGTTGTTCTTCTTATATTCGGTGGGATAAAAATCTCGACGCAACGCGAAGCAGCAGCTTACGAACCGACGGCCGTGCCCTATCTGAAAATGGTGATCCCGGAATTATCTAAATGGGACCCGCAAACAATAAAAAGTTACATGGCCCCGGAATCGATGAGAAATACTCCAGAAGAGAACATCATTAAGATTGTCGAGCACCTTTCAAAGCTGGGCGCTCTTAAAGAGCTGGCGGAACCCGATTTTTCAAAACTGTTTACCAGTGCCGCGGTCGACGGCAACAGGGAAAAAATCGTCACCTACAGCATCGATGCAGTGTATGAAAATGGTGCCGCTGAAATCACCATGAGCCTGCTCGTTACGGGTGATTCTTTTCAGATCTATAAGTTCAATTTTAACTCGTCGGCACTTCAGTAGATCGTACTAAGCTAGTCGACGTCTTCGCTACTCTGTGCAAATACATAGCGATTTTTCCCCGACCTTTTCGCTGCATACATCGCCATATCAGCAAGCCGGATCAGATCACTGCCGGTTATTTCCTGACCGGTATAGAGTACGGCGCCGATACTGCCGCCGATCTGGGCTCGGATCTCCTGCAGAACAAACGTGCGGTTGAGGGCCTTGAGGATATTTACGCAGGCGCTGGTAATGGTGTTTTTATCAACAACATTGGTCAACAACATGGCAAACTCGTCACCGCCGACCCGGGCGACGGTATCCGATTCGCGCAGCGTTTCGAGCAAACGCTCAGCAACCTGCTGCAGCAGTTGGTCACCGACATCATGACCGTGGCTGTCGTTGACCGGCTTGAACTCGTCAAGATCGAGAAACAGCAGAGCAAATTGTCCCCCCTGCCGACGAACCTGAGCCATCGCCACGGTCAAACGGTCCATCAACAGACTGCGGTTCGGCAAGCGGGTCAGATTGTCATGACTGGCCAGTCGGCGGATCCGTTCTTCCAACGCTTTGCGTTCAGTCACATCGCGGACAATCAGCGTGTAAAACAGCTTGCCGCCGGTGGTACCCGCCGAAACAGAGAGTTCGGTCGGAAAGGTCCAGCGATTACTGCGTATGCCCTGAACTTCAAAGGTTCCATCCGCTGGTTGTGCGGCACCCTGCTGAGCCAGCTCGACAAGGGTCTGCTGCAAGCCCTGCTCGCCGGGAAAATGCAGATATTTCGACAGCAGTTCCCCCTGCGCAGCAGAGCCGGCAATCTCAAAGATGCGCTCAGCCCCACGGCTCCAGAACTGAACCCGCTGCTCGTGGGTAACCGAGATCACCGCATCAACCGTTGAATTGGCCACAGCCCGAAAATGGCTCTCACGTTCGAGCAATTTTTCCTCGGCCTGTTCGATATTTGACAACGCCCGAACCAGCAGAAAGGTCGCCAGCAGGATGGCAAAACTGACGACCAGCAGGATGATCAGAACGTCTTTCAAGCGGTGCTGCCAATCGCTGAACACCCGCTCAGTCGAAACACCGGCGATTACCAGCAGCGGCAACCCGGCGAGCTTCCGATAGGCAACGATTCGCTTGACACCATCGGCCGATGCGGTGAGTTGCACCGTACCGCCTTGCCCTTGTTTCAGGGCACTTACAAAGGTTGTATCCGCAGCATACAAGCCACCGGCAAACGTCTTCGCCGTGGGTACGCGCGCCAGAACCACCCCGGATTCATACAGAATCGCAACCGCACTCTGGTTGTACAGTTCCAGCGAACGATTAAAATCGCTCAGGCCGCGAGTTCGCAACAGAGCAACCACGAAAAACCGACGTTTGTCGATTCTGAGCCGGCGCCAGATGGCAATCTGATTGTCACCGTTCTGATCCCGATAGGGTTTTTCTGCGATCTGCAGAGGAGAGAACGAACCTTCGAACGCATCTACTGCTTGATAGTTGATATCGTCCGGCCAAAATGCAGGACCATCGGTAACCTCAAACAGGATTTCGGCAGTCTCCGCATCGATAATCCGCAGGGCTCCAAGCAGCGGAAGCCGATTCTGCCAATTATCCAGCATACCCTGCAGTTGTTCCAGCGGTTCCGCGGCGAGAAGATGATTGCGGATATCGAGCAGAACCATATCGTGCGTCTGAAAAAGTCGCTGTGTGTACTCTTCCAGACCCAGCGCGACAACCCGGACGTGCTGGCCGGCATGCGCTTCTATCACCTGATAGTCCCGCTTGAAGCTGATAGCAAAATAGCCCCAGGACAGGACCAGCAGCAACAATGACAGAGCGCAGACACTCAAGCGAACACGGGAGAATGGTTTGATCGACATAAAAACTCCGCCAGCGAACACCATTTACCTGATTAACAGAGTATCATAGGCTGAGCGCCTTTTCTTGCCGACAACCCGCAATCCCCGAGTCCCGGGCCCTTTTCAGCCGCTACGCTATCAATTCGTCGACGGGTGATCAACACCTGCGTCTTAACCTGATCATGCAAAAATATTAGAGAATCCTCGATATTAGCTTTGACTAACCGCCGACCGGCAGGCATAATGTCTGATCTCTGCATAGTCTCGGTTCGAATTTTCAGTCCGCTTCCAGCAGATCTGATTATTCATGTTAGACTCTTTTAAGTGTTTTTTGCCGAGATCCAGAGCAACCATCTCACGGTAAAACGAACGTAAAGGCACAGGATTAGCGCATGGAGCAAAGAAAAAATCCCGTTATCCTGACAATTGACGATGAAGAGAATATCCGTGACAGCTTCCGGATGTTTCTGGAGGATTTCGATTATCATGTCGTCGAAGCCTGCAATGGCCGTGAGGGGCTGATCGCCTTTGAGCGGGAAAAACCCGACCTGGTTCTCTGTGACCTGCGCATGCCGGAAGTGGACGGGCTGGAAGTTCTGGAAGAGATCAAACAGCGCTCGCCCAACACGCCGATTATTGTCGTTTCAGGAACCGGGGTCATCGGTGATGCCATCGAGGCAATCCGCCGAGGAGCCTGGAACTACCTGCTGAAACCGATTCAGGACATGTCGGTACTGCTGCATGCCATCAGCCAGGCGATGGAACGTGCGCGACTGATTGTAGAAAATCACGCATACCAGGAACACCTGGAAGAAGAAGTCACCAAGCGGACCGAGGCGTTGCAAAAAGCGATCATCGACCTCAATCAATCCCACCTGAAAGTGAAAGAGAACGAGGAAAAATACCGCTCGATCTTCGAAAATCTGCAGGATGTCTATTTTGAGATGCAACTGGACGGGACGGTGACCGAAGTCAGCCCGTCGATTTCCCATTTCTCTCTGTACCGCCGGACAGACATCATTGACAACCATTTCGGAAAAATCTTTACCAACGGCAAAAACCGTGACCGCTTAATCTCCCGCCTGAAAACCGAAGGCAACGTCACTGACTACGAAATCTACCTGCAAGACAAAGACGGCACCCAGATCCCCTGTTCACTCAACGCCCGCTACCAGGATCAGCAGAAGAGCGGACAAGCGAAAATTTGCGGGACCTTGCGAGACATTACCGAACGGAAACAGGCGGAGGCCCGCATCGAGTATCTGGCGTACTTTGACGCACTGACCGAGTTGCCCAATCGCCGCCTGCTGCTTGACCGGCTGGAACAGAACATCTCCCGGGCCCGACGCTACGGGCACTATGGCGCAATGCTGTTTCTTGATCTGGATCGCTTTAAAAACATCAACGACTCACTTGGCCACCCGACCGGTGATGCCCTGCTCAAAGAAGTCTCCAAACGATTGACGATCGATTTACGCGCCGAGGATACGGTTTCCCGGCTGGGCGGTGACGAGTTTGTCATGCTGCTCACCGATTTGGGAGATGATCCGATCAATGGTGCCGCCAGCGCCCAACTGAAGGCCGAGCAGATCAAAACCAGACTGGCTGAAAAATACCACATCATGGGCCACGAACTGCATGTCACCCCCAGTATCGGTGTGGCCATGTTTCCCACTGACGATGGACATGAAACCGGCAATGACATCCTCCGTTATGCCGATACTGCCATGTACCGGGCCAAGGATGACGGCCGTGACACCATCCGCTTTTTTCTGCCCAGCATGCAAGCGGCTGCCGATTCGCGACTGGCGATCGAAAAAGAGTTGCGTTACGCCCTGGAAAAGAACGAGATGTCTCTCAACTTTCAACCCCAGGTCAACGGCAATGGCCAGATCATGGGCGCCGAAACACTGGCCCGCTGGAACCACTCGGAAAAGGGTTTCATCTCCCCGGCCACCTTTATCCCGGTAGCTGAGGCCACCGGTTTGATCCTGCCGATCGGTGCATGGGTTCTGCGTAAATCCTGTGAACACCTGAAACAGTGGACTGACATGGGCCTGGATGTGCACCATCTTGCGGTCAATGTCAGCCCACGTCAGTTTCGTCAGCCCAACTTTATCCAGCAGGTCAGCACCATCCTAGAAGAGACCGGTGCCGATCCGAGCAAGCTCGGCCTGGAGTTGACCGAAGGGATCGTGATCGACAATATCGTCGACACCATTGAAAAGATGCAAGCGCTGAAACGACTCGGCATCGAACTGTCGATCGACGACTTCGGTACCGGCTATTCTTCGCTTGCCTACCTGAAACAGATGCCGCTCGACATCCTGAAAATAGACCAGTCTTTTGTCCGCGACATCGAGACCGATTCCAACGATGCGGCAATTGTCGACACGATCATCTCAATGGCAAATCACCTGAACTTGAAGGTTATTGCTGAAGGGGTGGAGACCGAGTTCGAACTGGCATTTCTGGAGGAGAAAGGCTGCAAACTCTACCAAGGGTACCATTTCAGTCGCCCGCTCCCTGCCGATCAATTCACCGAAATTCTTGCAGCAGGGACAGTTTCCCCGTAAAGGTCCCATGCTCTCACTTGAGTTGAGTCACAAGCAGTGCCGCAACTGCGCACCTTCAGCGTCAGGCAAAGAGAGCGGGTCTTTCCGGCGGACCCCTAAATCCATTTTTTTCTGTCATAATCCAAGAAAAACCGTTAACATTTGCGGTCAGGTTAAACTTCCACTGAGGCTGTAAGCGATGACGCAAAGACGTATTCTAATCGTTGACGACGAATTATCGATCCGGGAGAGTCTGGCTGAATTTTTACGCGACTTCGGCATGACGGTAGCCGCTTCGGGTGAGGCCGAAGAAGCGCTGAAGCTCTTGACGAAAAATCGGTTTGACGTTCTGATTGCCGATCTTCGTCTGCCGGGAATAACCGGTGACGCGATGATTCCGAAAGCGCATGCATTACAGCCCGATTTACGCTTTTTGATTCACACCGGATCGATCGACTACCGCCTGACAGAAGAGCTGCTTGCCCTTGGCTTGACGCACAAGCACATCATCTTCAAACCTCTCTCGGACCTGACCTCACTGATTGATAAAATCGAAGAACTCTTTGCTGGTTAATTGACAGCAATTGACGTTACGCCACAACAAAAGGAGAACAGAATGAGCGCAGCAGCGATGGTCCGCATGCAGACCAGCATGGGACCAATCACCATTGAACTGGACGGAGAAAAAGCTCCGATCAGTACCGAAAACTTTCTCGCTTACGTTCGCAGCGGTCTTTACGACCAGACAATTTTCCACCGGGTCATTCCGGGGTTCATGGTCCAGGGCGGCGGGTTCACGGTAGATATGGCGCAAAAGAAAACTGAAACGCCGATCAAGAACGAGGCGGATAACGGCCTGAAGAACCTGCGCGGAACTTTGGCGATGGCTCGCACCCAGGTGGTCGACAGCGCCACAAATCAGTTTTTTATCAACCTGGCCGATAACGATTTCCTGAACCATCAAGGGACCAGTCCCAATGCCTACGGTTATGCTGTTTTTGCGCGAGTGACTGAGGGGATGGAAGTTATCGAAGAAATCGCCAAGGTAGCAACCGGCAACCACGGACAGCATCAGGATGTGCCGAAGCAAGCTGTGATTATCGAAAGTGCAACGATCGAAGAATAAGTCTGAGCCGGGTCGCCAGCGTGGCGGCCCTGCTTTTCAAGCCATTTTTTACCCCGCAGGGTTCGAAAATTCCCGCCTGGTCAACCCGTTTCCCGACAGATGTCTATGGATTTTCTGACCCTATTCGGAATCGCACTGGCGTTGGCGATGGATGCTTTTGCCGTTGCCCTCAGTGCCGGGCTGATGCTGCCAAAGCTGACCGGACGACACCTGTTCCGTTTCGGTTTTCATTTCGGCCTGTTTCAGGCGCTGATGCCGGTGATCGGCTGGCTGGCCGGGATCAGCGTCCGGGATCAGATCGAATCTTTCGATCATTGGTTGGCATTCGGGCTGCTGAGCCTGGTCGGTGGAAAAATGCTTTGGGAAGCCTGGCAGGGTGACGAAGACACGCCGCGCGCAGGAGATCCGACCCGCGGGATGTCGCTGGTGCTGCTCTCCATCGCTACCAGCATCGACGCCCTGGCCGTCGGCCTCAGCCTGGCGGTGCTGGGGGTCACGATCTGGACCCCGGCGCTGGTGATCGGCATGATCGCTGGAATTCTAACCGTCTGCGGTATGCTGCTCGGCCGCCGCCTGGGCCGTGCCTGGGGCAGCAGAGTCGAGATTTTCGGTGGACTGGTTCTGATCGCTATCGGGGTTAAAATCCTGCTGGAACATATTCTGTTTCATTAATGTTAGAGAACGAGATGAACAACCGGCCCGACAAGAAAAACCGACTGCCTGCAGAGTGGGAACCGCAAGCTGAGGTCCTGCTTGCCTGGCCGCATGCCGAGTCCGACTGGCAGCCGATCCTTCCGCAGATCATCCCGACATTTCTGGAGATAACCCGCCAGATCAGCCGCTTCGAACAGGTACTGATCGCCACTCCGGAACCGGACCTGGTCGCAGGCCAACTGAAAGCAGCAGGGATCGACCGGACGCAGATCAGGATCTACCCGGTCCCAAGCAATGACACCTGGAGCCGAGATTTTGGACCGATCACCGTTATCCGCGATCAGCAGCCATTGTTGCTCGATTTCGGTTTCAATGGCTGGGGACTTAAATTTGCCGCGAATCACGACAATCAGATCACCCGCCGACTGCACGAGGCGGGAGCCTTCGGCCTGACCAAAAGGGAGAGTTGCGGACTGATCCTGGAAGGGGGGAGTATCGAAAGTGACGGCTGCGGAACCCTACTGACCACCGCTGAGTGCCTGCTCAATCCAAACCGCAACCCGCACTTGAATAAGGCGCAACTTGAGGCCGCCCTGAAACATCATCTAGGTGCAGAGCGGCTTCTCTGGCTGGAAAATGGCTATCTGGCCGGCGACGACACCGATTCACATATCGACACCCTGGCCCGTCTCGGCCCGGCACAAACCCTTCTCTATGTCCGCTGCGACGATCCGCAGGATGAACATTTCTCCGCACTGCAACAGATGGAAGCAGAGCTGCAATCCTTCCGCACCAGCACAGGAGCTCGGTTTCGCCTGCTCTCACTCCCTTGTCCGCAGGCCTGTTATGATGATGAGGGAATGCGACTTCCGGCCAGTTACGCCAACTATTTGGTGATTAACCAAGCGGTTCTGGTGCCGAGCTATGCCGATCCGGCTGACGCGATAGCCCGGACGACCATTGCTGCAGCCTTTCCCGGCCGTGAAATCATCCCCATCGATTGCCGGACGCTGATCCGCCAACATGGATCACTGCACTGCGTGACCATGCAGATCCCGCAAGGAGTCCTGCCATGAAAAGGCTGAAAATCGGCCTGGTGCAACAAAGCTGCGTGGCCAAGCGCAAAGAAAACCTGAAAAAAAGTTGCGTCGGAATCCGCCGGGCCGCTAAGCAGGGGGCACAACTGGTGATTCTGCAGGAACTGCACAGCAGCGCCTACTTTTGCCAGGTTGAAACTACCGGCAACTTTGACTTGGCCGAAACCATTCCTGGGCCGGCAACGGCCGAGTTCGGCCGTATCGCCAAAGAGTTGGGAATCGTGCTGGTCATCTCGCTGTTCGAAAAGCGTGCCCCCGGCCTCTACCACAACACTGCGGTGGTCCTGGAGAGTGACGGCTCGATTGCCGGTTGCTACCGTAAAATGCATATCCCCGACGATCCCGGCTATTACGAAAAGTTCTATTTCACCCCGGGGGATCTGGGCTTCACGCCGATCGAAACTTCGCTCGGCAAGCTGGGGATACTGATCTGCTGGGATCAATGGTACCCGGAAGCAGCCCGACTGATGGCCTTGGCTGGCGCCGAACTGTTGATCTATCCGACCGCCATCGGCTTTGATCCACTCGACAGCTCCGAAGAACAACAGCGGCAACGTGACGCCTGGGTGACCGTCCAGCGCGGCCACGCCATCGCCAACGGCACACCGTTACTCGCGGTCAACCGGGTCGGTTTTGAACCCGATCCGAGCGGAGCAGGCAATGGGATTCAATTTTGGGGGAGCAGTTTCGCCGCCGGTTGTCAGGGAGAGTTGCTCGCCCAGGCGTGTGAAACCGAGGAGCAGGTGCTGCTGGTAGAAATCGACCGGCAACGCAGTGAACAGGTGCGCCGGGTCTGGCCTTTTTTACGCGACCGACGGATCGACAGTTATCAGGATCTGCTGCGGCGTTATCGCGATTAAGGTCGCAAGCCCCGAATCCCCCCTGCCCCCCTTTGTCAAAGGCGGAGACTACTTGCTTCCCCCTTTAATAAAGGGGGATTGAGGGGGATTTGATGAACCTACAGTCCGGAACGCGACTTGAGAGCATTGATCCGATCGGTACGCTCCCAGTTAAAACCGGGCAGTTCGCGCCCGAAGTGCCCGTAAGCAGCGGTCTGACGGTAGATCGGCTGCAACAAGTCGAGCTGCTCGATAATCGCCGCCGGGCGCATGTCAAATTCGGCCTGGACGATTTCAGCAATCTGCTGAGAGGACAGTTTTCCGGTGCCGAAGGTATTGATCATTACTGAAACCGGTTCGGCAACGCCGATGGCATAGGCCAGTTGAACTTCACACTTACGAGCCAGCCCGGCGGCCACAACGTTCTTGGCAACGTAACGCGCCATGTAGGAAGCACTGCGATCGACCTTGGAGGGGTCTTTGCCACTGAAGGCACCGCCGCCGTGAGACCCTTGACCGCCGTAGGTATCAACGATGATCTTCCGGCCGGTCAAGCCACAGTCGCCCATCGGCCCGCCGACCACAAAACGGCCGGTCGGGTTGATCAGATAGCGGGTTTTGTCGTCCAGCAGGTGCACCGGCAAAATCGGCTTGATGACCTCTTCAATGACGGCCTCTTTGAGATCCTCATACTTGACATCGGGGGTATGTTGCGAAGAGATGACCACGGTGTCGATACGGGTCGGCTTATCATCAATGTACTGGATCGAGACCTGAGACTTGCTGTCCGGGCGTAAAAAAGCAACCTGACCGCTCTTGCGGATTTCGGCGAGTTTCTGCACCAGTTTATGGGCAAAAGTGATCGACATCGGCATCAGTTCGGGGGTTTCGTCACAGGCAAAACCGAACATCAAGCCCTGGTCACCGGCACCCTGCTCCTTGTACAGTCCCTCTCCGGCAGTGACACCCTGCGAGATATCAGGAGACTGCTGATCGATGGACGTCAGTACCGCGCAAGTCTCGTAATCGAACCCCATCGCCGAATCGTTGTAACCGATCTCCTTGATGGTCTGACGGACAATCGCCGGAAAATCAGCGTAGGCACTGGTGGTAATCTCACCGGCAATCATCGCCATCCCGGTCGTGACTAAAGTTTCACAGGCAACACGGGCAGCTTTGTCCTGGCTGAGAATTGCATCAAGAATGGCGTCTGAAATCTGATCGGCAACCTTGTCAGGATGCCCTTCACCGACAGATTCGGACGTGAAGAGAAAATCGGTCATCGGCATTTGCAGTATTCCTCCATCTATTGGTTTATTAAGAGAACAGAATATTTTATTTAAAGTGGGTATTTGAGTCAATCAGAATCGTTCAGATCAGCGCATCACCAAAGATATCAGGCAACCGGCCGCGCATCTCTTTGTCGAGGCACAGTGCAACCTCTTTGCCGGTCGGCAGGGTAAAAAGCTTTTCCACAAGTTTCTCGCCGTCGCGCCGGGACAACTGCCGCAAAACCCGCTTCACCCGTGGCACGCAGGCCGGGTTCATCGATAACTCAGTCAGCCCCAGACCGAGAAGTACCAGAGCATAGAGAGGCTCTCCCGCCATCTCTCCACACATGCCAACCCCGATCCCCGCCTTTTTGCCCGCATCGCAAACCGCTTTAATCGCCCGCAAGATCGCCGGGTGCAGCGGATCATAGAGATAGGCAATATGTTCGTTTCCCCGGTCGACCGCCAGGCAGTACTGAATTAAATCGTTGGTACCGATGGAAAAAAAATCGACCTCTTCGGCCAGAAACGGGGCGACAAAAACCGCCGATGGGGTTTCTACCATGATACCGATTTCAACCTCAGAATCAAAGGGAACCGCTTCATCAATCAGTTGCTGTTGAACGTCACGCAAGATTCTTTTACAGGTCCGGATTTCTGCAACCCCGCTGATCATCGGGAACATGATCCGCACCTTGCCGAAGGCCGAGGCGCGCAGAATCGCGCGCAACTGGAGCTTGAACAAGGTCACTTCACGTAATGAAAAACGAATTGCCCGCAGGCCCAGTGCCGGATTTGCCTCATCGGACAGGTTCAGATCAGGAACAAATTTGTCACCACCAATGTCAAGGGTGCGAATCGTGACCGGATGCGGCCGCATCTCTTCAAGAATCTGTCGATATGCGCTGAGTTGCTCCTCCTCATCCGGCGGTTCAGAACGGCCGAGATAGAGAAACTCGGTCCGATACAGACCAACCCCTTCAGTACCATGTTTTTTTGCCAGCGGAAACTCACTGGCCAACTCCAGATTGCCGCGCAAGGCAATCCGTTCTTGATCCTTGGTCACCGCCGGCAGATCACGATAACAGATCAGTTCTTTTTCCAGGTATTCAAACGATTGCTTGCGCTGCAGATATTCCTTGAAGGTCTCCTCGGAGGGATTCAGAATCACGACCCCGGTGGTGCCGTCGATAATTGCCGGCAGCTGATCGTAAACCAGCGAGGTAATGGTCTCCAGGCCGACAACTGCCGGAATTTCCAGAGAACGTGCCAGGATCGCCGTATGCGAGGTGCGCCCTCCCCGGTCAGTGATAAAACCGAGGATTTTTTCACGGTCCATCTGCATGGTGTCGGCAGGAGACAAGTCATGGGTGACAATCAGCGACTTGTGTCCGATCTCGCTGAGGGTACGCTCATGTTCACCGGTCAAAATCCGCATCAGGCGTTCGCCGACGGCATCGACATCGGAGCGTCGTTCACGCAGATATTCATCCTCTATATTATCGAAGAGTTTGCGCAGTTGGCTGAGAACCCGCTTCAGGGCCCCTTCAGCATTCAGCTGCTCACGGATCGCCGTTTCGGTCCCCTGAACCAGCATGGCATCATCGAGAATCAGGATATGGGTATCGAGAATGTAGAGGTGTTCGCGCAGGTGCTGCTGACTGGAAACGCTATCTTTAACCTCACGCAGCTGGATGCGCGCCTGTTCGACAGCCCAGTGAAAACGCGCAACCTCGCTCTCTACCTCAACGGAATCGATGGAACATTCCTCTGCTGTAGCGCGACGGTTGATCAGACTGATCTCACCGATACTGATCCCCGGCGAGACGCCGATGCCGACCAGGTAGGTATCTTTTGCCACCTCAATCTTCGCCAAAACCATCCTCTATCAACTCAGCAAGCAACTGCATACCCTCTATTTCGTCATCACCATCAACCCGAACGGTGATTTCAGTTTCCTTCGGTGCCGCAAGTAACAGGATCCCCATAATGCTCTTGCCGTTCACCTCAAGGTCTTCCTTGATCAAAGTAACTTCCGCCGCAAACTTGTTTGCGGTCTGAACCAGTTGAGCTGCAGCCCTGGCATGCAGGCCGAGTCGATTTTTAATAATAAATTGTCTACTTTGCATTTACGTTTCCCTCACAGTGCAACCCAACTCGTCAGATCAGCCCAGAACAGACCGGCCAGAACAATAATAATCGCAGTCAAAAGTGTCAGCATCAGGGTCGACACCCCTTTGCGCGCAATCAGGCCGAGCATAATCATCGGCAGCAGAGTAAATAATCCGAGCCAGCTGGGGAGAGCCTGTTGCTGTAGCTGCTGAAACACCAGGAAGGCACTGAACCCGCCCAGCACAACGATAGCGGCTTCCTTGGTGTGGATCGCCCAATCCGGCAAACGATGCCGCTGCAGAAACTCCACCGACTGCACCCCCAGTCGATAACCGCGCACAAAACCTGCAACCCGGAACCAGATCGGCACAGCATTATAGAGCAGCAAAAAAACCACCGGCGCCCACAAGATCCCTTTGGCGGCAAAAAACAACGCGATACCGGCTGCTAGCGGTCTCAAACCACCCCAGAACAGGGCATCGCCGATCGCAGCATAGGGGGCGGCGACCATCTCCTTGAAGTCACTTATCGCGACCGGCAACTCTTCTTTTGCGGCACGCTGCTCCTCTAGCTTCAAAACTGCCGCAGCGACCGCAGGCGCAAGATAGGGGTGGGTATTAAAGTAGCTCAGATGTTCTTTACCTACCTTGAGCAGTTCTTCGCGCCGATAGATTTTCTTCAGCGCCGGCAACAGCGCATATAAAAAACCGAGTCCCTGCAGCCGCTCGAAATTCCAGCTCCCCTGCAACAGCAGCATCCTGAACCAGACATGAATGCGGGTGACTCGCGAAAGCGACATCGTTACACCAACCACATCAACAAAAAAGCCGTACCGAATGTGGCACAAAACAGGGTCAATGCCCGACTGACATTGATTGTCCCTAAAATTACCGCAACACCGACCAACGGCAACGCCAACTGCAACCAGCTGGACGAATGTTCCAGAGGATGCTGAACCAGTGACCAGCAAAGCGGAATCAACAACAAGCCACTCACCACGATAAATGAATAGGTTCCGATTGCAGCCAGGGAAAAACTCAAAATTCCGCGTAGATGCTGAAATTCCACCGCAAACAGATTGCCGTTGGCCAACGCAGTTTCCGCCCGGTTCAACAGGCGAACATTGTACTGGCGGGCAGCATGATCAAAAAACTGTCCGACCTTGCCCAACGGGATCGCCACCAATAAACAGAGCAGCAACAGCTCAAGACTGTCGGCATGTAATGCCTTACCGAGGGAGATCGCCAGGACAGTACCGGCAATCGACACCTGAGTATCGTCCGGCGGGATGGCGGCACCGACCGGCAGTCGCGCAAGCCAAAGCAGTTCAACCATCACCCCGACCTGCAAGCCGACCAGCGGCTCACCCAGCAGCCATGCCACCAGCGGAGCGGCCACCAGCGGCCGCGAGATCATGACCTGCAACAGTGCGGTACGATCAAGGCCACAGAGCAGAGAAACCAAAGCACCGAAAAGCAGATCGACAGCGATCAACCCTTGCCCCCCCTGTTCGGTATCAGTTTCCGCCAACTTCGTTCAATGTCGGCAGGAATACAACGGGCGGTGATTTTCACCCCGGCCAGCTCTAGCTGTTCCAGATCTTCCAACCCGTCCCGATCAATAAAAATCGTACAACTGAGCCGCGCCTTACCCTCCCCGGCATGCAGATTGCCGAGATTCAGCTGCTGGTAGATCAGACCGAGACGATAGGCGCGTAACGCGTCTATTGTTGAACCGAACAGCAGTAACGCTTTGCAATGATCCAGTTTTTTTGAAGCGAAGAGTGCAACCGTATCCTCAATGCTACCGATCTCGACCCGCATCCGGCTTGGCACCGAAGCTTCCATCATCATCCGCTTCAGTGGTGTAGCAGCCATCTCGTCATTGGCGACGACAATACAGTCCGCATGGATATAGGGCACCCAGGACTCTAGAACCTGACCGTGAATCAAGCGATTATCTATGCGTGTCAGAACAATACTCATCAAATCTCCCAATCGGTTACCCGTAAAATCATCAACCGAGCAGTTCGGATGGACGCATTACCGCATTTCGCGCATAATCCTTAAGCATTCCGGTCAACTCATCAACCTGCATCCCCCTCCTGGCACTGATACATTTCAACAGCATCGGCAGATTGACTCCGGTAAGAATCTCCACCTGTTTAACGGCTAAAAACTCAGCACTGATATTGGTCGGCGTGCCGCCGAAGATGTCGGTCAGAATAATCACTCCGTCACCGTCTTCGCTGACCCGATCAAAGCTCTGTTGCAGCTGTTGTTTGGCCGTATCAACCGAAACTTCCCGATCGATGCTGACCGGCTCAACCAGAGCAAAGGGACCGATTATCATCTCAGCGGTCTGCAACAGTTCATGTGCAAGTCGGGAATGGGTCGCAACAATGATACCGATCATCCGTTACACTTTCTCTTAACTAAATCCTGAATCCGTGAGTACCCGCTGGCAAATAGCACAAGGCATTGAATTGTCTAAGCTTCCCAAAAATCACCGCTTAACCTTCGGGTGAAGCTAAGCATTTTTGAAACACTTATTCAATCCAAGCACTTGCACTCTTTATTCACCGTTTACTCACGGATCCAGATAAATGAATAGCTACGCCTTTTCAACATCACGGTGGTTCTTGCGCAAGCTGACTTCTGTATCGGGAAAGCTGGCATACAGGTCTTCTACAATCGACACACTACGATGTCTCCCCCCGGTACAGCCGATAGCAATGGTCAGGTAACTCTTCCCTTCATCACGATAATGCGGCATGAGGAAACCGAGCAACTGGTCAAGATGACGGCGAAAATCCCGACAAGCTTGCTGGCCGAGAACATAATCACGCAAGGTCTCATCCAAGCCGGTTAGCGGCCGTAATATATCGATATAATGAGGATTCGGCAAAAATCGAACATCAAATACCAGATCTGCAGCAGGCGGCAGGCCGTAACGGTAACCGAATGATTCAAGGTTGACGATCAGCAGCGATGCCCCTTTTTCGCCGAGATAGGTCAGCATCAGTTCACGTAATTGCCAGGTATTCAGGTTGCTGCTGTCGACGATCCGGGTGGCCTGATCGCGGAACAAGCGCATCTGCTTGCGCTCAAGTTCAATCCCGGCCTGAACTGTCACTCCCGCTGCTAATGGATGGGAGCGACGCGTTTCAGAGTAACGCCGCTGCAGCACATCATCAGAAGCTTCAAAAAAGAGAATTTCCAGCTGACAACCAGTCTGTTGCAGCTCTTGCTGAGTGACCGAGTAATCCGCCAGAAAACCGCGATTGCGCACATCGATAACCACGGCAACATCGGTGGAATCCTCCAGCCCTTCCTGGGCCCGTTCCATAAACGCCGGCAACATCACCAACGGCAGGTTATCGACAACAAAAAATCCCTGATCTTCCAAAACCCTGGCAGCAGTACTTTTACCCGAGCCGGACAGCCCGGAGATAATCAACAAACGTCTGCTCATTCCAGGTCATCTCCAAAAATGGTGTGAGCATGCAAGCGGGCGACTTCCGCCATCCGTTTTTCGAGTATATCCTGAAACTCTCTGGCGCTGTGATAGCCCATCTCTTTCAGTAGCTGGTTGCGTGCCGCAACCTCGACAATCGAACTGACATTTCGTCCCGGAGCGACCGGTATGCGTAAATATGGCAGACCAACACCGTGAATATTGAAGGTTTGCTCTTCCAGTCCCAGACGATCGTACTCTTTGCCATCTTCCCACTTCACCAACTCGATGACCATATCGACCTTTTTCCGCTCACGAATGGCCGCTACCCCGAACAGGTGTTTGACATTGAGGATTCCCAGACCGCGAATTTCCATATGGTACTGAAGCAGGTCCATCCCCTCGCCAAAAACAACCGCGGGCAACTTCAAGCGCACCTTGATCACATCATCGGCAACCAGTCGATAGCCGCGCAAAATCAACTCCAAAGCACACTCACTTTTGCCGACACCGCTCTTGCCCTGCAAAAGAACACCAATGCCGAGGATATCGACCAAAACCCCGTGCAGGGTCGAGCTCGGCAACAGGCGCTCTTCAAGAAATCGGGTAATCAAGGCAATGAAATCAGAACTGAGATGACTGGTACGGAGCAACGGGACATTAGCGGTATCTGCTGCTGCAAGCAGGTATTTCGGGACTTCCTGTTGTTTGGTGACAATCAGACAGGAGATGTTACTGCTGCAAAGTTGACGGATCTGCTCTACCGCTTTCTCGCGCGGCATCGAGCCGAGAAAACTAAGTTCCGTCGAACCCAGAATTTGGACGCGATCAGGGTGCAGGCTGGTATGATAGCCCGCCAGTGCCAGACCAAGCTTCTGGATTCGCGGCACGCTGACCAGATTGGTCAAACCACCCGCCCCGGCCAACAACTCCAGGGCCAGGCCGGCTTCCTTTTCATCAAGAATTTCCTGAATGCTTAACTCAGCCATAGCTCCAAGTCGGATTGTCTATCCGGGCAAAGCCAGATAAAAAGCGTAATTATTCAACACATCCCGCCTTCGGCACTCTAGCGGCGTTGCTGTGCTGCTCAAATGCTCATATACCCAAGTATGCACCACTTTTGTGCTGCTCGCGCCTTACCAGAGCACCGAATTCAGGCGTGCTGAATAATTACTAAAAAACATAAGTGGTCGCCGCCGAACAATCCGAACCAGACAGCATGAGCCGGTTATTCTCTATCCGGCAGAATCAGTCCTCTGCATCAAGAATAACTTGATAGATGGCTTTCTGATCCGCTGCGTCAAGCAATTTCTGCCGGACGGAAGAGTCCTTAAGCAGCTTGGAAATACGTGCCAGAGTCTTCAGATGAACGCCGACCGATTCTTCCGGCGCTATCAGCAGAAAAAACAGATGGGCCGGTTGCCCGTCCATCGATTCAAAATTGACCCCTTGACGGCTTCGCCCGAAAGCCAGCATCAATTCAGGGATTCCACCCAGCTTGCCATGGGGAATCGCAACACCTTCACCGATACCGGTACTGCCCAGTTTTTCACGCTCCAGCAGCACCTCGATCACATCATTGCGGTTTAGCGACGGTTCACAGGCGATCAGCGCATCTGTCAGCTCAGCAAGGGCTTGATTTTTATCCTTGGCCTGCAGATCTACAACAATTGCCTGGGGATTTAGCAGCTCTGAAATCTTCATACTCATTTTCTTATTATCGGCAAAAATAAAAGGACGGGTACTCCCTGCCAAAGGGGGCACCCGTCAACTGTCTGTCAGCGTCCTTGCGGAACAATCAACCCGTAGTTACCATCTTTACGACGATAAACAACATTCATCGTCTCGGAGCGATCATCGGTAAAGACCAGAAAATCCTTCTGCAAAAGATCCATCTGCATCACCGCCTCTTCAACCGACATCGGCTTGACGAAGAAGGAATGACTGCGGATAATTTCCGGACCGCTATCGCCCTCATCGACGCTCGAAGCGGCGATAACCGTTTTCTCCACCCGGCGCTGGGTTCCGCTGTTGCCGCCTTTATGGCGCTTGAGTTTTTCTTTGTAACGCTTCAGTTGCCGCTCAATTTTATCGACCATCAGATCGACAGCAGCGTACATATCATCCTTCTCTTCGGTACTTTTCATGGTCAGCCCCTTGGCGACCATAGTGACCTCGGCACGATGATAAATTTTCTTCTGAACCGACAGCACCACCTGGGCATCGATCGGCTCCTCAATGTACTTCTTGACCCGAGCCAGTTTCTCTTCCACATAGTTACGAACGGCTGCACTGCTTTCCATGTGTCGGAAGGTAACGGCAATTTGCATATAATAAACCTCCTTCGATAAACGACCCCGAGCGGGGTCCGGTTTCGTCAAGTATAACGTAGAATATGCCCGGAAACACAAGTTTCCGCCAGCAAGAGATAAAACGAAAGCATGATTAAAACAATCTTTTGCGCGCAGTCGAGGACCCGATACCGAGCATCTCGCGGTATTTCGTCACTGTCCGGCGGGCAATATTAATATCCTGTCCTTCCAATATGGCGACAATTTTCTGGTCTGAAAACGGTTTTTTCGGATTTTCCGCTGCGACGATCTCCTTGATCCGGCTTTTTACGCTCTCAGAAGCAACAGAGTCGCCATCAGCAGTATTGATCCCACTATTGAAAAAATATTTCAATTCAAACAATCCTTGCGGCGTCTGAACATATTTATTGGTCGTCACCCGACTGACCGTCGATTCATGCATCTCAATATCGTCTGCGACATCCCGCAGCACCAGGGGTTTGAGATAATCGATGCCATGCTCAAAGAACATCCGTTGATGCTTGACGATACTCTTGGTGACCTTATAGATCGTCCGCTGGCGTTGATGAATGCTCTTGATCAACCAGACCGCACTGCGCATCTTGTCCTGAATATATTCGCTGGCCTTTTTATCCACCGATGATGAATTGGTCAAAGCGTTACGATAAAAAGAATTGATCCGCAGGGCCGGCAGGCCATCATCATTTTGGGTAACCACATACTCATCGCCGATCTTATGGACATAAATATCGGGCGAGATATAATGCACGTCCTCTTCATTGTAGGCTCGACCGGGGCGCGGATCGAGCTCCGAAATCAGTTTGGCGGCAGCCAGCACCTCATCCATCGATACTTTCAATGCCTTGGTGATCGCTGGATATTTTCGCCCTTCCAATTCGCTGATAAAATCACGCAGGATCGTCGCCGCCAGAGTGTCGCCCAAGTCGAGTCGATCGAGTTGCAACAACAGGCACTCCTGCAGATTACAGCAGGCGACTCCCGCCGGATCGAACAACTGGACCCGCTGCAGCGCCCGCTCGATCAACTCGATGGAAAACCCGGAGGATTCCGCCAACTCTTCCAGACTGGCATGCAGATAACCGATGTCATCCAGGTTACCGATAATTTCAGCAGCGGCAAGTCGCTCATCATCGGTAACCGATGAAAGGCCCAATTGCCATAACAAGTGATCCGCCAAGCTGCTCTTTTTGGTCAATAAACTTTCGTAAGATGGGCGTTCTTCGGAATCTTCATAGGCATCTCGGGAATCTTTGCTGCTAAGGCTGTAACCTTCCAGGTAAGTCTGCCAATCGATATCGTTCGTGCCCTCAGATTCACCCTTGATCTCCTCCTCGGGGGGAACCTCAGCGGCAACAGCAACCTCTTCTTCACCCGTTTTCGCTTGCTCCTCACGCTCTTCCTTAGGATCCTCGCCACCCTCTTCGAGCAGCGGATTGTCGGCAAGCTCTTCAGTCACCACATCGACCAGTTCCATCCGCGACAGTTGCAACAATTTGATTGCTTGCTGCAACTGCGGGGTCATCACCAGCTGTTGACTCAGTTTTACCTGTAAACGAAGTTCAAGTGCCATAGTGTCTCAGTTCAAAGTCCCTGTAATTATTAGTCGGATATTAGCATTTTCGCAGAAAAATGTCTTGCTTGATGAAAATTACAACCTGAATTTATCGCCCAGATAAATTTCCCGGGCGATACTGCTGGCAGCAATTTGTTCCGGCGTACCGAATTCAAGCAGCTTCCCTTGGTTGAGGATGTAGGCCTGGTCACAAACACCCAGAGTTTCTCGGACGTTGTGATCTGAAATCAGCACACCGATGCCCCGTTCTCTGAGTTTGGAGATGATCCCCTGGATATCGATAACCGCAATCGGGTCGATTCCGGCAAACGGCTCGTCCAGCAACAAAAAGGCCGGTTCCAGCACCAACGAACGAGCAATTTCCACCCGCCGCCGCTCCCCGCCTGAAAGGGCAAAACCTTTCGAGTTGCGGATATGAGCAATATTCAGATCCTCAAGCAATTCCTCCAACCGAAGCTGTTGTTGCGTTGCAGACAGATCAAGCGTTTCCAGGATCGCCAACAGGTTTTCCGCAACGGTCAACTTACGAAAAACCGAAGCCTCCTGCGGCAGGTAAGAAATCCCCGCCAGTGCTCGGCGATACATCGGCAGATCAGTAATCGGCTGGTCATCAAGATAGACTGTCCCTCGATCCGGCGTTGCCAGGCCGACCACCATGTAAAAGCTGGTGGTCTTGCCCGCCCCGTTCGGGCCGAGCAGGCCGATTACCTGACCGGAATGTACCTCCAGATCGACCCCGGAGACCACTTCACGACCGGCGTAGGACTTGTACAGCCCGCTGGCTTTCAGGCTGCGGATCACTGCTGAGCCTTTTTCTTTTCGGGATACAGAATCGCCCTGACCCGCCCAGTCTGGTTGCTTTTGACCACACTGCGATCTTCCTGCAGATAAATGGTTATTTCGTCACCGGTCACCAGGTTCTGTCCCTGATGAACCTTGGCGTTGCCGATCAGCACCAGCGTCCCCGCCTGCTGGTGGTAGATTGCCCGATCTGCGGTAGCAGTCCGGTCCAACTGGACGACCCGGACGTTGCCGAGCGCTTCCATCCGTTCAATCTGATCCTCATCCGGCAGGGAAAAAACCGTCAATTTATCACAGTAGAGGGTCATCCCCCCCTGTTTGGCGACCACCTCGCCGGTAAAAACCGCCTGGCGTTGTTGCTGTTGAAGCTCCAGATTTTGGGCGGTCACCTCAACCGGCAGATTCGCCGGCTGCGGCAGCTGTTCACCGGCAGCGAAACTCGGCACAGCAAACCAGCAGATAGCGATGATCAACAGAACCAACCTACTCACGACGTTTCTTCCTTTCGGCAGGCAACAGCAGCATCCAGACATCATCCTTAACCTCTAAATGACCGCTATCCAGATCAACCTGCAGACCGGTCCCGGTCAGTTCCAGCTGCGGAGCAAGTATCCGGACCGGCTCATCTGTCGTCAGCTGCCGCCGCTGATCATCATACTGCAGACGTTCAGTGAACAGCTGTTCGCCCCGCGCAGTTTTGACCACAACCCGGCCCCACACTTCAATTTGGCGGGTTTCCTGATGCAGCGTTCCATGCTCCGCTTCAAGCTGGATGTTGCCCGCCTCGCCGGTCTGATAAAACTGTAGCCGCACCTTATCGAGGAGCGCCTGATTCTCATCACGTTGGTATTCAGCCTTATCGGCATCGAGGGTCCAGCTTCGCTGACCATTTTCGTTCTGCGTATAGTGCAGTTGTTCCAGCGACAGGTCGATCTGCTTCGGTAGCGCAGCCAGGATCTCTTCCGGCCTCTGCTGCTGAAACGCCTGTCGGACAACCACCGCCAGGGCAATGACGGAAATAAAAATCAGCAGTGCTAACCAGCGGCGCAAACTAAGCATCGGCGTTTCTGTTCCCGTTCACTTCTTTTGGCCCTGACAAAACTTGACGATAAAGTTTCACAAACTTTTTCAGCTACGGAAATAGCGTTGGGTCAACTCTTCCCAACGACCGCTCGCCTTGATCAGCATATCGCAGATCTCGCGCACAGCGCCACGCCCACCCGGCTTGCCGGCGACGTAATCGACCAGCGGCAGAACCTCGGGAACCGCATCGGCAACCGTGGCGCTGAATCCAACCCGCCGCAGAATCGGCAGATCGACAACGTCATCGCCGACATAGGCAACCTGCTCGTCCGACCAGCCGTGCCGGGCCAGAATCTCCTGATAGGGTTGCAGTTTGTTTAAAGCCCCCTGATAAAGAATCTCAATCCCCAGCTCGGCGGCACGCTTAACCACCACCTGCGATTTACGGCCGGTGATGATGCCGACAGCGACGCCGGCCCGCTGCAGCATTTTCAGTCCATGACCATCCTTGACATCAAACGCCTTCAGTTCATTGCCCTGATTATCGTAGATAATCCGCCCGTCGGTGAGCACCCCGTCGACATCGAGCAACAGTAACTTTATTTTCGCCAGCTGCGCTTCCATCAAACCACTCCCGACTTGAGCAGATCATGCAGATGGACAATCCCGACCGGAACCTCACCCGCTTCGTCATCAAAGACAAATAACGAGGTAATCGAATGTGACTCCATGATCTGCAATGCTTTAGCGGCCAGATTACGCCGCAGGATCCGTTTTGGTGTAGTCGTCATGACGGCACAGATCGGCCGCTGCAGACTCTCCAGCCCCTCACCCATGATCCGCCGTAAATCACCGTCGGTAAAAACACCGATCAGTTTCCCGGCGGTATCAGCAATACCGGTGACGCCTAACTTCTTGCTGGTAATTTCAAACAGGGCCTCCCGCAGCAACAGCTCCGGGGCAACCAAGGGGATTTCTGCTCCAGAGTGCATCAGATCCTCAACCCGCAACAGCAGTTTTTTGCCCAAGGCACCGCCGGGGTGGATCATGGCGAAGTCCTCTTCCTTGAAACCGCGCGCCTCCAGCAGGGCCACGGCCAGGGCATCGCCCATCGCCAGAGTGGCAGTGGTGCTGGCGGTCGGTGCCAGGCCGAGCGGACAAGCCTCTTCGGCAACACTGATATCCAGATGAACATCACCGGCAATGGCCAGAGTGCTTTGCGGATTTCCGGAGATCGCCACCAACGGCAAGCCCATCCGCTTGATGACCGGCAGAATTCGGCAGACCTCTTCCGTTTCGCCCGAGTTGGAGACGGCGATCACCACATCCCCCTTGGCAAGCATACCGAGGTCACCATGAAAACCCTCGGCTGGATGCAGAAAAAAGGTCGGCGTGCCGGTCGAAGCCATGGTTGCGGCAACCTTCTGACAGATCAGTCCCGACTTGCCCATGCCGGTGATCACCACCTTCCCCTGACAGGCCAGTATCATCTCGACCGCCTTGGAAAAATTACCGTCGATTCGCGATTGCAGGGCCAGAACGGCCGCAGCCTCGATCCGCAGCACCCGTTTTGCGGTTTCAATCATCAACAGTCTGCTCCCGTACGGTTTCCCTTAAAAATAGTATCGATCGCCAACACCTGCTGTAACATCGGCTTGACCTGATCGAGCGGCAAGGAATTCGGTCCGTCACAGAGCGCCTGATCCGGATTCTCGTGAACCTCCCAGAACAGCCCGTCGATTCCGGTCGCCGCTGCTGCGCGCGAAAGGGCGCCGACATACTGGCGCTGCCCCGAAGACGCGCCACCGGCGCCGCCCGGCAACTGCACCGCGTGGGTTGCATCGAAAATCACCGGATAGCCGAGCTCACGCATGATCACCAGCGAGCGCATATCGACAACCAGGTTATTGTAACCGAACGAAGCGCCCCGCTCGGTCAACAGAATCTGCTGGTTGCCGGTCGAAGCAATTTTTTTGCAGCCGTGCTCAACATCCCAGGGCGCCAGGAACTGCCCCTTCTTCAGATTGACCGGCTTGCCGCTGTTGCCGACGGCAACCAGCAGGTCGGTCTGACGGCTCAAAAAAGCCGGGACCTGTAAAATATCCAGTACGTCTGCCGCAGCAGAAATCTGACTGACATCATGCACGTCGGAGAGCACCGGCAGTTCAAATTGACTGCGCACCTTTTCCAGAATCCGCAACCCCTCTTCCATGCCGGGGCCGCGATAAGAAGTTACCGAGGTGCGGTTCGCTTTATCGTAAGACGCCTTGAAGATCAGTCCGCAGCCCAGTTCAAGGGTGATCGCCTTGAGGCGCTCGGCAATCCGCAGCGTCATCTCCTCGCTCTCGATGGCACAGGGGCCGGCAATCAGAACCAGTTGCTGCTGGCCGCCGAAGCTGACCGGGCCGACTTGCACTCGTTTCATGGATTTACTCCTGACGCTTCTTTAGGCAGGCACCGACAAAGGATTCAAACAGCGGGTGCGGCTCCATCGGCCGCGATTTAAATTCCGGATGGAACTGACAACCGAGGAACCAGGGGTGGTCGGTCAGCTCGACAATCTCAACCAGATCCGATTCTGGGTTGATCCCGGACAGCACCAATCCGCAGTCCTGCAGCTGTTTCCGGTAAGCGTTATTGAATTCAAACCGATGCCGATGCCGCTCGGTCAAATGTTCCATCCCGTAGATGCGTCGGGCCAGAGTTCCCTTGCCGAGATCGCAAGGATAAGCACCGAGGCGCATGGTACCCCCTTTGCTCTTGATCTTTTTCTGTTCAGCCATAATATGAATGACCAGATTTTTGGCGTCCTCATGGAATTCCGCAGTGTGTGCATCCTCTATGTTGCAGACGTAACGCGAAAATTCGACCACCGCCATCTGCATGCCGAGACAGATGCCGAAGAAGGGAATCTTGTTCTCACGAGCGTAACGGATTGCCGCGATTTTTCCCTCGCTGCCCCGCTCACCGAAACCGCCCGGCACCAGAATTCCATCGACATCGTTAAAAGAATCGTTGACGCCGTGCCGCTCCAGCGCCTCGGAATCGACATATTTTAAATTCACCTGACAATCACTGGCGATACCGCCGTGCGTCAGCGCCTCGGCCAGAGACTTGTAGCTTTCGGTCAGGCCGACATACTTGCCGACAATCGCAATCGCTACCTCGCCGGTCGGTTCCTTGACCCGCTTGACAATCCGCTCCCAACCGCTCAGGTCGGGGGACTTAGTCCAGATATTCAGGTAATCGACAATCCGCTCATCCAGCCCTTCTTCGTGAAATTCCTTAGGTACTTCGTAGATGCTCGGCACGTCGCGGGCGGTAATCACTGCATCCTCCGGCACGTTGCAGAACAGCGCAATCTTCGCCTTCATATCGCGTGGGATCTCCCGATCACAGCGACAGAGCAGAATATCCGGCTGGATGCCGATCTCACGCAGATCCTTGACACTGTGCTGGGTCGGCTTGGTTTTCAACTCACCGGCAGTCGAAATATAGGGAACCAGAGTCAGGTGGATATAGAGCACATTCTCGCGGCCGCGGTCGGCGCGAAACTGGCGGATCGCTTCGAGAAACGGCAGAGACTCAATATCACCAACGGTGCCGCCGACCTCAATGATGGCGATATCGACCCCCTTGGCATTATCGAGAATCTTCTGCTTGATCTCGTTGGTAATATGCGGGATGACCTGCACGGTGCCGCCGAGATAATCACCGCGACGCTCCTTGCGGATCACCGAGTCGTACACCTGACCGGTGGTAAAGTTTGACTTGCGTGACAGCTTTGCCGAGGTGTAACGCTCATAATGCCCCAGATCGAGATCGGTCTCCGCGCCATCGTCGGTGACAAAAACCTCGCCGTGCTGAAAAGGGCTCATGGTCCCCGGATCAACATTGATGTAGGGGTCCATTTTCTGCATCGAAACGGACAGGCCGCGAGCCTCCATCAAGGCACCGATCGATGCCGCTGCCAAACCTTTACCGAGTGAAGAAACCACTCCACCGGTGACAAAGAGGAACTTCGTCTTCATTGTCAATCCTGCTCCTTGAATGAATGATGATGACCTGAAAAAGCAGCGCACCTGAAAAGCAAACAGAGACGCTGCCGGACAAGCCGAAAGACTGATACTACACAGAAACAGGATCGAAGGAAACCCCGATCCTGCAAAAAACCTTCCATAATTATTAATAGCAGCAAAATGCTGTTTTAATTAGATTTTCTCTGCCGCCATCAACTGCGAAACCCGTTCAAGATCTTCCGGGGTATCGACTCCGTGGCAGACAAATTCGGTTTCGGCGACATGCAACGGTACGCCCTGCTCCAGAGCCCGTAACTGCTCCAGATTCTCCAGCGATTCCAGTGGCGTTTTCGGCAACTGCGGATACTGCAGCAGAAAATCCCGGCGATAAACATAGAGACCGATATGTCGATAGAGGGCAACCTCGGCCAAGGATTCGGTCAGCTGTTCACGGCTGAGATCACGCGGCCAGGGGATCGGTGCCCGGGAAAAATAGAGCGCCAGCCCCTGATTATCCTTGACCACCTTGACCACATTGGGGTTATAAAAATCCTCGATAGTATCGATCCGAGCGGCCAGGGTTCCCATCTGCAGCGCTGGGTCAGCCAACAATGGCGCCACCGCCTGATCAACCATCTGCGGGTTGATCAACGGCTCATCCCCCTGGACATTGACGATCAGTTCGGCAGTCAGCTGCTGCGCAACTTCGGCCAGCCGATCGGTGCCGGTCGGATGGTCAGCGCGGGTCATGACCACCTCGCCGCCGAACGCCTTGACCGCCTGTTCAATCCGCAGATCGTCGGTCGCGACAATCACCCGCGCGACGGTTTCGGCCTGCGCGACCCGTTGACAGAC
Organism: Deltaproteobacteria bacterium; assembly: GCA_024280335.1. GTDB lineage: Bacteria > Desulfobacterota > Desulfuromonadia > Desulfuromonadales > Geopsychrobacteraceae > Malonomonas. The sequence continues at coordinate 47,415 of JAJRQI010000008.1, forward strand.
ATGTTGAATCATCGGCAATCCCTGGATCAGCGCCAAGGGTTTGCCGGGAAAGCGGGTCGACGCATATCGGGCGGGAATGACGGCGGTTACTTTCTTCATTGCGGATCCTCACACACGGAAATACTGTCCTGTAAAGCAGTGGATACTGGCGCGAAACCTAGACGCTGTCAACGACAATTCGCAGAGGTTCAAACCACTTTCGGCACGTAGAGACGGGCGATCCGTTTGCATAGCGAATAGATCCGCTTCAACTTATCGGTCACCTCAAATTCGATCTGCAGGGTTTCGAGCCGCTCAGCGCCACTGACCGCCAAGCTTGCCGACTTCCGGCGGAAAGCCGCCTCAACCCCCTGATTGACCGCACTGCGCAAGGCAAGCACTTCCTGGGCGGCACGTTGATCGGTGGCGACGATCGCCTGAACGGCTGATTCCAAGGCAAGATAGACCTCTTCGTGCAGAGTCTGCAGAATCATCAAGGTTGCCTCGCTCGGTTGCAGGTTCTTTTCAATCATCTTCAGCCCAAGTTCGCACAGATCGGTTTCCAGCACATCGCCGATACTCTCCAAGGTATCGGCGGCCTGGCTGAGCTGATAATATTCCTGCGCTTCGGCATTCGTCAGCTGGCGTTTTCCGACCTTGCTCAGATAGTTGACGATTTCGGCATGCAGAATATCTGCGGCATCATCGGCCTTTTCCATCTCGCGGAACAGTGCCATATCGCGACTCTCCAAGGCCTGCCGCGCCATGGCCATCATCAACAAAACCCGTTCACCAAGATGCCCCAACTCCAGACGCACCAGACCTAATGCGGCAGAAGGCGTATTGAGCAGTTGTTCTTCGAGATATTTTGGGGTGACGATCGGTTGCACCGTCAGCGGTTTTTTATCGGCCACCAACCAGGTCACCAGTTTCGCCAATTGCGGCGTAAAGCCGATAAACAGCAGCGTGTTGATGACCTTGAACAGGCTATTGGCATTGGCAATCTGCCGGGGCGTCTCCGCGGCCATCCGGGCGACACCGCTCAGCCCGCCCTGATCGGGGGAGATCAGCTGCGCCAACTGCACCAACTGATCGACAAAACCGACCCAGAGCAACACCCCGACAACATTGAAAATAACGTGGAAAGCCGCCGCCCGGATCGCAACTCGCGGCTTTCCCAGAGACGCGAGCAGTGCGGTCACACAGGTACCGACATCCGCTCCCAGCGCCAGGGCGATCCCGGCCGGCAAGGACACAAACCCCTGGCTGGCCATGACGATGACAATCCCGATCGATGCCGATGATGACTGAATCAGGGCGGTGAAGATGGCTCCGACAACGATTCCGAGCAGCGGGCTCTCCATCCGCTGCATCAGCTCAAGAAAAGGCGGATAGCTGCGCAATGGTTGCATCGCTTCGCCCATCACGTTCATGCCGAAAAAAACCAGCCCCAGGCCGAGCAGGATACCGCCGTAATGCTTCAGTTTCTCCTGACGGGCAACAAAGACCATGGCAAAGCCGACCGCAACGAACGCCAGCGCCAACTTGGTCACCTTGAAAGCAACAATCTGGCCGGTGATGGTGGTGCCGATATTGGCTCCCATGATGACGCCGATCGACTGGCCGAGGGTCATCAGACCGGCGCTGACAAAACCGACCACCAGCACGGTTGTCACCGAGGAGGACTGAATTACGGCCGTCACCAGGGCACCGACGGTCACACCGCTGAAACGGTTGGAGGTCAACTTGCCGAGGATCTTCTGCATCTTGGCCCCGGCAGCGGCCTTAAGACCGTCCGACATCTGCTCCATGCCGAGCAGAAACAACGCCAGGCCACCGAACAGCCCCATCGACATCCCGCCCCACGCCATGCTTACGGCTGGAGTCTCAGCAGCCATAACGATAAATGGGGGCAAAATGACAAGAAAAACAGCGGCGAGCGGCAGTAACCGTTTTTTGATTTTCCAGTACGAAAGGTCAGGCATTCGGTAACTCCAGGCAAATCGGTCTGCACCCGATAATTATAGCGGATCAGGACCGAGAGATAAGGAGGAACCAACAGGAAGGGGGGATTTAAAATCGGATCGATTTTAACAGTGCTCAGTGCTGCCGCCGGAAAACCAGATAAGCCCGCAGCAATAGCGCGGCGCTGAGCAGCAGACAGGCGTAGGCAAACAGGTCACCGAAACGGGTGTAAAAGGTGGCTCCACTGCCCAGTCCGACCGACCCGGAAAGGTTGGCCGCTTCGAACAGCGGGCCGGACAGAACCAGCTTGCCCGAGGGGGCAATCAGCGCCGAAATTCCGGTATTGGCCACCCGGACCAGCCAGATACGGTTTTCGATCGCCCGGAAGCGGGTCATCGCCAGATGCTGATAGGGCGCCGAAGAGTTACCGAACCAGGCATCGTTGGTCAGGTTGACCAACAGGTCACTCCCCTGCCGGACATAATCGCGGGCCAAGTCGGGAAAAATTGCTTCGTAGCAGATCAACACCCCCAAACTGTGGCCGTTGAGCGGCAGCGGCTTCACAGTTCCGGGAGAGAAATCACCGACCCCGGCGACCAGTTTATTGACAAAGGTCAGCAGACTGCCGAACGGCACATATTCCCCGAAGGGCACCAGGTGGATTTTGTCCGAACGCCCCAGCACCTCCCCCTGCGGTGAGAACAGGAAGGCGCTGTTGTAACTACGATAACTCTGGTCGGGCAGCCGCTGGTACGCAGGGCTGCCGACCAGCAGATAGCTGTCGGTCTGTCGCGGCAACTGCCCCACCTGCATGGAAAGCTCGGAGGGATCCTGCAGATAGAAGGGGGTCGCCGCCTCTGGCCAGATGATCAACTCCGGTTTTACTGAACCGTTCTGTGTCGACAGCTGCAGATATTTGTCGATCGTCGCCTGCCGATGATCGGGATTCCACTTGACCGCCTGCTCGATGTTCCCCTGCACCAGGGCCACCTGCAGCTGCGTCTGCCGCTGATCGAGCGGCTGTGCCTGCCGCCAGGCACCGTAACCGAAATGGCTGAGCGACAGCAGCAGAACCCCGGCCGCACCCAACCAGGCCGACCGGCGGCGCGGCTCACGCAGCAGCCAGGCGAGCGCGCAGTTCACCGCCACCAGCAACAGACTGATCCCATAAACGCCGGTCACATCGGCGCTCTGAATTGCCAGTGAAAAGTTCTGCTGGGAATAACCGAGCAGCGCCCAGGGAAAACCGGTCAACAGGATGCCGCGCAGATACTCCAAGGCGACCCAGAGGAGCGGCAAACTCAGCAGGCAAGGCAACTTCAACAGGGTTTCAAGCCGACAGGCAGCCCAGCTGGCAACGGCAAAATAACCGGCCAGATAGAGCAACAGAAACAGGTAGGCGAGCAGAGAAAAGAGCGGGCTGAGTCCACCGTAGGTGGTCATGACGATGTTCAGCCAGTAAAGCACCACGGCAAAAAAAGTCAGCCCGGCAACCAATCCAGAGGCAAAGGGTCGCCGCCGCATCACCATAAACAGCGGCGTCAGGGCAATCCAGGCGAGTGGATAAAGATCGGGACGGGGAAAGGCTGCAGAGAGCAGCAGGCCGGAACCGGCTGCGACCAACAGGGTACGATCAACACGGAGCATCAAAGATCAACCCGCATCAGCATCAGACGGCTGGGTTGCCGGGAAAATGCGCAATTGCCGGATAGCCCGCTGGTCGCCGACGACAACCAGCATCTCCAGTCCGTCAACCTTGATCCGCTCCCCGGCGGTCGGCACCCGGCCGAGGTATTCAACCACATAGCCGCCGACCGTATCGAACATCTCCCGCTCAACCTCGATGTCAAAGTACTCTTCGAATTCCTCAATATTCAGGCGGCCGTCAACCGTTACCGTGCCGTTCGGTTCGGCAACCAGCCAATCATCCTCTAGGTCGTACTCATCCTGAATATCACCGACGATCTCCTCGATCAGATCCTCAATCGTCACCAGCCCGGAGGTGCCGCCGTATTCATCGATAAGGATGGCGATATGCACCCGGCTCTGACGAAATTCTTGCAGCAGGTCGCTGACCAACTTCGATTCGGGGACCAGGCAAGGGGGACGCAACACGTCTTCAAGGGGAACCTGATCAAGCGGCTGCCCCCAGAAGCGGAGCAGATCCTTGGCGTAGACCAGACCGATGATATTGTCGTTATTCTCCCGATAAACCGGAATGCGCGAATGACCCGAGCGGAGGATTTCCGCAAGGATGTCGCTCATCGGCGCTTCGGCATCGACACAGACCATATCGGTGCGCGGCACCATCACTTCGCGAACGATCGTCTCATCCAGCTCCAGAATCGACTGGAGCATCTCCCCCTCGCCCTCATCGATAATCCCCTTTTGCTCCGAAGCATCGATCAGGGCCTGCAACTCCTCTTCGGAACTGGCTTCCGGTCGGCTGCGCAACAGTTGCAGCACGCGCTTCAACCAGCTGACTGGCTGCTGTGAATTTCCCCTGTCCACCTAGCTTCCCTCTTTAAACAGCATAGCCGCTGTTGATCAAAAACCCCTGTTTCAGCAGGGAGAATATTTCCTCTTCACGCACCTCCATCTGCCGCGCCTGCGTTTCGCTGCTCCGTTCATGATCGTAACCGAGCAGATGCAAGATCCCGTGCAACAACAGAAAAACCAGTTCGTGCTCAAAGGGAATTCCGGCCTCGGCGGCATCCTCGGCCGCGCGCTGTGCCGAAATCACCACGTCGCCAAGCAGCAGCGGCGTCAAGCCCCGCCCTTCTCCCTCCTGCATGGCAAAAGAGATGACATTGGTCGGCCGGTCGCGCTGCAAATAATCACGATTGATCTCCTGAATCCCGGCATTGTCGAGAATCAGGATCGACAGTTCCGCCTCAGGAAATCCCGAGACGCTTAAGATCTTCCGGGCTATCTTCCGCAGCGGGCGCTTCAGGATCCTTTGTTTCCGCTGGCGATTCTCGATCTGGATTCTCACTCTCGTCCTTTGTTTTTCCCGTAACGGGAGTCTTGTCGGTCTTCTCCCGAACAATATGTACCGGTTCCGGATAATCGACCCGATGATGGAAAGATCCGGCCAGAATTCGATTGAAGCTTTTGGCGATCAGATGCAGATCCTTCAGCGTCAGTTCACATTCATCGAGCTGACCATCGATGAAGACATTATTGATCAGCTTCTGCACCATCCCCTGAATCCGCGCCGGGGTTGGGTCGCTCAAGGTCCGGCTGGCCGCCTCGATCGCATCTGCCAACATGATCAGCGCCGCTTCTCGGGTCTGCGGCTTGGGTCCGTGGTAACGATAATCCCGTTCGTGCGGCTGCGGCATGTCCGCGTCAGTCTGACTTTTGGCCCGATCGTAAAAAAACTTGATCAGAGCGGTCCCATGGTGCTGCTGAATGATGTCGATCAACTCCGCACCGAGTTTATGTTCACGCGCCAGCTCGACACCATCCTTGACATGTGAGGTCAGAATCAATGCACTCATCGAGGGTGCCAGCTTATCGTGTTTGTTGCGCTGGCCGCCGGAATTTTCGATAAAGTAGAGCGGTTTCCTGATCTTGCCGATATCGTGATAGTAAGCCGACACCCGGGCCAGCAGCGGGTTGGCATTGATCGCTTCGGCGGCCGACTCGACCAGGTTGCCGACCAGGATCGAATGGTGGTAGGTCCCCGGAGCTTCGACCATCAACTGGCGTAAGATCGGCGAGTTCATATTCGCCAGTTCCAACAGTTTAATGTCGGTTGTATATTTGAATACCCCCTCGACCAGCGGAATCGTACCGTTGACGAAGATCGCACTGAAGAAACCGCCGCAGAGGCCGAAACCGACCTTCCAGAGCAACTCCAGCTCCAGGGATCGACCGGCCATAAAATGCATGCCGATCAACAGCGCGGCGTTGGTCAGACCGACCCACATTCCCGCCCGGTAGAGGCTGGAACGTTCCTGGCAGAAGTGCACGCCGTGCGCACCGACCAGACAGCTGGTCAAAGCGAACAGCGCCATAAACAGACTGTTGCCGAACAACACCCCGACCAGAATCGAGCAGCAGACCGCAAACAGCAGCGCCGTTTCCGAGTTCAGCACGATCCGCACCAGCATCGCCCCCAGCGCGAAGGGGATCGCATAGAAATAGGTCGAGGAGTCGATATAGGCAAAGGTATTACCGAGGCCGGTAGCAATAAATATCGCCAGCTTGATCAGGACAAACAGGATCAGAAAGGTCGTGGTGAGAAACAGCAGGTCACGTGAATCGGGTTGAAACTTACGGATATTCTCCTGGGCAAAAAAGAAACCGATGTAGATCAGCAAGGAGATACAGATCATCAACCCCAGCGCCGTCTGAAAACTGCGATTATCTCGCCCAGACTCGCGGATGGCACGCAGTTTGAGAATCTGGTCGGCGGTGATCCTCGCCCCCTCGCGAACAACCATTTCACCCTTTTTCACTTGAAACAGCACCGGCTTGACTTCGTCGCGCGCCAGTCGCCGTTGCTGCTCGGTCTCTTCCTGATTGTAGGACAAGCTCGGCCGCAACTGCTGTTGCACCAGTTTCAGCAATGTCTGGTGCTGAACTGCGGAGAGTCCGGAAATCTGACCGAGCAAGCTCTTCGCCTGCTCCAAGGCCTCGTTCAACCCGAAAGTTCTTTCCAAAACACCGACCGGAAGATCAGCGCCGCTGCTCTGGTCACGAACCAGAATCCGCTTTTCCCGATCGGCATTGAAAACCTGCAGATTGGCAACAATCGGCCGCTCAAAAACCTGGGTCAGCGCTGCTCCGGTCAATTCAGGAATCTGCTGATCAAGCGGCAGATGGATCAGCGCCTGATATTCGACCAGGGTTAAGGGGACACCGAAATCAGCTTCCAGCAACGGCAAAAGCTCATCCCGTTTGGGATCATCTGCGGCATTCTGCTGTTCAAGCAACTGGGTCAAGCCGCGGCGAATTCGCTCGACCGCCTCTTTTCCCGCAGTGGTCTGGTAATCATAAATCGGTGGTACGGCAGCCCAAGCTTCGTCACGCTTCGCCTGGGTCAGCGGGATATCCTCTACCAGCAATTCGCGCGGTGATTTGATATCCCGCGAAGCGATATCCCCCGGTGCATGATAGTCGGGGATGAGCCCGCCCTTGGGGACGATGATCAGCGTCAGCAACAGCGCCACAGCAAACAGCAGCCAGCCTCCCAGCTGGGGTTTGCTGCGATTGCGCAACCCCTGGACACCGTCACCGAAAAAGGCCGAACGACCTTCGCGGGCTTTTCTTTGTTCTTCTTTGGTCATAGAACCTGAATCATCCTTGCAAACGGTGCTTCGACGTCGGTCCCCGCCGCTCGGCAGCCTGGTAGGCCTGTACGATCGATTGGACAATCGGATGTCGAACGACATCGACATCGGTGAAATGATTGAAGGCGATCCCCGGCACCCCTTCGAGCACATCCATCACATGCAACAGACCGGAATAACTGCCGCGCGGCAGATCGACCTGGGTTACATCGCCGGTAATCACCGCCCGGCTGCCGAAACCGAGTCGGGTCAGAAACATCTTCATCTGCTCGGCGGTGGTATTCTGCGCCTCATCCAGAATCACAAAGGCATCATTCAGGGTCCGGCCGCGCATAAAGGCCAGCGGCGCGACCTCAACCACCCCGGTTTCGACCATTTCCTGCCCTCTTTCCAGATCGATCATGTCGTAAAGCGCATCGTAGAGCGGCCGCAGGTAAGGGTTGACCTTTTCGGCCAGATCCCCGGGCAGAAATCCAAGTTTCTCCCCCGCCTCGACCGCCGGGCGCACCAGCATGATCCGGCTGACCTCCTTACGCATCAGCGCCGCAACAGCCATCGCCATCGCCAGATAGGTCTTGCCGGTCCCGGCCGGGCCGATGCCGAAAACCACATGATTCTGCCGGATATTATCGATATATTCTTTTTGCGCGACACTTTTTGGTGCGATAATTTTTTTGCGCGCCGAAACAAAGACCGTGTCTAAAAAAATCTCTTTGAGATGGATGGAGGAATCGGCGGAAAGAATCCGGATCGCGTAATCGACGTCGGTCGGATAGAGCGGCATCCCGTCACGCAATAAAGCCGACAACTCCTCCAGCAGCCGATGGCCGACCTGAACCTGTGCCTGTTCGCCGGAAAGGGTAACAAGCGCCCCTTTGCTGGCAAGGCGGATGCCGAGCTTCTTCTCAATCAGCTTGAGATGCTGATTCTGCTGGCCGAACAGTTGCGCGGCCAGTGCAGCATCCCCCACATCAAAATGGTCGCGGGGACTCATAGGCAATTATCGACCTTATTTCTGTAGATTTTCACCGCAAAAACCTAACATCAACGCCTTTCGATTGCAAGATAATGAAATTCTCCCGGCCGTGGAAAACACACCTTTAAACCATCTCCCGGTGGCGCTAATCTGTTATAATGAAAAGCCAACCCAAATATTTAAGTGCGCAAAAAGAGGACTCCTTGAACCCGAATCACAACCAAAAACCGCACCCGACTGCGGAGCTGCAGCCACTGGCCGATTTCATCAACGAGCTGAATATCGCCCGGCGCAGCTTTTCACTCTACCCCCTGGAACACCCGCAGGTTGCCAGCAGTAACTCCAAAGCACTGCAAACGCTGCTGAAGCTGCACGAGCTGCGTGAGGAGCTGACACTCGGTGTCTCGCCGGAGACACTCTTTGTCGACCAGCAGTGGCTTGATAAAAATAATCGGGTTTACAACGAGTTCGCCCGCTTCCTCTTCGATCTCGGCGTCGCCTCGATCAGTTTCAAACGGGGGTTGGTCTTCACCGAGCTGCTGCGCTTCAACCAGCTGCTGCGAGGCGACCGGGACAGCATTGAAGATGCGGGCGGGTTTCCCGCACTGCTGCAGATGGCGCAGATCAACCATATCAAGATCACTCCCATCGACTACAGCGCCTTCAGAGCCAGAACCGGAGCAGGGGCTGACAGTGCCGGCCAGAAACCGCTCTGGGAAGGATTCCTGCAGGGATTGCTCAGCGACAGTCTGGATGCTCGCGGCGACAGCGGTGACTGGCCCGGCCACCTCGATCCCTCGATCGTCGCCGAAGCGCTCAACCAGCGGCTGGCTGATGAAATCGCCGGAAGCGATGGCTACCAGCGGGTGGTCTCAACCCTGGTTGCCAAGCTGATTGAAACCGATCCGGAGCAGGATGAACTTCCCGGCCGAAAACTGGGCAGCCTGCTGGAGCAACTTGAGCCGAAGCTACGTGACAGCTTTTTGTCCAGCACCCTGGAAACTCTCGATCAGGTCCCGGCCGCAGCCGAGCAGGTCCTGGAAAACTTCCCGCAGGAACTGCTGACAAAAACCCTAAACCTGCAGCAAAGCCGACAGCTGCACATCTCGAATCGACTGATCAACCTGGTCGGCAAACTCTCGACAACCCCGGCTCCGACTGCCGGTTACACGCAAAAACCGGATCCGGAATCGCTGGATGAAGAGGTCGTACTCGCCCGGTTGAACATCCTCTTCAACGAAGAGAACCAGGATCTCTACATGCCGGGAAGCTACCAGCATGCGCTGCGGGAGATCCTCGATAAGGATCAGCTCAACAACCTGCCCGAGGCAGAAAAGCTGGCACTCAAAGAAACCCTGGAGCAGCAATCGATTGAACGACAGTGCTGCGCCATCATCTTTGAGCTGATCGACGGTCATCTCTCGGCAGAAAGTGAAATCGCCCTGCAGCAGAATCTGCTGGAACTCTCCCGCTTTTTTCTCGATACCGGCGACTTTACCGCCCTGCGGGAAATCTACCACCGCTGGTCAGGCTACCTGAACAGCAACCGGGCCCACGCCACAGTCTTTGATGAAACCCTGCTGACCAACCATACCCGCCTGGCCTTCATGGTCGAAGTCCTGGATGGAGTCGAGCTTTGGGGCAAGGAAAAGGTCGCGGAAATTTCTGCCTATATCGCAGCGGTCGGCGATGCCTACAGTGAACCGCTGATCGAACGTCTGGGGCTGGAGCAACAGCTGTCGCTGCGGCGGATCTGGATGAAACTGCTCGAAGGGATCGGCATCTCCGCACACCAGGCAATCATCCCGGGACTCAAAGACAAACGCTGGTATCTGGTGCGCAACCTGCTGATCATCCTCGGCCAGCAACCGGAACTCTCCTCAATGAAGGCGATCCAGCACCTGACCAACCATCCGCACCCCAAGGTGCGCCAGGAAGTCCTGCGAATTCTCTTTCGCCTGAACCCCGCCACCGCCAACCGCTTGTTGAAAAAAGAGCTCAGCAGCCATGATCCGGGTGCCCGACTGGCAGCTGTACAGCTGGCCGATTTAAGCCGCGATCCGGATGTTCTGAGCAACCTTTTACAACTGCTGCAAGCCAAGCTGGACAGCGATTCAGACCTGGAATTAAAGAAACAGCTCTTAAGGACACTGGCCAGAATCGGCAACCCGGACAGCTTGCCGACACTAAAACAGCTGCTGCAGAAAAAGGGCCTGCTCGTCTCGCGCCGGCAGAAACAGTTTCAACGGGAGATCATCGCCAGTCTTGCTGAATATCCACAGCAACGCGCCGAACCTCTGCTCAAGGAGTTGACCCGCAGTGGCAATCGGCAGCAGGCCAAACAGGCAACCGAGATGCTGCAACCATCGGCAGGAGCGAGCCTATGAGTATCAATGATCAGGAACATCTGCAGCTGTTTATTCGCCACCTGACGACCGCCGCGACCAACGCCGCGCTTTATCACCTGGAGCACCTGCAGGTATTGCGCCTCTGCCGCAAGGCGCTGGAGCAGGTCAAAATCCTGCACACCAGCCACAACAGTCTGGTATTGAAAATTATCGAAGGGCGATTGATCTTTGCCAACAAACCGGCATCCCACAGTCTGGCCACCGAGCGACTGCATGAAGCGCTGCAGCTCCACAACATTTCTCATCTGCGCATCGAACCGGGGGTTTACAGCGAAGAGCTGCTCGCGCTGGTCAGTATCATCAGCAAGCGACCCGACCAGAAAGCTGAGCTGATCGACAGCGAACATATCCATTTCGGCCAGGTCGAAGTGCGCTTCAGAAAAAAAAACCAGGTTTCCCAAGCGGCCCTGTTGGGGTTAGCAGAAATCGCCGCAACAGAGAAGGACCAGATTCTGGAGATCTATGACGGTGTCCGTGACAAACAGCAACTCAAGGTCAGCGGCATCAACGATATTGTCAACGGCTTCATCAGCGCCTTCGGTAGCCACAGTGACTCTTTTCTGGCGATCGCCCCGTTGCGCTCGATGGATGAATACACTTACACCCATTCGACCAATATCTGCCTGCTCAATCTGGCCCAGGCCCGGCAGCTCGGCATCGAAGGTCCGCTGCTGAATGAGATCGGCATCGCCGCCATGCTGCATGACGTCGGTAAAATGTTCATCGACCCGAAAATTCTCGGCAAAAGCGACAAGCTGAGCGAAGAAGAATGGCGGATCATGCAGCAGCATCCGCGAACGGGCGCAGAGTACCTGCTCAACACCCCCGGAGTTCCACGTCTGGCGGTCGTCACCGCCTTTGAACATCACATGCGCTATGACGGGACCGGCTACCCGAAAACCTCGCGCCCCTGGCCGCAGAATCTCAGTTCCTACATGACCGCCATTTCCGACACCTACGATGCCATGCGCACCCATCGCAGCTACGAGGAATCGCTTGAGCCGGAGCAGATCAGCGAGATCATGCTGGGTCTTGCCGGCAGCAAACTCCACCCGCAACTTACCGGCAGTTTTCTACAGGTTCTCAACAATCTGGACAGGGGTGCGCAGCAGTCGGTCTGATCTTTCCTGCGAAGTTGCTATTCAGCACGCCCGAATTTGGTGCTCTGGCAAGGCGCGAGCAGCGCAGAAGCGGAGCATACATGGCTATGTGAGCATTTGAGCAGCACAGCAACGCCGCCAGAGTGCCGAAGGCGGGATGTGCTGAATAGCAACCCTGCGAACAGGTTTGCCTGTAACCTTAACTTGTTGCCGAAGGATGACGAATGGTATAAATAGACCTGCTCGTTATCGGCTGAAAATATCTGTTCATCCACAATGGGGGAAGCTTGACTCAACAGGACAAACCGAACGTAGAGGGCGACTTGGACACACAGGTCCTGGCCAATTTCATCTACGAACTGAATATTTCACGTCGCCACCTTTCGACCTACCCGCCCGGTCATCCGATGATTGCCAGCGCCACCGAAAAGGTTCTGGCCCTGCTCGACCAGCTCTTCGAGTTCCGGGAAACGCTCACCCTCGGCATTGCCAAAAATGCCCTGCTGTTCGAGCAGCGCTGGCTCGATAAAAACAACCCGGTCTATCGTGATTTTGCCGCCGCCCTGTCCAAGGCCGGGATTGCCGCGATCCATTTTCACCGGCAACCGACCGGGGCTGAACTGAACAGTGTCAACCAGCTGCTGCGCTCGGACCGACAGACGATTGCCGCCGGCGGCGGCTACCCAACCCTGCTGCAGCAGTTGCGGGTCAGCCATATCGAGATCACCCCGGTCGATTACAACGCCCTTCATACCACCGATGAAGACCGGCTGGAGGTCGGCAGCAAGCCACTGCCGCTCTGGCATGATTTCCTTGACGGTCTGCTCGACGATTCCCTCGATTCAACCGGCGGGTCGGGACAGAGAGATCAAAAGTTCGATCCGAAGATCGTCGCCGAAATTCTCAACCACCGGTTTACCGACGGCGGGGAGGGAGAGCAGCAGAACTACGACCAGGCAATCTCCTCCTTTCTCGGCAAGTTGCAGAGTTTTGATCAGCAGGACCAGCTCAGCAACCAGTTCGGAACCCTGATCAACCAGTTGAATCCGGAGCTGAAACGGCAATTTTTAAACAGCACCTTTCGCAATCTGGACAATCAACAGGAATCAGGAAAAGAACTGCTGGAAAACTTCCCCACCGAACTGGTGCTCGCTTCGCTGGAAGAAGCCAACCAGAAGCGGCTCAACATCTCCGGAACCATGATCAACCTGCTCGGCAAACTCTCGGAACATCACCAGAAAGAGAGTCGTCAATCGCTGACCAGCGGCAAGGTTCGACCGGCGGAAGATGCTGCACAGCAACAGCATCTCCGCACCATCTTCCGGGAGGAAGAAACCGAAAAATTCACCCCCGAATCCTACCAGCAAACCCTCAATACGATCGTCTCTTTCGACTCGGAGCTGCAGCTTCCGGAGGCCGAAGCACAAGCGCTGCGGCAAAGCATGACAGAGCAGTCGATTGAACAGCACTGCTCATCGATCATTTTCCAATTGATGGAGGATGAACTGACTGATGAGCAGTACCACGGCCTGCAGCGCAACCTGATCGACCTGGCCGAATATTTTCTTGAGGTTGGTGATTTTACCGGGTTACGCCAACTGCATTGCAGCCTGCTGGACTACTGCCGGCGTAATCCGCAGAAAAACCCGGAACATACCGCCAAACTACTGGAAACACTTCAGAGTTCGGATTTTCAACAAGAGGTACTGGATAACCTGCAACGCTGGGGACAGGAGAAACAGCAGCAGATCCATGACTACCTGCAGGCGACCGGTGAAGCCTTTGCCGAAACCCTGGTAACGCGGCTGGCCGATGAACCGAGTCAAACGTTACGGCGCTTCTATCTCAATGTTCTGGTCACTATGGGCAGTTCCGCTCACCCGGCCATTTATGCCGCCCTGCAGGATAAACGCTGGTATCTGCTGCGCGACCTGCTTGCCGTGCTGCGGATGCAGAAAGTGCCGATCGAGCTGGCAAAAATTCTCCCCCTGGAAAACCATCCGCACCGGCGCGTCAGTCAGGAAGTCCTGAAGCTGCTGTTTCAAAAAGACCCCGGCCGCGCCGACAGCCTGCTGCTCAAGCAACTCAACGGCAGTGATACCGAACTGCGTCTACACGCGATACAACTGGCCGAGTTGAGTAAAGACCCGGCGATTATTCAACGGCTGATCGACTTGCTGAGCAGCGAGAAGCTGACCGAGGAGAGTCTGCCGCTGAAAATTCAGATCCTTAAAACCCTTGGAATTACCGGCCGGGAAGAGGTACTGCCGACGCTCGAAAAACTGCTCTTTTCCGGCAAGTATTTCGGCTCTTCGCGCCTGCAGCAGTTGCAAAAGGAGATCCTCGGCCAGCTCGACAACTATCCCTATCAGGCGATCAAACCGCTGCTGCAGAAGCTGGTGTTGGCGCGCCGCGGCGAACTGTCGAAGCTCGCCACGGAAAAATTACGTCAACTGGCCAGGAGCTCGCCGTGAACAATGACCGAACCCAGGAGATCCTCTCCTTTATCCGGCGCTTGACCACCGCTGTCGCTACCGCCACGCTGTACGATCAGCAACATCAACAGGTCAACTATCTCTGCCGGCTGGCGCTGCAACATCTGCAGCAGATCTTTACCGATCAGGAAGAGGTTTCACTGCTGCTGGTCGAAGGCGAACTGATCTTCGACAACGCTCCGCTGGAGACCGACCTGGCGGTCGGCAAGTTGATTAGCGCCCTGCAGCAGCGCGGCATCGGCCACCTGAAATTCCGCAGCGGCCTACCGCAAGCGGAGTTGCTCGAACTGATCGTCATCCTGCTGCCGAAAGGGTTGCAGGCAAAGGAGATCAGCTCCAGCGAACATATCCGTTTCGGCCGGGTCGAAGTCCACAGCCGGAGTGTGGAGCAGGGCGACAGCATCGGTGAGCTGTTTCAACAGTTCCCGGAACTGGCTGAGGTTGAGAGTCTGGAGCTGAGCAAGTTCATGGACCTCTACCAGAGCGTCCGCGCCGGCCGCCGACTGAACGTCCGCGGACTGAGCGAAATTGTCGGCAGCTTCGTCAACGCCTTCTCCGAGCAGGGCAACCCGCTGATCGCTTTGGCGCCGCTACGCAATATGGACGAGTACACCTACACCCACTCGACCAACGTCTGCATTCTCAACATCGCCCAGGCACGGATGCTCGGCATCGAAGGACAAGCGTTGCATGACATCGGCATTGCCGCCATGCTGCACGACATCGGCAAGCTGTTCGTGCCGCAGGAGATCCTGCAGAAACCGGGCAAGCTGGATGACAAAGAATGGGAGTTGATACGGGATCATCCACGGCTCGGTGCCGAATATCTGGTCAATACCCCTGGCATCCCGCGGTTGGCGGTGATTACTGCCTATGAACACCATCTGCGCTACGATCAGAGCGGCTATCCTAAAGTGCCGAAAAACTGGCGGCAGCATCCGACCAGCCAGATGACGACAATCTCCGATTTCTTTGATGCCCTGCGCACCCACCGTTCCTACCGGCTCGGCATGGATCTGGACAAAATATCCGCGATCATGCTCGAAGAAGCAGGGACCGCCCTCCACCCGCTGCTGACCCGCAACCTGCTCAAAACGGTACAGAAGCTCGACCAGCAGGGCCAGCTCAATCTGCGCCACTAGCCTTTCTGCCAACCCGCGACCAACAGTTAGAAGCTGCCGTTGTTGCACTTGCCGCTGCCGCCGCAATCATGTATAAGGCCTGAAAGCCAACCTTGATAGCGGCCATCTGATTCTTTTTGAGAGTGCTTCAACCTTCGGGATACAGAAGCCTACGACTTTCCCCGTTTTTTCCAAGGACAATCAACCATGAGTGAAGACAGCAAAAAAATCATCTATTCGATGATGCGAGTCAGTAAACACTACAACAAACAGCCGATCATCAAGGACATCTCCCTCTCCTACTTCTACGGTGCCAAAATCGGCGTGCTCGGCTTGAACGGTTCGGGTAAATCGACCCTGCTGAAAATCATGGCCGGGGTCGACAAGGAGTTCAACGGCGAGGCGGTACTCTCCGAAGGCTACAGCGTCGGTTATCTGGAGCAGGAACCGCAGCTGGATGAACAGAAGACCGTCCGTGAAGTGGTGCAGGAAGGAGTGCAGGAGATCGTCGACCTGCTGGGGGAATTCGAGGAGATCAACAACGCCTTCGCCGATCCTGATGCCGACATGGATAAACTGCTGGCCCGACAAGCGCTGGTGCAGGACCGGCTGGACGCGGCCGATGCCTGGGATCTCGACTCACGCCTGGAGCTGGCCGAAGAGGCGTTACGCTGCCCGGCTCCCGACACCTCGATCAAGGTGCTTTCCGGCGGCGAGAAACGTCGCGTTGCGCTCTGCCGTCTGTTGCTGCAAAAACCGGATATTCTGCTGCTCGATGAGCCGACCAACCACCTGGACGCCGAGACCGTCGCCTGGCTGGAGCAGCATCTGCAGCGCTACCCCGGCACGGTGATCGCCGTCACCCATGATCGTTACTTCCTCGACAATGTCGCCGGCTGGATTTTAGAGCTGGATCGCGGCCAGGGAATTCCCTGGAAGGGCAACTATTCGAGCTGGTTGGAGCAGAAACAGGAGCGGCTGCGCAAGGAAGAGAAGTCGGAAAGCAAGCGACAGCAAACCTTGCAACGCGAGCTGGAGTGGATCCGCATGTCGCCGAAGGGACGGCACGCCAAGGCTCAGGCACGGATCAACTCCTACGAGGAGCTGCTCGGCAACGAAGCCGCAGCAAAAGAACAGCAGATGGAGATCTACATTCCACCGGGGCCACGTTTGGGCGGTGTCGTAGTGGAAGCCAAAGAGGTCAGCAAGGCGTTCGGTGAGCGATTGTTGATCGACAATTTCAGCTTCAATCTACCGCCCGGCGGGATTGTCGGCATCATCGGTGCCAACGGTGCGGGCAAATCGACCCTGTTCAAGATGATCACCGGCCAGGAAAATGCCGACTCCGGCAGTTTCAAGGTCGGCGAAACCGTGCAGCTCGGCTACGTCGATCAGGACCGCGAACTGGACGGCAGCAAGACCATCTTCGAAGAGGTCACCGGCGGTCAGGATTTTGTCCAGCTCGGTGGCCAGTCGGTCAATGCGCGCGCTTACGTCGCCCGTTTCAACTTCTCCGGCTCCGATCAGCAGAAGAAGGTCGGGGTCCTCTCCGGTGGCGAGCGCAACCGGGTACATCTGGCCAAGATGATGCGCGAAGAGGCCAACGTGCTGCTGCTCGATGAGCCGACCAACGACCTGGATGTCAACACCCTGCGGGCGCTGGAGGAAGGGCTGGAAAATTTCGGCGGCTGCGCGGTGGTGATCAGTCACGACCGCTGGTTCCTCGACCGCATTGCGACCCACATCCTGGCTTTCGAGGGGGATTCACAGCTGATCTGGTATGCAGGGAACTATTCTGAGTATGAGGAGGATCGCAAGCGCCGCCTCGGCCGTGAAGCTGACCAGCCGCACCGCATCAGATATCGGGATCTGACCCGGCAGTAGCGTTGTAACGACAGCGTTCCAGGTAAGCGCACTCAGAGACATCGACGAGTGAGCTTACCTGGAACGAGACGACCATTCAGCCCCGACCGACGACCCGGTTGCGGCCTTCCGCCTTTGCCTGATAAAGGGCTTCGTCAGCCCGCTGTAAAGCGGTGTCCAACTCTTCGTCGGCATCGCCACAGACGGTCACGCCGAAACTGGCGGTGACAATAATTTCCTGCTGTTCAAACTGAAAAGGGTTCTGCAACAGCGCCTGACGAATTCTTTCCGCGGCAGCAATCGCGACTTCATAATCGCCATCGGGAATAATCGCCAGAAATTCCTCGCCTCCATAGCGACCGAACACATCATATTCACGCAGACAATCAGTAACCCGGCGGGACATCTCGCGTAAAACTTCATCCCCAGCCAAGTGACCATAGATATCGTTGACATTTTTAAAATGATCCAGATCGATCATAATTACACCGATCCGGTTCCCGGCAGCTGTCACTTTGCGCCGCTGTATCCGCGCCAGTTCTTCCTGGGCCCGATGGATCACCGCACCGCGATTAAACACTCCGGTCAGCGGATCGGTCAACGCCATCTGTTGCAGTTGTTTCAGCAGCATTTTCAGCTGATTCGCGCCGATGCGCACTACCCAGAACGACAAGCAAAAGACAGCCGCCAGGATGATCGTCAGGATCAGGGTCGCTGAGGCGACCCGGTTGAAGATGTCCTCGCGATAACGAGTCACATCCATATAGATTTCAAAGCACCCCGCAACCTCACCCGCATTGTTGCGAACCGGCTGGTAGGATTCAACCACATCAACATTGAACCGGTGCTCATCAGCCAGGTCGGTCAATTTCTCTTTGGTTTCCTGATGGGAGTCCACTTCGCCGTTTAAGGCCCGGGCTAAACGCGGATTTCCCTCAACCCGCTGCCCGATGATATTCCGATCGGTGCTGTAAACAATGGTCCCGTCACGAGAAAAAACCTTGATTTTGACGATAGCGAACGGATGGAGAAATTTGCGCACCTGAAGATCAAATCGCGGTAGTTCAGCAGGGGTCAGAGAAATATCTGCTTCACCGGCACTGAACAGCGCGAGGCTCTGCTGCTCAACCATCACCGTACCGACCCGCAGCGCTTCCCCTTCGGCGGCGTTAAGGACAACCGCCAATGAATGACGATAAATTCCGTAAGCGGAGAAGGAGATGATCAAAACTCCTGACAGTAGTGCCAGCCAGACCAGTAACCTCAGAAGCAGGTCCGGATTGTTTTCAACTCTTGCTATCATGCCATATTTCATCTTCAATCTTTCCTGCCGCTATCCATGCAACGGTTATACAGACCATTCAACACTGATATTGACAACGACGCTTTGAGGTGGATTTGAGGCGCCGTCGCCGGGGTCAACTTATCTCCTGGCATTGAGTGTTACAGCGGCGATCCGCTGCCAGGTCCCATCGACCTTCATCTCGCGAAGCAACTCAGCGAGCGGCGCAACCAGTGCCGCATGTCGCCGATGCAGGTACAGATACATCGGCTTGACTGCCAGCGGGGGACGACAGGCGGCCAGGTCCGTATAGTTGTTTCTGGCAATGATCTCCATTCCCGCATAGCGTTCATACAAGATGATGTCCACCCGGTTACCGAACAACAGCTTAAATAGCTGTTGCGGCTTGGAGACCCTGGAAATCCGGGAATTTTTCGGGACATTGTTTTCGTAAATTTTCCAGCCGATAATCATTCCGACCTGTTTCTGCTCCAACCCCTGCCAGGTAAGCTCTGTCTCTACAGGATGACGCATAAATGCGGTAAATTCATAGTTGATTACCGCTTCCGGAACCCGAATGAGATTGGGATATTTCTTTTCCAGACCGGCTACCCGTGGGACATCGGCATCGCTGTAGCCTTCATTGACCATCAACAGGGCCCGCTCGGCCGGCAAGCGGGATAACACGGCTTCATAGCCGGCCCGCCGAAACAGCTCTGCCAACAGTTGGTCAAAAAAGCCATCCTGCTGTTCAGTGGAAAAGGGCGGTTTTATCGAGGTGTTAATCGTTAAGGTCGCAGCAGGCAGGTGGCTGGGCAGCAGGAGAAATAAGCTGATAAACAAAAACCGGATTTTTTTCTGCATTTTCACCTCCACAAAGCAAGGTCACCTCAAACCGTCGACCCGCCTGTTGAATCCAGGATTTTGCGCACCGCAGAATCGAGGTCGACAACGGTAAACGGCTTATACAAAACGTCCCGCACCCCGGCAATTTTCAAGGAGTTGTCGACCGACTGATCGGCAAACCCGGTCCAGATAATCACCGGCAGGTCCGGGTTCTTCTGCCAGACTTTTTTGGCCAGATCGGTACCGGACATTTCCGGCATGGTCAGGTCACTGATCAACAGATCGAAACGCTCCCCCTTCTGCAACAGGTCGAGAGCCTGCAAGGGATTACTCGTCGCCGTCACCTGATAACCCAAATCCTCAAGCAGGCCTTTGCCCATGTCGATCACGGCAGGCTCGTCGTCGACCAGAAGAATACGCTCCTGCCCGCCGATGACCTCAGCCGCATCGCTGGTCAGTTCGGTATCTTCCGGTTCGGTTTCCGGCAGACAGATACGGAAGCAGGTCCCCTGTCCTGCTTCACTGTCGAGACAGATTGCGCCCTTATGCGACTGCACGATGCCGTGCACGACCGCCAACCCCATCCCGGTTCCTTTGCCGACTTTTTTGGTGGTGAAGAAAGGATCGAAGATCCGGTCGCGGATATCTGCTGGAATCCCCGGCCCGTCATCTTCAATCTGCAGGCAGATATAACCGCCTGTTTTGAGCGGCTGCAAACAGTGCCACTCCTCCGTAGCCGTTTGGCGACTGACAGAAACCTTTAAACAACCGCCCGATTCGGCCATCACATAGCCGGCATTACTCGCCAGATTCATCACCACCTGGTGCAATTGGGTCGCATCACCGAGCGTCCAGAGGCTCTCATCCAGTTCTGTTTCAATCTGAATATTCGCCGGCAAGGACGCACGGATCAGGGTCAGAGCTTCCGAGACGACTGCAGCCAGCTGGATTTTCTCCTGATTTGCTTCGGTGTGACGGCTGAAAATCAGAATCTGTGAAATCAATGTTTTGGCTCGTTGCCCGGCATGGATGATCTGCTGCAAACGCTCATGAACCTTGGAGCCAGGCTCCACGCCTGCCGCACAAAGCTGCCCATAACCAAGAATGGCCGCAAGAATATTATTAAAATCATGGGCAACACCACCGGCCAGGGTCCCCAGCGCTTCCATTTTTTGCGCTTGGGTCAGTTGCTGTTCCAATTGCCGGCGGCGATTAAATTCGTTTTTAATCTGCCCGACCAAGCCGTCAACAGCATCCGTCAGTCGATCGATCTCATCCAGCGAGGCAGGACGATTCGCTGCGGCCAGCGGCTGTAATCGCTCGACATCGGCCAGGTCGATTTCACGGGTGTATTTTTCAACGGCCACCATTCGCCGCACCGCCTGGTGGTGAAAAAGCAGGAAAATAATTGCGGCAAGACCGAAGACCCCGATGCTGTTGAGCAGAAAAATCTTCGGGAATTCATTCTTCAACAGCGTCAGGTAGTCACGGTAACCAGCCTGGATATAAACCTGACCGATTTCCAGACTCGGTGACTGATAGTTTACCTGGATACGAAAATCAAGAAAGGGTGCGCGGTCCTTTTTGCCCTGCTGAATACAAAGAACTGCGTCCTTATCGCAGATTTTCATGAAGGTAAAAAGCTGACTGGTCTGGCTATCGACAATCGCCTGTACCATTTTCCAGTTATAATTCCAAACCGCCTCGCTCACCTCCCGCAAAGGTCCGGCGCTGAAATTTTTGAAGCTTTTTCGAATCTGCTCTCGTTGCCATTCCTGCCGGTTGCGCACTTCAACCAGCGAGACAACCACACTGATGAAAAAACAGACCAGCAGCGTACTCAACAGCAACTTGCGCGTTAAACTGACAAATTTAATCGGCAGAGCCAAAAGTAAACTCCCTCAGATTGGCGCTTTGCAGCTTTAGATAGATAACATCGATCGCTGCTTCGGCGTAGGGAACCGCAGGGTGCACCCCCCAAACCGGTCCCGGCCAGGCCGGATCCTTTACACGACGAGCGACATGATGCAGATGCAACTGACTGACGATATTTCCCAGAGCCGCGATGTTCAGTTTATCGTAACTGAAGGTCCCCTCCAGCCAGCGGGACAATTCTACCGACTCGCGCCACAACTGCTGCTGATCGTCGTCCTGCAGGTGATGAATTTCACGAATCCCGACCCGACGGGGAACCAGAATAAACCAGGGATAGCTGCTCTCATTCATCAACAGTAAGCGGCAGAGCGGGAAATCCCCCAGCCTGAAGGTCTCATTCTGCAGACGTGGATCAAGCTCAAACACCAATCACCTCCAACCAAAAGAATAACAGAATCTAATCTTTCATCCCGAATAGAAGCAAGGAAAAACTGCGCTCACTGCCGGCGAATCAGCCAGCAATTGTGAATGCGCGGATTGCGGGCAAAATCGAGTGGGATGGTTTTACCGCTGATCTCCTCAATCTGCAACTCCGGCAGGCTGTCGGCATCCATGCGGAAACTGCGCAGGTTGTTGGAAAAAATCAGCGTTCCGCCCGGAGCCAGCAGTGTGACGGTTTTACGCAACAGTTCCACATGGTCGCGCTGCACATCGAAGTTGCCGGTCATCCCTTTTGAATTGGAGAAGGTCGGCGGATCGAGAAAGATCAGATCGAATGCGGCGGCCCGCTCGCTTTGCACCTTCTCCAACCAGTCCAGACAGTCGGCCTGAATCAGCTCCTCCTCATCCGGATCAAAATGATTCAAAGCGATATTCTGCTCTGCCCACTGTAGATATGTACGCGACATATCGACCGTAGTTGTCGAGTTTGCGCCACCGACCAGGGCATGCACGGTAACGCTGCCGGTGTAAGCGAAGAGGTTGAGAAAGCGGGTTCCAGTCGCCATTTCCTGCACCAGTTGCCGGGTCGAACGGTGATCGAGAAACAACCCGGTATCGAGATAATCGGTCAGGTTGACGAGGAATTTACAATTCCCCTCCTGCACCTCCTTAAGAATGCCGCGCCGCGACTGCTTTTCGTACTGACTGGTCCCTTTCTGCTGCTGGCGAACCTTCAGATGGATCTTGGCGGGTGAGATATCCAGCACCTGCGGCAGCGCATCCTGCACCTCCTGCAGGCGCTGGGCAGCCTTATGTTCCTCGATCTCCTTCGGCGCCCGGTACTCCTGCAGATGCACTTCATCGCCGTAAATATCGACCGCAACCGCATATTCCGGTAGATCGGAGTCGTAAAGCCGATAGCAATCAACTCCCGCCCGCCCGGCCCATTTTCTATATTTCTTCAGATTCTTTCGCAACCGGTTGGCAAACATTTCGGCACCGGCAGACAGCGGTTTTTTGACCGCTTTTCCGGCGCCTTCCTCCAGCGACTGCCAGCGGTTGGTCGCGTTCAGTTCAAACTGTAGCAGCTGACACTTGAGCGCCCCGTTGTAGAGAGTGTTGATCTTTCCGGCCCGCAGGCCGATCGAGCGCCCCAGCTGCGGATTCGAGGTGATCACCGCCGCTTTCCAGCCGGAACATTGCTTGGTTAACTTCTCGCCGAGCAGATTATAGAGCGGCGGCAGCAAATTCTCATCACCGAGCCGTTCCCCGTAAGGCGGATTGGCGACCAGCAGGCCGGTTCTAGCACCGGCCGGAGCGACAAACTCACGCAGCGTCCGTCGTTCAAAATGAATGACCTTATCCAGCCCGGCATTCTGCGCATGTTGCCAGCCCGCCTTGACCGCCCGGGCGTCACCGTCGTAACCGACGATCGGCGCCAGCTTACGTCTGAGTCCGGCATGTTGCCGTTCGAGCGCTTCATCGCGCAACTGCCGCCAGAGCTCCTCGTCAAACTGCTTCCAGGCGATAAAACCGTAATACTCCCGCAACAAACCGGGTGCGGTATCGGTGGCAATCAACCCCGCTTCCAAAGGCAGCGTTCCCGAACCGCACATCGGATCGGCCAGCGCGCCACCGGCGGCGCAGATCTCCGGCCAACCGGCGCGGATCAGAATTGCCGCAGCCAGAGTCTCTTTCAGCGGCGCGCGCACCCCGTCGATTCGATAGCCGCGGCGATGCAGACTGTCCCCGGAAAGGTCGAGACTCAAAGTTGCCTGATCTTTGAACAGATGCAGATTAATGCGCAGGTCGGGCTGTTCCAGCGCGATCGAAGGGCGTTCCGCGCAGCGGCTGCGGAACTGGTCGACAATCGCATCCTTGATCCGCAACGCCCCGTACTGGGAATGGTTGATCTGCGAATGCACCGTGGTGCAATCGACAGCAAAGGTATTGTCGACGGCAAGATGCTCTGCCCAATCCAGCCTTTGCGCTTCAGCGTAGAGGATATCCGAATCCGGGGCATGAAAGCTGGCCAGCGGCAGCAATACCCGACTGGCCAGCCGCGACCAGAGGCAAACCTTGTAGGCGAGTTGCAGATCACCGGAAAAGCGGACTCCGGCCCGCTCCTCTTTGGCGTCAATCGCGCCCAGTTGGATAAGTTCCGCCGCCAGTAGCGGCTCAAAACCGAGGGCAGCAGTGGCGAAAAATTGTTGCTTTTGCATGTGTAGTTATTTCTTTCGTAAAAATCCGTAGGGGCGATCCTTGTGATCGCCCTTGATTTGTGTCTTGCCCACAGGGCGAATACAAGATTCGCCCCTACCGGTGGTATTCAGATTTTCTGCAACTCCAGCGACAGCTCCCCAAGCTGCTCATTGGCCTGCTGCAGGGCGGTTTCTCCGGCCAGTACCGAGACGGCACTCTGCCCCTGTTGCAGGTATTTTTTCGCTACCCGCTGCAATGCCTCGGCATCAACGTTGAGCAATTGCCGGCGCATGTTATCGCGCATTTCCCGAGTCAGCCCCTGACGCAGATTGGCAAATTCATGAGCGCCCATCCCGGCTGGCGAGAGCGGTTTATCCAGATCGCTGAAAATTGTCAGCACCGCCTCTTTCACCGATTCGGCAGAGAACTCCCCGGCAACCGCCCAATCGATTGCCTGCTGATATACGTCGAGGGTTCGCATAATATGCGGGTCACGGTAGGAGAGCAGCGAAAAGAGTCCAGCTTCAGAGCTGTAGCTGGCTAAACCGCCGTAAGCACCACCTTTTTCGCGGATTTCTCGATGCAGAAATTCGGCCCGCAGCAACTTTGCCAGCACCGTCAGTGCCGCGCTGTCGGGGTGACGGTAGGGAACCGTGCGGAAGACTTGAGTGACATAGTTGACCGGGATCGACCAGATCCAGCCCTGCCGTTTCGGCTGCGGGATGAAATCCTGCTCGTCAGCTTGCACCGCCGACGCTTGCTCCGGCAGCGCAGCGAGCAAGGCTTCAAGCGGTGTCTCGAAAGCGGCAAAGTTCTGCGCTTCGACGCTCACCGCAACCTGAAGCTGCGAGCGGCAGAACAACTTTCCGGCGATCTGCTGCAACCGCTCGGCGGTTCCCTGCAACTCTTCCGACGTTTTTTCGGCCAACCGCCGGATCAGCGCCAATTGCGCCAACCCGCCCCACTCTTCCCGGCGCTTGGCGGCCGCCGACAGGCAGGCCGCCGCAGTCCGTGCCGCGTAGGTATGACCCGATTGCGGGACCGAGTTTTCCAGCGACACCTTGAGCTGATTCAGAACCCTGTGAATGCGTTGCAGATCGCTGAAATCGGGGCTGAGAAGGAAATCGCGCAGCAAACCGAACAGGGCTTCGCTGTTACGCACCAATGCCTTGCCCTTCAATTCGAAACTGGCGCTGAAGACATCCAGCTGTTCCGGATCATCCTGCAGCGAGGTCCGCGCCGAGATTCCGCCGGTCAGCGCTTCCATCTTCTGCGCCATCTGCAGATAGTCGCAGCCGCCGGCACCGACCTGAGTCAGCAAACTGCTGAAAATCGGCAGATAAGTCAATTGCTCCTCAGTAAAACCCTCGAGACCCAAATTCAAGCTGACCACCCCGATACCGTTGGTCGGTTGATCGAACCAGTAGCTCGGCACCCCCTGCATGGCTTTCTGAACAACGGCGACCGGTCGTTCCTGCGGCTCGATATCGGTCAATTCAAGGGTCGGCAAACAGGAGAGATCCTCTTCCGCTTCCTGGGTATTTTTCAACGCCACCGCTTGCTCGACCAACTGCTGCTGTTCAGCAACACTGAGCTGCTGCTGGATTTTATCCAGCTCGGCCCGCACCTGGGCCTGCTGCTGCGGCCCCAGCTCGGTGTCCGGCTGCAACAGCAACCTGACCCGGTGCGGATTATCGAGCAGCCGTTTGCGGATCAGTTTTTCAAAGAAGGGCCCGGCCGCCAGTTCCTGCCGCAAGCGCTGCAGATTTTCATCAAAATTGAGCGCGGCTAGCGGGTCGCCGTCATGAATCCAGGGACCGAGCAGGCGCATCAACAACAGCAACGAATAGGGATAGCTGTCGCCGGTGACTTCCCGGTTGGCAAATTCCATCCGATGGATGGCGCCCTCAATCCGCTCCGGGGAGAAACCCTCGGTCGCCACTTGTTCGAGGGTTGCAAGAACCAGTTTTTCGATCGCCGCAACCTGCTGTGGATCGGTTCCCTGCAGTCCGGCAGCAAAATAGGTGCTGCGATTGTCGTCGTGATAACCGACCCCGGGGGCCAGGTTGTCACCCAACTGGGAGTCGAGCAGCGCCTTATACAGCGGCGCCGCCGGGTTACCGAGCAGCAGGGTCGACAGCAGCGACATTGCCAGCCGCTCAAAACTGTCATTGATATCACCGGCCAACCAGGCCAGCAGTACCATCGAACGCTTTTCCAGCGGTTCTCCAGCATCCAGAGGATAGTGCTCCGCAACCTGCTTCGGGGCGGCAAGTGGCTGTTCGGCGGGCACTTCGCTGTCAAGTTCCAGCCGCTCGAAATGTTGGAGAACGCGATCTTCAACCGTTGCCAGCAGTTCCGGCAGATCAAGATTCCCTGAACTGAAAAACCAGGAATTACTCGGGTGATAGAAACGGGCGTGAAAGTCACGCAGCTGCTGCCAGCTCAAGGCCGGGATATCAGCCGGTTCGCCACCGGAATTGTGCCGATAGGTGGTGGTCGGATAGAGGTGCCGTTCGGTCCGCCGGGAGAGCAGTGAAGAGGGATCGGACATGGCGCCCTTCATTTCATTGTAGACCACCCCCTTGTATTCCAGCGGCGACTGGGGATTCTCCATTTCGGCAAATTCGAGCCGGTGCCCTTCCTGGCTGAAATCGCGTTCGGTCAAGCGGGGAAAAAAAGCCGCATCCAGATAGATTTCGAGCAGATTACCGAAATCCTTGCGGTTCATACTGGAAAACGGATAGAGGGTCCAATCGCTGGCAGTCATGGCATTCATAAAGCTGTTCAGGCTGCGCTTGAGCATTGAGAAGAAAGGATCGCGCACCGGAAAACGTTGCGATCCACAGAGAGCGGTGTGCTCAAGGATATGCGCGACCCCGGTGGAATCGTCCGGTGGGGTGCGAAAGCCGACCGCAAACAGGTGATCGTCATCATCCCGCTGCAGATGCATGAAGCGCGCACCGGTCGCCTGATGGATCAAGCGGATCATAGTGGCATTATTGCTCGGCAGCGAGTCGATTCGTTCAACCAGAAAACCGGACAGGAGCTGTCCGGGCGTGATTTCCAGAGTGGTCATGATTGTCCTTGTCGAAGTGATATAAAAAGAGATAACTGCTGTTATGAGTCAATCTTAGCCGATAGCCGTCGGCTTGGCCAGCGACAGATCATGTCCAGCGGATATCAGGGCAGGAAATTTCGGCAAATACGGAGGCCGGCAACGAATGAATGATTCTGGAACAGGGGGGGGGCGCCGATTGACGGGAGATTGCAGCGGAAGCGTCGCGACAAAAAAGGGGCGCAACGGCCCCTTTTTTTGTCACGGTAATTTGTACAACGGCGCGTTACAGTTCTGCATCAAGCGCAGCGAGCAATTCCGCTTCGGTCAGCCGCTCGGCAACCCGTTCGCCCAGGGCTTCACCGGTGCGGCGGTAGAGATCGAAGCGCGGGGTACGTTGCCCGTCTTCCCCTTTAACGCTTTTGCTGGCAAGAACACCAAGCTCGGCAACCTGCGGCTGGGCGCAGGAGTTGCTGCAGCCGGAAATCGCCAAACTGCGGCCGTTGAGCTTGTCAGCATAGCGCTGTTGGAACTGTTCCGCCAACTCGCGGGTCGCGGCCAGTCCCATGCGACATTCCTGACTGCCGGGGCAGACCCGCAAGACCGCAAACGGCTGATCCAGACCGCTGAAACCGACCTCTGAAAGGGCTGCGATCAATTGCTGGCGGCACTGCTGATCGGCCGGCAACATGGCCAGATTCTGATCGGCGGTGACCAACAGGTAATCGACGCCCACCGCTTCGGCAGCAGCGGCGAGTTTGCCGAGTAGTTGCGCTTTCAACTCCCCGGCAAAGGTCGGAACCACCAACTTCAATGCCGCCGCATCACCGGAGACCGGCAGCAGAGCTTTGTCGAACGCATCGCTAAACTGCACCGGCTCTGCCTTGGCCAGCTCCTCGGCCAGCAGTCGGCGGAATTCGTCCTCGCCCCGGGTAGCGATCAGCGACTTCAAGCGCTTCGGCGGCTGCACATTGTCCCGGTAGACGCGTACGATCGATTCGGCTAACGGCAACAGTTCACTCTCGGCCACCCGCCGCCGATACAGGATTGCCGCCTGCGGCGCCCGTCCAAGACCACCACCGGTCCAGACATCATAAAAAGCCTTGCCCTCTTCCTGATCGACGTAGACAAACGCCAGATCCTGAATCAGATGCCGACTGCCATCATAATCGGCCTCTACGGCAATCTTGAATTTTTTCGGCAAGCCCTCAAAGTGCGGATTGCCGCTGAAATGCAGCAGCAGCTTCCGCCCCAGCACCTGGGTAAACTGGAACCCCCGGCCGAAACCGGTGCTGGTGGAAATCCCACGCACGGCGCCGCCGCAGGCTCCGCGCGAGAAGAGTCCGACCGCCGCCATCCGGCGCTGTATCTGCGGCAGCTGGTCAAATTCCAGATCGTGAAATTCGATACTGCCGCGGGTACTCAGATGCAAAGTGCCGCTGCCGTACTCTTGCCCCAGTCGGGCCAGAACCGCAGCCTGTGCCACCGACAGTAAACCGCTCGCCAATTTAACCCGCATCATCAACTGCCCAGCCTCGTTCTGATTGTAGAGTCCCTCAATCCGCAGTGCTTTAAAATCGATTTTCATGTTCTTTTCTGACTCCTTATTTCACCTTCCAGGACGATCTAACGTAACAATGAGCGCCATAAAAGCATTTTCCCACCGAGCAAGTCAACTTCTTTATCTGTGGATATATATCTACCTAACAGTTTGTTTTTAAATGATTTAAGTGTATTCACAAGTGGTTTAACGTTGTTTGCACTGAATTTTTTCTTGACTGATTACATCAAGAAATATAACCTTTCTGAAATTATTACACCACAAACTAACCGATATTCACAGTGAGCAACAATATGGATTCAAATAGACGCAGCTTGGTCAAAGCCCTCTCATGGCGCCTGCTGGCAACGGTGATCACCACTGCTATCGTCTTTCTCATGACCGGCAAAGGTGAGTTCGCCGCAAAGATCGGGCTTGCCGATACCTGTATTAAATTCTTTATCTACTTCGGCCACGAACGTCTCTGGAACCGCATCCCCTACGGCCGCAAAAAGCGGGAACCGGAATATCAAATCTGATGCATTCGCAAAAAAGAATCAGATGGCTAAGCAAAAATTTCGCTCCACAAGGCGTAGTGATTTCTCGGGGGCGAAGGCCTACATATTGTAGGTCGAGATCCTGAAAAAACGCTGCAACGCAGTCGGGCGGACTTTTTGCGACGCCATCAGATCTAGGAGCTTAACGATGAACTTGGCAATGAATACTGCTGCACCATTTACACGGCTGAACGGCGCCACCGAACCGCTGGAGATCCTGCAAAAAGGACTGGCACTTATCGATGGCCCGGTCGCCCTGGCCAGTTCCTTCAGTATCGAGGATATCGTACTGATCGACCTGCTGCAGCAGGTCGATCGCAAGGTACAGATTTTTGCCATCGATACCGGCCGGCTCAACGAGGAGACCCTGGAGATCGCCGAAACCATCCGCCTGCGGTACGACATCGAAATCGACTGGTATTTCCCCGAGCATGCGGCAGTAGAACGGCTGGAACGTACAAAGGGGCTATTCTCCTTCCGGCAGTCGCTGGAGAACCGCCAGCAATGCTGTCACATTCGCAAAGTGGACCCTCTGTAGCGCGCCCTGAAAGGTCTGGCGGGTTGGATTACCGGCCAGCGCCGAGAGCAGGCGGCGACTCGAGGCAACCTGTTACCGATCGAAATCGATCAAGCCAACGGCAACATCATCAAGTTGAATCCACTGACCTGCTGGAGCGAGGAACAGACCAAGGCTTACGTGAAAGAACAGCGACTGCCGATCAACCGCTTGCATGCCATGGGCTACCCCTCGATCGGTTGCGCCCCTTGCAGTCGTGCAGTGCCGCCGGGGGAAGATCCCCGCGCCGGACGCTGGTGGTGGGAACATCCAGAGCACAAAGAATGCGGGTTACATAAACGGTAAATCCGCCGTAGCGGCGATCCGCTATATCCGTCGTAGCGGCGATCCGCTATATCCGTCGTAGGGGCGATCCGCTATATCCGTCGTAGGGGCGATCCGCTATATCCGTCGTAGGGGCGATCCGCTGGATCGCCCGCCGCAACCGTCAACGAAATCGAAACAAGGGCGACCCACCGGGTCGCCCCTACAGACCATCCATTAAAGGACATCCACATGAGCACACACCTGACCCATTTACGTCAACTGGAGGCGGAGAGTATCCACATCCTCCGCGAAGTGGTCGCCGAGTTCGAAAACCCGGTGATGCTCTATTCGGTCGGCAAGGATTCAGCGGTGATGCTGCATCTGGCCCGCAAGGCTTTTTACCCGGCCAAGCCGCCATTTCCACTGCTGCATGTCGATACCACCTGGAAGTTTCACGAGATGATCGAATTTCGTGATCGGATCGTAAAGGAGTACGGCTTTGAACTGCTGGTGCATATCAACGAAGATGGCGTCCGACAAGGGATCGGACCCTTCAGTCATGGCAGCGCGGTGCATACCGACGTGATGAAGACCGAAGGATTGAAACAGGCTCTGGACAAATACAAGTTTGATGCAGCTTTCGGCGGCGCCCGCCGCGATGAGGAAAAATCGCGCGCCAAGGAACGGATCTTCTCCTTCCGCAGCGCCAGTCATCGTTGGGAACCGAAGAGTCAACGACCGGAACTCTGGAATATCTATAATACCAAGGTCCATCAGGGGGAGAGCATCCGCACCTTTCCGCTGTCAAACTGGACCGAACTGGATATCTGGCAGTACATCTATCTGGAAGAGATTCCGATTGTGCCGCTCTATTTCTCTAAACCGCGGCCGGTGGTCGAGCGGGACGGCATGCTGATCATGGTCGACGATGAACGGCTGGAGCTGCAACCGGGTGAAAAGATCGAGATAAAATCGGTCCGCTTTCGGACCCTCGGTTGCTACCCGCTGACCGGCGCGGTTGAATCGACCGCCGCCACCCTGCCGGAGATCATCCAGGAGATGCTGTTGACCCGCACTTCAGAACGGCAGGGGCGAGCCATCGATCATGATTCATCCGGTTCGATGGAGAAGAAGAAGCAAGAGGGGTATTTCTAATGGCACATCAATCTGACTTGATCGCAGAAGATATCCACGCCTACCTGAAACAGCAGGAGGAGAAATCGCTGCTGCGCTTTATCACCTGCGGCAGCGTCGATGACGGCAAAAGCACCCTGATCGGCCGGCTGCTGTGGGATTCGAAGATGATCTTCGAGGACCAGTTGGCGGCGCTGGAGAGCGACAGCAAAAAGTGCGGCACCCAGGGGGAAAAGATCGATTACGCGCTGCTGCTCGACGGCCTGCAGGCGGAGCGGGAGCAGGGGATCACCATCGATGTCGCTTATCGCTTCTTCTCCACCGACAAACGCAAATTCATCGTTGCCGACACTCCCGGCCACGAACAGTACACCCGCAACATGGTGACCGGTGCCTCCAGCGCGCAAGTGGCGATCATCCTGATCGATGCCCGCAAAGGGGTGCTGACGCAGACCCGGCGACACAGCTACCTGACTTCGCTGGTCGGTATCCGCCATGTCGTGCTGGCAATCAACAAGATGGATCTGGTCGACTACAGCCGGAAACAATTTGAAACGATCCGCGACGAATACGGCGAGTTTGCCGAAGAATTGGGTTTTGCGTCGATCACGGCGATTCCGATTTCGGCGCTTGAAGGGGACAATATCCTGCAACCGAGCCTCAATACCGAATGGTATCAGGGTCCGACACTGATGAAATATCTGGAGACGGTCGAGATTACTGACAACGCCGCCCAGCAACCGTTTCGCATGCGCGTGCAGTGGGTCAACCGCCCCAACCTTGATTTTCGCGGGTTCTGCGGCACCATTGCCGCCGGCAAAATCAGGCCTGGCGATGAGATTGTCATCAGCGCCTCCGGAAAAACCAGTAAAGTAGCACGAATCGTCACCTTCGATGGTGACCTGCCGCTGGCGATTGCCGGGCAGGCGGTGACCCTGACCCTGGAGGATGAAATCGATATCAGCCGCGGCGATCTGCTGGCAACGACAGAATCGATGCCGCACCAGATCGATCGGTTCGCCGCGAAGCTGGTCTGGATGCATGAAGACACCCTGCTGCCGGGCCGCAGCTACCTGCTCAAGGCCGGTTCGGCGACTACTCCGGCGCAGGTCAGCGAACTGCAGTACCGGGTCAATGTCAACAATCTGCAACAGGAATCGGCCAAAACCTTGCAACTGAACGAAGTCGGCTTTTGCAACATCAGCGTCAACTCCGAGATCGGCTTTGATCGCTATCAGACCAGCCCGGGGACCGGCAGCTTCATCCTGATCGACCGCTTGAGTCATGCCACGGTCGCTGCCGGGATGATTGAAGCACCGCTGCAACGCGCCACCGACAGCCACTGGCAATCGCTGGATATCGACAAGCAGGCGCGCGCGGCCTTAAAACGTCAGGTACCGAAACTGCTCTGGCTGACCGGCCTGCCGGGAGCCGGGAAGTCGACGGTTGCCAATCTGGTGGAGAAGAAGCTGCATTCGCTCGGCAAACATACTTATATTCTTGACGGTGATAACCTGCGTCACAATCTGAACCGCGATCTCGGTTACGAGGACACCGATCAGGTCGAACATATCCGCCGGATTGCCGAGGTGGCCAACATCCTGATTGAAGCGGGGATTATCGTCATCGCCCCGGTGATCTCCCCGTTTCGCAATGAACGGCAAACGGTACGGGAGATTTTTGAAGAGGGTGAATTTGTCGAAATCTATCTCGACACACCGTTAGAGATCTGCGAGCAGCGCGACACCACCGGGGCCTACCAGAAGGTTCGTTCCGGGGAATTGAGCCACATCGCCGGAATTGACGCAGCTTATGAACCGCCCCAAAATGCCGAATACCGCTTTGATGGCAGCCGGTCTTCGGCAGAAGAGATTGCGGTCAAGATCGTTAAAGAGCTGTTTGAAGATAGTCAACAACCGGAATGGGAGATTTAAGCAATATTTACGACAAAAAAGATTGATTTTCCATTTTCTCCATGGTACTTATTTCGTCCGTCGGAGCGTAGCGCAGCCTGGTAGCGCGCTTGGTTTGGGACCAAGATGTCGGAGGTTCGAATCCTCTCGCTCCGACCATTTAAAAAATAAGCACTTAGCCAAAACTGGTTAGGTGCTTTTTTTGTACCTCCGGGAATTGTCCGGTCCATTTGCTTTGTTGAAATGCCTCCGGGGAGTCCTTCCTGGTTGTCCTTTTTGAGGTCTCTATTGGGTCCGGTCCGGGGAGATGGTTCCGGGACGTGTCCTGTCCAAAGGGCCTTCTGGGACAATTGTGCAGGGGACTTTCCTCTGTCGGGGGAATTTACACTCCGAGGTCCGCTCTCTGGAACATCTGTAAGCTCTAGAAATCACGGCAGTTAAATGCGTGGCATAACTTGTGCAAAATGGTGCTGAAGGGTGACATTTATGATTGCCTATAATTATTTGTAGCCGGAGGAGGAACGTATGAGTAAAAAAATTTTTGGGGTGGGAATTTTATTCTTGTTTGTTTTAGCAACCGCAGCGAATGCCACTGTATTTCAGACTGGGGGAAATCGCCTCGTTTCCACTCAAAATAATGATGGTGGATGGGATTGGCCTCTAGATAATGGCGATTCTACGACTGGAAGTGCAAGCAACACCATTGCACCTATCGCCATGGGATTGTCTCAAGCCTACCAGCAAACAGGGGATGCCAACCAATTAGTTTCATTGCAAAAGGCCGCTGCCTTTTTGCAAAGCAAGACTGTATTCTCTACTCAGGATGGATATCTGGCGGTTCAACTTGACGCGATTTTAGGCGGTTCTGCAAACACTGACTACGTCACAACAAATTTTTACGACAAGCTTGCAACCGGCACCTATAACCGGAATGGCACATTATACAATACATCTGAATACGTTACCCTGGCACGTAACTATCGTACAGGCACTCAGGCTAACCTTGCTGCATGGGATGTGGGTATGGGTCTAGTTGCTGCTTCTGCTATTGGTGCAGACACCACCGCTTGGGTTGCCGGGACTAAAGCTGAAATTGATGAGATCGATAGCAATAGTAGTTACTATGATGTCATTGGTCTTGCCGGGAGTATTTATGGTCTCGCATCTGCTGGGGAAGATTATGATCCGCTTGTCGGGCAATTCTCTGCCGCAAACAGTCTGATTGATCTTGGGCAAATTCTTGCTGGTTTCCAGATAGACATGGGCGGATTCGCTTGGCATGCCAATTACGTGATCGCCAATGATGGTAACGAAGAGATCCAGGAAACAGCTTACGCAGTGCTCGCCCTGAATCAATTAGACGCTGCGATGTTCAGTGCAAACATTCAAGGTGCCTCTAGCTATCTCACAAGTGTTCAGCTAGCTTCTGGTGGTTGGGAGAATTACTCCTTTTCCGGTGAAAACAATGAAGTAACGGCTGAAGCTTTATGGGCGCTCAATGAAACAGCTCCTGTTCCAGAGCCTTCGACCATCCTCCTCCTCGGCGGCGGACTGGCAGGGCTGGCCTTCTACAGAAGAAAGAAAAAGTAAGCCTTCTGTAAAACAATCTGACAAATAGTATTCAAAGCGGGGTCATCTAATGGCTCCGCTTTTTTGTATCTCAAGCAGCCCGGTCACATACCCCTGACTGGGCTTTTCTGTTTCCAGCATCCACCCCCCTCAGGAACCCAACAGAAAGGAGCCCCCAAATGATCCACATCCGCAACCTCCCCGATTGCCAACTCCTCATCGACAGCCCAGAGCTATACCGCGAAGTCGCGTCCTACCTGCTCTACTGTCGCCATGAGCTGCTGGAGTATGAAGATGAGGAAGACATCGATGATTCCAACTTCATGGTCCTAGCTGAAGAAGACCTCCCTATGCTGAACGATCTAGGGCCGCCCGAAGAGACGGTCCAGATCAGCATCAAAGCAGACGGCCATACGCTCACTATCTACCGCATCATCTACCCCACCGAAGTCCTCTTCATCCCCGCCGAAATCTCCGAAAAGTTTTCTTTCTGAAAAAAACCTGCTTCAAAACTGCCTCCCCTCCCCCCTAAAAATCAGTACCAAATTTAGTCCCCGAATTTTCTCGTCCGGACCGGATCAGGACCGGACTTTCAGCAGTGCACCTCAACAATCCATGTCTTTGCTCAATCTTCCCTGTGAGTCAGCAGAACTACTAAGACTACCGACACAAAAACAGACCATCGAAAGGAGAAATACGCCATGAAGAAATTTCCATTCACAAAAAGATCAATAGAAGCTCTCCCCGCTCACGATCCTGACAGCCCATCCAGGGAAGCGGAATATAGTGACAGTGAAATGGTCGGCCTGAAACTGCGTGTATCCAAGAACGGCAGACGATTTTTCCAGCATCGGTATCGGTATCTGGGTCGGAAGAAATGTATGGCCCTCGGGGAATTTCCGCATGTGTCCGTTCAGGATGCCCGGAAACGAGTCAGCGAGAACAAGTCATTGCTGGCAAGGGATATAGACCCCAATGAAGAACGGCAGCAGAAAAGAAATGACCTGACCCTGAATGACTACATCGATCAGTTCTACATTCCTCACGCCACGATGCACAAGAAGAGCTGGCAGACCGATGTCTACATGCTCAACAAGGTCAGACCCGCCCTCGGCAAACTTCGGCTGTCCACCCTCTCAGCCAGAGACATCTCGAACTTTCATTCAGCTCAGAAAGCCCGTACCTCTGCTGTCACGGCTAATCATTTCCTGATACTGATCCGAAGAATGATGAATCTGGCCGTCCAGTGGGGACTGCTGGAAAAGAATCCGGCTGATGGGCTGGAGAAATTTCGAACTCCACCGCATAGAGAACGTTATCTGACAAAGGATGAGCTACCCCGCTTCCTAAGAGCACTGGAAGAAATGGAGGATCGGCTGTCAATGTCGGCCATCAAACTATTGCTGTTCACTGGCTGCCGGAAGGGTGAAATTCTTTCATTGCAATGGTCGCAAGTGAAACTGGATGAAGGACGACTATTTTTGCCGGTCACAAAAAACGGTCAGTCACGGTCTGTTGTCCTCAATCCCAAGGCTCGGGAAGTTCTGGAGATATTGGCTGAACGTAGAGCAGAAAATGCCCGAACGAAGAACAGTGATTTTTTATTCCCAAGTAGAACGGGAGCAAACAAGAAATTCCTAAATGATCTTCGGAAGCCCTTCCTCAACGTTTGCCTTGCAGCAGGCATAGACAATTTGAAGATTCATGATCTGCGGCATTCCTTTGCCAGCTTTGCGGTGATGTCGGGATCAAGCCTGTATGAGGTTTCGAAGTTGCTGGGCCATGCCGATGCAAAAATGTCACAACGCTACGCCCACCTTTCCGACGACAGTCTACAAAACGCAACCGACAACGTATCACAGATGATCGATCAAGCCAGCAACCAGTAATCACAACAAACCAAAACAGACAGGCTCATCTTCGGATGGGCTATTTTTTGCCTGGAGACAACCATGATCACATTCAAGTCAGTTCAAGACCTGAAACAACTATCCCCAACCGATCCAGATGAATGCAGTGGTTGGAATGTACTTGGTTTTTGCCTAAGCTGGGATAACGTTTGCGTTGATCATCCCACCACAGAAACAGTGCGTAACTCTTACGCCCTTCTGGAAATTGACTTGTACGATGGCTCACCCTTTGCCCTCGATTTCAACCCAATTTCGACTGAGCCACTGTTTTCAATCGATGTCGCTTCTGCCCCCGTCCCAGAACCATCAACCATCCTCCTCCTCGGCGGGGGACTCTTAGGTCTTGGTTGGTACGGACGGAAGAGGAAGAAAGCATAGCCACAACAGTTCCAACTGACATCTCAAAACTGAACCCCACGGATACGTATCGTGGGGTTTTTCTATTGGGAAAGGAGCCCCCAAGATGATCCGCATCCGCAACCTCCCCGACTGTCAACTTCTCATCGACAACCCCGAGCTAACCTCGGTTGTTACATGTCACCTTTTTTGCTGGATTATAATCCCAAAAAAAATCACTCCAGGCAACTGAGTAAATTCTCCGCCAAGCGATTCATCAGCAAAAAATAACTCTCCGGGCCGGCCGTCAGCTCCGCACCGAGCGGATCAAGGATGCCGGTTCTAGCGTCAGACCCTTCGATCAAGGTGGCCAGCAGGCGCGGCTCAAACTGCGGTTCACTGAACACGCAACGTGCTTTCAAACTGGTAATTTTTCTGCGCATTTCCAGAATCCGTTTGGCTCCCGGCTGGCGCTCCGGATCGATGCTGATGGAACCGACGGCATTGAGTTCATAGGCCGCCTCAAAGTATTGATAAGCATCGTGAAAGACAACGTATGGAACATCTTTAACCGCTGCCAGTTGCGCTTTCAGCCGAGCGTGCAGACTGTCGAGCCGCGCTCCCAGCTGCCGGGCATTTTTCTGATACTGCGGCTGATGGGCCGGATCGATCTCGACCAAGGCGACAGCCACCTGTGCGACAACCTGTTTCGCCAGCAGCGGATCCAGCCAGAGGTGCGGATTGAGCTCTCCATTCCCAGCATGCTTCTGCTTATGGCCGTCATCTTTGTGACGGTCCCAACTGCCCTGCTCCCGCACCGTTAACAGCTGCGGACGTAAAACTTCAACCAGTTCCAGTTGCCGGGCATTCTGCCCCAGAGTCGTCAGCGGCTTTTTCAGAAAACTCTCCAGAGAATGACCAATCCAGATGATCAGATCGGCCCGGGACAGCGCACGTGCTTCGGAGGGGCGCAGCACATACCCGTGCGGCGAGCCCCCCCTGATCAACAGCTGCGGTTCGCCGACTCCCTGCATCAGCGCCGCCACCAGGGCATGGATCGGTTTGATGCTGACCACAACCTGCGGAGAGGGTTGCTGGGCACCCTCCACCGGACCGGCAAAAACGCAGCCATAAAGGAGTACCAGCCACAGTAGCGATTTGTTTTTCATCTGGATGTCTCCAAAATCCAAGGGATTGACGGACCTTTCTGGAACGTTATAATGTAACATAATTTACCACGAAATCGACCTGGAGTTTATTGATGCCCGATCCTTCCCCGGCAACTTTTGCCTGCAACGATCATAACCACCAAAGCTGTATCGACGCAGCACTTGCCAAGGCGGAAGTTCTCTGTCAGCGGCAGCGACAGCGTTTTACCGCGATCCGGCGACGGGTGCTCGAACTGGTCTGGCAGCAGCACAAACCGGTCGGCGCTTACGAGGTTCTTGAAACTCTCCAGCAGGATGGCCGCACCGCACCGCCGACCGTCTACCGGGCCCTCGATTTTCTGCTACAGATGGGGTTGGTGCACCGGATCGCCTCGCTGAACGCCTATGTCGGCTGCGCCCATCCGGGGGCACCGCACGACGGACAGTTTCTGATTTGCGAATCCTGTAAATCCCTGGCCGAACTGGATGTCGCGGCGATTACCGACGCCATTAAACAGAGCGCCCTGGAATCCGGCTTTGAACCCCGTCGCCATACGATCGAAATCATGGGACTATGCCCCGGTTGCCGCACAAGGAGTGGATCGTGAGTGACAACGACAGCCTGCTCGAACTCACCGATATCGATCTGTCGATCGGCCAGCGACTGCTGTTGCAGCAGGTCAGCCTGAAGATCGGCCGGGGTGAAATCCTCACCATCATCGGTCCCAACGGTGCCGGCAAAACCACCCTGCTGCGGGTCGCCCTGGGGCTGCTGCCGCCGACCTCCGGTCGCGTGCGGCGTCAGCAAAACATCCGCATCGGCTACATGCCGCAACGCCTGCAGATCGATCCGACCTTCCCGTTGACGGTGAAACGCTTCCTGACACTGACCGGCAAAAAGCAGCGCAGCGAGATCCTGCCACTGCTCGAAGAGGTCGGTGCGGCGCAGGTACTGGAATCCCCGCTGCAGAATATTTCCGGTGGTGAACTGCAACGGGTACTGCTGGCGCGAGCACTGCTGCGCGAACCGGACCTGCTGGTCCTCGACGAACCAACACAAGGGGTCGATGTGCATGGGCAGGTGGAACTCTATCAGTTAATCACCCGCATCCGCGAACAGCGCAATTGTGCCGTACTGATGGTCTCTCACGATCTGCATCTGGTGATGGCGGCCACCGACCGGGTACTCTGTCTCAATCGCCACATCTGCTGCAGCGGCTCACCAGAGGTAGTCAGCAACGACCCCGCCTATCTGGAGCTGTTCGGTCCGCTGGCGGTGCAACATCTGGCCATCTACAGCCATGACCGCAGCCATCGCCACGACAACTGTGCGGAACATGGAGAGTGCCGATGATCGATGATTTTCTGCTCCGCGCCCTGCTGGGCGGACTCGGCGTGGCTCTGGTTGCCGGTCCGTTCGGCTCCTTCATCGTCTGGCGCCGGCTGGCTTACTTCGGCGACACCCTCTCCCACTCGGCACTGCTCGGTGTAGCGCTCGGTTTTCTATTTCACCTGAACCTGACGCTGGGGATTATGCTGATCTGCCAGCTGCTGGCCATCCTGCTGTTTTTCGGCCAGCGGCAAAAACAACTGGCCAGCGACACCCTGCTGGGGATTTTCTCTCACGGTGCCCTCTCGTTGGGGCTGGTGGTGTTGGCCTTCATGGAGGATGTCCGGGTCGACCTGCTGGCCTACCTGTTCGGCGATATTCTCTCGATCGGTGCGACCGATCTCGGCTGGATTTTTTGCGGCGGCGGGCTGGCTCTGGCCGGACTGCTCCGGATCTGGAAGCCGCTGCTGGCGATTACCATCCACGAAGATCTGGCACGGGTCGAAGGGGTGCCGGTCGACCGGATCAACTGGGCATTTCTTGGTCTGGTTGCCCTGACCGTAGCGGTAATGATGAAGGTGGTCGGGCTGCTGCTGGTCACCTCGCTGTTGATTATCCCGGCGGCAACCGCCCGGCGTTTTGCCGGGAATCCGGAAATCATGGCGATTCTCGCCAGCCTGATCGGCTGTTTCGCCGTCGCGGGCGGCCTCTACGGTTCTTTTACCTGGGACACCCCGGCCGGGCCATCGATCGTGGTTGCCGCCTGTGGACTGTTTTTGTTCAGCTTTATTCTCCCGCAGCGACTGGCGTCGGGGGTTTCTGGCCAATAGGAAATTTAAATCTGTAACTGCAACCTGACACAAAAGCAGATAGAGGCTTGACAAACCACCGCGGATAAATATAATCGTCTAGCTCGTGCCGAAGTGGTGGAATTGGTAGACACGTCGGTCTCAAAAACCGATGCCTTCTGGGCGTACCGGTTCGATTCCGGTCTTCGGTACCACCAACAAAAACAAAGGCTTAGCCAGAAATGGTTAGGCCTTTTGTTTTATCCCTATCAGCGAACTTTCTCCCCGGATGATATTTGAAGGCGTGCTTCGCCCAAATCCTCAGCAATCTCCCGGAACTGCTCAAGTGCCGCCTGCAAATCTTCGACGATCTCAGCCGCCAATACACCCGGTTCCGGAAGATTATCTGAATCCTCCAGCGAATCATCCTTGAGCCAGAAGATATCAAGGCTGGCTTTGTCGCGAGCAATCAGGTCTTGGTAGTCGTAACAGCGCCAGCGGCCGTTTGGATTCTCTTCATTACAAGTGGCGGTTCGATGTTGGCGATTGTCAGGATTGTAAAGCTGAACAAACTCATCCAGATCACTGCGCTTAAGCGGATTGGTCTTCAGGGTGAAATGCATGTTGGTGCGCAGGTCGTAGAACCACAGTTTCTTGGTCCACGGCGTTTCACTGGCCGGTTTACGGTCGAAGAAGATGACATTCGCCTTCACTCCTTGGGCGTAAAACAGACCGGTCGGCAACCGCAGAATGGTGTGGACATCACATTCGTGCAGCAGTTTGCGGCGGATGGTCTCCCCTGCTCCGCCTTCGAACAGCACATTGTCCGGAACAACCACGGCGGCGCGGCCATGCTGTTTGAGCAGGGTTTTGACGTGCTGCATGAAGTTGAGCTGCTTGTTCGAGGTGGTGGCCCAGAAGTCGTCACGCTCGACGGTTTCCTTCTCCTTGGAAACCTTGCCATCTTCGGCAACGATGGTGGTGCTGCTCTTTTTACCGAAGGGAGGATTGGTGAGGATGATGTCGAAGCGGTCGCCCGGATCGGCAGCGAGGGAATCGCTGACGACTAACGGCAAATCACTGTCGTCACTGCCGATACCGTGCAGCATCAGGTTCATGGCGCAGAGGCGTGCTGTCGACTGCACCAATTCCCAGCCCTTGAAGGGTAGACGTGCTTCAGCTTCGGGTGCTGGCGTCACTTTGACCTCCTTGCCATCAACTTGATAAAGCCTGAAGCTCCAGAGAAACTTCAAAGCACAAAAAAACCGCCCTACCGTAATATATCCAAAGATGAGGCGGTTACGTCCCCCCGGCCGATCAATCAATAAAAGCAGCTACAAATTACAGTGTTTTTTGCAGCCTGTAAAGAAATGCAGGGCTGGACTCTTTTCAGCCGGAGCAACGGCCCCTCCTGCACCATCGACCCGATAGAATCGATTACCCCTATCAATACTCCAACACCCTTCTTATTGACCGTCCGGGAATAGTGGTCCCGCCCCCCCAATCGACCAGCATATCGGCCAAAAAATCATTGCAAAGCAACAAGACACAGCATAAAGTACTGACATAAAGGAGTTCGATAGAAGAAAACATCGGCCAGATCATCGGCCAAAAGGCAACCAAATGGCAGCGACAGCTATATACAGCAACACTTCCCAGATGGAACCTCTGCTTCCTTCGGCCACAGATTCCAGCCTGGCTGACCTTGCCATCGAGGTCATTCGTCAATCAGCAGCTCTGAGCACATCCCTGCACCCGCTCACAAGACAGGCGGTTATCGAACTGGTTCGCTCGATGAACAGCTATTACTCTAACCTGATTGAAGGGCACAATACCCACCCTGTCGACATTGAACGCGCCCTGGAAAAAGACTATTCCCATGACCCGGCAAAGCGGGCCATGCAGATGGAGAGTGCTGCGCACGTCGACGTACAACGGCTTATAGAAGATAGAATGCAGGAGCAACCCGATGAGGACATTTGCGGGCAGGAATTTCTCTGTTGGGTCCATAGCGAATTTTATGCACGACTGCCTGAAGAGTTCTGCCATGTGCAAAACCCGGAAGGAGAAACCAAACAAGTCATTCCAGGAGAGCTGCGACAGGACGAAGTCACTGTCGGCCGCCACATAGCCCCAGCCTATGAAGCCCTACCCACCTTCCTCTCACGCTTTCAGGCTGCCTACAGCCCAGCGAGATTGAATGCTGTAAACAAAGTGGTTGCGGCGGCAGCCTCCCACCATCGCCTTGCATGGATTCACCCGTTTCTGGATGGTAATGGCCGGGTCACCCGGCTCTTCACCCACGCCTACTTAATCAAGGCGCAGATTGACGGGCACGGATTGTGGACTGTCTCAAGGGGATTCTCGCGAAATCGAAACGCTTACCTGGCGGCCCTGGCAGGAGCAGACGAACACAGGCAGGGCAACATGGACGGACGCGGCAACCTGTCGAACCGTGGTTTGATCGGCTTCTGTACCTTCTTCCTGAAAACAGCCCTGGACCAGATCGATTTCATGTCCGGGTTGCTGGATCTTGATAGGCTGCAGAAGAGGATTGCCGGATATGTAGAGCGGCAGGTCAGCTTCGGCGAGTTGACACCCGAAGCGTCCTACCTGCTTCGTGAAGTATTACTGCGTGGCGAAGTTCCTCGCGGAGAAGCTGCCCGAATAACCGGACGTCCTGAACGGACAGCGCGCCGCATCCTCAAAAGTCTTCTGGACAAAAAACTGCTTTTTGCCAACACTGAAAAGGGCCCGGTACGTCTTTTCTTCCCCGCTAGCGTCGCAGGGTACTACTTCCCCCGGCTCTACCCCGAGGGGGTCGAAATCACTCCAGGATAAAAAGGACAGGCCATAAATTTCAATAACTTAAACCTGGATCCGTGAGTAAACGGTGGATAAAGAGTGCAAGGGCTTGGATTGAATAAGTGTTTCAAAAATTCTTAGCTTCACCCGAAGGTTAAGCGGTGATTTTTGGGGCGCTTAGGCAATTCAATGACTTGTGCT
This sequence comes from Deltaproteobacteria bacterium, assembly GCA_024280335.1. Lineage (GTDB taxonomy): Bacteria > Desulfobacterota > Desulfuromonadia > Desulfuromonadales > Geopsychrobacteraceae > Malonomonas. Next base: position 90,380 of record JAJRQI010000008.1, read on the forward strand.
ATTTGCCAGCGGGTACTCACGGATTCAGGTTAAACATAAACCACGTTACTTGACACGATAGACCACCAGCCCCGGCTTACCCTGTAAATACTCCAGCAGATCCACGTCAACGACCCGTCTCACATTGTCACGCGATGAGGCATGACGCAGCATGACGCTGTCCTTCCCTTTAACGATCAGTCCGGTATGACTGACGTCAAGACCGGCGTGAGCACTGTAAATGCCGACATAATCGCCCGCCTGCAGAGCAGAAAGCGCTTTCCTGTCAATTTTTCTGGTGGGGATGTAGCTCATTTCGCGTCGGGTGACAGGAATCCCTGGCAACCAATGAGCCCCGTCACTCTTACGATTGAGCTGCTTGACGACAACTTGAGCTCTGCCCTGCCCGACTTTTGCAGTTACATCAGCGACCATTGCGGCATCAGCAGCAACCCAGTCGCTGAAAAAATGTCTGCGCTTGACATAGGTCACCAGGCCATCGTGATAGCGGACCGATTTCAATTGTTCAGGAAAATCTGCTACGTCTGATGAGCGGCGCAAGGCTTCGACCACATCGAGAAAAGTAAAGCAGTCGAACCCCGCCAGATTGATGACCAACCGTTCCCCTTTTTGCGGGTCGACGATCAGGCTGTCTGCAACATAGGGGGTATCGATAAAGTGTCGCGAGAGTGCAACAATCCGGTCACCGGGGCCATCAATACGATGGGCGGTAGAAATGATTTGCGCGAGCTCTGCCTTGCTCCAGCGACCGAGGTTGACCAGATTGCGGTCCGCACCCAGCGCAACGCAGGACATCAGACAAAAGATGAAGATTGTCAATTTAAGTATTTTAACAGGCATTATCAGAATCCATTGTGAAGTTATAAAAGGGAGCGACTCATTTGGCAAGAGCTATACGGTGAAGCCATAGGTTCAATCCGGTTGTATTCGGACCTGATTGGAGATAAATTGGAGCAAATCAAACACTCGATATCGTGGAGATTTCCCCTTGAACAACGTCTTTATTGTGACACCCAGCTATCTGATCAAGAAGAAGCGGGATTTTACCGCCGGCATCAAGCAGCTCAAAATGCTGGGTTTTAACGTCATCAATCCAGAATTTTCGAAGACGCTCCCCTCACCCCAAGAGAAGGCCATGCAGATCCACGGGGCGCTGGCAGATCCCGGTGTCGATATGCTGCTGGCCTTGCGCGGAGGGTACAGTGCGATGAAATCACTCCCGTTCATCGATTTCGAACTGATCAAAAAACACCCCAGAATCATCGCCGGTTTCAGCGACATGAGCGCCTTGCTCAATCCGATCTCCGAACGCACCGGGCTGACCACCCTGCACGCTCCCATGGTCATCAACCTGGGTACGCCGACGGCCTTCACGCTGAAGTCGCTGATCAATGCCGTCAAAGGCTACCCGGAGAAAAATCTGCTCAAAGGCGCCCGCTGCAAGGTCTATCGTTCCGGTTCTGCCACAGGAATCCTGAAAGGGGGCAATCTCATCACCCTGACCGCTTTGATCGCTACGGACTGGGAGATCGATACGGCCGATTCGATCCTTTTTCTTGAAGATGTCGATGAAAAGCTGCACCAGGTGGATCGCTACCTGACCCAGTGGATTCTTGCCGGTAAATTCAAAGGGATCAAAGCACTGATTCTCGGTGATTTTCGCGGGATTAGAAGCCGACAGGTCTATGACATCCTGGCCTCACAACTGGAGTTGGACGTCCCGGTGCTGCATTGCCCCAACATCGGCCATGTCGCCGACAAGATCACCTTGCCGATCGGTGCCGAGGTGGAGCTGAATACGGAGCACAAGCAGCTTCTGATCAGAAACATGTCTTTCCCCGGAGGCCGCCCGTGAATCTCCTCTGGCTGATCATGATTTGCGTCAGTATCGTTTTCGCAATATTTACCGGCAATCTGGAAGCGTTTACCAAATCCATTTTCGAAGGCGCAAAATCGGCGGTGGAGGTCTCGCTTTATCTGCTCGGCATCGTCTCGGTCTGGATGGGGATCACCAAAATCCTGGAAGACTCCGGCCTGATCTACCGGATCGCACATCTCTTCAAGCCGCTCATCTGCCGGTTGTTCAAAAACATCCCCGATGATCATCCTCCGATTACGGCCATCACCCTGAATGTCCTGGCCAACCTGTTCGGGCTCGGCAACGCGGCCACACCGCTGGGGATCAAGGCCATGCAGGATCTCGATGCCCTCAATGAGGATAAAGGCACCATCACCCCCGAGATGATGACTTTTATCGTGATTAACACCGCCAGCATCCAGCTGATCCCATTTTCCGTGATCGGCATCCTGGCCAACTACGGCCACCGCAATCCTGCCGCAGTCGTGTTTCCCGTGCTGATCGCCACCGGCATTTCCACCTTGACGGCGCTGCTGGTCCTGGCTGCGTTCAGGAAGATTTTCCGATGATCGAATCTTTTGAATATATCTCGCTGCTCATTATCCCACTGTTCATTCTGTTTACGGTTCTGTACGGAACCTTCAAGAAGATCAGGGTGTACGACTCTTTTATCGCCGGGGCCAAAGAAGGGCCGGCGATTATTCTCAAAATCTTCCCCTACCTGCTAACCATCTTCGTGGCCATCAAGGGCTTCCAGGCCTCGGGTGCTTTCGACACGATCAGGGATGCCTTTTACCGCCTGTTCGGTTTTCTGGATATCCCGATCGAAGCCGTCTCCATGGGCATCATCAAGCCGCTCTCCGGAAGCGCCTCGACCGCATTTTTTGTCGACATCGTCAAGACCACCGGCGTCGACTCCATGGCCACCCAGATGTCGGCCGTGATCATGGGTAGCGCAGAAACCACTTTTTACGTGCTGGCCGTTTACCTTGGCGCCGTCGGTATCAGAAAAACCCGCTACCTGGTGCCGGTCTGCCTGATTGCAGATTTTATCGGCATCGTCGTGGCCGTGGCCGTTACCAGGTGTTTTTTTTAGATGTGCAGAGTTCTGGGTATCACCAACTTTGACTATGCCAGGCATCAGGAGATCGTTGCACGGTTCTGCGAGCTCGCTCGCAGCGGCGTGGTTATGGCCGAAGACCCTCCCGGACATGAGGATGGCTGGGGCTTAGCCTTTTACCAGCAGGGGGAACTGGTCGTGCATAAAAGCGGCGTCAATCTGCTTGAAGAGACAGATAAACTCTTCGGGATCTTAAACGCGGCGCAGGCCTCGCCGGGGATGATCCTGCATCTGCGCAAATCAGCCTGGACAAACACCTCCAACATCCGGCACGCCCACCCTTTCCACCGGGGCAACAATGTATTTTTTCATAACGGCGTGGTTTACGACTACCAGGGGCTGACTTCCGACATCAACCAGCCGGGACTCGGCGCCGATGCCCGTGATACGGAGGTATTCTTTTATCATGTCATGAGTGGCAAGGCGGGGGATCTGGGCCGGGCTTTTCTCGATACGGTTGCGGTTATCAGGCAGAAACACAAATTTTCAGCACTGAATTGTCTCTTCAGTGATGGCGATAAATTGTTCGCTTATCGTGATTACGCCAAGGAACCGGACTACTATTCTCTCTACAAAGCCTGTGCGGAAAACTCCTGCTTTATTTCATCCGAGCCCCTCGATAAAAACATGCGCTGGGAGATGATGGCGAAGGAAGAATTTTTAGCGATTGACCTGCAAGAGACGGCCTGATTATGCATAAGTTTAGAATTGTAACTTCAGCTAGATGGCCTCGGGGTGCCCACAAAGAAGGGTGTCTGACGCCCGGATGGCGTCAGTCAAGCCCCAGGGATGGGTTCATGCGGCCCTTCTTTGTGGGCAGCGCGAGGCCATTGCCGAGGTGCTGAATATCTACGGGGTTTTTTATTCTGGATCACAGAAAACTATCATGCGCCCGAAGCAGATGTACATTAACCTCTTCGCCTGCCTCGATCCTGCCCCGATCTGCGGGAAGGACCGCAAGCCCGTTGGCCCGCAACATCGTCCTTAGAATCCCGGTATTCTGGTCACCGGAACTTGTCGCGACCAGACGACCACCATCTTCAGCCACCAATACCCGTAAAAACTGGACCCGGCCCGGCTTCTTGTTCACTGCTTTGCTCAGCGTGGCTTTTGCAAACGGCTTGAGAACCTTCTGATAACCCTGCATTTTAAGTAGTGCCGGACGGACGAATTCCTCAAAGGTCACCAGGGTCGAAACTGGATTCCCCGGCAGGGAGAAGACCGGTGTGCCCGCTTTCAAACCGAAAGCGGTCGGGCGGCCGGGTTTGATGTCAACCTTCCAGAACAGCTGCTCAACCCCCGCTTCCTGCAACATTTCACAGACCAGATCACGATCGCCCATCGACACTCCGGCGGAGGTGAGCAAAACGTCAGCCTGCAACCCTTCCATCAACTTCCCCTGTAGACTCTCACGGTTATCCCGGGCAATGCCGAGCATCAGCGGCTCGCCGCCGGCCTCTTTGACCGCGGCAGCCAACGAATAAGCGTTGCTGTTGACAATCTGTCCCGGCCCGATCGCCTCACCCGGCTCGACCAGTTCGTCACCGGTGGACAGGATGGCAACCTTCGGCCGCTGAAAAACCCGAACGGTGGTAAAACCGAACGAGGCCAGCAAGCTGATTTCTGCCGGGCGGAGAACGCTGCCGACGGTCATCACCAGCTCACCCTGGCGGATATCCTCGCCGCGAAAACGGATATGATCACCAACCTGCGGCGTCCCTTTAAGAACAACCGTCTTGCCGTCCTCTTCGGTCTCTTCGATCGGCACCACGACCTGACAACCTGCCGGGGTCGGTGCGCCGGTCATGATTTTCACTGCGCATCCGGGAGTCACCTGGATATTCTCGGCGCTGCCGCCGGCCGGGATATAGCCGCTGATGGTCAGTTGGGCGGCAGCGCGACAATCTTCCTCCCGCAGCGCAAAACCGTCCATTGCCGAATTATCCCAACGCGGCATCTCGTAGGGTGCGTGGATCTGCTCGGCCAACACCCGGCCACCGGCATCAAGCAAAGTGACCGATTCAGCCGGCAGCGGGGCAACATTATCTAGAATCAGAGTCCTTGCACCCTCAAAGGTTTCAGCCATTGTTTTTTCTCCGTTGGTTTGCAGTTTCTGTGCTTCGTCAGCCGTTGCAGGTTGTCGAGCAGACGTCCATTCTCTATCCGAATCAGCTGTGCACCCAACCGCGCCGGCTGGGTCAAATCATGAGTGGAAAGGACCACCGTAACGCCATAGTCGGGCAGCCTGCTGAGCAGCGCCTCAAATGCCTGCAGGCTCTTGCTGTCGATATTGGCGGTCGGTTCATCCAACAGCAGCACTTGCGGCTGCAGCACCAGAGCGCGGGCCAGTGCGACCCGCTGCACCTCGCCACCGGAGAGGTGCTTCGCTTTGCGCTGTTCTAAACCGGCAAGACCAACCATTTCCAGGGTTGAGGTGATGCGCTGCTGCTGTTCTTTGCCGCGAATACCGCGCAGCTTGAGCCCGAAAGCAAGGTTGTCCGAAACACTCCCATTCAGTAAATAGGGGGACTGTTCGACCAGGGTAACCTGCTGCCGTAACTGGACCAGATCTCCGCCCATTGCTGCCGCAATGCTGACGGTCCCTTGATCGGGCGTAATCAGCAGCGCCAATGTTTTGAGCAGGGTACTTTTACCGGCGCCATTTGCTCCGGTCAGTGCATAGATCTGCTGCGGATACAGGTTAAGATCCTCGATCGACAAACTGAAATTCTCACCCCGATGGAGAGACAGTTTTTTTACCCGGATAATCGGTTCCATCGATTCACCTCTGTTGCAACAGGTTCAAAAACAGATTAACGAACAGGGCGACACTTAACAGTACAATCCCCAGCGCCAGCCCGAAAGCAAATTCCCCCTTGCTGGTCTCCAGAGCAATCGCCGTGGTCATGGTGCGGGTTGAACCGCGGATATTGCCGCCGAGCATCATCGCCACGCCGACTTCGCCGATCACCCGACCGAATCCGGCAATGACTGCCGCCATCACCCCGAAACGGATCTCTTTGACCAGTTGGACTCCGGCCTGAAAGCGGGTTGCCCCCAGGGTCATCGCCGTATCGATAATCCGCTCATCGGCACCCTTGACCGCTGCCAGCACATAATTGGCGACAATCGGCGTCGCCAGCACCATCTGCCCGGCGACCATCGCCAGCGGTGTAAACAGCAGGCCGAGGCTGCCGAGCGGCCCCTGCCTGCTGAAGATACCGAACAATACCAGGCCGACAACCACGGTCGGCAGCGCCATCAGGGTGTTGAGCAGAGTCACCAGCAAGCGCCGACCGCGAAACCGGGACAAACCGAGCAGCACACCGGCCGGGATACCGATAACCGCCGAGAGGATAATGGCACCGCTGGAGGTGTAGAGTGACGTCCAGACGGCGCTCTGCACCTCCCGATCAAAAGCGAAAACCAGCTCAAGCGCATGGAGGAATGATTCGCTCAGGTAGCCCAAGATATCCCCTTATTTTACGTAAAAAAGTTGCTCACCGCCTCTGCGGTAGCCGGTAATCAGCGTCTGTGCCTGTTTCGAGGTCAGATAATCGAGAAACTTCTTCGCCAGCGCAACCTTGACATGCGGGTGCTTCTGCGGATTGACTATAATGACACCGTAAGGGTTGAACAACCGCTGATCGCCTTCGCCGACAATCTGCAGGTCGGTTTTACTCTTGAATGCCAGATAAGTACCGCGATCGCTCAAGGTGTAACCGCGCCGTTCACCGGCCATGACAATCACTTCACCCATGCCGCGCCCGGCTTCCAGATACCAATCACCGTCAGGAGTGACCCCGGCGGCCTTCCAGAGCTGCTTCTCGCGGCTGTGAGTACCGGAGTCATCACCGCGTGAAACGAAGGTCGCTTCGGTCGCAGCGATCTTGCCCATGGCGGCAGCGACATCGCTCAGGCCGTTAATCCCGGCCGGATCGCCGGCCGGTCCGAGCAGGACAAAATCGTTGTACATCACGTCACGCCGGTCGACACCGTATCCCTGGGCAACAAACTTGTCTTCTTTGCTGCGGGCATGGACCATGACAACATCGACATCACCGGTTTCACCCAGCTTGATCGCCTTACCGGTCCCGACGGCGATCACATCAACCTGACAGTTGTTGGCCTGCTCAAAGGGCGGCAACAATTCAGCAAGCAGACCGGAATTTTCCGTCGACGTGGTGGTTGCCAGCCGCAGGTGTTCGGCGGCAAAGGCTGGTGAAGCAAACAGAAACAATAACAGTACGAGAATATAACCTCGGAACATAACTATACTTCTCCCGGTAATGGGGCTCGGCAGCGGTGCGCTGAACCCCGCTCAGATTCAATAGTAAAACTGTGCCTGCAGACGGAAGATCGTATCGTCCTGCCCTTGATTCCAGTTATCCTCAACCAGAGTAATATCGGACTGCAGCTTAAGAGCATGCCTGGCGAAATAGTAGTTGACGCCGAACTGGGTCTCAGATTTGTCGAACTTGGCCGAGGCGTCGGCATCGGTCGACTCGACAGCCGCATAGCGCAGCGCCAGTTCCAACCTCTGCGGAATTACCTGATAACCGGCCTGCAGGTAGTAACCGTCCGCACCCCAGTCCGCGCCTTGATCGGGATCGGCATTGAGATTGTAGTACTCGGCAGCAAAGGTTGCCCCCTGCCAGCGAGCGTTCAGGTTAGCGGTCCACAACTTCATCACCAGGTCGCTGCCGTAGGTAGAAGAAAATGCGGCAGCGGTCGTAGCGTCGAGATTGAGCGCCTTGTCCAGCACATCGTTGTCTTTGTCGAAATTGCCTGCCACATCACTGGCACTGACTGTATTGTGGGAAAAAGAGCCGCCGAGGGTAAGCTCCAGTTTGTCACCGGGCCAACCGGCCTCATCCATTTTGTAGCTGCCCAGGGGATTGATATCGATCCGCCCGGCGTACATCTGGTTATTATCAGGATTGCTGACATTGGGGCCGTTGCCGTTAAAGATTCCCAGCCGATACTGCACCAGTTTATCAGCGAAGCTGCCGGAGGCCTGCAAACCCTGATCGCGACCGAGGTTGAAGGTATCGTTGGCCAGCGAACGATCGGGGAACAGCTGTTTGGAAGCCGAGGTCAGCTCCTGCCGAGCCTGCGGCGGTTTAAACTGGCCGACCTGCAGAGTCAGGGCGGGGCTGAATTTATAGTTGAGATAGGCATCCTCGGTTTTGAAGCCACCAGCCATCTCGCCCTGATATTTGTAGCCGAACTTTTTATTGAACAGATAGCCCTTCAACTGCAGCTTGAAGCGGCGGATATCGAAATCGCTTTTATCGTCCATGGTTTGATCATCACGACCGGTATAGCGGTAGATAAATTGCGCGTAACCGCCGATATTGAGCTTGTAATTGCCGTCGGCGCTGACCGCAGCAAGTCCCTTGCCGGGGATATAGTCGACCTGGCTGTTTTTACTCGCTTCGGCATAGTCCTCGGCAGTGATCACCCCCTTGTCCTTGAGAATTTCTTCCAGAGAGCGGGCCTGGGCGTGGCTGACCGGCCAGCAAAGGGTCACCAGCAGCGCGACCAGCAGCAGTCGTGTGGGACTTGTTCTTTTCATGGTGTTGCATCCTCCTGTTTTGGGTCTGATATGGCTCCGGTCCATCCGAAGCCTCGCTAGCGCAGTCAAGCCGGACTGCGCAGATTCCATAGAATCGGGACCCATTTAACAGGCAACACATGCCAGAACAGCAGGGTCCCACAGGCGAACAGGGACCCTGGCAACTACGTCCAGGGAGGATGTCCAAGGGCGCAACGTCGGGTTCTCCTTTCCACACTGGGAGGCACAGCCGTTTCCAGCAGTACCCATCGGCCGCAAACCCTGGGAAGTTCCGTTAGGCGTTGAGGCTCGGAGAAAACAAATTTTTAATTTTACACTAAAAACTAGAAGCTACAATTCACAGTAAAAATCAGGTAGTTACAGTTTCACTAAAAATAAAAAAGGCCCCTTTCACACTGGAAAGAGACCCTGAGCAGACGCACCACGAGCGACACGTTGCGATCTCTCCTTTCCACACTGGGAGGCACAGCCGTTTCCAGCGGTACCCATCGGCCGCTCGCCAGGGGAAAACCCGTCAGGCGTTAGCGGCTCGGAGAATTATTCAATTTTTTTCTGCTTCGATAATCCTTGTAACACTCAGCCACAGTGATCGTCAAAGGGGAATTTCGTCGACCTCCATGTCGAGAAGATTGAAGACAAGTTGACGATTACGCAACAGACGTCCCTGTCCGAGCAGAACTTTGCAGACTTCACCGACTTGCAGACTGGCGGCCACTGCCGGGGTAAAAGAGGGGTTGCCGAGTTGCTGTTCAACCCCCTTGCCGCCTTGCCAGTGTCGATAGATCGTCTGCATGGAATCGTCGCCGGGCAATACAGTAGCGACATGTCCGTACCAGCCGGCAATAGCCCCGTGGACCAGCGGCATTTTCAGCTGGCAACAAACTTCGGCCAACTCCAGCCGGGCAGTCACATTGTCGACCGCATCGACCACACAATCGGCGCCCGCCAGCAGCTCGCCCCCGGACTGCTTATCGAACCAGGCTTGAACCGGCGTTAGACTCACTGCGGGATTAATCTCCCTGATCCGTTCTGCCGCGACCTCGACCTTGACGCGACCGAGGTTGGCCGGGGAGGAGAGCAACTGCCGGTTGAGATTGTTCTCTTCGAAAATATCATCATCGATCGAAACAATCTGCCCGACACCGAGCCTCGCCAACTGTTCCAGGATATAACCGCCGAGGCCACCGGCACCGATCACTGCCACCTTACTGCGAAACAGCTGCAGCTGCTGGGTGGTCGAGAGCATCTGTTGGTTGCGCTGATAGCGGGCCGGTAATAGCTGAAGAGTGAGAATCGCCTCTTCCACCTCGGCGAGGCTCACCCCGAACTGCGTCGCAGCCTGTTGCTGGTGCTGCCAGGAGATCAGCTCGTCTGCGGCATTTTCACTGAGAAAAGTCTGTAGTGCTGTCATTTCAACCCCCACCGACCAGCGGGAAGATCGCCAGAGTTTCACCCTCGCTAAGAACCCGGTCGAGATCGACGTGTCGATGGTTGATCATCAGAATCCCGAGCTTCTCTCCCGGGAGTTCAAGATCCTTAACAACATCGGCAACCGTTGTTCCGGCAGGGTAGTCGCGGACCTCAATATTGAATCGACCCGCACGGAAAGTTGCAAATAATTTGACCGTCACCTTCATCTTGGAACTCCTTGGACGAACCCTTGATCGCACTCACCTATTCTGTTCACAAATTCAACGTTGATAAGAATCTCTCCGGTCGGATCAGCCAAGCGGATATGTTCTTCCAGAGAGGCTGGATCGATCTGCTGCTCGCCAAGAATGATCTCCACGAAACTTTGCCGGAAGCTGTCCTGCTGCTCACGCAAGAAATCTCCCAGCTCTGGGTTAGACAGGTAGATACCCTGAGACAGAAACGTTTCACCCAACTCTGCCATGACCATGTTGAACAGCTTTATCTTGACACGGCCGGGACCACTCCATTCCGGTTTCTGGCCCTGATAAGTAATAGCTCCACGCATTGCCGCCAGATGGCCGCCGCGACGCAGTGTTGTCCCGACCAGTCCCGGCATCGCTGAAGAGAGAGCCAGCGTGGAACCATCCTTGATATAAGATGTGTCCAGGTCATCGATCGCCTTGCCGTTCAGAAACAGGGTGGTAATTCGCCCGGTGACATAATCCTCAGCAATCCCGAACTGCCCGACCAAAAGAGCCATCACACTACAACCGACCTCTGCCTGCAGCCGGACGCCCTGTTGCAACAACGGAGAAAAAGCTGACAACTGCTGCTGAGGAAGAACCATGCGCAATGTTTGCTTTTCAGACATAAACCTTTACTCTCAGCCTTGGCGTAAGGTACGGATCGCTGTGGTCGATTTTCTTAATTGAGTGAAAGGGAGATGCCTGACATCAGACATCTCCCTTTCGTCTGTGGTGATTACTCCCAGTTGTACAGCTGATCCAGTTCCTCATCGCTGACACCGAAGGTAATGTTGTGCGGCGGCAACGGGTCGGTCTTGAAGAAACGCGGCAGACGATCGTCTGCCGGGCCGAACCCGGCCCCCTTGTTGAATTCGCGCTCAAGAGACAAGACCTTCTGCCCCAGCGCGACAACATCGTCACCGGTCATCTCGATCCCGTAGAATCCACCCAGCAGATCAAGCATTGCCTGAAAAGTTTCCGGCTGATCCAGAATCGGGAAGGCGATAAACAGGCACAGCCCGGTCGAATCGATCGAGGCGGTGGCAATCTGCAGATTACGCGACAGTTCAATCTGCCCTTCCGGCTTTAATGGATCGACATCGCCACCGACCTTCAAAATATTGGTGGCAACGGCATAACCGGCGGTGTGGTCCGCGCCCTGCGTACTGGTCGCATAGGTCACGCCGATTCCCTGGACGGTGCGTGGGTCATAAGCGGGCAATGCCTGACTTTTGACCACCGGGACCCGCTCGACGCCGAAGGCCTTGCCGGTCATCTCCGCCCCGCCACCAAGGATGCGGCCGAGTCCGGTGCCCTTGCCGACCTCATCACGCACCAGCTTGATCGCGCCTTCACAGTCACCGAATTCGAGCAGCCCGCCATCCATAGCGACGCCGACGGCGACACCCATTTCGATGGTATCAACGCCGATATTATCGTCCCAATAGTCGAGCGTGGCGATCGTATCCAGATCGCTGATACCACAGTGGCCACCATGCGACCAGACAGTTTCATACTCGGGTTGCTTGGTCAGGTAGTTTCCATCCTTGTCGTTATAGATTCCGGAACACTGGATGACACAACCACGATGGCAGCCGTGGGTTGCGCTGCCGCCCCGCTTGATCTCCAACTCGGCCAGTGACTCGCCGCTGATTTTCGTCCCGCCGTCAAATTGACCGGTCTTGAAATTATGGGTCGGGTAACCGCCCGCTTCATTCAGCACGTTGGTCAGTACGTTAGTGCCGTATGCCGGCAGGCCCTCTCCGGCAACCGGATGCTTGCGGATCCCTTCGACAAAAACACGGTTGGCGGCCTTGAATTTTTCAGCATCCTGCGGCGGGCGATTCTTGCAACCGGCATCATCCAGGATGATCGCCTTGATCTGCTTGGAGCCCATTACCGCACCGACACCGCCGCGGCCGCAATGACGGGTCGGCCGCAGCTCAGGATCGGTACAGGCGATGGATGCCGAAGCCATCAGCCGCTCACCGGCAGTGCCGATCGTCATATAGGCGACTTTATCGCCGTATTCCTTTTTTAACTTATCGATCAGCGGATAATTATCGAGCAGTTTGTTGCTGTTATCGACGCTGATTTCAACCCGATCCTTATTGATGTGGATTTTATAGAGGTCATCACCTGCTGGCTGTCCCTCGATAATGATCGCGGCGTAACCAAGGCGAGCCAGCACTTGGGCGGCCTGACCACCGGCGTTTGATTCCTTGATGCCACCGGTCAACGGGCTTTTGCAGCCGACTGAGATGCGGCCGGAGATGGCAGCGGCTGTACCGCTGAGCATCCCGGGAGCGATAACCAGTTTGTTCTCGGCACCCAAGGGATGACAATCGGCTGGAACCTCCTTGGCAACGATCGTTGAAGTGGTCGCCCGGCCTCCCAGCGCAGCAAACTCACCAGCAGTTTCGGTGCTCTGCTTCGGGCCGCCTTCGGCTCCCATGTCGATTCTCAGAATCTTGTCCATTCCCTAGCTCCTTTTGATTGTAAAAGAGGTTGCACAAAAAAGCTCCTTTCCACCTGGGAGGCAGGATCGTTTCCAACCCTACCCATAGGACCTTCGCCATGAGGAAATCCCCTTTAGGCAACCGGACTCGGAGTCGTTAATCAGGATCGAAAGCCATCTCGACCGAGACAAATAGTCAATGCAATGCAGATGCCAGCTTTTAGAACGATGGTTGATTTGTTAATTGCAATAAATTTCGTACACTTAACGCATTAAAAAAACAATCAAAGTGTAATACGAAATGGTTCGTTGACAAGCGACTGTGGAGATTTTCTCCGATTATATTCTCACAACCCTGATCCTTCATAAATTGGGAGTTGTGGAGTTTCTATACAGTGAGGAATTCTTCTACACCACGAAAAGCAGTATCGCTTGCAGTTTTTTGAACAAATTCAATCCGGTCGCCGGGCGACGATACCAGCCAACGAACCACCCTTTGCCGAGGGTTCGATTCCTTCCTCGTGGAGCAGGATCTCCCAGTCGGCAAAGATCTCCAGTAATTCACCCGCCCGAAGTGAAATATCCGGATCGATCGGTCCATATCGGTCGGATCCGGCCCGGCTGAAGGTCCGCATAACAATAACGCCGCCGGGGCGCACCCTGGCAAGCTCCTGCGGCAACAAGGGCCGATGCAGATAGAAAAAATTGAGCAGCAGATCAAAAGGACCAGCTGGTAACTGCGCAGCAGTCTCCAGATCGAGCTGCAGGGTTTCGATGGTCAGGCCGCGGCGCTGCGCTTCATCATCCAGCAGACTCAATGCCACCTCGGACACATCGACCGCGGTCACGGCAAACCCCTGTTCGGCAAGGAAAACAGCATTTCGCCCCATCCCGCAGGCGATATCAATCGCTTTCCCCCGGTGCAACAGGGGCCGAATCTTCTGCAACCATGGATCGGCGATAAAATTGGCCGTAACAGCCTTTTTACGCCAGCGGTCGTTCCAACGACAACGAGAGGGGACGTTCATAAGTTCATAACTTTCTCAATTCCGACAACCGATAACCCTGCTCCGCCGCCAATCGCTCCCCGCGCTGCACCGACAAACTCACCGCCGGCTGACTGATGCCAAGCTGCGCAGTCAACGAGGTCGCGGTGCAGCCCAGCTCGCGCACCGCCCAAAAGCAGAAAAGACTGCGTGCCCTCACCCTTTGCGGCTGCTTGCCTCGGGCGCAAACTTCGGCGACATCAACCTGAAGCACCGTCGCAACCGCTTCAGCCAGCTGATCCAGGCCGAAACCAGCCGCGCGGTAAGACTCTCTGACCGCAATCTGCTCGTCGGCCTGTGCCAGCACAGCGGCGACAAAATCCCCGTCACCCAGAATCCGCGCATCGCTCAAAGGCAAATCCCCAGCGGTAACGCTATTTTGTCCAGCACCGATTAAACTGCGAAGCAACCCGCCACCGGACAGTTCGGGACGTTGCTTCTGTTCGACTCCATCAGCAACAAAAGCAAGATACTTCTTCCGTGCAGCCCTCTCGCCCTTGCCGAAATAGCCCAAAATCTCATCAACCGCCAGCGCTCCCGGATTCTTCAGCCCCAGTAATTGTCGATGCCCGCAATAGGGATAAAGCGCCAGATCATCCAATGAAACGACCAGCCCGGCCCGCAGGGGATTGAGATGGATATAACGGATCAGCTCGAAAAGGTAGAGATCGTCCTGGCAGATGATCGATTTATAGCGATTTTGAAACAGATGGCCGCTGCGCTTGTGGCGCAGGTTAAAAGCCACCGCGTAGCCGGTCAGCAGGCGGCGCATCACCGTACTGATGGGGGTCGGGCCGGTCTGCAGCAGCAGATGGAAATGATTGGGGATCAGCACCCAAGCGTAGCAGCGCGTCTCGGTGGCCGCAAGGATGGTTTCGAGCCGGGTGACAAAATCGTCACGGTCGGCATCGGTGCGAAAGATCGGCTTACGCTCGACACCACGACAGATGATGTGGTGCAGAGCGCCGGGGGCGTCGATACGGGCTTGGCGAGGCATAGGAGAAGGATAGCAGCAGACATGGGGGATGCAACTTATAATCTTATGAACGTCCCATGCCCTTGCTCCAAATAGTCAATGCAATGCAGATGCCAGCTTTTAGAACGATGGTTGATTTGTTAATTGCAATAAATTTCGTACACTTAACGCAGTAAAAAAACAATCAAGGTGTAATACGAAATGGTTCGTTGACAAGCGACTGTGGAGATTTTCTCCGATTAATACTCTCGCAACTCTGATCCTTCAGAATCAGGCGTTGTGGAGTTTTTATGCAATGGGTAATTTTTCCACACCACGAAAAGTTTCACAGTGGAAAGTTTTCCGGGCCAATTCAATCTGGTCGCCGGGCGACAATACCTGCCAAGGAACCACCCTTTGCCGAGGGCTCGATGCCTTCTTCGTGAAGCAGGATCTCCCAGTCGGTAAAAATCTCCAGCAATTCACCCGCTCGAAGTGAAATCTCCGGGCTGATCGGTCCATAGCGGTCAGCCCCGGCGCTACTGAAGGTTCGCAAAACAATCACACCGCCGGGGCGCACCCGAGCAAGCTCCTGCGCTAACAAAGGTCGATGCAGATAGAAAAAATTCAACAACAGATCGAAAGGACCGGCCGGTAACTGCGCGTCAGTCTCCAGATCGAGCGGTACGGTTTCGATGACCAGGTCGCGGCGCCGCGCTTCCGCATCCAGCAGATCCAGCGCCACCTCGGACACATCGACCGCGGTCACGGCAAACCCCTGTTCGGCAAGAAAAACAGCATTCCGCCCCATCCCGCAGGCAATATCGATCGCTTTCCCCCGGGGCAACAGGGGATGGATCTTCTGTAGCCACGGATCGGCGTTAAAATCGGCGACAGCCGCCTTTTTACGCCAGCGGTCATTCCATCTGTTGTGTAGGTCGCTCATGGTGATGATTCCGCTAATTTTGCAAAAACAGTGCTGGCAACGGCACCGGTTTTTTATTGTAACAGGGCGGCATTGATCTGCGAGAGGATTCTTTCAGTGCCTGAGGATTTTATCCAGATTGCAGATTCAAGCGATAGCTGGCAAAGCTCTTCAGTTTGAAGCATCCCCAGAAGGCGCCGCTGCCGTAGGCGAGCTGTTCGAGAAAGTAGCAGTGATAGAACCCGGGCAGCGACATTCCGGGTTTTCGCACTCGGTAGTCGACCAGCCCGACCGCCAGCAGTAGACCGAGAGTCAGCGGTGCAGCGGGCAGATAGAGAATTGACATCAACAGCAGCGGCAACAGATAGTAACGCAACAGATGATAACCGAGATAATAGCCGAGGCTGCCGACCGCTCGGATGCGCGCGGTCAGAATCTTTCCGATGGAAAGGCAGAGCCCCTGCTTGCCCATCCGGCGCTTGGTCGAACAGGAATCGATCAGCAGCAACAGCGCGGCAGCCGGCAGCGGCAACAGCGAGAAAGTAACCGCTGCGACCGTCATCAGCAGCAGGATCGAGACCAACATCGGCGGCAGCAACATTTTCTTGCCGCGCAGCGGATGCAGCTGCTGCAACAACCCTTCAGATGTGCCGTAATCGAACCGCCGCCGCATAAACGGCCAGAGCACAGCACGATGGGCGTGATAGACGGTGCCTATGGGAAGATACTGAATTTTCCAGCCGGCATCACGCAACCGCCAGGTCAGATCGACATCCTCACCGACCTGCAGTTCGGTGCGGAAACCGCCAGCGGCAACAAAGGCAGTTTTACGCATCAGCAGGTTGCAGCTCGGCAGATAAAAGGTGTCGCCCCCTGCCCCGCCGGACATTTCGCGGCGGCCGAGGTTCAAACTCGACATAACCGCCTCATAGCGATCCAGGACAGAGCCGTGATGCATACCATCGACCCAGCCACCAACCGCAGCAAGTTTTTCATCGCTAAAAGCTGGCAACAGGTCGGCCAGCCAGTCTTCTGCTGCGCTACAGTCAGAATCGATAAAGGCGAGAATTTCACCACTGGCGACCGCCGCACCTTTATTCCGCGCCAGTGCCGGGCCACCACCGACCACGCCCGATGCAAGCAGAACCGCACCCAACTCTTCAGCAACCTGCGGGGTGTTATCACTGCTGCCATCGTCGACGACGATCACTTCTACCTTGTCCTGCGGATAATCGAGTTGCTGCAACGAGGTCAAGCAGTTGCGCAGATCATCTGCACGATCCTTGACCGGAATGACGATACTGACCGACGGCAACCGCTGCAAATCCTGCGATCCCTGCAATTTAGTAAAATCGCGCTCAACAAAACCACTTTTGACCAGCGACTCCAACACCTTTATTTCAGCCGCAGATTCCGGCTGGATTCCATCATCCAGCCGCTCAATCAACTTCAATAACGCTTTATTCAAGCGCACCATCCGCAATGGCCGCGAGGAGACCAGAAAACTGCCTTGGGCAGAAGCTTCGATACTGATCCCATCTGCCAGCCGATAGATCACTTTTCGCTCCCGCTAAACATGCCTTCGCCCTGGAAAATTTTAAACAGCTGATCGGCGGTTTGCTGTGCAGAAAGCGCGTGCAACTTCCCTTCACGCGGCTTGATGCCGCCAGACAGCAGGGCCAGAATCCGGTCGAACGCGGGCAGCTTTGCGTCGGGAGTGACCAGCCGCTGCGGATTTGACCGCGGAAAGCTGCAACACTCCTTCCCCAGAACGGCACCATAGCCACCCAGTTCTGAATAGGGCAATCCCAGTTCAGCAGTGCCCCAGGTTTCAATCCCCTTGGCCAGTGCCGCCATCAACATCGCCTGATCCGGATAGCGTGCTTCGCAGCAGCCCTCAGCAAACAGCAAGGTACAAGGAGTGCTGGTGCCGACCAACTGGCGCGCACCACGATCACACTTGCGCAATACCTCAACTTTGCCATCGATAGACTCAACCTTAAGGGCTGCCGTCACGTAGGGGATGCCGAGTTTGGCGGAAGCAAGCAGCGGCACCGGATCTGCGCCAGAATCGAGCAACCGGTTTCCAGTCAGAAAATAATCGGGTTGCAGGATCTCCATAAGGCGCTCGACCAAGCGCGCGTCAGAAATGTTATCGCCACCGATAAAGGCAGAATCCCAGACCCTGATGCAGCGCTGAACCCCCATCGACAGCGCAAGCCGCAAATGATCCTCAAGCCGCTGTGGACCGATAACCACGGCCGTAACGGTACCCTCGTGTGTTTCTGCTAAGCATAACGCCTGTTCCAAAGCGCAGAGGTCCGCCGGATTAGCAAGCCGCCGCAAGCCCCGTTCGCGGACGTCGTAACCATCGGCGGTTAAACGGACCGGTGGTCGCGGATCGCAGGTCTCGCGCAACAGAACAACTATATTGATTGGATTTTTTGGCATTTTATTACTCCAATTGTCTGATACAGGCGGGCGAGGCAGCGCCTCTCCCCTACAGGTTTAACGTTCCATCTGATTTCGTAGGGGCGACCCGCTGGGTCGCCCGGTCACTCCCCTACGTCCTGTTCATTTCTACGCTTTTTGTAGGGGCGACCCGCTGGGTCGCCCGGTCAAGTCATCCGGTATGAAACCCCAAAACCGCCACGCGGATAACGCCAGCGGGTGAAGGCGTCTTTGCCGCAGATGACGTAGCAGGTTCCGCATTCGAGACAACCGTCGTGAACAAAGGTTATCTTCAAATTCTCTTCATCCCAGCTGTAGCAGGCTGCCGGGCAGCAATTCACACACGACCGCTGATCACAGCTTTTACAGATTTGCTCATCCAGTTTAATGTGCGGATCACGATCTACGTTGAAACTGGTATAGTCAAAAATCTCATCGAGATTGATTTTCATAACGCTCTCCATCCGCCGTAAACGTCGGCCAGCAGGTTTTTCAACCCGACCGTCTCTTTCACCTTGCGCAACAGCAGTTTGGTCATGGTCTCTTTCGGCTTGCCATCGATGCGGTAGATTTCATCCATTACCCCACAAACCAATTCAGGGTACTGGCTAAAGATGCGGTCATTGTGGAGCATCTGCGGAGTACGGCGGTACATTTTCATATCTTTAAGCACAAAACTCTCTTCCAGCGATTTTCGGTAGTGAGCCAGTCCTTGCTTACTGAAGTCCTGCTGCTGGTGCGCCTCGATTGCCGCCTTGCCAGCCAGAACCCCGGACTGAGAGGCAAGATTGATCCCCTCAAGATTGAGTCCAGTAATGATGCAGAATGCTGCGGCATCGCCAGCGACCATGATGCCGTCACCAACCAGTTCAGGAATCATCGAGTAGCCACCCTTAGGTACCAGGTGCGCGGAGTATTCAAGTAACTTTCCACCTCTGAGCAGCTTGGCGATCTGCGGCTGGTCCATCAAATTATTCAGCAGACCATAGGGTGTCTGGTCGGTCTTCTCTAGACTACCGAGTTCCAACACCATCCCCAGCGACAGGGAATCATAATTCGTATAAATAAAGGTGCCGCCACGGATACCGGAGGAGTTGCCGACGATTTCGCTGGATGCCCCCTGCTCGCGCACCAGACCGAAGCGATCATCGATAACCTCCTTCGGCATATCGATCAGCGCCTTAATACAGACGCCCTGTTGTGCGGTGCTGAATTTGGCTTGCCGCAAACCGGCCTTTTTAGCCGTAAAAGAGAGCACCCCATCGGCAGCAATCACCACCGGTGCCCGCAGTTCAGCGCCATCGCGTAACAGCGTTACACCGACAATTTTACCGTTTTCACGGATCACATCGTCGACCGTCGAGCGGGTCAGCAAGGTTGCTCCGGCCTTGACCGCCTCTTGCGCCAGCCAGTTATCAAATTTAGGACGAAAAATCGTATAACCGTTGTAAGGAGGGGTATCCGCTGCTTCGTTATCGAAGCTGACAGTGAAACTCGACCCCGGAGTAATAAAGGAGAGATTCTTTTTAACAATATGTCGTTCCCAGGGTGCCTGCTCCCAGAAATTCGGAAAATACTCTTCGAGTGCGGTCAAACGATGCAGAACCCCGCCGAACATATTTTTTTCGCCGGGAAAGTTGCCCCGCTCCAGCAGCGCCACGCTGAGCCCGGCTTTGACCATAGTCAAAGCCGCCGAGGAACCGGCCGGACCGGCCCCAACGACGATCGCGTCAAATGTGCGTTTCATGCGGCATCTCCTGTGACCGACTTGACCCGCTCTATCAGCAGCGGCATCACCTCGCGCAGATCAGCGACGAAAGCTTCGTCGGAGTTGGCAACAATCGGTGCTTTGGGATCGATATTGACCGAGACGATCCGTTTGGAATCCTTGATTCCGCCGATATGATGCATCGAACCGGAGATCCCCAGCGCCAGATAGAAGCGCGGTGCGACGGTTTTTCCGGTCTGCCCGACCATCCGTTCAAAGCCGGTGTAACCCAGATCGTAGGCCGGACGGGTGACCCCGAGAGAAGCATTGATCAACCGGGTCAGCTCCTGAACCTGCGAGAATCCTTGTTCGCTGCAGCCAAGCCCGGCACTGACCATCACTTCCGCTTCAGTAACATCGACGGTCTGTGGGTCGGCAGGAATCCGCTCAATAATTCGGGTAGTCGCCGCAGAGACCGCTCCAGTCGGTTGCCAACGTTCAACCTGCAGCTTGCCTGGCTGCATATTCGGCAACACGACACTGCTTAGAACCTTGGGGTTGATGGTCAAAACCAATGGCACGCTGCCGTCCCAGGTTTTCGCTTGCGCGACCTGAGCACCCAGCACCTGGCGGGTCAGCTTCAAACGACCCTCTGCAACGCTGCAGGCAATCGCTTCTACGAACAGCGCAGCATCCAGCTGTGCCGCCAACAGCGGCGCCAGCGCACCACCAAGATCGTTATGTGGCAGCAACAATAGTGCGGAGCCTTGCGCCCGGGTGGCCAGTGCGATCAGTTTGCCCCGCACATCAAGGGAGTCGGTCTGCTCAGCAGACCCCTCAATCAGGGTAAGCTTCTCAACGCCGTAGGCTGCCATCGCTGCAATTGCATGATCGGTTGCGCCGGCAAAACCGATTACTGACCAGTTAGCGGAGAGTGTTTTAGCCAAACGTGAGGTTTCTGACAAAATCCCTTTGCTATAATCGTCCAGTTCATCTTCAGACAGGTCGACAAACACCAGGATTTCGCCCGGTTTCCCGGCATGCTGCAGCTTCCCGGTCGTCATCAGATGGTCCTCCCCACTTCATGCCCTTCCCAGATCGCCATATCGACTTTTCGCGGCGCCACGCAATCACCGATCCGGTGCAGCTCCTTGACCTTGCCTTTCAGGGCGAAGTAGAGATCATCATCAACCTCTTGACCCATCGCCAGCACTACCGAGTCGTAACCGCTCCACTCGTCCCAGACGTTGTTATAGACATTGAAGCCCTTGATGGTCTTCTCGCCGATCTCGCCGGAGACTTCCATCACCGCGATATCGGGAGTAAAACTGACCCCTTTTTGCAGCAGCCGCTGCCGAGTCAGATAGAGATCCTGAGTCGGCCCAAGTTCGGCGCCAATAAACAGGCTGGAGCAGATGATATGAACTGTTTTGCCTTGATCGGCTAGATACTCAGCGGTCGCGGTCGCCCGGTGATGACCGTCATAATCGATCAGACAGACCTTTTCACCGACCTCGACCTGCTGATTGAGCACCTGCCAGACATTGCAAACGCCGGGTCCGTCAGCGCCGCCGACCGGATGAGCTTTCGGCTGGCTACCGGTGGCAACAATGACCGCATCTGCACCCGAGTTCAGGATCGCTTCAGCGGTCACTTCGGTCTCAAGTTCCACCTTGACGCCAGCTTTATCGACCTGTTCCTTTTCATTACGGGCGATAACGCCGAACTCATCGCGACCGGAACCTTTCATGGCGGTCAAAACCTGACCACCCAAGCTGTCGCTACGATCGAACAGGGTGACATCGTGACCACGGCGACCGGCCATCTTGGCCGCCCACATGCCACCAGGACCACCACCGACGACCAGCACCTTTTTCTTCACTGGCGCAGGCAACAGGGTGCCCTCGCCCCACTTCTTTTCCAGGCCGACAGCCGGATTCTGCACACAGCCGAGGGAACGGTTGATGCCCATGCGACCGATGCAGCCCTGATTACAGGCGATACAGTAGCGGATATCCTCCAGACGGCCCTCTTGCGCCTTCTTCGGCAGAAACGGGTCGCAGATCAGCGCCCGACACATACCGATCATGTCAGCTTGACCGGCGGCAAGTACCTTTTCAGCCATCACCGGGTCGTTGATCCGCCCGGTACAGAAGACCGGCAGTTCAACCTTTTCACGGATTCCGGCGGCCAGCGGGATGGTGTAGCCGAGCGGCGTGTGCATCGAACCTTCAACCAGGTAGAGGTTGTAGAAGGTGGCGATCGACAGATCGACGAAATCGATCATGCCGCTCGCTTCAAACAGCCCACAGATCTCCTGCACCTGCGCCAGATCAAGGCCACCGGGAATCATCTCGTCGGCGCACATGCGGATGCCGAGGGTGTAATCGTTGCCGACCGCTTTGCGGACCGCAGCGATAAACATCAACGGTGCGCGCATACGGTTTTCCAAGCTGCCGCCAAATTCATCCTGACGGTGGTTGGTCAGCGGCGACAGGAACTGCCGGGCCAAACTGGAGTGGCCAAACTGCAGTTCGATCCCGTCGAAACCGCCCTGGCGAACATGTTCGGCACTGATGGCAAAGTAGCGACAGACCTCTTCGATATCCTCAATCTCCATCGCCTTGGGGGTCTCGCGAAACAGGATATCCGGCACCGGCGAGGGCGCCCAGACCGGCAGACGCGAAATACTGCCGTCGCACTGCTGGCCGTTGTGATTAAGCTGACAGAACATTTTGGTGTCGTACTGATGAACGTAATCGGTGATCTTGCGAAAGCCGGGAATCACTTCCGGATGGAAGGCCTCAACCAGCTTCTCGTAGGCGGTGTCGGTCGGATGAACACTCATCTCTTCGGTGGTGATCAGTCCCGCACCGCCCTTGGCCCGCTCGCCCCAGTAGTACATGTGCCGCTCACTCGGCAGAGCATTTTCAGCAAAATTGGTCAGGTGTGGCTGGAAGGAGATACGGTTTTTTATCTCCACCTTGCCTAGCTTCTGCGGCGAGAAAAGATTTTCGAACATCATGGTTCTGGTCTCCCATATGTGGTTCATTTTAACCGCAGGGGCGAGGCGAGGCCTCGCCCGGATTCTTGATCGGGCGACCCGGCGGGTCGCCCCTACGAGTCAGGCTGCGGTTTCGGCTTCTTTTGCGTCGGCGATTGAGGTGACGCAGCGCTCAAGACATTCCGGGTCACCGCCTTCAATATCATCTTTCAGATGATACGCTACTGCCGGACAGCCGCCGTGACACTGGTCGAAGCGCTGGCAGTCTTCGCAGGAATGAATCCGCAGACCGCGGAACGATTCAAATATCTCCGAACTGTCCCAAATCTGCTTAAAGCTGTTCTTGCGTAGATCACCGGCTTCAAAACGATCACTCTGCAAAAATGCACAGGGGTAAACCATTCCGTCGGGGCTGACACAACAGGTCAACTTGGCGGCACCACAGAGGTTCAGCCCTAATCCCTGTCGCTCCTGAGAGGTCAGTGAGAAAAAACTGTCGCCGGTACGAATATTCTCGTTCTCAGCAAGCCAGGCAGAAAATTCAATTAACTGGCTCGGGCTCGGCCGCAGCTCTTCCCAATTGTCCGCGCCACGCCCGGATGGCCGGAAGCGACTGATCCGCAGGGTCACGCCAAGCTGATTGGCAAGGTTCTGCAACTCTTGAATCTCATCGGCATTGTCAGTGGTCAAAACCGTATTGATACTGGTCGGGATCGATGACTGGGTCAGTAGTTCAAGCGCCCTAAGCGCCGTCTCATACGTGTCCTTGCCACGGATCGTCTCGCAGGTTTCTTTTTTGGCGCCATCCAGACTGACCTGAATCGCCACCATGCTGGTCTTTGAGAGTTGCGCAACCAGCTCCGGGGTAAACAGCGTGCCGTTGGTCGAAATGCAGGTCATGATCCCCCGCTGGTGGCAAGCATCGAGAATCTGCATAAAGTCGGGACGCATGAACGGCTCGCCGCCACCGAAATTGATCTGAAAGACCCCTTCCTGATGCAACTCTTCCACCAGGGCAAGGGCTTCCGTTGAATTCAGCTCATTCGCTGCTGGTTCGGCAGAGGATGACAGGCAGTGCCGGCAGCGCAGATTACAGGCCAGGGTCACTTCCCAGGTCAGGTTTACCGGCGAGCGCAGGCCTT
Source organism: Deltaproteobacteria bacterium (assembly GCA_024280335.1). Lineage (GTDB taxonomy): Bacteria > Desulfobacterota > Desulfuromonadia > Desulfuromonadales > Geopsychrobacteraceae > Malonomonas. The sequence goes on from JAJRQI010000008.1 coordinate 114,283, forward strand.
GTTCAACAAATCTATTGCTCACGGAGAAATCCCCTTTTCAGCAGTTTTTCGATAAAGTTTTTCAGCACTTTTGCTTGCTGAGCGGTTAATCCCGCCGGAAGGTCATCCTTGCTGCGCATTGCGTCGAAATGCTCCGGAGCAAGTAGACTTCCGGTCTCGGCGAAAAGAAGGCGCGGCCCCCGCAGATCGTAAAACAGGAGGCCGAACTCTTCCTGCCGCACGCGGCAGGCGGGATGCAATCTAATGCCTGCCGCAGACATCTCAGTAAACCCCGCAGATGCCGTCGATAGCGAGCTCTTCGACTTGGATTTCTTCAAGGATTTTCGGCTCTTCGTTCACGGTTTCGATCTCTTCCTGCTCTGCTTCAAATTTCTTTTCCATCTTCGTTCTCCTTTATCAAAGTTTTCGTACGCAACCTGAGTGCTGCGTTCTTGTCGTACGTTATTGCAACGGCAATGCCAGAACAAAACATTGGTTTACTGCCGGATATTAAACAGTTAGGGAAGAATGGGGATCGCCAAGAGATCGGCACCCTGTAGAGAAATAGGGCACAAACCGGCCTGGCAGCAGATCATCACGGCTCACTGACTGTAGTTTTTTTCTACACTGAGCATTTAATCCACAAACGACAATAGAACCGTGGTTGCTTTAGTGTGAAATTTCTCTACAAACAAAGCTGAAAGTTGCAGATTTTTAGAGGTTGTCTGCGGAATTTCGTTGAGTGGCTGACGGTGGAATTCGATTTTGAAGAAATGATGGATAAACGGACACCCCTGACTTGCCGCTTTTTTCAACCCCGGGCAGGAACTGCTTGTTTTTCAATCTCCTGCCCCCGTTCAATCGGCAATAACACCGTAAACTGGGACCCTTCACCGACTCTGCTTTGAAGTCGGATTTCCCCGCCGTAGCGTTTCACCGTATTGTAGGTCAGAGCCAAACCAAGACCGACCCCCTTGCCGACCTCTTTGGTGGTAAAGAACGGTTCCCAGATCCGTTCAAGGATATTCGGCGCCATGCCGCGACCGGTATCGCGGATACTGATAGCGACTCTATTGCCAGCGGTAGTTTCCGTGGTCACCTCCACCAGCCCCGGACCGTCGAAGGCCTGGTAGGCGTTGACCAGCAGGTTCATAAAAACCTGGCGCAGTCCGGAGGGGTCGCCGAGCACCCAGGGCAGATCCGACTTCAGGGTACTGACAATCTGAATCTGATGGTCGCCGGGCTGGTACTTGAGCAGTTCGAGAATTTCTACCAGGGCCATATTCACATCGACCTTGACGGCCATGCCGTCCGATTTACGGCCGAAGCTGAGCAGATGGTCGATGATCCCTTTACAGCGGTAGGATTCCCGAACAATCACCTCCAGATAATGAGGAAAGTCATTGAGCAGGAGATCCTCTCGCAACGCTGGGTTGTCACGGAATCGGCGCTGTAACGCTTCAGCGAAGCCGGCGATCGAGGTAAGTGGATTATTGATTTCATGAGCGATACCGGTGGCCAGCACACCGATGCTCGACATCTTTTCGCTCTGAATCAGGTGCAGCTCCTGCAGCCGTTTTTCCGTGACATCACGAAAGAAAACCAGCGCCCGATTTTTCTCCCCCAAGGCATCCTTGATCGGCGTTGCGGTTATCTCCAGCTGGCAACTCTTCTGCCCTTGCCGATCGACAACCAGAGAGCTGTCGACCCGCTCTCCCTGCAGCGCCCTTTCCACCGGGCAGAGCAGCGGCAGAGTGTGGGCATCGGGATGAAAGAGCTCCCGACACGACATCCCCGGCAGGTTTTTCAGAGGGAACAGCTGCGGACTGATCAGGTTGTGGTGCTGAATTTTACCATCGTGATCGTAGACCATGATGCCGTCACCGATGGAGTCGAAGATCGCCTGCAGTTCGTTGGTTTTGTTACGCAGTTCAACCTCAGCCTGTTTGCGCTGGGTGATATCCTGGGTGGTGCCGTAAACTTTTACCACCTTGTTGGCAGCGTTGATCGAGGGATCGATGATCGAATGAACCCAACGTAAAGTGCCGTCGTCAAACAACAGACGGTGTTCGATCTCATAGCTCTGGCCATGGTCGATGCCCAGACGCAGGTGCTCCAGGACGCTCTGCTGATCGTCCGGATGAACGACGCTGGCGAAGGCTTCGTGGGTGGTCTCTTCGGGTTTCAGGCGCATGATCTGCAGCAATTCAGCTGAAGCCCGCACTGCCCCGCTGACCGGATCGAAGCTCCAGGAACCGACCCGTGTCATCGCTTGGGCCTTGGTCAGATTATCTTCACTCTCGGCCAGCGCCAGCTCTGCCCGTTTCTTCTCGGTAATGTCGATGAACACGGCCAGACACTCTTCGCCCGATTCGGTCACTAAAGCCTCGATCCGCACAGACTGCGGCTGCGGCTCTTCCTTCGCCAGTCGCAGTCGGCAGGTTTTCTTCTCTTGACTGTAAAAAACGGCGCGGATGAAATTGGTGAAAACGAAACAATCTTCGTCGGCGACGAAATTCTCGAAACTCTGGCCGAGCAAGCAGGAGCGATCTCCCTCCAACAGTCGTTCTCCGGTCCGGTTGACAGAGCGGATCTTCCCCTTGCGGTCGAAGGTAAAGTAGCCGACCGGCGCAAAATCGTAGAGGAAGGCGTAGCGATTTCTCGAGGCCTTGAGATCCTCCAGAGAACGGCGCAACTCTTTGACTTGCAACTCCAGCGCAATCTGTTCGGCCGGAATATTTTGCAGATTTCCCATGAAATCATTCACCAATGACTGCGACCATCAGGATCGAAAGTCGGTTTAGTGTCTGCGTTTGTGCCACGACGGTAATAATCCTCAGAAGAATAGGTTTCTGCGGCTTTGGCTTCGCGCAGCAGTTTTCGGTCGATAGGATGGGCCTGATCGGCATAGATGTCGCGCAACAGGTCTTCGACGACCAGGCTCAGATCATCGACTGTCTTCACGACTTCGACCTTGTCACAATAGGATCCATAGATGTCCATCAAACAATCGCCGCGACTCCAAGTTTCACGTTCTTCCGGCGTTAACCAGAGCATATAGCGGGATTTCTCGCGGATCTCGTCCAGTACCCAATCGTTGGCCTCACCGTAATTATTGCGACCATCGCCAAGGATAATAAAGGCCGGTCGGCCGCGCAGATTTTCAAGGTGCTTCGTTTTAAATTTAAGAAAAACCTCACCAAAACTGCTGTTTTCATCGAGATCGACGATGTCACCGGTATCGATAGCTTCCATCAGATCGTTGACCGGCATATTGGCCAGCAGCTCGGTGATTTCTGCCAGATCGCGATTGTAGATAAAACTACGCACATCGAGCAATTGATTGTGCAGGGTGTGCAGCAGCAACAACATGAAGCGCGAGGCATGGCTGACCGAAAAGCTGACATCACAGAGCACCACCAGCCGTGGTTTTTCGCGTCGTTTGCGGCGCATGACGACATGAAACGGAACCATGTCGTGACGGTAATTTTTTTGAATGGTTCTTTTGACATGCAGCTTGCCGCGATTCTGATTATTCTTCATCCGGCGCATATCTTTACGCAAGCGCAGCATCATCTTCGAGACGACATCCTGCATGGCCGCCTGCTCTTCGACCGTAAATGTGATTCTGCTGCCGTAGCTGTTGCCCTTGTTCAGCTCGATGGTGAGGGGGTTTTGCGTATAACGACGGGTCGGACGGGGAGGCTTTTTCGCTTTTTCGCGATAGCCCTTCATCTGCACCATAAGTTCTGTGCCGTCGTTGTCGTCCGGGTCGATCTCGGTCAGGCTTTTCAGCTCGGCTAAATCTTCCGGATTGATTTCGCTGTCGATCTTGATCAGCGGACCCGGCTCGTCGTCGTGATCATCCTTCAGCTCGTTCAGGTAGGTAAATTCACCTTCCATTTCGTTGATAACCGCGTCCATCAACGCCGGCAGATCCTCTTGCGGATCGACAAACTGGAAGCGGTTGAAATAACGGTTGAACACCTCATTGAAGGTGGGAATATCGTTGACGTTCTTCACCAGTGTCAGCCGCAGCAGCTCACGCGACGCCCGACGCTCTTTTATCCCGCAGAGCCCCAGCGCCTGAACCGCATCGAGACTTTCACCGGGCGAGACCCGGATACCACTTTCACGCAGCGCGGCAACAAAGCGGGTGATGATCTGTTCCATAACTAACCCAATTCCTGGCTAGCCAGTTCCGTGACCTTCTGCAGGTCGGACTGATGCTTGGCGATTACCCCGACCGTCCCGGCGACCACCTCAGCGGTAAGCGAGTTGACTTTCATGATGGAAAGCACCTGCGCCCAATCGAGCGCCTCTGAGACGCTCGGCGGTTTACGCAGATTCAGCTCACGGACTTTATTTAAAAATTCAACCATCTGTTGCGCCAGATTCTCGCAAATGTCCGGGAATTTAGAGCGGACAATCGCAACTTCCCGATCCAACTCGGGATAACCGATATACAGATATAAACAACGCCGCCGCAAGGCATCGGAGATCATCCGCGTGCCGTTACTGGTCAGAATCACCAGCGGCTTGCGTTTCGCCTCAATCACCCCCAGCTCGGGGATTGAGACTTGAAAATCACTCAGACATTCCAGCAGCAGCGCTTCAAATTCATCGTCAGAACGGTCGATCTCATCGATCAGCAGCAAGGAGCGTTTCTGCGACATAAAGCTGCGCAGTACCGGTCGTTGGACCAGGAAGTTTTCAGAAAAGAACAGGCTCTCTTCGGCCGAAAGTCGCTCGACCGCTTCGCGCAGATCGGCCGAAACCGACAGGTAGTTGTCGAGCTGGGTGCGCAACAGTTGGGTGTAGAGCAGTTGCTTGCCATACTCCCAATCGTAGAGCGCCTTGCCTTCGTCGATCCCTTCGTAACACTGAAGTCGTTCCAGAGGAAAATCGAGCGCCGAGGAAAGCGCTTTGGCCAAACCGGTCTTGCCGACCCCTGGCGGGCCTTCGATCAGGATCGGTTTCTCCATGCGGATGGCCAGAAAAACCGCGGTGGCAATGGCATCATCGGCGATATAGCCCCCGGCCTTCAAGAAATCGGTAACTGCTTGCTGGGTAATCATACTGACCATACTATCCTCGCATCGTAGCTCTGTTTATTGTTTCAACACGCTAGTAAAAACTATGGACATTAGTCCAAGCCTTTCAGGTACTACTCATGTTTCGTCATTCCCGCGAAGGCGGGAATCCAGTGTATTTTGAAACGTGGATCCCCGCCTTCGCGAGGATGACGATCTTTTCCTTTGATTTTAAGGGACTTTCAGTCCCCACCAAACCTCTGCACTTTCAGTGCAGAGGTTTGGTGACTTCCGTGGCGGGTATGCGCCTGAAATAAAGAGGCCGCTGACCGCCGCGCTGGATTGCTCCATCGCAGGGTCAGCGGCATAACATAGGCACTCTATTTGTCTAGCTAGAGCCTACAGGCACTGCTTGAAGATTCCGATCATGTCCTCCAGACCGGTATCGGTCGGGTTGCCTTCGGTACAGATATCGTTGACCGAGAAACGTGCCAGTCCTTCGATATCTTTTTCCAACAGACCGAGATCAGCAAAGGTTTTGGTGATCCCCAGATCGGACTTCAGTTGCAAACAAGCATTGATAAATGCCTGACCTGCTTCCATATCGGACATTCCAGCGACATCAACACCGGCAGCCTGAGCCATCAGCTTGAAGCGCTCCGGGCAGGCTGGCAGGTTGAACGACATAACCGGACCGAGGCCGATGGCGTTACAGAGGCCGTGCGGTGCATCGTACATACCGCCCAGAGCGTGAGCCATACTGTGAATCAGGCCAAGACCGGCGCTGTTGAAGCTATAGGCTGCGGCCATCTCAGCCCAGACCATCGCTTCGATCGCCTTGTCGTTATTGCGGTTCATCGACGACTGACGCAGGTTTTCAAAGATCAAGGTAATTGCGCTCAGACCTGGACCATAAGCAGAAACAACACCCAGACGGGAAGAGATGGCTTCAACGGCGTGAGCCAAAGCGTCCATCCCGGTATAAGCGGCCAGATCACCCGACATGCACTGGTGAATCAGCGGGTCATTGATCGACTTGCTGGGGGTGCAGTTGGGGTCAAAAAGAGCCATTTTATATTGCTTGTCGGTGTGATTGATGATCGAGAAACAGGAGACTTCCGAACCGGTCCCTGAGGTCGAGTTGATCGCCAGCTGAGGTATCGTGTTGGCTTTGGTTGCCTTGAAGGCACCTTCAAAACTTCTGACATCCTGACCGTCATGACTGTGCACCAGCTTGATCGCTTTACATGCGTCATGAGAGCTGCCGCCGCCAAGACTGATCAGGCCGTCAAAACTACCGCCGGCCAGAACCTTGGCACCGGCCATAACTTCATGGTCTTTCGGGTTGGGAGTCACTCCGGAGAATACTTCGGAATTGACCCCGGCAGCCTTCAGCACGCCCTGGATGGTCTCGACAATGCCGGTACCGCGCAGACCGGTGGTTACGATCAGGGCATTGGTCATGCCGAGGGCCTTGGCATCGTTGCCGACCATCGTGTGAGCACCCCAGCCGACGTTGACTGAAGGATAGGCGTGCATCATCTTGATCGGGTATTCCAGTCTTTCGTTCTTGAGGGTTCGTTGGACATCTTTGTTGTGAGACATAGGGTACTTCCTCCTGTTGGTTTGTACTCAGGTTTCAGCTGTTTTGAGTACGTGATAAATGATTCACTTGCTAAGCATCGGTCGCATTCCAGCCAGGGGGTAACGTTAGAAAAACCTCGTTCTACCTGACCGCAAACATCAATTATTGATCTGAACTCTGTGTCACCAAGGCTCATCAACAACCTGACAAATCGACGTAGCAAGCAGGGTGCCAAGCAAAAACATTGTTCTATATTAGACATTTAGTGTGTTTCTCAAGAGACATGAGGAAATCCCCGATGAAAAAACTGGGGGGAAAAGAAACACTCCTTACAGAAAAGGCAGTGCGAACAGGCTTCTGACACTATAGAGAATGTCTACACTGGGGAGTTTTGCACCGATAAATTATTAAAAAAAGGCGGTTAATCAGAAAAAAATCGATGGGGAAGACGAGAAAACACAGATTTTTGTGTTTTTAGGCTCTTCGTTGTTCAGCGTTCAGAGTCTGCGGGAGGATGCCCGAGAATATAGGCCAAAGTGAAAAGCCGAAAGTTGAGGCTGAGCTGTAGAACTTTAGAACAGCGGAAGGCAAGAGCAGAAGAATACCGGCACGCACACTGTGGAGCTTTTCCACACTGTGGCGTTTTGCAACAATCCAGACAAGAAGAACCGGTCAGCAACCCAGCTCATAGCGTTCCAGTTTGGTATACAGGGTTTTGCGATCGATCTCCAGAATCCGTGCAGCCTGACTCTTGTTGCCGGCGACGATCTCCAGAACCTTGCCGATATGCTCACGTTCAACAACCCAGAGCGGTGACGGATCCAGGCCGTCAGCACCACTCCCTTTGCCGGGCAGAGGCATTTTAGGTGCGGGAAAGGGCAACAGATCGACGGAAATGACCGCTTCAGGGGCCAGAATACAGGCTCGGCGGATGGTATTTTTCAGCTCGCGGACATTGCCCGGCCAATGGTAGGCAGTCAGCGCAGACAAGGCTTCGTCGGCAAGTTCCCAAGCTGCTCCGTCCCGACTGGGGCTCTCTTGCAAAAAGTGCAGAGCCAGCGGCAGGATATCCTCCTGCCGCTCACGCAAGGTCGGCAGGACAATCGGCAACAGGTTGATCCGATGGTAAAAATCCTCCCGAAAGCTCCCCTGCTCGACACATTCCTGCAGTTTTTTATTGGAGGCAAACACAAAGCGTACATCAACGCTGATATCGCGGCTGCCTCCCAAACGCCGGAAAACACCGGTTTCAAGAATGCGCAGCAGTTTCACCTGGACAGCGAGTGACATTTCCGAGACTTCATCCATAAACAGGGTGCCGTTATCGGCCAGTTCGAACAGGCCGGCGCGAGCCTTGTTGGCGCTGGTAAACGCCCCCTGCATATGGCCGAACAGTTCACTTTTTGCCGTGTGCACATCAAGACGGCCGCAATTCACCGTAACAAACGGCTTATCGACCCGGCTGCTGGCATCATGAACCGCCCGGGCGATCAACTCTTTGCCGGTGCCGCTTTCGCCGTAGATCAGCACATGCTCATCGGTTGCCCCCCAGCGATTGACTGTCGACAGCACCTGGCGGATTTTTTGGCTGCGGCCGACAACCTGATGGTCGTCGAGTTTGCTGAGTTCAAGTTTAAGGCTGATGTTTTCCCGCCGCAGGCGATTCTTTTCGTGCGCCTTGTCGATAACAATTTCCAGTTCATCCAGTTTCACCGGTTTGGTGAGATAATCATAAGCACCCAGCTTGATACATTTGACCGCAGTTTCAATATCTCCGTGACCGGTAAACATAATGATTTCAGGAACAGCTGAATGCTCCCGCATCTTTTCCAGCACCTCAACGCCACCCATTTCCGGCATTTTCACGTCCAGCAGCACCACACTGAAGCACTCTTCCAGATATTGCTCCAGACCTGCTCGGCCGTTAGCGGCAACCTGCACCTGATAACCGCCGCGAGAAAGCTCGGCTTTCAGCAGTTCACGTAAGGGTTCTTCATCTTCGACAATGAGGACTTTTGCTTTTTTTTCCATCATTTATCCTGACATTTTGGCAGTTTCACGACAAACTCCGTTCCTTCGCCGACCTTGCTGCGCACAGTAATTGTGCCTTGATGTTTCTCAACGATGTCATAGGTGACAGCCAATCCAAGCCCCTGCCCCTGGCCGACCGTTTTTGTGGTAAAAAACGGCGTCCAGATTTGGTCCAGCATCTCCGGGGCGATCCCTGCTCCGCTATCGATCACCCTGGCAACAATCCAGGAACCATCGACCGCGGTCTCGATGATGACGGTCCCGGCCTCATCGATCGCCTGCAATGCATTCAGGATCAGATTCAAAAACACCTGCCGCAAAGCACTGGCATCCCCTTGCACCAAGGGCAACGAGACAGACAGATTTTCGCGCAGGGTAATATTTTTATCCCGCCCCTGGTGGCGCACAAGTTCCAGAACCTCGCCCATAATGACATTAAGATCGACCCTACCGAACACTCCGTCCGATTTGCGGCTGAAACTCTGCAGACTGTCGATGATCCCCTTACAGCGGTAGACTTCGCGGACGATAATTTCCAGATAATTGGGAAAGTCGAGTAGGCGCTGATCGCCCGCCAGGGATGGATCCTCACGAAAACGTCTCTGCAGGGCTTCTGCATAGCCGGCAACCGAAGTCATCGGATTATTGATTTCATGGGCCACCCCCGCAGCTAGTACGCCGATACTCGACATTTTTTCCGCCTGCAACAACTGCAGTTCACGACTTCGCCGTTCGGTCACATCGCGGATAAAAACCAGCGCCCGGTTGCCACCGTCCGGATCTTCGCTGGGGGTTGCAATGGGCGTGGCAATCACATCATAGAAATGATTGCGGCCGTCGCCATTTTGTGAGGTGGTAAAAGAGAGCTGTGAGCTCTCGCCGCGCAGCGCCTTTCTACCGGGCAACCGGCTGGCGTCAGGCTGTGATCGGCATGAAACAGAGCCCGGCAACTCATGCCGATCAACGTTTCTTTGGGAAAAAACCTTGGACAAACATGATTGCGATGCTGCACCAGTCCCTTACGATCATAAATAACGACGCCATCGCTGATGGCGTCAAAGACCGCCTGCAACTCGGTCTTTTTAATTCTCAGGCCAAGATTGGCCGCCTCGAGTTCCTGGATTTTCTGCTTCACTTCACCGTAAAAGCCGATTTTTGAGCTTTCGATACCGAGCAGCGTATCGAGAAAAGGTTCATCCACCCGAGTGGGAATGATCTCTTTCATCAGTATGATCTCTGCAGAATACCGAGCAGATCCTCTTCATCGGTCTGCCGCGGCGAAGTCAACACACAGACATCCTTTAACGCACGTTCAGCCAAACCGGACAGATCCTCTTCGCGGACTCCAAGGTTCCGCAAACCCTTGGGAGCGCCGCCGGCATCCAGCAGTGTATCTATAGTCTCCAGGGCCATCTCCTCGGCCTCTTTGCCATTTTCAGGAGAGCGATGCCCCAGGGCGGCGGCAAAGCCCGCGAGCTTTTTCTTTACCACAGGAAAATCATAACGCAGAACTTCCGGCAGCAGGACCGCGTTGACATGGCCGTGATTGGCATTGTAAAGCCCACCGATCGGATGCGACAGCGCATGACCGATGCCGAGCAGTGCGTTGGAGAAGGCCATCCCGGCATGCAAGCTGGCCCGCGACAGATTTTCCAGGTCCTCGGCACGCCGCTCCTTCACCGCATTGACAAAGCTCTTGTTCAGCAGAATCAAGGCCTCTTGCGCGTTGACATCGGTCAAGGATGAAGCCGCCACGGAGAAATAGGCTTCTACCGCATGTGAGAGGGCATCAACGGCACTACTGCCGACATATTCATCCGGCAAAGTTTCTAGAGTATCGGGATCAGTGAGGCTGATATCGGGGGCGACACAGCGACTCATGATGGTGAATTTACACTTTTCAGCAGTATCGTTGACAACCGCGAATTGCGAAACATCGGAACCGGTTCCGCAGGTGGTCGGACAGAGCACCAACGGCGGCAGAGGCCGGTGAATCTGATCCGTTCCGCGATAATCCTGAATTCGGCCGCCATTGGAACCGAGGATCGCAATCCCCTTTGCGGCATCCATGGCGCTGCCGCCACCGAGACCGACGATGACATCAGCCCCCTGGGCCAGATACTCGCGAAAACCGTCCTCAATCTCGTAGTCTTTGGGGTTTGAAGTGACCTGATCGTAAAACACAAAATCCAGCCCGGCATCCAGCAGGCTCTTCATCACCCGATCGACCCAGCCGGCCCGGAACAAGCCTTCATCGCTGACCAGAAAAATCTTTTTCCCGCCGAGCCGTTTGGCGCAAGAGCCAACCTGATTCAACAGGCCACGACCGAAGATAATTTCCGGGACCTCAAATTTACAATGCTGATTCGGATTATCTGCTCCCATCTTCAATCCTTTCGCCCCGGCGAATCACTTCTGGCTGCTGATAGTTGCAGCCGAACGGGAAAAATCTCTGAATACTTGACTTAAAAACTAAGCAATTCCTGTGCCGCAAATAACATTGTTCTGTTTAGCATGAGAGGCCGGTGCCTGTTTACATCGATTGAATAGGGATATTTTCCACGCTGTAGAATCTCTCCCCACGGACAGACTAGCCCTACCGATAGCCCGCAGACAGTCTTCTTTCCGGCCGATCATAACATTTCAGCCATTTGAAATAACCGTGGAATTATAGCATCTTGGTGATAATCGCTGCGCAGATTCAAGCGCTTGCAGACACTGACTGTTGTGCAGGTTCGAGGTCTAAATATTTCTCTGCCATTGGGTCAGAGTATCCATTTTCTCTACAAAAGCAACTCCCTGCGTCAGTCATAAATAATCAGAAAGCACAAAAAACACCAGGGATAACGGCGTTATAAAGCTTGGCACTCAGGTTGCAGTGGCAGTTCGCCGTCACCGAGGAATATTCAATTATCTGCAATAGCAACTTTTTACTTTGGGAGGAACCAACTATGCCGAAATATATCATTGAAAGAGAAATCCCCCAGGCCGGGAAGCTCTGCGCAGAGGAACTTCAATCGATCGCGCAGAAATCCTGCGGCGTTCTTCGCGACATGGGGCCGCAAATCCAATGGGTCCAGAGCTATGTCACCGCAGACAAGATTTACTGCGTTTACATCGCGCCCAACGAAGAGGCAATTCGTGAGCACGCTCAGCAGGGGGGATTCCCGGCAAACAGCATAGCCGCAGTCCAGACCATCATCGATCCGACGACTGCAGAATGAATTACCTCCCCGAGGTTCAAACCAGCGGGTGAGTAATTGAGCTGAATCCGTAAAGATCCAACGACGGATCAAAAAATGGAGAATGAAATGACTTTAGCGTTACTACTATTAATCATGATGTTGTTTTTCCCGGTGGGGATGTTGTTCCTCGGTAAGGGCGAGGCTAAAAGTACTGGCTTTACTTGTGCTGTCGTAGGGATCCTTGTGGTAATCGGCGCAATTCTTCAGGTAGCCGTACCTGCTTTTTCCGATCCCTTTACCGGTGGCTTGCTTTTCGTGTTTGGCGTTCTTTATCTACAGACTGCCCATGCCCTGTGGACGGGACTGGAAGATATGCGCACCGTCGGCAACGGCGCTTTCATTGTTGCCGTCGTCTGCGCCATGTACGCTTACCTCTATTTAACCGGTGGAGGTCTAAACGCCGACGGTTCGACAATTATCGCCGTCGTTCCCTATCTGGGGTTCATGATGATTACTTTCGTCGTCATCGGTCTGACCGTTACCGCTGTAACTTATGGCAAGGTAAGTGCCAAGCTGGCCGGGTGGATGTTCGTTAGCTTGGCCTTCATCAGTCTCTTTGTTCCAGCTATCGGATTGATGGGGTTCGGAACGCTTCCATTCTGAGAGGCATAGCAAGACCAAGCTGACGCAACAACTGCCAACACAACTGCCAACACAACTGCCAGGGTGAAATATCCTGGCAGTTGTTGCATCCTTTTCATGATTGATGGCAAAATCAACCCTCCTGCTGATAAAAACTCTTTATCGCTCAACCTATGGAGCGCACCGGTAGATGCAGAATCCAAATCCAGATTTGAACAAGTCAACTCCTCCAGCTCTCAGAACTCACCCGACGAAGCTGTTTGTTGAAACCACGACAAGCTGTAACCTGGGTTGCGTCATGTGCGTAAAACAGACGGAACAGTGCGCTATCACTGAGGGGGAGATGGCACCTGCAACCTTCGAAGCGCTGAAAAATGCCCTGCCGCAGGCAGAGACACTGATCCTGAACGGTGTCGGTGAACCACTTCTGCATCCGCACCTCGAAACCTTTATCGGTCAGGCGAAAAAGTTGATGCCCAAGGACAGCTGGATCGGCTTTCAATCCAACGGGCTGCTGATCGACGATCGGTGCGCTCGCTCGCTGCTGGAAGCCGGCCTGGACCGGATTTGCATTTCCGTGGACGCAGTAACACCTGAAAAGCTAAGGAAACTGCGCGAAGGGGCCGAAATCTCAGGTCTGAGCAAAGCCTTTGACGCGCTGTCTAAAGCTAAATCGAGTGTCGGCAGGCCTGATTTCCAGATCGGCGTAGAAATCGTTGTCATGCGCAGCAACCTGACGGAACTTCCCGACACCCTGCATTGGGCGGCAAGCCGTGGTGCCAGTTTTGCCCTGGTGACACATGTTCTGCCCTATGATAGCCAACAGGTGGGGGAAGCGGTCTATGAGTCCTGTTCAGGAGAGGCGATCGAGCTGCTGAACAAGTGGCGTAAAAAAGCGGCCGAGGTCGCGGTCGACATCAACCAATACCCGAAAATCCTCTTTCATTACAGCAAGAGTGCCGAGGAGCAAAAGGTTATCGGTTTTGTCGAAGAGTTAAAAGCGGATGCGGCACAGCAAGATATTTTTCTCGACCTGAAAAAGCTATTCAGTCTGGATAAGACCTGGCTGGATCAAGCCTCCGAAATTTTCACCGAAGCCGAACTGGTCGCTCAAAAAGAGGGGCTGGAACTGAATCTTCCGGAATTGGTGCTCAAGGAAAATCGGCGCTGTGAATTTGTCGAAGACGGCAGTGCGTTTATCTCCTGGCAGGGTGATGTCCACCCCTGCTATTTTCTCTGGCACGGCTATCACTGTTTTGCCAGCGGCTGGCAGCAGATCGTTAAACCGAAGGTTTTCGGCAATCTGAACAAGCAACCGATTCTGGATATCTGGAACTCTGCAGAGTTCCGGACCTTTCGGGAGAATGTCACCCGGTACGACTACCCCTACTGCTCCAGTTGCGGTCTGGCTCCCTGCGATTATATCCAGACCGAAGAGTTTGAGCAGGATTGCCACATTAACAGCGAACCCTGCGGCAGCTGCCTCTGGTGCATGGGACTGTTTCAGTGTCTACGCTAAGCGGCGGGCTGAAACTGTTGGACACAAAGCGTAAACCAGCCTGATCTTCTGGACTAAACCGCTCCCCGCTACTCTTCTTCTGCGGACTCGGGGGCGTCCTGCTCCTTTTCCGCCAGCTTCCGCTTGTTCTTTTCTTCTTTTTTGGCCTTCTTGGCTAATTCCTTCTGCCGCTTCTCAAAGCCGTAATTCGGTTTCCGAGCCATTGCGGTTGTCCTTTCTATGTTGCTATTTCAGCTGCGAAAAGACGGGAGAATAGCTGGTGTTTTCCGCAGTGGAACTGTTTTCAGAAAAAAAGCCCCACGGAAATCCGCGGGGCTCATTTGCGAATATATGCAAATCTTACTTAAATTTTGCGCACATTAGCCGACTGAGGGCCTTTTTGACCTTGGGTGACCTCAAAGCTGACCCGGTCTCCCTCAGCGAGAGATTTAAAACCTTCGCCTTGAACTTCGGAAAAATGAACGAACACATCGGGTCCGTTATCTTGCTCGATAAAACCAAAACCCTTAGAATCGTTGAACCACTTCACTGTACCTTCTGCCATTTTCTTCTCCATATTCCCATTATTGTGGGAACTTTTTTTGTTGTGCAATTTCAGATCACCCAGAAAATAAAAAACACACAGCCAAATTTAGGTCTGCGTGTTTTGATCCAGATCGACACCTTGTCAGCCTGACGAGCGATAAAAAACCTACACAAACTTGCTTAAGTGAAATGACCCTAGCACGGTAGACTTTTGAAAAGCAAGAGTTTACTTATCTTTATTCTATACGAATTGATCACGACGATACCCAAATCCTTTGACGAAACGACCTGAATTCTTGTATTTTACAGCTTGCCACTATAATATCGCACGGTTGTTTTTAGATAATTACAGCTGCGGAGTGCCTTATGAAAATTTCGTCTATTTCGACAATCTTGTTCCTGTCGCTATTATTGCCTACATCTGCACTACTGGCAGAAACCCGCTACATTGCTGACCAGTTGGTCGTCAATGTGCGCTCCAACACCGGCAAGGACTATAAGGTGTTGGAAAATTTAAAAACCGACACCCCGGTTGAGGTGCTGATAGTTGACGGCCCCTTCGTTCAGGTCAGAACCGCAAAAGGGACCACCGGCTATATCCGCAGTCAATTCGTGAGCAAAAACACCCCGAAACCGCTCCGCATCGCTGAACTGAAAAAAAAAGCGGCGAGGTTACAGGCACAACTTGAAAATGAACAACAAAGGTGCCGGGAGAACAGCGAGTTGGCAACTTCCGGCCAAGGGAAGATTAACAGCCTCGCGAAAGATTTGCAACAGACCCGCCACGAACTGGAGAAGATTTCCAGCGACTACAACAGCCTGCAGGAACGCTCAGAGGATGTTATCAACCTGACGACTGCCTACGATGAACAGAATGAAGAGAACAACCGCCTGAGCAGGGAGTTAGCAGTGCTGCAGGAAGAGAATAAAAACTTCCACCGATCAAATATGATCCAGTGGTTTCTGGCGGGCGGCTCAGTCTTTTTCTGTGGCTGGCTGGCCGGCAAGATATCACGGCAAAAACGCAGATTCGGCCGCTGGTAAGATCACGGTCTTCCGGACAACGGAGGGCCGTTTTTGCTTGTATGATCATAATCTATTCAACTCGGTGGCCTTGAAGTGGGCGGCACGGGGCCATTCGTCGCAGGACGGAATCATTTCGTGTAATCAATCGGCTCTTTCGGGCAGAACCAACTGCTCGTGAGGGCTGAAATAGCCGCGGCAGCCCTGCTGCAGAATCAGAAAAGAGGTAACCGCCACACTGCCGGTAATAACACACATGATGGCAATCTGATACTTGACAGCGATCATCGGCTCGGTCCCCGAGAGGATCTGACCGGTCATCATCCCCGGTAGAAAAACAATCCCCATCGCCGCCATGGCGTTGATTGAGGGGATCAATGCAGCATTAAATGCACTGCGCACCGCAGGCAAACTGGCCTCGCGCGCCGTTGCCCCCAGACAGAGGGCTGTTTCGATTTCATCGCGCCGCGAGCGGATCTCTTCCGACAAACGTTCGGCAGCCAGGCTGGCGCCGGTCATCGCGTTCCCGATAATCATCCCGGCCAGCGGAATCAGGTAGCGCGGGTTATACCAAGGATCGGGTCCGATCACCAACACACAAAAGTAGATGGTCCCGCCGCCGCAGCCGACCAGCATGGCACTGCCGACCACCTTGTAGAAATGCGGCATCCGCTCCTTGATCCGACCGGCCACCGTGTGAACCGCCATCGCCCCCATCAGCAGCAAAACCAGCAGCACCGGCAGCGCACTCTCAAACGCGAAAATCAAATGCAGCACGTAACCGACCAGGAACAATTGTAAGCCCATCCGCAGCGCCGCAATCAACAGACCGCCGACCTCCCCGCCGCGCAACCGCACCAATGCCGCGCAGAGCAGGATCAAGCCGTAAACCAGCGCCAGATCAAGTAGTGTCAAATCGATCATAATGCACCCTCCTCCGGTTTGCGCAACAACGGCTCGGCGAGAAAGTTCTGCAACTGTTCGGTTGCCGGTCGTTGCAGGATTTCTGCGCCGCCCTGTTCGACAATCTCACCGCCGGAGAGGAACAGGACCTGATCGGCAATCCGTTCGGCCAGGCGCAGATCGTGAGAAATCATCAGCACCGCAAGACCCTCTTCTCGGCACAACTGCCGCAACAACTCCCCCAGGCGATCGGCGGACGGACGATCGAGCGCGCTGGTCGGTTCATCCAGCAACAGAATCTGCGGTGAGGTCAACAACGCGCGTGCCAGGCTGACCCTCTGCTGCTGGCCGATCGACAGGCGGTCGGCACTGCGCGGCAGCAGGTCACTGTCGATACCGCAAAGCGTTAAGACGTGTTGAATTTCAGCAGAATCTGCCGGCGGCAGCGGTTCGCGGCGCAAACGGAAGGAACTCTGTAAATTTTCCAGCACACTGCCTGAAAACATGGTCGGTCGCTGCAACACCATGGCAACCCGGCAGCGAAGTTGCACCGGCGGCAGACTGCTGATATCGCTGCCGTTCAACAGCACCCGCCCCTCAGTCGGCTCATCAAGCCGGTTCAGCAGCCGCAGCAGAGTACTCTTGCCCCCACCTGAAGGGCCGGTGAGAACGGTCAATTGCCGCCGCAGACAGGCCAGACTGACCCGCTTAAGGATCAGTCTCCCCTGTCGCTGCTGCGATAACCGCTCGACCTGCAGCAGCCGGTTCTGATCATTTTCGGCAACAGTTTGCAACATATTAATTCCCAACGTTGTTTTTCAGACAATCCAACGAACGATTCTATTTGATCAATTTTAAACCTGGATCCGTGAGTAAACGGTGGATAAAGAGTGCAAGTGCTTGGATTGAATAAGTGTTTCAAAAATTCTTAGCTTCACCCGAAGGTTAAGCGGTGATTTTGGGGACGCTTAGGCAATTCAATGACTTGTGCTATTTGCCAGCGGGTACTCACGGATTCAGGTTAAAGATAACAACAACTTATCGCAATCCACTAAATCAGCCATTCATAATCTTCGCCAGATCGAGTCTAAAATAATATTAAAATCCTTGATTTCAAGCAGCTACCAACTATCTTTATATTCATAAATTCATTCAAGGACTTTCTATGCGCGAGCTCCAACAACAGCAACTACGCAGCCTCCTGAATTCCCGGACGAGTAATCCACGAGAATTAATGCAAGGGCTGAATATCAGTCAGCCGACCCTCTCCCGGCTGATCAGCAGCATATCCGGCGAGATTGTCGTGATGGGCAAAGGGCGAGCAACCTGCTACGGCCTGCCGCGCAAAATACACGGACAGGAAGGGCGATTCCCGGTTTATTGCATCGACCCACGGGGCGATGCCCGCCTGCACGGCACATTAACAGCCCTGCAGGGGGGGCAATACTGGTGGGAGATCAACCAGGAAAACGGCCAACTCTTTAACGGTATACCTTGGTTCCTGCAAGATCAACAACTGCGAGGGTTCGGCAGCCGCTCCTTCGCCTACCGTGAGAGTGAAGCCCTGGGCCTGCCGCGAAAGATTTCCGACTGGAGCGAGGATGACATCCTCTACGCCACCAGTTGTCGAGGAGAAGACCGTCTCGGCAACCTGCTGATCGGTGAAGAATCACTGGCTCGCTATTTTGCTATGGCCCGTGAAACCGTGCCGCTGATCAACCTTGAGTCCCGAATCTGGAAATATCCGCAACTGGCACAAAAAACCTTAGCCGGCGAGATCACCGCAGCTCAACTCGGCGGAGATCAACCCAAGTTCACGGTCTGTATAGATGAACAGGGGACCCCCTGCCACCTGCTGGTCAAATTTTCACCGGCGGTCGACAGCAAGGAAGCCCGCCGCTACGCTGACCTGCTGATCTGCGAACATCTGGCGCTGGAAGCGATTCGCGTCGCCGGTTTTACCGCTGCCCGTTCCCGACTGGCCGTCGCGGGCAACCAGGTTTTTCTCGGCCTGAAGCGTTTCGATCGGCGTGGCATCCTCGGCCGCCTGCCGTTGATTTCACTGCGCGCGCTGCATGCCTATTTGCAAGCTCCCAGCGACAATTGGATCGATGCGGCAAACCGCCTGAAAAAAGCCGAACTGATCAGTGACAACGATGCCAGAAAACTGCGCTGGCTAGCGCTCTACAGTGACCTGATCGCCAACACCAATCAACATTTCAGCAACATTTCGTTGATTCCCCATCTGCAGCAAAACTATCTGCTGGCACCGGCCTATGGTGTTCGTCCGACCCTCTACGAACCGGTAGCCGGAGAAATCCCCCTGCGCCTGTTCACCCCGCCACCGGTCCGCAATGAAGTTGCAACGGAGCTGCAATCGGCGCTGGAAGCCGCCATCCTGTTCTGGAAAAGCGCCGCTGTCGACCAACGAATTTCCGCTGGATTTCGGCAGATTTGCTACGAAAACTGTGAATTGCTGAAGTTGCGTACCGACGGCCCCAAACTGGTCATTTAAACCGGGCTACCATCAATAGCACTGAACCAGGTGTTTCAAGAAGAACCGCCCCTCAGACCGCAGACAACTCTCATTCATACCTGCAGATGTCCTTACTGAGATCCCAGTGAAAAAATCCTGCCCGGCGATCTGGTAAAAATCGAGAAAGCATTGCCGCAAGCGACCCATTTCATATAGGATGTTAAAGTAGTTTAAACTAAATTGCGAGCCCAAGCCTCTTCCAACATGAAATGAGTCTGAAGCGACCCTCGTGTTTCTAACATGAGATGAGTCTGAACAACAGGATCTGGAAACGTTCATGATGAAAGGATGAAAATCATCATGAATGTCAAACGCCTTCAGGCCATGCAGCA
>JAJRQI010000009.1 GCA_024280335.1 Deltaproteobacteria bacterium
ACTAAAGTGCAGAGGTTTGATGGGGACTGAAAGTCCCTTAAAACCAAGATCAAAGACCGTCATCCTCGCGAAAGCGGGGATCCACGCTTCTTAAAAACACTGGATTCCCGCCTTCGCGGGAATGACGACAAACGAGTAGCAACTGAAAGTCTTGGACTAAAGTCCATAGTTTTTACTAGCGTGCTGAAACAATAAAGTGTGGCACTTCATGCTGCAAATCGATAAGGTAGTAGGCAATGTTACGAAATTGTTACAGGAGGTTGGCCAATGGGACCCGTACCTGACGTATTCCGCGCAATCATCGCCCACATGAGTGATGGAGTCCTGTTCCTCGACGATCAGCATGTTATCCGGCTCTGCAATCCGGCGGCAGAAAAAATCCGCAAGGTAAAAGCGGACCACATTGTCGGTCGCTCGATTTTTGATATCCACCCACGCCGGGCTCACCCGCAATTGAGTGAACTGCTGGTCAACATGCAGACCGGGGCGCTTCCCCTGAGCCATCGCATCGTCGAGGCACAAGGGCGCTGTTTCGATAATTCCTATTCTTCGATCCAGGATCCCCAGGGAAATTTTATCGGTACCCTGCTGGTGAGTCGCGACATCACCGAGCAGCGCCGCCTGGCCGAAGAAGTCTGTCAGCTTAAAACGGTCCTCGCCACCAAGGAAAAAGGGCCACCGTTGGTCTTCAACAGCCCGGTGATGAAACGGATTCTGGAAACCCTGGAAGCGGTCGCACCGCTTGAATCGACCGTGCTGATTACCGGCGAAAGCGGTACCGGCAAAGAATGCCTGGTCGAGTTGCTCCATCGCCTCAGCCAGCGCAGCGGTAAGCCGCTGATCAAGGTCAATTGCGGTGCACTGCCGGAGAGTCTGATCGAGTCGGAGCTGTTCGGGCATGTCAAAGGAGCCTTTACCGGCGCGCATTCGGACAACAAAGGGAAGTTCGTTGCCGCGACCGGCGGCACCCTCTTCCTCGATGAAATCGGTGAACTGCCGCTGACTGCGCAGGTCAAGCTGCTGCGCGTCATTCAGGACAGAATTGTGCAGCCGGTCGGCGGGCAGAAGGAAATCAAGGTCGACATCCGGATCGTCGCGGCAACCAACACCGATCTGGGCAAAGCGGTCCGCGAGGGGCGTTTTCGTGAAGACCTCTTTTACCGCCTCAACGTCATTGCCATTGAAGCCCCGCCGTTACGGGATCGCCCGGAAGACATCGTTCCGCTGGCCGAAGCCTTCCTCAAATACTTCGCCCGCAAGATGAAAAAACCGCTGCCGGCACTCTCCGCACCGGTCCGCGATATCCTCCTGTCCCACGCCCTGCCGGGCAATGTTCGGCAGCTCCAGCATGCCATGGAGCGGGCTATCGCACTCGGTCGAGGAGAAATGATCCTGCCGGCCGACCTGCCTGCTGACCTGCAGGGGAAAGCGAGTCCGCTGCCCCCCGCTATCCCGTTTGCACAAAGCAGGCTGAAGGAGGCGCTGGGATCCTTTGAACGTGATTTCATCCTTCAGTCACTGTCCATTAACGAGGGGCGAAAGATACCCACCGCCAAAGCACTCGGCATCTCCCGAAAAACCCTTTGGGAAAAAATGCAGCGCTACCAGCTGAACGGCAATGTAACCATATCGGAACACCCTCTATAACATGTAACCTTTTCGTATCATACGCAACAGCGCCTGCGCTGTGCGGCAGCCGGACAAAGGGACTTCACATTGAAGTTCCTTTTTGTTTTTGCTCACTTACAAACCTAATGAACAATTTGGTACGATTTGTGGACAGACACAACGCAAGGCGACGTACAAAAGAGCCGGTTGTGCCGAGCAAAACCCTTGCTATCATTAAAGCCAATCGGCGCAGCGCCCGCACCTTGCCGCAATCATCTCTGTTCACCCGGCATATTTAGCCGCTTTTGCAGCAGTTGTTAATTGATCGTTGCCGTCCAGCCGTAAATTGAAAAGTCACAGTCTTATTTGCTGAATAAAAGGAGTGATCATGTCGGGAAACAGGTTCGGTCTGTCCGTCGTCATCTTGGCACTGCTACTGTTCTGCCCGCCGGCAGAGGCCGAAGCAGCCGGTGATCCCAGTCGAGGCGAGGCGCTGTTTGTGGGGAGAATGGCATTCGAAAATGGCGGTTCTCCCTGCCTGGCCTGTCACAATCTGACCGGTGTCGGCATCAGCGATGGCGCCAGCTACGGCCCGGATCTGAGTGCTATGTATGAGGACTATGGTGCGGAGGGCGTCGCCGGGGTGCTGGAGTCGCTGGAGTTTACCAGCATGGCAGCGATCTACGCCGACCGGCCGCTGAGCGAGGCCGAGCAGGTCGACCTGATCGCCTACTTCGAACAGACCTCCAAACTATCGGCAACGCCGGATAATGGAAAATTGGCCATGCTGGTCATCCTCGGGGTGGCGATCCTCTTGGTGTTCACCTTCCTGATCGGCAAACGGCGCTTAAAAGCAGTACGGCAACCGCTGATCGATCGTCAACGCAACCTCATCAACAAAGGTGGTCTGCAATGAGCTGGATTAAAGATATTATCGATCCCAAGGCCAGAGCGTGGGAAGAGTTCTACCGGAATCGCAACCAGTGCGACAAAGTGGTACGCAGTACCCACGGCGTCAACTGTACCGGTGGTTGCTCCTGGAACGTGCATGTCAAAGACGGCATCGTCGGCTGGGAGTTGCAGGCGACCGATTATCCCGCCCTCGAAGAGGGTCTTCCGCCCTACGAACCGCGCGGCTGCCAACGGGGGATCTCCTTCTCCTGGTACCTCTACAGTCCGTTACGGATCAAGTACCCTTACCTGCGCGGCACCCTGACCGATCTCTGGCGGGCCGCCAAGGCTGAACATGCCGACCCGGTCGTCGCCTGGGCCTCGATCGTCGAAGATGAGGAGAAGCGCAAAAGCTATCAAGTGGCGCGCGGCAAGGGTGGTTTTCGCCGGTCCAACTGGGACGAGGTGGAAGAGATCATCGCCGCTTCGACCGTCTACACCATTAAAAAGCATGGTGCCGACCGGCTGGTTGGGTTCTCACCGATCCCGGCCATGTCGATGCTCAGTTTCGCCGGCGGTTCCCGCTTCATGCAGCTGCTCGGTGGCGCGAACTTGAGTTTTTATGACTGGTACTGCGACCTGCCGAACGCCTCGCCGGAGATCTGGGGCGAGCAGACCGACGTCGCCGAGAGCGCCGACTGGTACAACAGCAAGTTCATTGCCGTGATGGGCTCCAACCCCGGCATGACCCGCACCCCCGATGTTCATTTCCTGACCGAAGCGCGCCACAACGGCTCCAAGGTCACGGTTCTCTCGCCCGATTTCAGCATGTCCTCGAAATTCGGCGACCAATGGATTCCGGTCCACGCCGGACAGGACGGCGCCTTCTGGATGGCGGTCAACCATGTCATCCTCAGCGAATTCCACCACCAGGCCCAGACGCCCTACTTCATCGATTACTTAAAGCGCTACACCGACACCCCGTTCCTGATCCAGCTGGAGGAGAAGGATGGCGCATATACTGCGGGGCGGATGGCCAAAGCGGTCAGCCTCAAGCGCTACAAGGATGAAGAGAAGGCCGATTTCAAGTTCCTGGTCTGGGATGAGCAGAGTCAGCAACCGCGCATGCCGCTCGGCACCCTGGGTTTTCGCTGGCAACAGCAGAAGGGTGAGTGGAATCTGCAGATGAAGGATGGTCAGGACGGCAGCCCGATCGCGCCGGCCCTCTCTTTTGTCGACAGCCATGAAGAGGTGCTGCAGGTCATCTTTGACGATTTCGCCGATGACCAGACCGTCCGCCGCGGCGTACCGGTGCAGTATCTCGATACGCCCGACGGACAAGTGCCGGTGACCACCGTCTTTGATCTGCTGATGGCGCAGTTCGGTGTCGGCCGCAGTCTGGCTGGCGAATACCCGCAAAGTTACGATGCCGAAAACAGCGCCTACACCCCCGCCTGGCAGGAAAAATATACCGGCATCGACCGGGCCACCGTCATCCAGTTTGCCCGGGAGTGGGCTGCTACGGCGGAAAAGACCGAAGGCAAATGCTCGATCATCATCGGCGCCGGAATCAACCACTGGTACCACGCCAATCTGATCTACCGCGCCGGGATCGTCTCGCTGATGCTTTGCGGTTGCGTCGGCAAGAACGGCGGCGGCCTCAATCATTATGTCGGCCAGGAGAAGTTGGCCCCGATCGCGCCTTGGGCGACGATCATGGGAGCCCTCGACTGGAGTAAGCCGCCCCGCTTCATGAACGCTCCCTCTTATCACTATGTGCATAGTGATCAGTGGCGCTACGAGCGGACCGCCGATGAGATCCAGATCAACCCGGCGGCAAAGAAGAACCATATCACCGAAGGTCACACCATCGATCATCAGATCCGTGCGGTCCGCAACGGCTGGCTGCCCTTCTATCCACAGTTTGACCGCAGCCCGACTGAGGCAGTCAAGCAGGCCGAAGCCGACGGAGCAAAGAGCAACCAGGAGATCGTCGACTGGACGGTCAAACAGCTGACTGAAAAGAAGATGAAGTTCGCCGTCGAAGACCCCGACGCGCCGGAGAACTGGCCGCGAATGTGGATTATCTGGCGCGGCAACGCCCTGATGTCGAGCGCCAAGGGACATGAGTACTTCCTCAAGCACTATCTTGGCACCCATACCAGCACGGTTGCCCCGGAGACCGCCAAGGAATCGGTCAAGGATGTCGTCTGGCGTGACAAAGCGCCGGAAGGAAAACTCGACCTGGTGGTCGACATCAACTTCCGTATGGACACCTCGGCGCTCTATTCCGACATCGTCCTGCCGACCGCTACCTGGTACGAGAAGGACGATCTCAACACCACCGACATGCACTCCTTCATCCACCCGCTGCAAGAGGCGGTCGCGCCCTGCTGGGAATCGCGCAGTGACTGGGATATTTTCAAATCGCTGGCAAAAAAGGTCAGCGAACTGTCCGAGGTCCATCTGCCCGATCCGGTTCGCGATATCGTCGCGGTGCCGCTGGCCCACGATACCCCGGCGGAGATGGCCCAGCCGGAGATCAAAGACTGGTCGAAGGGAGAGTGTGAAGCGATCCCCGGCAAGACCATGCCGAACTTCGTGGTGGTCGAGCGTGACTACAAGAATCTCTACAACCGCTTCATCTCCTACGGCCCGAACCCGCGCAAAAACGGTATCGGCGCGCACGGGCTGAACTGGCAGATTGAAGAGTTCTACGATGAACTGCTGGAAAACAACCCGACCGTCGAATGGGACGGCAATAAATACCCCTCGCTGATCGATGCCAAAGAAGCCGCCAACATCATCCTGCATCTGGCGCCGGAAACCAACGGTGAAATGGCCTACAAGGCGTTCCAGGCCGAAGAAGCCAAGGTCGGCGTGCCGCTGCTCGATCTGGCCGAGAAAACCCGCGGCGTGCGCACCACCTTCGCCGACCTCGACCGGCAACCGCGCCGCCTGCTGACCAGCCCCTGCTGGAGCGGACTGATCAACGACGGCCGCGCTTATACCGCCTACAGTCTCAATGTCGAACGGCTGGTGCCCTGGCGCACCCTGACCGGTCGCCAGCATTTCTATCTCGATCACGAAAGCTACATCGCTTACGGCGAGCACCTGCCGACCTACAAGCCGAAACCGGATCCGAGCGTCCTGCAGGATCTGATCGTCACCGAAACGCAAGAAAAGAGCATCATGCTCAACTACCTGACCCCGCACGGCAAGTGGAGTATCCACAGCACCTACGGCGACAACCACCGGATGCTGACCCTGTCGCGCGGCTGCCACCCCTTCTGGCTCAACGACCAGGATGCCGCCGAAATCGGCGTGGTCGATAACGACTGGGTAGAGGTCTACAACGATCACGGCGTGGTCGTCACCCGGGCGGTTGTCAGTTCCCGGCTGCCGCGGGGGATAGCGTTCCTCTACCACTCACCGGAACGGACCGTCGGGGTGCCCAAATCGCCATTGCGTGGCAACAAACGCGGCGGTGGCCACAACAGCCTCAACCGGATCCGCCTGAAGCCGAACCTGATGGTCGGCGGCTACGGCCAGTTCACCTACGGCTGGAACTACTGGGGACCGACCGGCGCCAACCGGGACACTTTTATTCTGGTCCGCAAGCTGACCGGTGAACCGCAATGGTAATGGGGATATCTGTAGGGGCGAATCTTGTATTCGCCCGCTTTCGGGTCGTAAACGCCCAGGGCGATCACACCGGGGAAAAAGGCGGGCGATCACAAGGATCGCCCCTACGGCAGGGATTTAATTCAGGAGACAAATCATGAATATACGTGCACAGGTATCCACGGTTTTCCATCTCGATAAATGCATCGGTTGCCATACCTGCAGCGTCGCCTGCAAGAATCTCTGGACCGACCGCAAGGGTGCCGAATACATGTGGTGGAACAATGTCGAAACCAAACCGGGGACCGGCTATCCGACCAAATGGGAGGACCAGGAACAGTACAAGGGCGGCTGGGAGCGCTCCGGTTCACAACTGCAATTGAAGATGGGCGGCAAGGCGAGCAGTCTCGGCAAGATCTTTCACAACCCCGATCTGCCGACCATGGACGACTACTACGAGCCGTTCACTTTCAAATACGCTGACCTAACCAACGCCCCGGCCGGAAAGGATCAGCCGACCGCCCGACCGGTCTCGATGGTCAGCGGCAAGCCGATGAAGATCGAAGCTGGCCCCAACTGGGACGATGACCTCTCCGGCTCCAATATCTACGCGGCCAACGATCCGGGCGTGGTGCAACTGAGCGAAGAGGAGCAGCAACAGCTGTTCGCCATCGAGAAGATGGTCTTCTTCCACCTGCCGCGCATCTGCAACCATTGCCTGAACGCCGGTTGTGTCGGCAGCTGTCCGTCCGGTGCCATCTACAAACGGGGCGAAGACGGCATTGTGCTGATCAATCAGGATAAGTGCCGCGGATGGCGGATGTGCGTTTCCGGCTGTCCCTACAAAAAAACCTACTACGGCTGGACCACCGGCAAATCGGAGAAATGCATCCTCTGCTACCCGCGACAGGAAGCGGGCGAAGCGCCAGCCTGTTTCCACTCCTGCGTCGGTCGCATCCGCTACCTGGGGGTGCTGCTTTACGATGCCGACCAGATCGAGGCAGTGGCGATGAAGGAAGATAGTGAACTGGCCGCCGCACAGCGCGAGATGATCCTCGATCCACATGATCCGCAGATTCAAAAAGCTGCCCTCAAGGCGGGGATTGCCGAAGAGGTGCTGGCTGCCGCGCAGGCTTCACCGGTCTATAAATTTGTCAAGGAGTGGGGCATCGCCCTGCCGCTGCATCCGGAATTCCGCACCCTGCCGATGCTGTTTTACGTGCCGCCGTTGTTGCCGGTGCTGTCGATGGAGAACCAGGGTTCGCAGAAAATGGCTGAGGACTTCTTCACCACTTTGGAAAATGCCCGGTTGCCGATGCGCTACCTGGCGGGTCTGTTTGCCGGCGGCAACGAAGAAGAGGTAAAAGCGGTCTACCGCCGCCTGATCGCCGTTCGCATTCAGCGCCGCAGCGCCACCGTCGGTGACATGGATGAAGCCGAAGTGGTCAAGGCGCGTGAGATTGCCAAGGTAAGTAGCGAGCAGATTGAAGCGATCTACCGCATGACGGCTTTGACCCATATCAAGCAGCGGATTGTCGTTCCGCCGATGCTGCGGGACCGGGCGATTGAAGCGGGGATCGACCCAGAGACCTACAAGCAGGAGATGGGCTTCGGCAAGCGTCAGGCGCCGAAGAGACGGTGGTAATCATGACCAGCTTACAGACCCACCAGGATATCTGTCGACAATTCGCCGTGCTGCTCAGTTACCCGGACAGCGGGGTACTGACCAACGCTGCTGTCTGCCAAAAACTGCTGCAGGAAGATCGCCCCGAAGCCGCCCCACAGCTGCAAAACTTCATCGAGCGGCTGGAGAACGCCGATCAGGCACAGATCGAGGAGATGTTCACTTCGACCTTCGATCTGCAACCGCTCTGCCACCCCTACGTCGGCTATCAACTCTGTGGCGAAAGTCAGCAGCGCACCATGTTTCTGATCAAATTGCAGGAAGTCTACCGGCTGCATGATTACAACTCCGGCAGTGAACTACCTGATCATATCAGCGAAATGTTGCGGTTTATCGGCATCACCGACGATCAGAACTGTCGCCGGGAACTGATCGACGAGGGCTTGCTGCCGGCCCTGGAAAAGATCATTCCGGCGATTGAAAACGATAACCATCCCTACAAGGGGCTGCTCAAAGCCCTGCAAAGCTTTTTGAGCGGAAGCAGCGCGGAAAAAGGAGCACCATCATGATCGACATGATTCTATTCGGCGTATTCCCCTATGTAGCGGTCGCCCTTGCGGTTGCCGTCGGCATTTACCGCTACTGCTTCGACCGCTACTCCTGGTCGTCGCAATCGTCGCAGTTTCTCGAAAGCAAGGCGCTGTTCTGGGGCTCGGTTCCTTGGCACTACGCGATTCTGCTGATTCTGCTGGCGCACCTGCTGGCCTTTCTGTTCCCGAGTGCCTGGGGGGCGTTGCTTGGTGAACCGGGTCGACTTTATTTTCTGGAAGTGACCGGCATCGCCCTGGGCGTGACCACGATCCTCGCCATGCTGGTGTTGATTTTTCGCCGGGCGGCTAACGACCGCGTCTGCGCGGTCACCAGCAAGGTCGACTGGGCGCTGCTGATCGCCCTGCTGATTCAGGTTACCAGCGGTGTTTATATCGCCGTAACCCTGCGTTGGGGCGGCTTCTGGTATGTGCATACGGTATCACCCTGGCTCTGGTCGCTGGTCGGCTTCAGCCCGAAGATTCAGTATCTGGCCGAAATGCCGTTCATCGTCAAGCTGCACGCCTTCAACGCCTTCTTTCTGCTGGCGCTGTTCCCCTTTTCCAGGCTGGTCCATGTGGTCAGTGTACCGCTCTCCTACATCAGCCGCCCCTATCAGGTGGTGGTTTGGTATCGGCAGCGGAGCGGTAATTGAGCATCAATCATGAAAATCAGGGCAATTGAGGCTCTTGCATATGTCGTCATCCCCGTGAAAACGGGGATCCAGCTGCTAGGCTGTCCCGGAGAACTTCTGGATTCCCGCCTGCGCGGGAATGTCGAACGATTGATTTTTCGGACTTTTGCAAGCGGCTCCATGGATTCCTCCTTCACCTGAAGTTCAGACGTAAAGAGGCTTACCTTTATGATGGAACAAAAGGCGACTGCCACATCGCATAAAGTCCTGTTTCTCAACACCCTGGCGTTTACCGTCTGTTTTGCCGCCTGGATGTTCAACGGCGTGCTGGTCACCTTTCTGGCCGACAATCAGGTGTTCGACTGGGGACCGATCGAAATCGGCTGGCTGATGGGGATTCCGGTGCTGACCGGCTCTATCTTCCGCCTGCCGGCCGGAATGCTGACCGATAAATTCGGTGGCAAACCGATTTACGGCAGCCTGCTGTTTATCTGTGCGGTGCCGATGTTCCTGCTCTCCAAGGCTGACAGTTTTACCAGCTTCGCTCTGTGCAGTTTCGGCTTCGGCCTGGCCGGGGTCAGTTTTTCGATCGGCATCGCCTTTTCGTCGGTCTGGTACCCGCGCGAACGTCAGGGGACGGCGCTGGGGATCTTTGGTGCCGGTAACGCCGGGGCAGCACTGACCACCCTGTTTGCCCCGACCCTGCTCAATCGCCTGACCGACAACGGCGCCAATATTGAAGGCTGGCGGCAACTGCCGATCTACTACGCCATTCTGCTGGCGGCGATGGGCGTGATCTTCTTCATCTTCGCGGAAAACAAGAAACCTGCCTCATCGACCAAAAGCTTCCGCCAGATGCTGACGCCGCTGAAAAATGTCCGGGTCTGGCGGTTCGGCCTCTACTACTTTCTGGTCTTCGGCTGCTTCGTCGCCTTTTCACAGTGGCTGGTCCCCTACTTTGTCAACGTCTACTATCTGCCGCTGGTCACCGCCGGGATCTTTGCCTCGATGTTAAGCCTGCCCTCCGGGATTATCCGCGCCCTGGGCGGCTGGCTCTCCGATCTGTTCGGCGGCCGCACCATTATGTACTGGGTGCTCGGCGCCTCGGTCATCATCAGCTTTCTGGTGATTATCCCGCGGATGGAACTCTACTCGCCGGGACGCGGGGTGATGGCAAAAAGAGCTGGCGTGGTCACTGCCGTCACCCCTGGAGCGATCAGCGTTGCAGATAGAACCTATCCGCTGAAGGTCAAACCACAGAATTTGGAGACGTACGATGACCAGCTGCTGGTGCTGCCGACCAAGAACGCCTGGCAAGAGTCGATCGTCGAAGTCGGACAAGAGGTCAAGAAGAAGGAGCTGCTGGCCAAAGGCGTCACGCGGATCTTCTTTCAGGCCAATGTCTGGATCTTCGCCATCTTCATCATCCTGCTGGGAAGTGTCTGGGGGATCGGCAAGGCGGCGGTTTACAAGCTGATTCCCGATTACTTTCCCGACGAGGTCGGCGTGGTCGGCGGCATGGTCGGCGTACTGGGGGGACTGGGCGGTTTCGTCTGCCCGATCATCTTCGGCTACCTGCTTGAATGGACCGGGTTGTGGACCAGTTGCTGGATTTTCATGTGCGGACTGTCGCTGGTCTGCCTGCTCTGGTTGCATCTGACCACGCAGAAACTGATGAAAGAAAAACACCCTGAGGATATGAAGAAAATTGAGCAGGATAAATTCACCATCGTTGAAGATGCCTTAAAGGAGTAGCCTATCATGCCTATCAATCTGGAAAAGTGGGACGTTGAGGACGAACAGTTCTGGGAGTCCGAAGGAAAGAAGATCGCCAGCCGCAACCTGTGGATCTCGATCCCCAGCCTGCTCTGCGGCTTTGCCGTTTGGCTCTACTGGGGCATCATCACCGTGCAGATGCTCAATCTGGGCTATCCGTTCGACAAATCGCAGCTGTTTACCCTGTCGGCGATTGCCGGATTGACCGGGGCGACGCTGCGGATTCCCAGCTCTTTTCTGATCCGCATCGCCGGTGGCCGCAACACCATCTTCTTTACCACTGCCCTGCTGATGCTGCCGGCGGTCGGTACCGGCATCGCCCTGCAGGACGTCAACACGCCGATCGAAGTCTACTACTTCCTCGCCCTGCTCTCCGGTTTCGGCGGCGGCAACTTTGCCTCGTCGATGTCGAACATCAGCTTCTTCTTCCCGAAAAAGGTTCAGGGCACTTCGCTCGGTTTAAATGCCGGACTGGGCAACTTCGGCGTCACCACCATGCAGATCCTGATCCCGCTGGCGATGACTTTCGGCCTGTTCGGCGGCACCCCACAGACCCTGATCAACACCAGCGGCACCCTGATCGGCAAGATTCCGGCCGGCACCGAGACCTACATCCACAACGCCGGTTATATCTGGCTGATCTTCCTGATCCCACTGGCCGTTGCCGGCTACTTCGGCATGAACAACATCAAAACCAAGACGGTCACCCCTAATCTCGGTTCTGCCGGCAAATCATTTGCGATGATCACCGGCCTGCTGCTGATCGCCTTTGTCACGGCAATCGCCGGTCTCTACCTGCTGCTGCCGCCGCCGGTCGGGCTGGGTTTGCTGAGCAAATGGATCGTACTGCCGCTGGTTATCGCCGCCACCGTCTTCGGCATGAAGTATCTGACCAGCGGCGGGCTGCGTGAAAACCTCGACCGCCAATATCAGATTTTCAACAACAAACATACCTGGGCGATGACCATCATCTACACCATGACCTTCGGTTCCTTTATCGGCTACTCAGCGGCCTTCGCCCTGTCGATCAAGGTTATCTTCGGTTTCTCACATATCATGGTCGACGGGGTCATGACCCACAATACCATCAACCCCAACGGTCCCAGCGCACTGATGTTCGCCTGGATGGGGCCGTTCATCGGTGCGCTGATCCGTCCGATCGGCGGCAAGATCGCCGACAAGCTCGGCGGTGCCATCGTCACCCAGTGGGTTTCGATTGTGATGATCGTCTCGGCGCTCGGTTGCGCCTACTTCATGAAAGCTGCCTATGCCTCCGCCACTCCGGAGACGGTCTTCGTGCCTTTTTTGATCCTGTTTATCGTGCTGTTCGCTGCAACCGGTGTCGGCAACGGTTCAACCTTCCGCTCAGTTGCCATGATCTTCAACGCCGAACAAGCCGGACCGGTACTCGGTTGGACCTCGGCAGTCGCCGCCTACGGCGCCTTCATCATCCCCAAGGTGTTCGGTGAGCAGATCAAGGCAACCACCCCGGAAAATGCCCTGTATGGATTTGCCATCTTCTACTTTATCTGCCTGGTGCTGAACTGGTGGTTCTATACCAGAAAAGATGCCTATATCCAGAACCCCTGATTTTCACCTTGCCGCGAGTCGCCCGATCGACTCGCGGCAACTTCTATCCGAGGCCAGCAGATGAATACGCAACTGAAACAACAGGTTTATGCCACCCTCTGTGAAGAGTCCCCCGACGCAATTCTGTTCGCCGACCGGGAAGGCTTGATTCAATTCTGGAGCCGGGGCGCAGAGACCATCTTCGGTTACAGCTCCGCTGAAGCGATCGGCCAACCGCTGGAACTGATCATCCCTGAGAAATTGCAACAACGGCACAATGACGGCTACCAGGCAGTGATGGCCGGCGGCACCACCAAGTACGGCAGCGATCTGCTCTCGGTTCCGGCCCGGCACAAGGACGGCAGTCGATTGTTCAGCGATTTCTCGATCGTCATGGTTAAAGACGCTGCCGGGCAGATACAGGGGATTGCCGCCATCATGCGCGATTCGACCGCGCAGAAAATCAAAGAGAAGGAGCTGAAAGAACGGATAAATCAGCTCGAATCGCCAGAATAGCTTCCCCCCCTGCCCCTGAACCCTCCGCAAACAACAAACCCTTGCAAGTCTGGTGGAAATGGTTACAATCATCGCTATGCAAAATACGCACAACGAAAAATATCCGGATGTCACCGGCGTGATCCTTGCCGGGGGCAAGAGCCGGCGGATGGGCACCGACAAGGCCCGACTGAAACTCTCTGGCCAGTCATTGTTCGAACGGTCACTGGAACTGCTGCAGAGCTTTTTCGCCACGATCATCATCGCCGGGGATCGTCCCGATCTGGCCCGACCGGGAATCCCGGCGATCCCCGACCTCTATCCCGGCAGCGCCCTGGGTGGTCTGCACACCGGGTTGATCAGCGCAACAACCGACTGGATTTTCGTTGCGCCCTGCGATATGCCCTATCCAGATCCGCTGATTATCGAGACGCTGCTGCAATATCGTCATGCGGTCGATGCCGTGATCCCGCGCACTTCGGCCGGCTATGAACCGGTCTTTGCCCTCTACCACAAAAACTGTTTGCCGCAGATGGAAGCGATGCTGCAGCAGGATCAGTTTCGTATCTACGATTTTTATCAACGCATCCCGATCCGCTACCTTGAGCCGCCGGACTTGCCGGATGGTTGGCAGCGCTCGCTGATCAACATCAACACCCCGGAACAGTTGACCAAAATCGAAAAGGAGAACCGATGACTCCACCTGTCGTCTCTATTGTCGCCAAAAGCGGCACCGGCAAAACCACCCTTTTGGAAAAGCTGATTGCCGAACTGAAACAGCGCGGCTACAAGGTCGGTGCGGTCAAGCACGATGCCCACAGTTTCAGCATCGACCATGAAGGCAAGGATTCCTGGCGACTGACCGAGGCCGGAGCCGATACCATGCTGATCACTTCGCCGGAGAAGATCGCCATGGTCAAGCAGAACCGGGGCGTGGAACCGTCTCTGACCGATACCATTGCTGAATTCTGCGGCGACCGGGATATCGTCCTCACCGAAGGTTTTAAGCGCAGTAGTATGCCGAAGATTGAGGTTCATCGCCGAGCCCGTAGCGAGAAGTTGCTCTGCCGCGGCGAAGAATACGATCCGAGTCTGTTTGCCGTCGCCAGCGACAGTTCGCTGGAGTTGGATGTGCCGGTTTACGACATCAATGATGCCGGTGGCCTGGCCGATCTGATCATCGAGAAATTTTTAACATGAGTGAGTTTACCGTCCGCTCCAAAGCCTGGCTCGAGTATAAAGGCCGACCATTTCTGGGCGACGGACGCTACCGGCTGCTGTGCGCGGTAGAACAGTGCGGCTCGATCAATGCTGCCGCCCGTGAGTTGGACATCTCCTACCGCAAGGTCTGGTCACAACTGCAGGCGATGGAAGAATCAGCCCCCTTCCCCTTGCTCAAGCGGCGGATCGGCGGCAAAAATGGCGGTGCTACCCGGTTGACCGAGGAAGCGCTGGAGTTGATAAAAGGTTTTCGTCAATTGCGTAAGCAGGTGAACGATGGAGCGGACCGTTGCTTTTCCGAGTGCTTTCCCGGATGTTCCTGATCAGGCTCTGCCTCATCTGCTGCTTGCTGTTGCCTGCGCCTGCGGTTGCAGCAACGCAACCCTTGCTGGTTTTCGCCGCCTCATCACTCCGGCAGCCGTTCGAAGAGTTGGCCGATCTGTACCAAAAACGCTTCCGACTGCCCCGCCCGCTGCTGCTGTTTGCCGGTAGTCAGATCCTTCGCACCCAGCTGCAACAGGGCGCCCCGGCCGATATTTTTGCTTCGGCCAATCAGCAGGTCATCGATTCGCTGGAGGCTGAACAATTGATCAGCAGACCGCACCGCTTTGCCGAAAACCGATTGGCTCTGTTGGTCGACAAGCAAAACCGGCAACTGAAAAAACTCGCCGATCTGACCAGGCCGGGACTGCTGCTGGCGGTCGGCAATCAACACGTACCGGTTGGACGCTACACCCGGGAGTTATGGGGCAGGCTGGCGGCTGACCCCGGCTACGGAGCGGAGCTGGTTAGGAAAATCCGTCAGAATATCATCAGCGAAGAGAACAGCGTCAAAGCGATTGTCACCAAGGTCCAGTTGGGCGAGGTGGATGCCGGAATCGTCTATCATAGTGAGCTGACCGCTGCGTTGCGGACATGGATTGGGGTGATCGAACTTCCGGAGCAGCACAATCCGACGGCTCACTACCCGATTGCGGTTACCCGCCGTTCAACGCAAGTGGCTGATGCGGAACGCTTTATCAGTCTGCTGCTGGCTGACGAAGGGCAGCGGATTCTCGGCAAATATCATTTCCAACCGGCAGCACGGGAAACCTTTGCTGATGAATAATGCAACCACTGAAAAACGCTTCGACACCTGGTTGTTTACCGGGTTCTGGGTCGGCAGCAGCCTGCTGCTGGGCGGGCTGCTGTTGTTGCCGATTCTGGTGCTGCTGCTGCATCCGCAACCGGCAGAACTTCTTTCCCTGCTGCTGAGCAGGCAACTGTTGGACGCGCTGCGGGTTACGCTGCTGACTTCGACGACTTCGCTACTGCTCATCTTTCTGCTTGGCTTGCCGACCGCCTATGCCGTCTCCCGCTTCGCCGGGCGCTACCGGTTTATAATCGATTTCTGCCTGGAATTACCGATGGCCTTTCCGTCGCTGATCGCCGGCATTGCCCTGCTGCTGGCCTTCGGCCGCCGCGGTCTGTTCGGCCAACTGCTGCTCACATGGGATATCCGGATTCCGTTCACCCCGCTGGCGGTAATTCTGGTGCATATTTTTGTCCTCGCCCCTTTCTTTGTCCGCCGGGCCGCAGTGCTCTTTGACCAGATTGACCCGCAACTGGAGGAAGCCGCGCAGCTGCTGGGCGCCAGTCCATTTTTCACCTTTTGCCACGTCAGCCTGCCGCTCTGCCACCGGGCACTGCTGGCCGAAGCAATCATGATCTTTGCCCAGAGCATCGGCATGTTCGGTGCGGTGATCCTGTTTGCCGGCAACCTGCCCGGAAAAACCCGCACCCTGACCCTGGCGATTTACGATGCCTTCGAAAGCAACCCGGAGCAGGCCTTCGGACTGGCGACACTGTTGCTGATCGGTTCCTCGCTGCTGTTACTGACTGGCCGGCTGCTGCTGCGCAGTCGGCGGATTGTGGGGAACCTGTGAGCCGACTCAAGTTTGACATCAACTTTCGTCGTGGTGACTATCAACTAGAGGCCAGTTTTGCCGTGGCTGACGGCTTAACCCTGCTGATCGGGCCGAACGGTGGTGGAAAAAGCAGCCTGTTGCGTCTGCTGGCCGGGCTGGAGCAACCGCTCTCCGGGCAGATTTCTATCGGCGGGCGAAAGTTGCTCGATACCGAGCAGAAGATTAACCGGCCGCCGTCTGCCCGCAATATCGGCATGTTGTTTCAAGAGTTGGCGCTGTTTCCACACCTTGATGTCAGCGGGAATGTTGCCTTCGGGCTGAAGGCACGCGGTGTTGACGCGAGCCGGCGCCGGCAGAAAGTCGCAGCGATTCTTGCCCGTTTTGAGATGTCAAAATACGCCGGCAGTCAGATCAGACAACTCTCCCAGGGTGAACGACAGAAGGTTGCCCTGGCCCGCGCGCTGGTGACTGAGCCGCAACTGCTGCTGCTTGACGAACCGACCGCCGCCCTCGATCAGGAGAGCCGCTGGCAATTCCGTCGCTGGTTGAGTGAAATTTTACGTGATTGGCAGATCCCGATGCTGATGGCGACCCACGATCCCGCTGATACTGCCTATTTCCGCAAACGAATTCTGCTGCTCGAAGACGGCAAAATCCGCCAGCACGGCAGCTATCACCAACTTCTGCACGCACCGACGACCCCGTTCGTTGCCGACTTTGCCGGGGTCAACTACCTGCTCGGCGAAATCTGCAGACCGCAAGGAAAGCTAATTTTCCGCAGTCGGGGGGGATCGATCTTTTTGGCTCCGTTTGAAAAAGTACGCGAGGGGCAAGCCTGCCTGACGGTCTTCCCCTGGGATGTTTCGCTCTACCGGGAACGACCGGCGGGCAGTCCACGAAACCAGCTGTATGGCAAAATTCAGGATGTCATCATCCTGGGTGACCGGGTCCGAATCACCTTGGTCAAGGCAGACAAGCTGGTCGCCGAGCTCAGCACCCGTGGCTACCAGGCACTCGGCGAACCCCGCTCGGGTGAAATGCTCTGGGCGGTATTTAAAGCCCGTGAATCGAGAATCGAGAATTTAGCCGTTCTATAACCAAAACTAAAGTTTTACGGACCACCACCAGAAGTAGGCGCTCTTAAGCGAGTCTGCAAGAGCACCGAAGTGGGTCATGAGTAGAGCCGATTTTTTATGGAGAGCAGATGATCAGTTACGATCAGGCATTGGAAGCAGTACTGGCTACGGTTTCAGCGTTGCCGCCGCTAAATACGGCGCTGACCGAAGCAGCCGGACTGATATTGGCCGAACCGGCGAAGGCCTGCTGGGACATGCCGCGCTGGGATAATTCGGCGATGGACGGTTTTGCCTGCGCGGCAGCATCGCTGGAAGCAACGCAGCAGCTGCGGATTGTCGGCGCAGCCTATGCCGGGCATCCCTTCGGCGGCCGCTTGCAGCCAGGAGAGGCGATCCGGATTACCACCGGCGCGCCGCTGCCGATTGACGCCGACACGGTAATTCCGCAGGAGGATACGCAGGCCTGCGGCATCCAACTGACCATCGAGCGACCGGCCAAACCTGAGCAGCACGTTCGCTATCAGGGCGAGGAATACCAGGCGGGTGAGATTCTGCTCGAGGCAGGAGCACAGCTGCATTCCGGCACCATCGGTCTGCTGTCCAGTGCCGGAGTCGAGCAGGTCGCGGTCTATCCGCGACCGAAGGTAGCCATCTTTTCTACCGGTGACGAGCTGGTGGATCTGGGGCAGCAGCCGGGGCCGGGCCAGATCATCAACTCGAACCTGCTGTTTCTGGAAGCGCGCCTGCGTGAAT
Source organism: Deltaproteobacteria bacterium (assembly GCA_024280335.1). Taxonomy (GTDB): domain Bacteria; phylum Desulfobacterota; class Desulfuromonadia; order Desulfuromonadales; family Geopsychrobacteraceae; genus Malonomonas. The sequence continues at coordinate 17,767 of JAJRQI010000009.1, forward strand.
GCAACTGCATCCCCATCCCCTTGGGCATCGGCGAGGACCATTCCGACAATCTCGACGAACTATTGGATCGGGCCGTGGCGGCCGATCTGATTATCTCGACCGGCGGGGTTTCCGTCGGGGAAAAAGATCTGGTCCAGCAAACTCTGGTCACCCGCGGCTTTGAGCGAAAATTCTGGAAGGTGGCGATCAAACCGGGCAAACCGGTGCTGTTCGGTCAACTCGAAGGCAAACCCTGCTTCGGCCTGCCGGGCAATCCGGCGGCAACCGCCGCGACTTTTGAACTCTTTGCCCTGCCCGCCCTGCGGGCACTGGCCGGTCAGCAGCAGCACCCGGAGCGAAGAACCGCCACCCTGCGCAACGCTGTCAAAGCCGGCGGTTCACGGCAGCTGTTTCTCTGGTCACAATGTGTTTGGCAGGATGGCGGCTATCAGGTCGAGATTCCACAACGCCAGGCTTCCGGCCAGACCCGCAGCATTGCCGGAAACAACGCCCTGCTGGCATTGCCGATCGGTTCGAAAGGGTTAGCACGCGGGGAACAGGTAGAAGTGATTCTGATCGGTCGTTGAGCACAGATTACCATCGACAACCGTTGCCGAGTGAAACAGAGCAGCCGGCAGCAACGGAACGTAGGTGATATTGAAGAGTCAGCCGAAAGACGGCGGAAAAAACTCGTAGAGGTAACCGGTGATCCGGCCGAACATGTCGAAAAAAAGCATCACCCCGGCGACCATCAACAACAGCCCGGTGACCATTTCAACAATCCGGATGTGCCTCTTGAAACGATTGAAAAAACCGAGAAAGCTGTGAAACAGCAAACCGGAAATCAAAAACGGCACGCCGAGTCCGGCGGAGTAGACGGAGAGCAGCACGACACCCTGGCCGATCCCACCGGAGCTGCTGGCGGCGATAGCCAGAATAGCGCCGAGAATCGGGCCGATGCAGGGGGTCCAACCGGCGGCAAAAGCAATCCCGACCAATATTGTCCCGACAAATCCTGCCGGCTTGGCGCGCAACTGAATCCGTTTTTCTCCCAGCAGGACACCGAAATGGAACAGACCGCTCAGGTGGATACCGAACAGGAATATCAGCACCCCGCCAACCTTCTGCACAATGCCCAAGCCTTCACGCAGCCCCCCCTGAAATGAGGAGGAGGCAAGTCCGGCGATCGCCCCTAGGGTGATGAAGACCAGCGAGAAACCGGCGATAAACGCCAGAGAATGCAGAACGACCGTCAAGCGAACCTTCGAACTGGCCTCAGCATCTTTCAGCTCAGCGAAAGAAAGTCCTGAAATATAGGTCAGATAGGAGGGGATCAACGGCAGCACACAGGGGGAAAAGAAAGAGAGCAGCCCGGCTGAAAAAGCAATCCAGATGGTAATATCGGTTCCGGCTTCCATAGTATCTCCAGCGAGTTAAATCAGCCGTTGAGTAGAAAATTGATCTTTTTTACGATCGGCTCGGACATCCAATCGCGCCCACCGATAATTTTATCAACCACGTTGCCGTTGCGGTCGATCAGAAAGCTTTCCGGAAAGCGGTAGACTCGGTAGAGATTCTGCGCATCGGCGTTGCTGTCGAGCAGAATCGGAAAGCTGTGTGGGTGCCGACTGAGAAAACTGCTGACCGCCTGAAAGCCGTTCTCTTCAACATTTACCGCCAGCATCACCAGCCCCTGTTCCTTGAACCGTTGATACAATCGCTCCATCGACGGCATTTCTTCACGGCAGGGGGGGCACCAGGTCGCCCAGAAGTTCAATAGTACTACTTTACCGCGAAACTGCGACAGAGTCACCTGGCGGCCCTGCATGTCGGTCAGGGTGAAATCCGGGGCCGGGTTGCCGATGTAGCTCCCCTGCGGGGGTTGTGAAGATTGCTGCGGCTGGTCGCTGCAGCCGCTGATCAGCAGCAGAAAAATCACTGTCAGGAGCAGCAACCCCGTTTGAAACAAGCGATGCATCATATAGATCCTTTTATCCTGAATCCATGCGTAAAAGGCGGATTCAGGTTTATGGTAATTCAACCAGATAACCGCGGTTATCGCGCACAATCAGAAATGGCAGCGACTGCCGTCCCAGGCGATCTTCCAGCAACTTTTCAAACTCTGCAAGGTCTGTCAACTCGATTCCATCAACCTTGGCGAGCAGGTCACCGCGACGGATACCGGCCCGATCGGCCGAAGAGTCGGTAACGACATTATCGATCAGCAGCCCCTGTCGTCTCTGCTGCAGGCTAAAACCGAACACCCGTACTGCATAGGATAATACATATCCTTGCGGCAAGTCAGTTAATGCGACATTTTTTTCCAGTTTATCCATGCCGCGCAAGAGTGACAATTTCAATCGATCGTCGGGAGTGTAGGTCTGCAACAGTGAAAAAAACTGCTCGGTAGAGGAGACCGGAATATCATCGATCGCCAAAATCACGTCCGCAACCTGGACCCCGGCCTGTTCGGCAGGTGCATCGGCCGACAGCTCGACGACCAACACGCCGGCATCGCCATGCGAACGGACAAAGGATGCGCCAACATTACCCGGCACCACACCGAGAAAGGCCCGGCGGACCCGGCCGTAGTTGATCAGGTCGCCCATCACCCGCTTGGCGGTGTTGATCGGTATCGAAAAGCCGATCCCCTGCGCCTGCCTGGCAATCGCCGTGTTAATGCCGACCAACTCACCATTGATGTTGATCAACGGCCCGCCAGAATTACCGGGATTGATCAGAGCATCGGTCTGGATAAAAATCGAAGAGCGGCTTTTATCGATCGGGATGCGCCGTTTGATCGAACTGACAATTCCGGTGGTGATCGAGTGGCCGAGGCCGAGAGGATTGCCGATGGCAATCACCTGTTCGCCGAGCATCAGATCATCGGAACGGGCGGGCGGCAGATAGGCATAATCAGCCTCTTCGGTAATTTTCAACACCGCCAGGTCGATCCGGTCATCCTTGCCGACCAGCGTGGCCTCCAGCTCTTTGTGTCGGTCCGGCAAGGCGACATAAATTTTCGACGCTTTATCGACCACGTGAGCATTGGTCAGGATATGCCCCTCCGCATCGATAATCACCCCTGAACCGAGAGATTGGGTTTTGTAGCTGCGCGGAGCCATCATTTCACCGAAAAACTGGTCGAACAATGAATCGCCAAAGCCGAAAAACGGCGAACTGCGCCGCCGGACAATCTGTTCGGTGCGGATATTGACAACCGCATCCCTGGCCTTGGCAACCGCATCGACAACAGCGGTACGCCGCTCGGCGGCAAAGGCCGGGCTAGAGAGAGCAAAAAACAACAGCAACAGCAGGACACGTAACAGCAACATCAATCTCCACCTTCAGGAAATATCGATAGAGTATTTTTCCAGCCGATAGAGCAGCGTATGGCGAGGGATACGTAAAAATGCCGCCGCTTTGGTCTTGTTTCCATCGCAGCGCTTAAGGGCAATTTCAACCGCCTCCTGCTCCAGAGCTTCGAGCGAGTATCCTTCTTCCGGAAGATTAAGGACACTGTTGGCGCGGGCCGGGGAGCGGCCGATCCGCTGCGGCAGGTCGACAAGCTCCAGCACTTCTCCCTGGCGCAGAATCAACATCTGCTCAACGACATTCTCCAGTTCCCGTACATTGCCCGGCCAGCTGTATTTTTGCAGTGGCTCCAGAACCTCGGCAGAGAAACAGACGCCGACACCAGCCTGTTTTTTGCACAAAAAGAAATCGAGCAGTAACGGGATATCGTCTTTTCGCTCGCGTAATGGCGGCAGCTCCATCGGCACCACCGCCAGCCGATAATAGAGATCTTCACGAAATTCCGCGTTCAGCATTGCCTCTTCGAGATCGCGGTTGGTCGCGGCAACAACCCGCACGTCAACCTTCTCGGGAACCCCGCCTACCGGTTCGATCTCCTGCTCCTGCAAGGAACGCAACAGTTTCGGCTGCAGGTCCAACGGCAGCTCACCGATCTCATCAAGAAACAGGGTTCCGCCGTTCGCCAGGGAAAATTTACCGCGACGATCCTTAACCGCGCCGGTAAAGGAACCCTTGAGGTGGCCGAACAGCTCACTTTCAATCAGATCTTTGGGGATTGCGGCACAGTTCACCGCCACAAAGGGACCATCGGCCCGTTCAGAACCCCGATGCAGAGCTTTGGCGATCACCTCTTTACCGGTGCCGCTCTCGCCGGTAATCAACACCGAAGCCTGACTGGCGGCGACCTTTTCCACCCGCTGCAATAGACTTTGCATCGCTTTGGATTGGCCGATAATCTGTTGATTGTTGTTCTGACTGCCCAGAGCATTTTTCAGTCGGATATTCTCCCGGCGTAAGTTACTGAACTCAAATGCCTTGGCAACGGTCAAGCGCAACTGATCACGGCTGAAGGGTTTGGTCAGATAATCGTAAGCGCCCGACTTCATCGCCATCACCGCCTTTTCCACCGAACTGAAGGCGGTTACGATAATCACCAGGGTTTGCGGCTCGAGCTGCAGCACTTTCTCAAGCACTTCATAACCACTGATCCCGGGCATTTTGACATCGGTAATGACCACCGCAGGGCGATAACGCTTGAAGGCTGCTATCCCTTCTGTCCCGTCAGCGGCAGTAAGCACTTGATATCCGGCTTCCTGCAGGTTGAATTCAGTGACCCGCCGCAAAGAGACATCATCATCAATCAACAGAATTTGTTTAGCCATCGGCTTCCTCGTCACGACAGGGATGATCAGCCAACTGCAGATTCAGAGTAAATTCCGCACCGCCCTCAGGAAGGTTGCGGACGCTGAGTTGGCCATAGTGGTTCTGCACGATTCGATAGGCAATCGCCAGCCCCAAACCGGTTCCTTCGTCTTTGGTGGTAAAAAAAGGGTTAAAGATCCGATCCTGATCCCCTTCCGGAATCCCGGGACCGGTATCACAAAAACGCAGAATCACCCGTCCGTCCTTGACCTCATGTTCGATTCTGAGTTGTCCCCCCGGTTGCATCGCCTGAAAGGCATTGAGCACCAGATTGAAAAAAACCTGTTTGAATTGCGCTGCATCGCCGATCGCAACAGGCAGCGGTTCGGACTCCCAGACAACACTGATTTGAGCGTTACTCGCCTGTGGCTGGCTTAACTGCAAAACCTCACGCAGAACCTCATCCGGCATGAAATCATTGCGTTCACTGGGGCCCGGCCGAGCAAAGCGCAGAAAATCTTCGAGCACCTGATTTAAGCGATCGACCTCAGCAATCAGAATCCTGGTGAATTCAGCGTAGCGATCTTCAGGCGAAAAAGCATCACGTAGAATTTCTGCGGTCCCCCGGATCGCGCCCAGAGGATTGCGGATTTCATGGGCCATCCCGGCCGACAGTTCACCCAGCGCGGTCAGGCGATCCGCTCTGCGCAGTTGGTCTTCTATCTCCAGGATCAGATCTGCCTGGCCGCGTAATTTTTCGTAACTTACCGCCAGATTCGCCGCATTCTCCTCGCTGCGCAAGCGCTGCGCATGCTCTTTGGCAGAAAGAAAACCGGTCAAGAAACCGATGGTATGGTAAAGCAGGATTTCCAGATATTGTTCAATGTGGATGGCGGGCAGATGACCCCACTGAAACAGGATGTGCGGGGCATAGAGCACAGAGACCAGCAGTGCAACGATAACTCCGCCGCGCAAGTAAAACCAGATGCCACCGAGCACAATCGGCAAGTAGTAGAGCCGTCGATAAATGCCGTGGCTGCTCGAATGCTCTGTCCCGGTCAGATAATGCAGCGCCGTTACTGCGGCAACCAGCAACAATAACAATGCAAGCCTGATCGTTTGGCGTCGATCCGTGAATATATTTTCCGCTGTTTTCATCGATTTCCAACCTACGCCCAGAACCCTTACGTGGGTCGCCCTAGCTAACTGTTGAATATTCTACAAAAGAGGCCAGCAACTGTCTAGTGAAATATCTATCTTATTGATTTCACAAGTAGGAATCCTTACCCTGCCCTTTCCTCAAAAATGCTGGCCACGCAGCCGTTTTCGCTCAACGGACCATGGACAGTAACCATATTCTGAGCTATGCTGCCACAATCTCGGAGATCCCATGTTACTGCTTATCACGACCATCACCATTGTCCTGCCAGTCTTTCTGGTGATCGGCCTCGGCCACCTGTTACGCTGCCTGAAACTATTTGACGCCTCATTTGTACAGCAAACCAATCGGCTGGTTTACGTTGTTTTTCTCCCCCTGCTGCTGTTCCATAAAATCGGCAAAGCAGACTTTGTCAGTTTTTTCAACGGTCCGCTGGTGATTGCCTCTTCGCTGGTGGTCCTGTTCGGTTTTCTGCTGACCTACAGTTACACGGGACTGCGTCACTACCCTGCGCCGCAACGCGGAAGTTTCTGCCAGGGAGCTTTTCGCGGCAACCTGGCCTACGTCGGACTGGCAATCTGCTTGAACGCCTACGGGGATGACGGTTTGACGCGAGCCGGCATTCTGATGGGATTTCTGGTGCCGGTGCTCAACCTGTTTGCTATTTTGGCGCTGCTGCTGCCGCAACCGCGCAATGCAGATGAAAAAGGTCCGAACTGGCTGGCTCAAATCGCTTTAAACCCGTTGATTCTTGCCTCTTTTCTGGGACTTATCTGGAGTTACTGGAGCCTGCCGATTCCAATCATCATCGACCGTGCGCTCGGCATCACCTCCGGCCTGACATTACCGTTGGCGCTGCTGGCGATCGGCGGCTCCTTTTCACTGGAACGGCTGAAAGGGGATCTTCGCCTGGCGACCTTGGCCAGCAGTGTAAAACTGTTGCTAATGCCGTTGTTTGCCGCCGTCCTGCTGCGCCTGTTCGGGGTCGGTGGTGTGGATTTCGGCGTCGGCGTACTGCTGGCCGCAACCCCCGCCGCCACGGCGACCTACATCATGGCCCACCAGATGAAAGCGGACGCGGAACTGGCCGGCTCGATCGTCATGCTTTCGACCCTGGCCTCGGCCTTCAGCTACACACTGATTCTGTTGCTGCTCAAGGGAATCGGCTTGTGACCATCCGGCCGTTTGAGCATGCAGCTGTCTGGAGATATTTGTGAAACAGGCCTACCAACCGTTCCTGCTCGGCTCAGAATTCCGCATTCAGTCACCGACCGTTGCAACAACAGGAGATCAGCGGATCAACCTGCTGATGCAACGTGGCGCTTTCGGTTCGGGAGAACATGAAACCACTGAAAGCTGTATTGAGATTCTGGAGAAACAGCATTTTACCGGCAAAGAGAAGATTCTAGATCTGGGCAGCGGCACCGGAATCTTATCGATTGCGACGCTGTTACTCGGCGGCGGCCGCTCCTGGTGTGTCGATATTGAACAGCAAGCAGTCGATAGCTGTCGACACAACAGTCAGCTGAACGGGGTCGCGGGTCAGATCGAAAACTTCTGCGGCAGCCTCGATCAGTTAGCGGAAAGTAATTTCGATTTGGTCCTGGCGAATATCTATGGCGATATCCTGCTCGATGTGGCGGAAGATCTGGTCGATAAAGCAGTTTCAGGTGCGACTCTGCTACTTTCGGGAATCTTATGGGAGTACAACTTTGATGTCCGGCAGAAATATCAGCGCCTCGGCTGCAAACTGATTAAAAACCGGATGCTGGAAGAATTCAGTACGGTTCTGTTAGAGAAGGAATAATCAAGAGATTTCATCCCAAAGCACGCTGCGATTACGACCGCATTCTTTGGCGTGATAGAGAGCCCGGTCAGCACAATTGACCAGCCCTTCAAGACTGTCGGCATCCTGCGGAAACGCAGCAATCCCCAGCGAGATAGTAACTGCGGCCCGCTTGCCGAGAAAGATCAGCTCTAACCCTTCAACCAGCTTACGCAGGCGCTCGGCCACCTTCCAGGCACCATTTCCATCGGCATCTTCCAACAGAATGGCAAATTCTTCACCACCGGTCCGGGCAGCCAGATCGACGCTGCGCACCACCCGCGCAAACAGCTTGGCCACCTGGCGCAACACTTCATCTCCGGCCGGATGCCCGAAACCATCATTGATCCTTTTAAAATGATCGATATCACAGAGAACCAGATAGAGGGCGCCTGAGCGACGTTCGGCACGATCAAGCATCGCCTCAAAGCCACACTGGTAGGCACGGCGATTGGAAATCCCGGTCAATGTATCGACGGTCGCCATCCGGTTGATCTGCTCATGCGAGCTGGCCAGATCGATCTTGATGGCAATCTGGGTCGCGACCAACTCCAGGATCTCGCGGCAGGTTCGACTGAACGCGTCAACCTGCCGGGCGGCGACAATCAAGGCACCGATGGTCGGCCCATCCTTCTGGCAGAGCGGCACAATCATCAGGGAACGGTATTCGGCAAACAGATGCGCCTCACTGAAAACCGGTAAAGTGCCGCGGTAATCGGCATCCTCCGGAAAGGTTCGCGCATACTTGAGAGTCTGACCGACCACCCCCTGCCCGATCGGAAAGGACTGCCCGGCCAGCAGAGCCGCCTGTTCTCCTTCAACATAGGCGATCCGATGCTGCTCACCTTCGGCCAGACTGATCGCCAGAAAATCAGCCGGAACGATACTGCGGATCGCCTCGGCAATAGCTGTGAACGCTGACTGCAATCCCAGAGACGAGTTCAGTTTGCGCAAACCATCAAAGGCTCGACGGTAAGCATGACGCTCTCGGTCACTGACAATCAGCTGGCGGGCCCGGTTGACATTGGCGAGCAACTGCTCAGCCGTCAATTCAACCAGACGTTGCTCCGCTTCCGTCCAGCGTTCCGGCAATTCCCGATCGACACACAAAATCCCCAAACCGTCAGGTTGACAAGCGGCATTGCCGGGGAGAAACAAGCGTACCGCCATAAAACTGCCGACCCCCAGATTGTTTGGATAGTAAGGAATGGCCGGCGAGTGCTGACGGACCGGGGCCAGCAATAACTCGTTGCGTTCTTTGAGAATCCCGGTCATCCCGACCCCGAGGGGATAAGGACCGAAGTTTAATGCAGCAAATGCGCTGGAACAGGCGTACAGGGAGAGTTGATCGGCGGCAGGGCCGCTCCACAGCAAGGCAGCGGTCTTCAGCTGCAGAGAAATTCGCAACAACTCCAGTTGCCGCTGACAATCTTGTTGCAGCTGCTCGACAATCGACTGTCGATTGGGCACCGCAACCTGGCCGCCCTGTTCATAGGCTAACGGCAAAGCGTTGAAACATTTCTCAACGCATTCGGCAATCGGTGGAGTAGCCGTCTGCTTGACGATTCGACTGAACCAGTTTTTCATCCTGGACTGACCTGTCTTTTTGAACGACTGCGGGAACTTCCGTCCAATCTGTGCGATGTAACAGGGGCTGATTGAATTTCTTCCAGAAAAAAAAGGCGGACCCGAAGGTCCGCCGATTGAAACTCTATTTTACAAAGATCAACAAAACGATTTGATGTATTCGCGGTTGAGCGTTGCGATAAATTTGACGTTGATCCCTTTCGGGCAAGCTTCCTGGCACTCATAGTGATTCGTGCAGTTGCCGAACCCTTCCGAGAGCATTGTTTCGGTCATGTTTTTCACCCGAGCCTTGGCTTCTCCCTTGCCCTGCGGCAGGACCGCAAGCTGGGCAACCTTGGCGCTGGTGAAGAGCATTGCCGAACTGTTCGGACAGGAAGCAACGCAGGCGCCGCAACCGATACACTCGGCAGCGTCCATGGCGTAGTCGGCAACCGGTTTCGGAATCAGCAGAGCGTTACCGTCAGCAACACCACCAGTGTGACAGGAGGTGAAACCACCAGCCTGCATGATCACTTCGAGAGCATTACGATCAACAATCAGATCTTTGTGGATCGGGAACGCCTTGGCGCGCCACGGCTCGATGAAGATCTCATCCCCGTCATTGAACGAGCGCATATGCAGCTGGCAGACCGTGGTCCGCTCCTGACCACCGTGCGGTTTACCGTTGATAACCTGCGAACACATGCCGCAGATCCCTTCGCGACAATCATGATCGAATGCGATCGGGTCTTTACCAGCTTTGATCAGATCCTCGTTGACATCGTCGAGCATTTCGAGGAAAGACTGATCTTCACTGACATTTTTCGCTTGATAGGTCTCAAGCTCTCCTTTAGCCTCCGGCCCCTTCTGGCGCCATACATGCAATGTCAGGTTCATTATTTGTAACTCCTCACGGCAAGTTTGACGTTTTCGAATTTCAGGGGTTCTTTGTGCAGCTCGGGCTCATTGCCCGCCCCCTTGAATTCCCAGGCCGCAGCATAGGCAAAGTTCTCGTCATCACGCATCGCTTCACCATCATCGGTCTGGTGCTCAGTCCGGAAGTGGCCGCCGCAGGATTCCTCACGATGCAGGGCATCCTTGGCGAAGACTTCGGCGAACTCGAGGAAGTCGGCCAAACGGCCGGCATTTTCAAGCTGCTGATTAAGCTCACCGGCTTCTCCGGTGACGTTGACATTGTTCCAGAATTCTTCACGAATTTCCGGAATCCGCTTGATGGCATTATTGAGGCTGGCATCGCTACGCGCCATACCGACATCTTCCCACATGACCTTGCCGAGTTCACGGTGCAGTTCGCTGACGGTCTTTTTGCCGTTGATGTTGAGCAGTTTGTTGGTTTGCCCTTCAACTTCTTCAACCGAACGCTTGAATTCAGCGTGATCGTCCTTGACGGTGCCCGGAGTAATACCGGCCAGGTAACCGGCGATGGTGTAAGGGATAACGAAGTAACCATCGGCCAGACCCTGCATCAGCGCCGAAGCACCGAGGCGGTTAGCGCCGTGAACCGAGAAGTTAGCTTCACCCAAGACGAACAGCCCAGGGATATTGCTCATGCAGTTGTAATCGACCCAGAGACCACCCATGGAGTAGTGCGGGGCCGGATAAATGCGCATCGGCTGCTGGTAGGCATTCTCGTCGGTGATCTTCTCGTACATTTCAAACAGGTTGCCGTACCGCCCACGGATAGTCTCTTCACCGAGACGATTGATTGAATCGGCAAAGTCGAGATAGACGCCGCGCTTGCCGGGTCCGACACCACGCTCATCATCACACTGTTCCTTGGCAGCCCGAGAAGCGATATCCCGCGGAGCCAGGTTACCGAAGGACGGGTACTTCCGCTCCAGATAGTAATCACGATCATCTTCGGTAATGTCACCGGCCAGGTTTTCGCAGTCTGCGGCCTTTTTGGGGACCCAGCAACGACCGTCGTTCCGCAGCGACTCGGACATCAGCGTCAGTTTTGACTGCTTGTCGCCATGCTGCGGGATACAGGTCGGGTGAATCTGGGTGTAACAAGGATTCGCGAAGTAAGCACCCTTTTGGGCTGCTTTCCATGCTGCCGTCACACTGCAGCCCATGGCGTTGGTCGAAAGGTAGAAAACATTGACGTAACCACCAGTGGCCAGAATCACCGCATCACCCCAGTGGGATTCGATCTTGCCGGTAATCAGGTTGCGCACGGTGATCCCTTTGGCCACACCGTCAACCACAACCAGGTCAACCATTTCGGTCCGTTGATGCAGCTTGACGGTTCCCGCTTTCACTTGCCGGGAGAGCGCCGAGTAGGCACCGAGCAGCAGCTGCTGACCGGTTTGGCCGCGGGCATAAAACGTCCGGGAAACCTGCGCACCACCGAAAGAACGGTTGTCGAGGTAACCGGCATAGTCGCGGGCAAAGGGAACACCCTGGGCAACACACTGGTCGATAATGTTATTCGACACTTGAGCCAGACGCCAGACGTCAGCTTCACGGGCGCGAAAATCGCCACCCTTGATGGTGTCGTAGAAGAGGCGGTAGATGGAATCACCGTCGTTCGGATAGTTTTTCGCAGCGTTGATACCGCCCTGGGCCGCAATCGAGTGGGCGCGGCGGGCACTGTCTTGATAGCAGAAGGCTTCAACGTTGTAGCCGAGTTCGCCAAGCGAGGCAGCGCCGGCGCCACCGGCGAGACCGGTACCGACCACCAGAATCTTGAACTTACGCTTGTTAGAGGGGTTGACCAGCTTCATATCGAAGCGGTGCTTGTCCCAAGATTTTTCAATTGGACCTGTGGGTGCTTTTCCGTCGAGAATCACAATAAACCCCCTAAATCTTTACGATATGGAAGAGGAAAGCCAATGGGATGGCGATGTATGCCAGGCCAAAAAAGATGGCGACCAGTTTGCCGATGGCAGACACCTTGTCCTGACTCGGACCATTGTTCAGGCCGAGAGTCTGGATAAAGCTTTGCAACCCGTGGCTCAGGTGCAAAAACAGCGCGCACATGGCAACAACGTAGGCAATAGAGACAAACGCGCTGTTAAAGCTGTTCCCAACCATAGCAAAGACGTTGAGGCGCCCGTTAACCAAAGGCTGCAATGTCGCGACCGCGTCGGTGTGAACCACCTGAACAGTGAAGTGCAACAGGTGGTAAAGCAGGAAGGCCAGTAGAATCAGACCGGTGTAGATCATCGATTCCGCAGCAAAAGTGGTCTTCAGCCGCGCCTTGATCGCGTAGGCTTCAGGAGACGCAGAGCTGTTCTCCATTGTCAGCTGGATGCCGAGAGCGATATGCACAGCAAACAGACCGAGCATGATCAGTCTAAAAATCCAGACGATCGGGCCCAGACTGTGCAGCTTTTCAGCATAAATGTTGATTGCTTCGGAACCGGCAAAAATCGACAGATTCCCGAGCAAGTGGACAGTAATAAATCCGACCAGCATCATACCGGTCACTGCCATCAATAGTTTTCTTCCCACAGAGCTTGTTATCAAATGCATAGTTTCATATCCCTCGAGAATGTGAATTGATTGCTCATCAAAGAAAGCCTCCTTGACTCAATCACCAGTGCCTTAAGGCGGCTCAAGGCCCGGCACGTCGCTCCTTTTGCAGCTGAGCCAACTCTCTCCCTGGCGGTCCACGCCAGCACTCTTGCCTCCTTTTCATAAATTCAATCCTTTCGGCAGCCGATCGAAACAATTTTGTTCGACACGGCAATGCACGAGCGGTTGATTAACAGCAAATCGTATACTGTATACTAAACATTATTGGAAATTTAAACAAAAAAAGCCCTAAATTAGAAATTCTAATCAAGAACAGAACAAAGGTTTATGCCCTTGGACACAAACCAGGTGTGCGACAGCAAAAAGACCGGAAAGGTTACCCTTTCCGGTCTCAACTCTATTATCCCAGTGCCGAGATTTTCTCCAGGCCCTGCCGCAAAATTGCCAACTTCTCCTCAGCTGCTGCCATCTTGCCGCGATCTTTCGCTAAAACTTGCGGTGGCGCATTTGCGACAAACTTTTCGTTGGAGAGTTTTTTGCTGAAAAAGGCAACGTCCTTTTCAACCTTCTTGATCTCTTTCTCCAACCGGGCAGACTCTTCCTCAACATCCACCAGATCCGCCAGCGGGATCAGCACCTCAACATCACCGGCAACCTGAGTTGATACCTGCTTCGGATGTTCTATAGCAACGCCGAACTCCAGTACTTCGACACGCGCCAGTGACTTGACGTAAGCCTGACCGGCTTCAATCGCCTGAACCGATTCCGCCGACTGGCAATCCAGTACAACCTTGATCCGTTTACCCGGCGGCAAGTCCAACTCGCCGCGAACATTGCGGATCGCCCGGATCACCTCCATCAGCAAGTCCATTCTGGCGACCGCGACTGAATCGACCGGACAGAAGGCGGTCGTCGGATATTCGGCCTGCATGATTGAAACTGCCGGTCGCTCACCGGGCAACACCTGCCAAATCTCTTCAGTGACAAAAGGCAACAGCGGGTGCAACAGTCTCAGCAGCCCTTCAAGCACAGTATAGAGAACTGTTTGCGCACGCAGTTTCGCCTGCGGGTCGTCGCCATATAAATCCTCTTTACTCAGCTCAATATACCAGTCGCAGAACTCATGCCAGGTAAAAGAATAGAGCGCACTGGCGACATCATTAAACTTGTATTCAGCCAGTGATTTATTAACCTCGGCAGCCGTTTTGGCAAAACGGTCAAGGATCCACTGATCCACTTGCGACAGTTCGAAATCGGTCAGCTTCGCCTGTGCCGGATCGAAATCCTGCAGATTCATCAGCGCAAACCGGCTGGCGTTCCAGAGTTTATTAACAAAGTTACGATAACCGCCGATCCGCTCGGTCGAAAGCTTGATATCACGACCCATGGCAGCAAAGGCGCAGAGGGTAAAACGGAAGGCATCGGCACCGTACTCATCGACGATAGTCAGCGGGTCGATGACGTTGCCCTTGCTCTTGCTCATCTTCTGCCCCTGGGCATCACGCACCAAGGCATGGATGTAGACCTCCTTGAACGGCACCTGGTCCATGAACTTGATCCCCATCATCATCATCCGCGCAACCCAGAAGAAGAGGATGTCGAAGCCGGTCACCAGGCAGCTGGTCGGGTAAAACTTCCGCAGTGTCGTTGTCTGCTCCGGCCAACCCATGGTCGAAAACGGCCACAATGCTGAAGAGAACCAGGTGTCGAGGACATCAGTCTCTTGTCGGATATTGCTGCTGCCGCAGTGCTTGCAGACACGGGCATCTTCCTTGGTAACGGTAATCTCATCGCAGTCGTCACAGAACCAGGCCGGAATCCGATGCCCCCACCAGATCTGGCGGCTGACACACCAATCCTGAATATTGTACATCCACTCGTAATAGGTTTTTTCCCACTGTGCCGGAACGATCTTGGTCACCCCGGTTTCGACCGCCTTGATAGCTTCAGCCGCAAGCGGCTTGACGGCGACATACCACTGTTTGCTCATGTAGGGTTCGATGATCGTTCGACAACGGTAGCACTCCCCGACGGCATTGGCGTAAACCTCGGTTTTTTCCAGCAATCCCTGCGTGTCCAGATCAGCAACCACACTTTTGCGCGCTAGATAGCGATCCTGACCCTGGTAGGAACCGCCGTTTTCGTTGATAACCCCCGACTCATCGAGGATGTTGATAAACTCCAACTGATGCCGCTTGCCCATTTCAAAGTCGTTGAAATCGTGCGCCGGGGTGATTTTCACCGCACCGGAACCGAACTCCAGATCAACATAATCATCGGCGATGATCGGGATCTCACGATTCACCAGCGGTAGCAGCACCTTTTTTCCGATCAAATCCCGATAACGCTCATCTTCGGGATTGACCGCGACGGCAGTATCACCCAGCATAGTTTCGGGGCGCGTGGTCGCCACCACCAAGTACTGATCAGTACCCTGCACCGGGTAACGCAGATGCCAGAGGTTGCCCTGCTTGTCATCATGCTCAACCTCGAGATCAGACAGGGCGGTGTGACAACGCGGGCACCAGTTGATCAGCCGATTATCACGATAGACCAAGCCGTCGTCATAAAGCCGCACAAACACTTCTCGAACCGCTTTCGAAAGCCCCTCATCCATCGTGAAGCGCTCACGTTGCCAATCACAGGAGGCACCGAGTCGCTTCAGTTGGTTGATGATCTGCCCGCCCGACTCTTCACGCCACTGCCAGACACGTTCGACGAAGTCGTCCCGACCCAGTTCATGGCGATCCTTGCCCGCTGCGGCCAACTGCTTTTCCACTACATTCTGGGTGGCGATGCCGGCGTGGTCGGTCCCCGGCATCCAGAGCACCTGGTGACCGGTCATCCGTTTCCAGCGACAGAGAATATCCTGCAAGGTATTATTGAGGGCGTGTCCCATGTGCAGGACGCCGGTGACATTAGGCGGCGGGATAACGATGGAATAGTGCGGTTTGGAGGAGTTTTCGTCAGCATGAAAGTCTCCACGCCCCTCCCAGACAGCAAACCACTTCTGCTCCACCTGAGCTGGTTCGTAACCCTTGGGCAGTTCTTTTTTCATGACAGGCGCGTCCTTTATTGATCAAATTCCAGCTGAATCAGCAGATACCGGGGGACAATAAAGGGGGGGAGGTAAGGAAGTCAAGACCTCCCTAGCCTCCCCCCCGTTAGAAGAAGAAATAAGTGGTAGGCGTTTTCTATTCTTCGGCCTGCTTGATCTTGCGGATCTCTTCGCGGATCATCGATTCAGCCAAGTCGGGAACCACTTCCCAGGCGATCTGCTCCAACAGCTCACCTGCCAATCTTTCAATAATCGGCCCGGCTACCTTACTGACCACCTCTTTCAAATCGTCCTCGGACAGCTGACGCAACTGCTGCTCAACTTGCTCAATGTCACCTTCGGACTTTACACTCGCGACGGTAGCAGCGGCCACGGATTCTTCTACTTCCGCCTCCCCTGCCTCAGAAGAATCGAAATAGAACCCATCATCCTCTTCAACTGCCGGTGAAGTCAGCGCCTCTTCTGAAGCGTCAATCGGCTCTGCGGTTTCATCGGCCAGCAACACTGTGTCCTCAATGAAGAAGCTCTCTTCCTCTGCAACCTCCTCCTCAAGTTCAATCGGTTCTGCAGATCCGGCAAGCGGCGCTGAAATTTCTTCGGCGAGCGGGACTTCTTCTTTGCCGAAGCTCTCTTCCTCGATTACTTCGTCCTCAAGTTCGATCGGTTCCGCCAGCTCAGTGACAGTCGCGTCAAGCAGCGGTTCTTCATCCAGGATATCCTCAGCGCCCAGATCGAGGATCTCTTCATCCTCATCCAGCGACTCTTCAGGCAACGGCTCAACCAGCGGAAGCTCTTCTTCAACTGCGGCAGGACCCTCAACAACGAACTCTTCTCTGGCGGCAACCGGCGACAGCAGCTCCGTCACCGCCGGCTCTTCAACAACGACAGACTCCTCGGTCAAGTCGAGCGGTTCAAACTCCTCAATGTCAGCATCGGCGGCAACTTCAGACGACGAAGTTTCCAGCAGTTCATCCTCCAGCTCAATCGGCTCCCCATCGTCCTTCTCCGACAGAACAGTCTCTATACCGATCACAGGTTCCTGATCTTCAAGCACCAGTTCCGCTGTTTCCTCTGCCGCAGCAAAAGCTGCCGCTTCGACGACAGGATCTTCGGTGTCCCGCTCATCCATCAGGTCAAGGGGGTTTTCCACCGCAGGTTCTGCCGCAGTGACTGCCTCCTCCTCCTCAGCGCTATCGGCAAACGAGAAATCGGCAGAGTCAGGAGTCTCTTCCACCGCCAGCTCAGCTTGTTCCTGAAGATCGTCCTCCTCAAATGACACTGCATCCCAGATATCATCGGGGGACTCTTCAATCGTCTCTTCAGCGACAACCGATCCTTCAATCTCGTCAAGACCTAAAACAACCTCATCCACGGTCGAAACGGCAACCGCTTCAACCACCGGGGGCACAAAGTCAGCGACGGGCTCTTCGGCAGCGGCTCCAACCAAGCGAACCGGGTCGGCCTCAAGCAATTGCACAACCTTGTCGAGCAGCGCCTGCGATTCAAACGGCTTGGTCAACCAACCGTCAGCGCCGACGGCCTGCGCCCGCTCTTCATCAAAGTGATCAAAGGTGCCCGGCAATAACATGACTGAAGTGTTAGACAACTGCGGGTCCGACTTAATCGCCTGACAGAGTTCAAAACCATCCTTGCCAGGCATCGAAATATCGGCAATCACCAAATCCGGAAGTTCTTCGAGTGCCTGAGTAAATGCCTCGTCGCCATTGTCAGTCATCAGAAGCTGATAGTCTTCTGTTTCGAAGATTATACCGATGACTTTCTGAATGGTAATACTGTCATCGGCCAGCAGCAGCTTTTTCGTCATTGATCTCTCCTCGCAGTGCCCGTATCAGGCTCAAGTCACCAGGACTCCTGAATCAAACCTATCGCCAAACAATCGATATCTAGAATCTTAAAAATTCTTTCCTGAAAATGAAACTCGCCGGACACGCCATGAACCGCCGAGCCCTCAGCAAGCGCGGTCACCGCGCCGTTTTCCCCAGCAATGATCCCGCAGGTTTGATCCGCCGGCAGGGCCAGTGTGCCACATTCCGACTCAACTAGCACCTGATAAGCGGTCTGCTCGTTTTGATACTCTGAACAGGGCAGTATTTTCGCAAGATCAAGCTGCGGGATCAGCTGTCCATCGGCAACGATAACCCCTGCAACAGCCTGCGGCAATTGCGGCAGGAGATAGCAGCGCTCACCGGGCAGGATTCGAACCAGCCGCTGCAAGGGAACCGCATAATCGATCCCGCCGCCACGAAACAGGCCGAAACGCCTCACGAAGCAAGCCCTGCGGCACCGTAAAAGCGCTCCGGCTCAAACCGCACCAAAGGTTCATTGTCCAGCAAATCAATCTGTGCATAGTAGTCGCTTACCGCCACACGAAGTATCGCTGGCATCTCGCAGGGTTGAAGCCTGCCGGCAAGACTTATCTCTTGCGCTCGATCGACCAGCAACGCCCAATTTCCTTCCGGGCTGGTTAATATCAATGCGGTCTTGGCAGACAGCGGAAGGGCCGAGGACAGGTCGAAACGTATCGCGGGATCGATAGCGGGCACCCAGGTATGACGAAAATCAAGCGCGCCCACAATCCCGGCATCGAGATCACGATATGTGGAATCAAGAAGATCAACGACCTGCTCACGGATTTCAACAACGAAAGAGAGATCAAGAATGAAACCGACCGACCCTAATCGAAAGATCAGCTTTCTGGCAAGCACGTTGCCCATAACCCCTCTATCGCTGGAACCCCCTGATTATCCAATAGAAACCGCGATAAAGCTAGCATAGCGGATACTGGCTGTCAAGCCTTCCATAGTAAAATCCAATAAACGAACGCACATCAAATGCTTCGCCACGGCTGCGGCATAAAGAGCCGGCTAAAGAGTGTCAGAGCAAAGCGGTCGGTCATCCCGGCGATAAAGTCGGCCACCGACACCTCGAGGCCGTCATCCTCGATCCGCCGCCCGCCATGCTGCAGAAAAACAGCTTCATTATCAATAAAATAGAGGAAGATTTCGCGTAACACGTGGGAGGCCTTGACAAACTCACGGTGCACCCGATCGGCCCGATATACACTCTCGAACAACCAACTCCGCAGCGCCCGGATAGATTCGTCCATTTCGTCAGAAATGCTGATTGCCGCTGTCCCGGTTGCCAGCGATTGCTCAATGAGATCGCGCACCATCCGGTTGATCCGATCCGAATGCCTGACTCCGACGACGGATGAAATCTGCTGCGGGATATCGGTCTGTTGAATCACCCCACCGCGAATTGCATCATCCAGATCATGACTTAAATAGGCGATAATATCCGCCAGACGCACCACCTGCCCCTCAAGGGTTTTAGCCCGGGATTCCGGATTCGGAGTCAGCAATCCGCCTCGCCCCTTCGAATGCTTGAGAATGCCATCGCGAACCTCAAAGGTAAGGTTCAGACCACGACCCTCCTTCTCGAGAACATCAACAACCCTTAAACTCTGCCTGACATGATGAAAACCACCAGGGACCAACTGATCCAGCACTCGCTCACCGGCATGACCGAAAGGGGTATGACCAAGGTCGTGCCCCAAGGCGATGGCTTCAGTCAGATCCTCATTTAGGCGCAGAGCGCGGGCAATGGTTCGAGCGATCTGGGAAACTTCCAGTGTATGGGTCAAACGGGTTCGATAATGGTCTCCCTCCGGGGCGAGGAATACCTGTGTCTTGTATTTCAATCGACGAAAGGCCTTGCAGTGCAATATCCGATCTCGGTCATGTTGAAAAACTGTACGGATAGAACATTCCTGTCCAGGGAATCTACGTCCACGAGAAGCATTGCTTCGACAAGCACTGGACGAAAGTGTTCCTTCCTCATATTTTTCAGTAATTCTTCTGATATCCATCTAGAGCCTCTTGTTAATAATCATGACGATTATATAAAAAGCGTTTCCCACAATCCATAAAAAGCCTTCTATACTACTATTAACTTGTTATAAAATTGCCGTTAAAACCTTAAATATAGTTTTTTGATTTTTCTTCTTGTTTATCGATCATTTATTGTTTAAAAATAACTTTTCTACGTTAGGGGGGGATAAGTATTTAACAATCGCTAACACCATCCAAACCTGAAGGAGAAAGCACAGATGGCAACTATTATGGAAATGGCAGCCGAAATCATTGCTGCCCATGCATCCACGACCCCGATGTCGAAAGACGAACTGCTTGCCGAACTGAACGAAGTCCACTCGGTACTTGCAGCGCTTGAAAAAGGGGAAGTCGTTACAACCGAACAGGCGGCAGAGGGAGTTCCGGTCGTTTCCCGCAAAAAGGCGTTCGGTAAAGATAAAATATTCTGTATGCTCTGCGGCAAAGGCTTTAAAACCCTTTCCCGCCACCTGAAAACCTCTCATGGAATGACGGCTTCAGAGTACCGTAAGCAGTTCGACATTCCACGCAGCCAGTCATTGGCCGCCAAGAACTATTCAGAAAGCCGCCGACAGATGGCGATTGAACGCGGTCTTGCCGACAATTTGGCAAAAGCACGTGCGGCACGCGGAAAGAAGAAACAGAAATAACTTGAAACTGAAATTAATAATATAGAAAAGGCGACTGATTAACAGTCGCCTTTTCTATACGTTAGCGTTATTCAAGCACAAACGGGATGCTCGCCAGTTCATTCCCTTCAGCATCAAGGACTCTGACCTGCCAGTCGCCGGCCCATTGCGGCAAAAAACGTTTCGATGAGTTCGTTCGCCAGTTTTCGGAACCGACCGGCAAAGTCACCCGTGCCATTTCATGCCCCTGAAACAACCAGACGTGGGTCACCGAAGTATCGCTGTTTGCCCCGACAATCCGGGTAAAGCAGTAGAGTTTGCCAAAATCGGCGGGATAAGTACTGATCCGATCAACCGGTTGCTGGTTTTCTATAGCCGTGGTGATACTTGACTCCGCTACCGACAATTCACCCGCCACAGCAAACGTACCCCAACAACCACCGATAAGAATAAGTAGTAGTAGCTTTTGCAGCATTATCACTCCCTCACATTTCTGGTCATCAGCACAGAGTCAAGACGAGGCCGCCTGTAACTGCGGCAAAAAACTCACCCCACGGCGACAATCCAAAGAAAAATTTTCCGCGATTGTTGCTCCGACATCAGCAAAACAATCCCTATCGCCCAAAGCTTCCCCCTGTTTGAGCGATGCGGACCACGCCAGCAGAGGAACATATTCTCGGCTGTGGTCGGTACCCGGGGTCGTTGGATCGCAACCATGATCCGCACTGATCAACAGCAAGTCATCCCGCTTCATCTGTGCATACAGGTCGGGTAGCCAGCGATCAAAATCCTCCAGAGCTACGGCAAACCCACGCGTATCAAGACGATGTCCATACAGCATATCAAAATCGACCAGATTGGTCATGACCAGCCCGGTTTTTATTTTTTCCAGTGCGGTAAGAGTCTGCGCCATCCCGTCCACATTATGTTTGGCTGAAAATGAATGGGTCAGTCCGCGACCGGCATAGAGATCTTTGATTTTACCGACACCACAGACCGACAGACCAGCCTCGCACATACGATCGAGCAAAGTTTTTTCCAGCGGCTCCCGGGAGAAATCGCGTCGCCGCGAGGTACGAGAAAAATTGCCTGCAGTGGTCCCGACAAAGGGCCGGGCAATCACCCGACAAACATTATAGGGCTGAAGGATTTTTTCTGTCCGGCGACAAATCGCGTAGAGAGCTTCTGGAGGGATAATCGACTCATGGGCTGCAATCTGAAAAACCGAATCGCTGCTGGTGTAAACAATCGGCCGCCCGGTCTGCAAATGTTGCTCGCCCAGTTGCCGCAGAATATCGGTGCCGCTGGCAGCAATATTACCCAGTGGCGGCAACCCGGTGGTTGCAGTAAAAGCATCAATGATTTCGGCCGGAAACCCATGCGGAAAGGTGGTAAAGGGTTGCGGCAAGACAACCCCGGCCAACTCCCAGTGACCGGTGACGGAATCCTTGCCGGGACTGCACTCGGCCATGCGCCCCCAGCAACCTTGCGGTGACGCAACTGATGCAACCCCGGCAAGCGGCACAATCCGCCCCAGACCCAAACACTGCAAATGCGGCAAAGACAAACCGCCCACCACCGCAGCAACGTGCGGCAAGGTGGCGGCGCCGGAGTCGCCATAGAGATCTGCATCCGGGAGGGCGCCGACGCCGACGCCATCAAGGACAATGAGAATCACCCGCCTGTACATACTTAATAACCCTGACAGGGCTTCCTTTGGTTGACAATCGGCACGCCGGCACAGGTGCCGATCCGCGTTACATCGGCAGGCAGAACAGACTCAGTCGCGAGCAACATCATTTCAGGAGACCGATTTTAACCGTGTTTTCACAGAGAGCAGCGAACAGAATTCCAGTTATTTCCAGCTTGAGGAGGGTCCGATCAATCATGGGGGCAGGGTTGTCCATCGTTCGGCAATCAGGTCCGGTAATCGGCATTTATCTTGATATATTCGTAGCCCAGATCAGAAGTGTAATAGCTGGCCTCAGCGTCA
The DNA here is from genome assembly GCA_024280335.1 of Deltaproteobacteria bacterium. GTDB lineage: Bacteria > Desulfobacterota > Desulfuromonadia > Desulfuromonadales > Geopsychrobacteraceae > Malonomonas. Next base: position 40,065 of record JAJRQI010000009.1, read on the forward strand.
CCCTGATGCAGATCAATGGTCACAGTGAACTCATCCAATTTCAGAACTTCCGACGCCTCAGCCTCAAGCCCAGGACCGGTCGACAGGCCATCCCGAGTCACAGGAACCTGATTGAAGCTGATATCGATCTGCTCCGGGTTCACCTCAACCCCGGAATAGCCGACTGCGGCAATGATCCGTCCCCAGTTGGCATCTTCGCCGAAAAATGCGGTTTTCACCAGCGATGAAGTCGCAACCGTGCGTGCTGCGGTTCTGGCGGCCTGCTCGTCAGTCGCCCCGGTGACATGAATCCGCACGACCTTGGTCGCACCCTCGCCATCACGGACGATCATCTTTGCCAGGTCGAGCAGAACCCGCTCCAAAGCCTGAATAAAAGCCTCCGCTGCCGGCGTATCGTCCTTGATCGGCAGGGTCTTACTGGCACCGTTGGCCAACAAGAGAACCATGTCGTTGGTTGAGGTATCGCCATCAACGGTAATCGAATTAAAACTCCGCTTAACCGCACGGCGAAGTGCCGAGTCAAGCAGCTCGGCACTCACTGCAGCATCGGTCAGGACAAAACCGAGCATGGTCGCCATATCGGGATGAATCATCCCGGCGCCCTTGGCCAAACCGAGAATCCGGCATTCACCGCCCGGCACCTCGATCCGCGCCGAGGCAATTTTTGCATAGGCATCGGTGGTCATGATCGCCTCAGCAACCTGACCCGCCTGTTCAGCAGCTAACGCCTTGACCAGCAGGGGCACTCCGGTCTCAAAAGGGGCCAATGGCATCTGCACACCGATCACCCCGGTCGAAGCAACAGCAATCAACTCTTCTGAAATCTCCAGCGCTTCAGAGAGTAACCGGGCAGACGCTGCCGAAACTTGCCGGCCGGCAGCGCCGGTGCAGGCGTTGGCGTTGCCGCTATTGATCAGAATTGCCTGACAACGACCTGCGGCAACCCGTGGTTTGCTCACCAGCAGCGGCGCGGCAACAACCTTGTTGCGGGTAAAGACTCCGGCACACTGCGCAGGCTGATCGGTACAAATCAACGCCAGATCCAGTTTGCCGGACGTCTTGATACCACTGGCAATCCCGGCAAATCGATACCCGGCGGGCAAATCGAAATGACTCATCCCCTACCCCTTCAGCTCGTTATAGGTCGGTTCGGTAGGCAGCAACAGGCCGAAAGAGGTCCCTTCACCATCGACCTTTTCGAGAAAGATATCTCCTTTCATCCGGCCGATAACCACCTTGACCAAAGCCAGGCCGATGCCGACACCGTGCGGTTTTTCCGTGTCGATATCACCCAACTGGGTGTACGAATTGAAAATCGTCTCGCGGGCCTCAAGCGGTAAAGTTTGCCCCTGATTATAGACCTGCAGATAAACGTACTCCAGCCCTTCAAATTCACGTGCTTCCGCGGTGACCTTCACCAGACCACCTTCTTGATTGAACTTGACGGCATTGTCGATCAGCGAGTTGAAAGCCATGCCGAACTTTTCCGGATCACCATAGACTTCGGGAAGATCCTCCTGAATATCAATCTCTGAGGCAATCTGATTGGCGGTCATCTGTTTGCTGTAATACTGAAAAGCATCGGCAATCGACCAGGGCACACCAAAAGATTTCCAGCGCCAGATTTCCCGCTCCGATTCAATCGAGAAAAGCCGCAGCATGCCGGTGATCAGCTTTCCCAGTCTCTCCCCCTCTTCACGCACATTTTTCAGGTAATCCTTGAATTCGTGTTCAGAAAGCCGGGAATAAAAGGTCAGCGCCAGATCGACATAGCCCAGGATCGAGGTGAGCGGAGTTTTCAACTCATGGGAAAGATTACAGACCAGACGGGTTCGGGCACGGTTCATCCGCACCAGATCCTCGTTGGTCCGCTCCAGGGTATCCGCCTGCAGGCGCAAGCTGTTGACCAGCTTGAAGTTCTCCATTGCCAGCGCAACCTGATTGGCAATCGCAACCAGCAAACTCTGATCCTCATGGTCAAAGGATTCGCCGGAAATTTTATTATTGACATTAATAACACCGACCAGTTCGTCACGCACCAGAATCGGTACCGACAGCAGCGATTGCGTACTGTAGCGCTCCCCGCCGACCAGACTTTTGAAGCGGCTGTCCTGCTGCAGATTGGAGATCAACACCGGCTCGCAGGTCGCCAGAACATGGCCGGAAACGCCTTCACCGGCAGCCACTCGCACGGTGTTGATAATGTCATCAGACAGGCCGCGCGCCGAGGCAATGTGCAGCAGTCCGTCATCTTCAAGCAGCATCAGGGAGGCGACTTCAACCCCCGCGGAATCGACAATGGAGTCCAGGCTCAGATCGAAAAGTTCCTGCAGGTTGCCGCCGGAGCTGGCCGTCTCACCGATCTGCTTGAGTAGAACCAGGTCGGCCATGCGCCGTTGTGCCTCCAGTCGGGCACGGCTCTGATGGGTCGCATGTTCGTAGGCGGCAAGGCCCTGTTTAACCGCCTCCAAAACCTCGTCCCGGGAGAAGGGTTTGACCAGATAATCGAGCGCCCGCTCTCGCAGAACCTGACGAGCAACATCAAAATCCTGTTGACCGGAGATCATAACGACCTGAATCTCCGGAGTGTGCTGTTTGATCATCCGCAATACTTCAACGCCATGCACATCCGGCAACGAGACATCACAGAACACCAGCGAAACCAGCTCGCGGTCGAGAATCTCGGTGACGCTGCTACCCGTTTCCGAGCGCAACACGCGGTAGCCCTGATCTTCCAGAATATCCTCTAACAGATCCAGGATCAAAGGAACATCATCAACCAGAAGAATGGCGGGCGTCTGCTGCTGATCAGTTTGCGTCATAACATTTTCACCGGTTAGGGATTCAGGTTCTATTTCCCGCAGCACTTTTTAAATTTTTTGCCGCTACCGCAAGGGCAGGGATCGTTACGGCCTACCTTGTCCTCGTCACGGGTACTCGGTTTACGCACTTGATCTTCGCCACCGGCCCGATTCATTGAAATCTGCTGGCGACGCTGCCGCGCCTCCATCTGCTCGACATCTTCTTCGTGAGCCAGCTGAACCCGATAGAGCTTCTGCAATACTTCCTGACGAATCCGCCCCATCATCTCCATGAACAGACTATAGGCCTCTCGTTTGTATTCCTCTTTTGGGTTTTTCTGTCCGTAGCCACTCAGCCCGATCCCCTCCTTGAGATGATCGATCGACAACAGGTGGTCCTTCCACTGGGAATCGATGGTCTGCAGCAGCAAGTAGCGCATCAACTGCTCCATGACCGTGGGGGTAAATTCCTCTTCCTTGGCCGTCAGCCGCCCTTCGGCCTGCCCTTTGAGCAGCTGTTCCAACGCCTCAGGGCTGGTCTGCTGCTGATCAAGCTGGCTCAGATCGGGCTGGAAAGCAAACTGGCTCGCAAAATCTTCGTTCAACCGATCCCAGTCCCAGTCGCCGGCCGGGGTTTTCTCCGGGCAGAAGGAGGCGACAATATCTTCGATGGTATCTGAAACAATGCCATCAATTGTTTCCTTGAGATTCTCACCGCCCAGCACCTCGCGCCGTTGTGTGTAGATGACTTCACGCTGCCGATTCATAACATCATCGTATTCAATCAGATGCTTACGGATGTCAAAGTTATGCGCCTCGACCTTTTTCTGTGCATTTTCAATGGCCTTACTGATGATCCCGTGTTCAATCGGCTCGCCTTCAGGGATCTTCAGCTTTTCCATGACATAAGCAACCCGCTGCGAACCGAAAATCCGCAACAGGTCATCTTCCAGACTCAAGTAGAAATGACTCTTCCCCGGATCGCCCTGACGGCCGGAACGGCCACGTAACTGATTGTCGATACGCCGGGACTCGTGCCGTTCGGTACCGAGAATGTAAAAGCCGCCGGCGGCCAGAACTTCCTGCTTTTCCTCTTTGCAGCTTGCTTCGAAGCGGGCCAGGCACTGGGAGTAGACCGCATCGGGATCTTCAGCGCCGGCAGCTTCAGCCCGGGCCATCATCTCCGGGTTACCGCCAAGCACGATGTCGGTACCGCTACCGGCCATGTTGGTGGCGATGGTCACCGCCCCCTTGCGTCCGGCCTGAGCGACAATGAAGGCTTCACGTTCATGCTGCTTGGCATTCAACACATTGTGCGGAACCCCTCTTTTCTTCAGCAGTGCGGCCAGGACCTCTGATTTTTCGATCGAAATCGTACCGACCAGAACCGGCTGACCATTCTTGTGGCACTCAACAACATCATCGATGACGGCAAGGAACTTCTCCGTCTCCGTTTTGTAGATCACGTCGGCCTTATCGATCCGCAACATCGGCTGGTTGGTCGGAATCACCAGAACCTCGAGCTTGTAGATCTCGTTGAATTCTGCCGCTTCGGTATCAGCAGTACCGGTCATCCCGGCCAGTTTTTCATACATGCGGAAATAATTCTGAAAGGTGATGGTCGCCAGGGTCTGGTTCTCACTGGCTATTTTGACCCCTTCTTTCGCTTCAACCGCCTGATGCAGACCATCGCTCCAGCGCCGTCCCGGCATCAATCGCCCGGTAAACTCATCGACTATCTGCACCTCGTTATCTTTGACCACATAATCGACATCCCGCTTGAACAGCGCATGTGCCTTCAGGGCCTGATTGACATGGTGCAGCAGCTCAATATTTTTCGTTTCGTAAAGGTTATCGACATTCAGTAATTTTTCAATTTTCGTCACGCCTTCTTCCGTCAACGCCGCCGATTTGGCTTTTTCATCTACCGTATATTCACCGGTGTGCTTCTTGGTCGCCTGGCCGATGGCACCGTCCCGCTCCTCGATCGTCTCCCCCTTTTTGAGCAGCGGGATCACCCGGTTGACCATGGAATACAGCTCGCTGGAGGCCTCACTGGGACCGGAAATAATCAGCGGAGTCCTGGCTTCATCAATCAGGATCGAATCGACCTCATCGACAATTGCATAGTGAAGCGGTTGCTGGACGTAATCCTTGAGATCAAACTTCATATTGTCGCGCAGGTAATCGAAGCCGAATTCGTTGTTGGTGCCATAGGTAATGTCCACCCGGTAGGCGGCTTTCCGCTGCTCGTCATTCAGCCCATGAATGATACAACTGACTGTCAAACCGAGAAATTTGTAGAGCTGCCCCATCCATTCAGCATCACGACTGGCCAGATAATCGTTGACCGTAACCACATGAACGCCTTTTTCAGTCAGGGCATTCAGGTAGGTCGGCAGGGTCGCCACCAGGGTCTTCCCCTCGCCGGTTTTCATCTCGGCAATCTTGCCGGAATGTAGCACCATGCCACCGACCATCTGAACATCGAAATGACGCATTCCCAGCACCCGCTTACTCGCTTCACGGACAACTGCAAAGGCCTCGGGCAAAAGCTGGTCAAGGGTTTCACCCGCTTGCAGACGCTGGCGAAATTCAATGGTTTTAGCCTGCAGATGCTCATCGGAAAGCGGCTCTAATCCCGCTTCCAGAGAATTAATCTTGTCCACCTGAAACTGAAGTTTTTTCAACTCACGTTCATTTTTACTGCCAACGATTTTCTTAACCAGACCACGAATCATATTTATGCAACTCCAGAGAGCGTGCAGCAATGCTGCAGAGGACGCAAACCAACAATATCAGGAACTTAGAAAGTCAGTTCAGGGCAAATTTAATTGGCGGCATGTTAGCACAGGGAAAGCCGCAGGAACAAGCAAGAACGGCTGAAAAACATTGAACTTAGCTGAGGTTGCGCGCAGAGAAAAGCTTCCTGAAAAAGCTGGTGGATGAGCGACCAGGAGGCTGTCCGAGAATATGGGCCGAAGCGAAAAGTCAGAAGTTTGAGAACAGATTTTGGCTCGTTTGAGAGCCCATAGCCGTAGCTATGTGGCGAAAAGGAGCTGAAATATGGGCCAAACAGCTGGCTTTGCAGCCGGTCATATATTCTCGGACAGTCTCCTAGAGGGAGTTACGGGGATCAATCGGCACACCGTTCAGGTGAACCTCATAGTGCAGGTGCGGTCCGGTCGAGCGGCCGGTATTGCCGACTTCAGAAATCCGCTCACCACGCACCACGCGTTGACCTGAACTTACCAGGATACGGGAATTGTGGGCGAACAGGGTACGATAACCGTAACCATGATCAAGAATCACTGTCTTGCCATAACCAGACGAGTACTCAACCCGGGCAACAATTCCATCAGCCGTCGCCATGACCGGGGTGCCGGTACTTGCGGCAATATCAAGACCTTCATGAATTCTTCGGCGACCTATCTCAGGCAAATTCCGCATACCGAAGTAGGAGGTCAACCACCCCCTGGTCGGCCAGCCACCCGGTGTTGCGCGACCAAGTGAAACCTGATCGTTCAGCAGATTACGAACCTGCTCCTGACTTTGACGGCGCAGCTCGATCGCCAGTTGCAAATGATTGATCTGTTGCTGAATAAGGTCGCTGTTCTCAGTTGCTGCCGTTTCAGGAATTCCACCCATAGCTACCGGAATCGTCTGCGGAGAACCATCCAAGTCGGCCAGCTGTCTGAGCCGCGCCTCGGTTTCCACCAGCAAAACCATCTCATTCTGCAGCTCGCCAAGACTGGCCGTCACACGTAGCAACTCCTGTCGCTGCTGAGCGTTCTCATGGCGCAAGCGGCGAAGTTCGGATAATTCCACCCCAGTATTCCGGTAGGCATAAAACAGGTAAAAAAACAGAGCTGCAAAAAGGCAGCAACAGAGAACCCCTGCAGTCAGCATTCGGCGGGAAAGCCGAAATCGTCGCACCTTCTCGTCCCCGTCCGGAATAAACATGATGGTAAATCGTCTGGCCAAATCGATTCCTTTAAACAGTTGCCAGGGGGACCACCCCTACCAATTCTCAATGATGACCTTCCACAGATGGCGTACAGACCAGCAACCGAGCAACATTGATTCTCAGTGGAAATAACACGCGTGAGCGCCAAACATAAAGGCTCTATAATGTAACAGAGTCACCACAGCCCGGCAACCGCAAAAGCCAACACCGCAAAAACCGACAACGCCGTCTAGAAAAAGCCCGGCCCGAAGGTCGAGAATGGATTATAGTTTTTCAACTGGGACTACACAACAGTGTCCAACAGCGACAGAGCTACAACTCCAGCAAACTTTCATCGCTATAGGTCAACCGCTTGAGACCATCCGCACCCACCCGCCAGCTGTTTTCTACGCCAACCGCTCCCAAACCCGGGAACACCACTTTCGGCTCAAAAGCAAAGACCATATTCTCTTCCAGAACCTGCTCGTTGAACCCACGGGCAATAAACGGGTATTCATCAACTTCGATGCCGATGCCGTGGCCGATAAAGGAAACCTGGGCTCCGACACTGCCCATAAAATTTTCCTGATAGCCCATCTGCATCGCGAGATCATGGCAATCCCGGTACAGCTGCCCCCAAGGAACACCCGGCCTGGCAAGCGCGAAAAGCAGTTCCTGAATTTTCAGCATATCGAAATAAGCCGTTCTAAGTTGCTCCGGCAAACGGCCGACCGACAGGGTCCGGGCTTGGTCAACCAGGTAGCCGTCAAACGCAGTGATCAGATCGATAATGATCGGTTCACCGGCAGCAACCTTCTTGTAACTGGCCCCCTGCCCGACTGCAGGAGTCGTCCCCAGACCGCCGAGCGGGGCATCAAGGTGTGCCGGAACAGCGCTGTCCGAACCGGAAAAAACATGGCCATAAAAAATTTCTGCATTAAAGCCACGTAAACGAATCAGCCCCTGATGTCCCTCTTTACGGGCAAAAAACTCCAGTTCGGCGGCAATCTCCAGATCGGTCTTGCCGACAGCAATAACTGTGCGCGCATGTTGAAAAACCTTATCCATAATCAGCGCACAATCTTTCATAATCGAAATTTCGTAATTGCTCTTGATCGCCCGTACCTGACGGATTAATACTGAGAGATCAAGGATCTCTGCGGCGGGAAAGGTCTTTTGCAACCGTTGACAGTGCAGAACCGGCAGGACATCCAACTCCAGGCCGAGTCGCTCGGGTGACGAGAACCCCAATTCCAGCAACTGTGCACTGAGCTCACGCATGCCCCGCAACGGGTAAACATACTTCAAGCCCGACTCCATCCGCGCCCGACCGAAATCCTTGCGCACCAGATAGGCAGGCTCACCCTCCGCCGGGATATACAGCACCCCCTGCTGAATCGAACCGGCAAAGTAAAAAAGATCACTATTCTGCAGCAGGGCGGCACCATCGATTCCCTTCTGGCGCAAAAGGGTCTGCAATTTTTTACAGCGTTGCTCCAACTCATTGGCCGGTGTTATCCGCATATACTATTTCCCTTGTTGTTTGGCAGGCAATTGACCTGTTCCGAGATAGCACAATGGTTATTTTGCGTCAAACTCTATGCCACCCAAAAATCCAACCGAGAGTCGAATTCCAGAGAACAGAAATTATGATTTTATCATGCCAAGCTGCTGTCTATTTTTTAAGCAAAGAGGAGAATCCAAGCAATCGCGGGAGAGAAAAGATCGACAAAACAGGTTTTTCACAAAGCTATCCACAGAGGATGTGAACAACCGGAAGCAGGCAGCAAGAACAATTAATTTCCGTATAATTTCAATGGATTTTGTGCATTTCACAGACAAACATGACTCTATCTGATCGATCGTCAACCCGAACCCTCAAATTGACAGAGATAAAAAACGACGATAGAGACAAAAGCACAGCGGATATGAAAATATGAGCGTCTGCCCTGCCAGGAATGCCGGAAAATTTGTCGCCGGTCGGTCAGACAATCGGCATCGGATGTCCCTTTAATCGGATCTGGGGCAGAACGCTCCACTTTTATCTAAACTCAATGATCAGCGGGATGAAGTATTTCCCGAATCTGTGCCATGAACTCGTCAGAGGGGGTCACGACAATATCCTTTTTGCCGATTCTGGTGGTATAGCGAGCATCATCCTGATTTTGCTCATAGGCTTTCCGCAGGTTTTCTGAGATACGCGGCAACTCTTGCGGGTTGACACCATCCTCCTCAACCAGGGTCTTAAAGTTGTGCAGCTTGCTGCCTTCGATCCAGGCAACGCCAAAATCCTTCGGCGGCTTACCGATAAAGATATAGCTGCCCTCTGCACCCGGAATAACCTCGAGCGGTTTATGGACCCGCTTTGACAAGGATTCAAGTTGATCCCGAATCTTCTCTATCCGGTCGGCAGCCAGACTGGTTCCATCCAAGGCGGGATAGGCTGTCTTCCCGGCACGAATTCTGTCAAAAAAACCCATATATTCCTCCCTTCTGACCGGCGACAGAACGTTCCTCAACAGTATTACGAAAACAGAGAATTTCAAGGTTTCAGATAAAAAATTAATGAAGGGGATAAAAATGACGCGAGTTTAAGCCCTTTTTTGCAGGGGTAACGCAGTAAACTCTGGACTGCCAGAGCCTATAGGAGGATGAAACGTACTCAGGCGGCTTTACGAACCAGATACAATTTCACCAGTTCTTGTTGCGGAGCGGACAAGCCGGCAAACGCGACCCCCATCCCCATCGGCAGATGCGGCTTTCTGTGGAATTCCGAGTGATTCAACCAAGCAACCTGCCCCTGACAGTTCAAGGTCTGCTCTTTTCCGGGGAATTGCAGGCGTAACGCCAGGGGGCTGCCGACCGGCAGGATCTCCTGAGTTGCGATAAACATCCCGCCATGGCTCAGGTTGACGGAAAAATTACTGTGTTCCCGGTTGTTCTTTTTGAAATGAACCAGCATCCGCGCCGTAACCCGGGCCTGCTGCCGATCAGCCAGTTCCAGAATATTGCGGGCAACCGATAAAAGTTGCTGTCGTTTGACCGGACTCTGGATGAGCGCATCGCAGCCGGCCTGACGGCAAAGGGATTCGGCATCATGATCGCCGCTGGCGACAACCATGATGACCGGAATTGAAGACAGTTTTGGATCCTGTTTGATCCAGCGGCAGACATCATCGCCACGTGCGCCTGTCACCTGCATATCCATAAATATCAGGTCCGGCTTACGCTTCATCAGCAGCTGCATAATTTCTTCAGCATTGGAGGCCATCAACAAATCGAAACGGTCGCGATGCAAGAAGGTCTTTTCCAGTTCCAGAAAAAGCTCAATATCATCAACCAGCAGGATACTCCGACGCCCAAACTCTGTTTTCATCATGTCCTCCGACAGTTTACAGACAGCAAAACAAGCATACCAGTTTTCCTCAAAGAGGAAATAACATCTTGATTTTTCTGACTTAATGAGATTCAAGCGCCCGCTATAGTTGCGCGCAGTCGGTCGGATCCCCCTGTAACTTGCCCAGTGCGTGCGGCAAAGCAGGCAGCAACGCCTGCAGATTTTCGCGCACCGCCTTCGGGCTGCCCGGCAGGTTGACGATCAGGGTCTTGCCGCGAACGCCGACCAGGGCGCGAGACAGCATCGCATGAGGCGTTTTACTCATACTGGCAGTCCGCATCGCCTCGGCCATCCCCGGCACCTGATAATCGAGGACTCGTTCTGTCGCCTGCGGCGTCACATCCCGCGGGCTTAAGCCGGTGCCGCCAGTGGTCAGGATCAGATCAAGCTGCAATTCATCCGTCCAGGTGGTCAGCATCAGCACAATCGTCTCTTCCTCGTCAGCAACCACCTGATAGCGATTTACCCTGCCGAGCGGGGCGACCATCTCGGCCAGCAACTGGCCGCTCTCATCCTCACGCTCGCCCCGTGCGCCCTTGTCAGAGAGGGTTAACACCCCGATCCGAAAACCCTGTTCAGCCATCGGCTTCCCCCTTGGCAGCACCACGTCGCACCAGTTCAATCCGGTCGCCGTTACTCACCAACCCTTCCTTCAGAACCCGGGCAAAGATCCCCTCTTTCGGCATAACGCAGTCCCCGGCCTGATAGTAGATACTGCAGCGGGTATGACATTCCTTGCCGATCTGGGTCACTTCCAGCTCCGCGCCGCTTGACAGGCGAAATAAAGAACCGACCGGCAGCGTGAAAAGCTCAATACTGGCAGTGGTCAGATTCTCAGCGAAATCCCCCGGACCGACATCCAGCCCGGCGGCAATCATCTTATCGATACTCTCCTGAGCCAGCAAACTGACCTGTCGGTGCCAATCACCGGCATGCGCATCCCCTTCCAGACCGAACTCTTTCAGGAGCTGGCAACGGCCGACAGCCTTTTTACGCTCACCTTTGTTGAGGCTGGTACATACAGCAATGATTTTTCCCTGTGACATCGTAACTCCTAATGTTTTTTGCTCATCATTATTCGCCGGGCATTATTGACGATTGCCTGTGACACATTGCGACTCTTCGCCAGTTCCTTGATATCCTTCTCGGTTAAAAAACTCATAAAGCGCATCGCCTTTTGTATCGGGGTGCGCGGATGAGTGACTAGAGCTTTTTTGACTTCATAATGTTTGACCCATTCCCGATTCAGCAGAATGATGCGGATCATATCATCATTGCTGCTGCGATTTTTTGCCACAGCGACCACTTCACCGTCAGAAATCCGCGGATTTTTCAAGACCGAGTTACAAACCATCTTGTTCGATTCGCGAATCAACAGCGCCCGCCATTCCTTGTCACCGGTCAGAGCCATTTTGATCTTTTCCGCGACCGGCATATCGAGCAGCATCTGGTACTTGGAGAGGGTCTCATCCTCAAATTCTTCTATTTCATCTGTGGAGAAACCATCCTCTCCCGCAGCGTCCTTCGCAGCTTCTTTGACAGCAACGGATTCAGATTCCGGCGCTGGCTCAGGTTTCGGCTCTTCCCAGCCCAAACGAAGCTTCATCAGCTTATCGGCACTGGGGTTACGGATGATGAGCTTTTTCAAAAGCGGGGCTTTTTGCAAAGCAACATCATTGTGCGACAGCATGTCGAGGACATCCCCGGAACTGTACTGGGCCAGGAACTGCAGGGTTTTCTGGCCGACCAGCGGGTTGGCCAGCACCTCTTTCATCAGCAGCGGATCTCGATACCGCACCCGAGCGATCAGATCGATTGTCGCCGGATGCAGTTCCGGTTCGCCAAGAGTCGCCAACAGGATTTTTGCCGGAAGGGTTTTTAAGGTATTGAGCGCTTCTTTTTTCAGCTCATCATTTTCGCCGTGGAAGAAGATGAACAGCACGGTTACCAGGTTCGGGCCTGACATCGGCAACGCACCGCGCGCAGCAGCGAGCTTGACATTATGCCCGCCCCATTTGCTCATGATCTTGGCCACTTCAGCCGGGACTTTAATGTGGACCTGTGCCGATCCGCTCTTCTGCTCGGTCAAAAACTCACCCTATTCAGCCGCAAACCGAAAAACATCCTGCAGCGGCTGATCCGTTACCAGATTGGAGGTTATTTACGCACAACCTGGGTTTTCAACCCCGATCTGCCGATCAATTCAGCAACCTGTCGGGCAGTCTGCTGATCCGCCTGCACAGCCAACAACATTTTACCACTCATCTCGATGTCAGTGGTAACCCGAGAGACCTTGATCCCTTTCTCTGCAAGCTGATCGGCGTAACCGGCGGCCCGTTCGGAATCGCTGAAGGAGCCGACATAAACCGCCCATTTGTCATCCGTCGGCAACATAAAGGCGTCGCCGGTTTGCTTTTTGATGACGGCAAGCCGCTGCCGGGCTCGTGCCTCCGGATAGACCCCTTCCAGCAGTCGGGTCATCGCAACCAACCCTCTCCCCGGCATCTGCCGAGGATCAAAACCGAGACCGCGAAGTTGTTTAATTGTCGCATTCAAGGTTGTTTTGGTGATAAAGGGACCAACCAGAACAGAATAGATCACTGCGGGAGTAAACTCAACCTCAGCGCCAGCGGCGGCTACTGCGGAGAATTTTGTTTCTGCGGCCGGTTCAGCTGCCGGCAATTTTTCGGCAACCGGCTGCGGCTCTGCAGCAATCGGCGGTTGTTCGACACTCACTTCCTTGATTGGCACGGCCTGCGCAACGCGTTCGGGGATCGGCTGTTTCTTTGGCAGGCTGACGGTCACAGACTGCAGACTCGTCTCAGATGAGGGGACGACTGCGATAAAATAATAACCGGCACCGACCAGGACTACAAACAACAACAGCAGAGCCAGCGGCAAGTTGGACGTTTTTTTTGCCGTGGTCACCAAACGAACCTCACCACCGGCAATCCCGACGCCGGCAACATCCCCGGCGGTCTTTGCAAACGCTTCCTCCGGCTCCTCCGGCAGTTCGGCAAAAACCGACGTGTCCTCTCCCTGCTCGGTGGCGGAATCCGTCAAATCGGCCGGGGCCGACCGCTCGGTCACCTCTTTCTGCCCAGCATTGTCTTTGCTGAACAGATCATCCTGTTCCGTCATCCTGCCTGTCTCCTTGCTAACCTTGCAAAGCGGGCACCCCGTTCAGGGTGCCCGCTTTGCCGGTTTTAGGCTTCGCCGAATTCGGCGAGTATTTTAGCCGTTTGATGCGACGGCACTTCTTCATATTTACTGAAATCCATCGAGAACATCCCGCGGTCAGAGGTCATTGAACGCAATTCAGGCGCATAGCGCAGCACCTCAGCCATCGGCACCTCAGCGCGAATCACCTGGCTGTTGGCTTGCGGCTCAACCCCGACAACCTTACCCCGTCGCGAGTTGATATCGCCGATCACATCCCCCATACAATCATCAGGCACGGTGATTTCCATCGCCATCACCGGCTCAAGCAGGGTCGGTTTGCAAGCGTTCATCGCTTTTTTAAAGGCCATAGAACCAGCAACCTTAAAAGCCATCTCTGAGGAATCGACCGAGTGATGTGACCCGTCATAAAGGGTGACACGCACGTCAACCACCTGATTTTTGGTCAGCACACCATGCTTCATCGCCTCAATAATCCCCTTATCGACCGCCGGGATGTAATTTCGCGGCACCACCCCGCCGACCACCTTGTCGACAAATTCATAGCCGCTGCCTCGCGGCAAGGGTTCAACCTTGATCCAGACATCTCCGAACTGACCGCGGCCGCCCGACTGTTTCTTGTACTTGCCCTGCACCTCGGTTGAGGCGCGAATGGTTTCACGGTAGGGAACCTTCGGCTCCTTGAGGATAACTTCGGCACCGTACTTGCGCTTGAGCCGTTCAACGGCAACCTCCAGATGGATCTGGCCCATCCCGGAGAGGACCATCTCCTTGGTCTCTTCGTCGCGTGTCACCCGCAAGGTCGGATCCTCTTCCATCAATCGCTGCAGACCCGTATAGACCTTATCCTCGTCGGCCTTGCTTTTCCCTTCCAGAGCGAAGGAGATGATCGGCTTGAGCGGCACCAGCGGCTCGTACATGACCTGCGCTTTCAGATCACAAAGGGTGTCGCCAGTGGTGGTCACCTTCAACTTGGGCACGGCAATGATGTCGCCGGCAGCCGCAAGCTTAATCGATACCTGCTTTTTCCCTTCCAACTCCAGGATATTGCTGACCCGCTCCTTCTCATCCTTATTCGGATTGTAAACTACCGTGTCGGTAGCAAGGGTTCCGGAATAGATGCGCATCAGGGTCAGCTTGCCGGCGTAAGGGTCGTTGATGGTCTTGAAAACCATCGCTGAAAACGGCTCATCTTCACTCGGCTGCCGCTCTACCGGTTCGTCGCTGTTCGGCTTGGCCCCGATCTGGATTCCCTTGTCGACCGGTGACGGCAGGCAGGTAACGATATAATCGAGCAGTTGCCGAGTGCCGATATTGGCCGTAGCACTGCCGCAGAACACCGGGGTAAAAACTCCGGTCAAGGTTCCTTCACGCAAACCACGCAAAACCTCCTCTTCAGAAAGCGCCTCCCCTTCCAGATATTTTTCCATCAGCTCATCATCTGATTCGGCAACCGCTTCGAGCAGCAACTCACGCAGTCGCTCAGCTTCAGCCCTCAGCTCGGCCGGGATGTCGGCTTCGTGGTAAGTGCCTTTACCGTCAAAATCATAAAGCCGGGCGCGCATATTAACCAGATCGATGGTCCCCTTGAATTCCCCTTCAGCACCGATCGGCATGGTAACAACCACCCCGCGGGCACCGAGCGATTTCTCCATATCATCAACCGCCTTGAGGAAATCGGCGCGCTCCTTGTCCATTTTGTTGACAAAAGCGATTCGCGGGATTTCAAACTGATCGCACCAGTTCCAGATCTGTTTGGTCTGCGATTTGGTGCCGGAGATCGCTGAAACGATCACCACTGCGCCGCCCAGCACCCGCAGGCAGCGGCGGGTATCATGCAGAAAGTTGCTGACTCCGGGGGTATCGACGATGTGCAAGCTGTAATCGTTCCAGGTACAGTGATTCAGGCTGGCGCTCAAGGTGGCCTGACGTTTAATTTCTTCCTCTTCAAAATCCATCGACGAGGAGCCGTCATCAACCTTACCCAGCGTATCGGTCATCCCGGTATTGTAGAGGATCGCTTCAACCAGTGATGTTTTACCGGCGCTGTTATGCGCCACAATTCCCAGGTTTCTCAGTTTCTCGGTATCGTACTTTCCCATGAATCGCTCCTTTTCCAGATAAGAATGGAACCTTCAACGGAGTTCCGCAGTAAAGACCTGAATCTGTCAATTCAGTTTACAGCCCTCCAAACGGACAACACTTGCCAAGGTCGTAAGACAATAAACTTGGGTTTGTACCAACGAAACCGGCTAGCCCCGGTTTCGTTGGTACAAAATACGGAGACCTTCCAAGGTCAAAAAGGGTTCAACCTGATCGATGCAATCGGTGGCAGCGGCAATCGGGCCGGCCAAGCCGCCGGTGGCGATCACTTTCGGCGTTTCTGACAATTCTTTCTTCATCCGCCCGACAATCCCTTCCACCAGACCGACGTAGCCGAAAAAAATACCCGCCTGCATGCTGTTGACGGTGTTTTTGCCGATAATCTGTGCCGGTCGGCTGAATTCAACCCGCGGCAGTTTGCTGGCCCGATCAAAGAGCGCCTCAGCTGAAATTCCGATCCCGGGGGCAATCGCACCGCCCTGATAACTACCCTCTGCCGAGATGACATCAAAAGTAGTCGCCGTGCCGAAATCGACCACGATCAAAGCGCCACGGTACTGTTCATATGCGGCCACCGCATTGACAATCCGGTCGGCCCCGACTTCACGCGGATTGTCGTACTGGATCGGCATCCCGGTTTTCATCCCCGGCCCGACCAGATAGGGGGTCAGTTGAAGATACTGTCGGCAGAGTTTTCCCAGGATGTCCTGCAGCGGCGGAACCACACAAGAGATGATGACATCACTCAAGTCGGCAAAGCCTAAACCGGACAGGCTGAACAAATCGTTGATCAACATGGCATACTCATCAACCGTACGATATTTGTCGGTCCCGACCCGCCAATCTTTTTTCAGTTTCGTGCCGGCGTAAATTCCGAGAACGATATTACTGTTGCCGACATCTATGACTAGAAGCAAAACTCACTCCGTTCGTAGTTATCTGATATCTGTTATCTGTAAGCTGCTAACTGTTATCTGTTAGCTTTAAGTCTGCCCGACTGGGCGTACATCTCCGGCCAAAACCCGCTCGACCTTACCGTTATCCAACTGCACTCGCAGCGCGCCATCGCTGTCGAGCCCGATCACAGTACCCTGCAACCGGCCGGGGTTCTGATCGACCTCCACGGGGGTGTTCAGCAGATCACAGAGGGCCTCCCAACGGCGGCGGATCGGCACAAATCCTTCGGCGAGAAACTCCTGATAATAACCATCGAGCCGCTGCAGAAACGCCTGGACAAAGGCGGTCCGATCGATAGCGGTGCCCTGTTCGAGCAGAACCGAGGTCGCCGGATAGAGAAGTTCATCGGGAAATTGCGCGGCGGTCATATTCAGATTGATGCCGACCCCGAGCACCACAAAATGGATCTGTTCGGTTTCAGCATTCACTTCATTGAGCAATCCGGCAATCTTGGCACCGCCGACCAATATATCATTGGGCCATTTTACCCGAGCGGAAAGCTGATAAAGATGATTGAGGGTTTCGGCGACAGCGACAGCAGAGAGAAAGGTCAGTTGCGGTGCCTGCTGTACCGGAATCTGCGGCCGCAGCAGGATGGAACAGTAGAGATTGACCGATGGGGGAGATTCCCAGCGCCGACCCAATCGTCCCCGGCCGGCGCTCTGTCGGTCGGCAATGACAACCGTTCCGCCTTCGGCACCCTCTTCGGCCAACTGCCGCACTTTGGCATTGGTTGAATCGAGCCGATCCAGACAGAGCAGCGAACGACCGATGGTCCGGGCCTGCAGACCGCGTTCAATTTCGGCGGACAGCAGTACGTCCGGGCCACTGAGCAGGCGATAGCCACGGGAACGCTGGGCGTCAATCTCAAAGCCGAGTTCACGCAACAGTTTCACCTGCTTCCAGACCGCTGCCCGGGAAATATTCAGTTCGGAACTGATCTCCTGACCGGAAACAAACTCGCCGAAATTAAGGCGGAACAGGCTGAGGATCTGGTCGCGTGAGGTCAAAAGCACTCCCTGTACTATTCTGAATAACAGACGATGGCTAAGCCATCAATGATGGTTTCGCAAAAAGCAACCAGATGGCTAATCAAACAGCATCGAGATATCGGCCGCCATGACCGAATGGGTCAACGCACCGACAGAAATAATATTAACACCGGTTTCGGCAATTTCGCGTACGGTCTCAAGATTGACCCCCCCCGACGCCTCGACCAGTGCCCGCCCGTCGATCAGCTCAACGCCCTGTCGCATCTGCGCGAGGGTCATATTATCAAGCATGATAATGTCTGCTGCTGCCGCCAGGGCTTCGCGGACATCTTCGAGACTACGGGTTTCGACTTCAATTTTCAGCGTGTGCGGTAACCGCCGACGGGCGCGCTCAATGGCGGCGGTGATCCCACCCGCTGCGGCAGAATGGTTCTCTTTGATCAGCACGCCGTCAAACAGGCCGATGCGATGGTTACGACCGCCGCCCATACGTACCGAATACTTATCGAGCGCGCGCAATCCGGGAACGGTCTTTCGCGTATCGACGATGACCGCATCGGTCCCGGCCACCAGTTCAACATACTGTGCGGTCAGCGAAGCGATCCCGCACATCCGCTGCAACAGATTGAGCGCAACCCGCTCACCCTGCAACAAGATTGAAGCTTTCCCCTTGATCCAGGCGATCACCTCGCCACGCCGGACCTTGCGACCATCTTCAAGCAGTTGTTCAAAACTGGTGTGCGGATCCAGGGTACGGAACACGCTTGCCGCAACATCAATCCCGGCCAGAATGAAGTCTTCCTTGGCAACCAGCTCAGCGCGCGCCACGGTTTCCGGCGCTATGGTTACCTCGGTGGTGATATCACCCAGGCCGATATCTTCCTCTAAAGAGGTCCTGACAATCCGCTCTATCTCAAACGACATTCAAACAAACTCCCGTCGGGCAGCAACGCCCCTGAAATACAGATATAATCTGCATAAAACGCCCTCAAGCTATAGCACAGCGAACGCTCATCCCGCAACCGAAAATAGCTGTTCTGGCTCAGGAAATCTCCTTTACATTTCCGTGACTTGTGATAAAAATGAGCCACTGTAAACTGTGTATATCGGTCGTAACCAAGAGGAGTTTAAAAATGAGAAGAAAGTTCATTATTTTTCTGACAGTTCTGCCCCTGGTCCTTGGTGCCTGCGTCAGTAAAAACAGCTATCAACAAAAAGTCAATGAAGCCGAACTGCTCAGTCGTGATGTTGCTCAATTAACCGCAGACACGAAACTGTTGCGACAGGAAAAAGTCGAACTGCAGAATGAGCTGTCAACCTTGAACAATCGCCTGGTTGAAGTCCTGCAACAGAATTCGAAACTGCAGCGCGATCTGCTAGCGGCCCATGCCGATCAGGAACGCCAGGAAGGCAATCTGACCCGTCACCAGCGGCAACTGGCCGCCAAACAGGATCAGCTCAGTGATATGCAACAAACCAACGATCAATTACTGGCGACGATCGAAGAGTTAAATCAGAAGTTGGCGAAAGAGAAAATCGCCCGCGAAGCACGACTGGCCAAGGTTAAAAACACCTACAACCAGCTGGTCGATGCCCTGGAGGATGAAATCAAGCGGGGCGAACTGACGATTTCAAACCTGGAAGGGCGCCTCTCGGTCAACCTGCTCAACAAAATCCTCTTCGATTCCGGGAGAACTGAGATCAAGCCGGCAGGGCTGAAGGTCATGCAAAGCCTGGGCGATGTCCTTAACAAGTTCCCGGACAAAGCCCTGCAGGTCGAAGGACACACCGACAACGTACAGATCAGCAGCCGACTGATCGAGA
Source organism: Deltaproteobacteria bacterium (assembly GCA_024280335.1). Taxonomy (GTDB): domain Bacteria; phylum Desulfobacterota; class Desulfuromonadia; order Desulfuromonadales; family Geopsychrobacteraceae; genus Malonomonas. The sequence continues at coordinate 59,265 of JAJRQI010000009.1, forward strand.
GATTCCCCTCGAACTGGGAGTTATCAACCGCTCGCGCCACCAGCGTTGTCCATTTTCTGCAGGATAAAGTCGGGCTCCCGGGTGAACGGCTGGTCGCCGCCGGCTACAGCGAATATCAACCGGTCGTCAGCAACGACGAAGCAGAAGGCCGGGCCCAGAACCGTCGCATTCAGATCCTGCTGGTCCCCTACAAAAAAGACGCACCTGCTGAATAGCAGCCAGGCCACAGATACTTGACTCAGACCGGAGGCTGCCGTATAACTGCCTCTCAACATTCAAGAAGTAGCCCGGCCAAGGGAAGAGGGGTGCAACTCCCCCGCGGACCCGCCGCTGTGAGCGAGGACAAGGGGCCACAATGCCACTGACGAAAAACTGTCGGGAAGGCGGTCCGGAGGATGATTCGCAAGCCAGAAGACCTGCCGGGCCAACCGCCACCCCCTCCCCGGGATTCAGGGAGGCTGGCACAACTGCAACGCTTCCAAAACGGATGGAGCCCGCAGACCCTTTACAGGTTTGCGGGCTTTTTATGTCCGGTTTGCGCGGAGGACCATCATGCGACACCCTGTCTGGAAAACCCTGCTGTTCACCCTCACCATCGGCCTGTTCTGCTGCGGAGGAAGTTTTGCCATGCAAGAAGAGAAAACTGCGATCGTCGTAGCGGCCTTCGGCACCACCTACCCCAGCGCCGTCGACTCACTGCTGGCAATCGTACGTGACTTTGAAACCGCCTATCCACAGACACCGGTGCAGATGGCCTTCACCTCCAACATCATCCGCAAAAAATGGCATGGCCGGGCCGCAGACAGAGGGTATCGCGGCAGCCACCCACAAGTTCCCGAATACTTTTACCGGATCAAGAATCTCTTAGGCACCCTGGCCGACCTGCAGGATCAGGGCTATAAAACCATCGTCGTCCAGCCGACCCACCTGAGTCACGGTGAAGAATTCGAAGATGTCAAAGCCTACGTCGACGGCCTGCGGTCGATCAAAACCCTCAAGCAGCGCTGGCGGCCCTTCAATAATATCGCCCTCGGTCGCCCGCTGATGGGCACCTGGGGGGTAGAATATCCCTACGAAGAAGATCTGCACAAGCTGGCCGAAGCCGTTGCCGATGACGCAAAACGGGCGGAGCAGCAGCAGGCAACGCTGGTCTACATGGGGCACGGCAACGATCACCTGTCCACCGGCCTCTATTACGAATTTGAACTGCTGATGAAGCAACTCTATCCACAGATCACAACGCTTGTCGGTCTGGTCGAAGGACACCCGAACTTTGCCGAGGTACAAAAAAAACTGCAGTCAACGAACAACAAAAAGGTGCTACTTAAACCACTGATGATTGTTGCCGGTGATCACGCCAGCAACGACATGGCCGGGGAAGAGGCTGATTCCTGGAAGTCACAACTGGAAACCGCCGGTTTTTCAGTCACGCCGGTTCTGCAGGGGCTAGGCGACAACGTCGCCGTCCGCCGGATATTCATCAAGCACCTGCAGGATGCCGCCACGGAGGCTGGGATTGATCTGCGCTGAAGCGATCAGCTGCAACGGTCGCCCCTGTGAAATTGAAGTTCAGGGACTGACCCGCCGCTTCGGCAAAACGCTCGCCGTCGACAGTATCGACTTTCGCGTCGGTCGCGGTGAGCTTTTTGCCTTTCTCGGCCCGAACGGCGCCGGGAAAACCACCACTATTAATATGCTGACCGGCCTGCTTAAGCCGGATGCCGGCGAAGTCCGCTACCAGGGCGAACGGTTCGATCCGCACCGGCTTGCGGTGAAACGGCTGATCGGCGTGGTGCCGCAGCACAACAACCTCGATCGCGAACTGACCGCCGCCGAAAACCTGCTGATCCACGGCCGCCTGTTCGGGATGTCGGGCAAAGGGTTGCAGCAGCGGATCGGCAGCTGCCTCGAATTCGCCGATCTGACGGCCAAGCGCGACACCCCGGCCGGGAAACTCTCCGGCGGCATGAAACGCAAGCTGGTGATCGCTCGCGCCCTGCTGCACCAGCCGGAAATTCTGTTCCTCGATGAACCGACCGTCGGCCTCGACCCGCACAGCCGACGCAAAATGTGGGCCTTTCTGCGCCGAATCAATCAGCAGCAGCAGTGCACAGTCTTTTTGACCACCCACTACATTGAAGAGGCCGAAGCCCTCGCCGACCGGGTGCTGATCATCGATCAGGCGAAAATTATCGCCGGCGGTACTCCGGAGCAATTGAAGAGATCAGCGGGGAACTATGTTCTTGATATCTATCGTGAGGATGAAGTTCAAAATGAATTCTTCGCCGACCGCCCAGCAGCGCTGCAACGGCTGGAGCAGCTCGACACTTCGGTACGGATCCGCGAAACCACACTGGAGGATGTTTTTCTGCAGCTTACCGGCAAGCGGATCGCGCCATGATCCTGCACGGGGTACGCGCCATCTACTTGCGCGAGACGCTGATTCTGCGCCGTAAGCTGGTCAAGACGCTGCTTGCCTCGGCGGTCTCCCCGGCGCTGTTCCTGCTCGCCTTCGGTTACGGTGTCGGTCGCGGCGCCCAGGTCGGCGGGGTCGATTATCTGGCCTTTCTGCTGCCGGGCCTGCTGACCATGAGCAGCATGAACCAAGCCTACAGTATTGCCACCGAGATCAATATCTCGCGCTTCTATTTCAAGGTATTCGAAGAGTACCTGCTGGCGCCCTTGCATCGCTGGCAGATCATCATCGGCGAAACCTGCTACGGCATCACCAGGGGGCTGATCCCGGTGGTTATCATCGGTATTTACAGCCTGCTTTGCGGGGTCAACCTGCAGTTCAGCCCGCTGTTTCTGCTCGCTCTGCTGCTGCATCTGGCGATCTTCGCGTTGCTCGGTTTTATTGCCGCGATGATCGTCAAAAGCCACAGCGATCAGGCAACCATCAACGCCTTTTTGATTACGCCGATGATGTTTCTCTCCGGCACCTTTTTCCCGGTTGAGCAGATGCCGCTGGCAATCCGGGCGGTCGCGAGTATCTTTCCGCTGACCTATAGTACCCAGCTGATCCGCGCGACTTTAACACCGGAGGCCACGGTGGATTACGCGCTGTTCGCTGTACTGGGCGGGATTTTGATCATACTGTTTCTGATGGCGAAACGGATTGTCGCCAAGGTGGAAATATAATGCAGATGACCGTAGCGGCGACCCGCCGGGTCGCCCGGGCTAACCGAATACTCCCAATTCTAAAGCGGGCGACCCGCCGGGTCGCCCCTACCGAGTTCTGATGAAAAAATTGCTGCTCCTCATCTTTGCCCTGGCGCTGGTCGGCTCCTGCCTGATCGGTTCAACGGCGATCAATCCACTCGACGCCTCTCCAATCGAACGGGATATCCTGATCTCGTTGCGCTTGCCGCGGGTGTTGTTTTCGGCAGTGATCGGCGCCATGCTCGGCCTCTCGGGAAGCGTCTACCAGCTGACCTTGAAAAACCCGCTGGCCGACAGCTTCACCACCGGTGCCGCCAGTTCCTCAGCCCTCGGCGCGGTCCTGGCGATCGCCTTCGGTCTGCCGCTGGCGCTGGTGCCGATCTGCGCACTGGTCACCGGGCTGATCGGCCTGTTGACCGTCTATCGGCTCTCCAAAACCAACGGCGTGATTAACCCGGTGACGATGATCCTGGCCGGGGTAGTGATGAATATCGTCGCCTCCGCGGTGATCAGTTTTGCTAAATATTTCTTCGAGGACTCCCTCTCTTCGATCGTTTTCTGGCTGATGGGCGGCTTCTTCGTGGTCGACTGGGGCAAGCTGCTGCTCTGCGCAACAGTGCTGGTGATCGCCTATCTGCTGTTTTCAACCCAGGCTCTGCAACTGAATCTGCTGGCATTGGATGAACACTCGGCGCAAAGTCTCGGTGTCAACGTCGATCGACTACGCACCCTCGCCTTTGTCGTCGCCACCGCGCTGGTCGCTGTTGCGGTCAGCCACACCGGCATCATCGGTTTTGTCGGTCTGATCGTGCCGCATGTCGCGCGCAGCCTGTTCGGCAGCGACATGCGGCAGAATATGTTCTACTCCTCGCTGCTCGGCGCCCTGCTGCTGGTGCTGGCCGACGCCGCGGCACGCACCATCATCCCCGGCGGCGCGGAGCTGCCGGTCGGCATTCTCACCGCGCTGCTCGGCGGCGTCTTCTTTCTCTACCTGCTGCAGACCCGCCGCGAGAGGTTCTGGCATGGCTGAGTTGCGAGTGGAAAATCTACAGTTCCGGCGCGGCGAATTCAATCTCCGGCTGGATGACTTGATCATCCAGCCCGGTGAAAAGGTTGCCATCCTCGGCGAGAACGGCAGCGGCAAAAGCACCCTGCTGCAGCTGCTCTGCGGAGTCCTGCACGGCACGGGGAAGATCTTCTACGGAGGCCGCTCACTGCAAAAAATCCCGGTCGCTGAGCGTGCCCATCTCTTTTCACTGCTGCCGCAGTTTTCCGAGGTGATTTTTCCTTTCAGTGTCGAGGAGGTGGTGCTGTTCGGCCGTTTTCCGCACCGTCAGGGGAACAGCTTCAGCGAAGCGGATAAACAGCTGAGCAAACAACAGTTGGAGCAGCTCGATCTGTTGCAGCTGCGCCGGCGCCAGTTCAACCAACTCTCCGGTGGCGAGAAACGTCGGGTAATGCTGGCGCGGGTGCTCAACCAGCAGGCACCGATCATCTACCTGGATGAACCGAACGCCAGCCTCGATATCCGCCACACCCTGGAGATCTTCGAGCTGATCAGCGGCCGCGAACAGACGGTCATCGCGCCGGTCCACGATATCAACCTGGCGGAGCGATTTTTCAATCGCTTCTTGTTACTCAAACAGGGCAAGCTGCTGGCCGACGTCAGTCGCGACCAGTTGACCCCGCAACGACTCACGGAGACTTTCGATGTCCAGGTTACTAGCGGCGCTGCTGCTTTCACTTTTTGCCACCAGTAGCTTCGCCGCGCAGCGAATCGTCGTGCTGGCACCGGCTGCCGCCGATATTATTGAAAAACTCGATGCGGCGGAGCTGGTGGTCGGCAAAACCCGCAATGTTGTGGAATTTCCCCAGGCGATCAAAGTCGGTTCGCACATCCGACCGAACCTGGAGATCATCACCCGCCTGCAACCTGATCTGCTGGTGATCTCCTCCAACAGGTTTTTCTCCAAGGAGATGGCGGCGGCAGTAGATGCGCAGATTTTCCACTACCAGCCGAACAGCCTGGCGGAGATTCTCGAACAGACTCGCGAGTTGGCAATAATGCTCAATCGGCAGCAGCAGGCAGAGCAACTGACCGCAGAGTTACGACAAAAGTTGCAACAGCTTCAGCCGGTAAAGATGAAGCCGCGCGTCATCTACGAAATCAGCGAGGCACCGCTGACCATCGCCGGCAGCAGCAATATTCTTGCCGATATCATCGAAACCGCCGGCGGCACATTCGTCAGCGGCGGCCGGCGCAAGATGCTGCGTTTCAATCCCGAAGCGGTGCTGGCCCTGCAACCGCAGCTCTACATCTGGCAGGTCGGGCCGATGAATCAAAATCCGACTCCGCCGCAAGAACGCGGCCAGTACCGTTTATTGAAGAGCGATTTTTTGCAGGTGGAGCAGTTGCAATATTCGCGTGCGAACAGCAAAAGCTTCGACAACGTGTTGGAATTGAACCGTTATTTCCGCGAGCAGGAGAGCAGGTAGGGGCGACCCGGTGGGTCGCCCGCTTTGCGGCTGGGTCGCCCGCTTTGCGCCACATCATCCGATGATTGGGCGACCCACCGGGTCGCCGCTACGATTGAGGACATACACCAAATGCAACAAGCCCAACCCGGACATTTTTACGCCGTCGGCATCGGCCCCGGATCGCCTGACCTGCTGACGATTCGCGCCATGCGAATCATCGAATCGGCCGATATCATTCTCAGTCCACAGGCCGAAGGGAGCAACCGTTCGCTGGCGCTCAATGCGATTGCCCCCTACCTGCGCGAGCAGCAGGTGATGAACATCAACTACCCGATGCAGCGCAACGGCAACAACACCCGCGAGCGCTGGAACCGGGTTGCCAAAGAGGTGCTGGAGAAACTGAAACAGGGAAAATCGGTGGCGATGATCACCATCGGCGACCCGCTGATTTTCGCCACCACCAGTTACCTGCTCTATGGTTTGGCCGATGAGCTGAACAGAGCAAAGATCCATCTGGTACCCGGCATCAGCGCTTTCCAGATTGCCGCCAGCCGCTTTCATGATCCGCTGACCTTGCAGGAAGATCGCTTGACGCTAATGTCGGCGACCGATCTGGTTGCAGTCAAAAACGCTCTCGATCACTGCGAAACCCTGGTGCTGTATAAAGCGGCCGGGGTGATTGATAAACTGCTGGAACTGCTGAAAAATCAAAATTTGCTGAAGTCGAGCAAGCTGATCAGTTGTGCGGAACAGGGGGATGGGGAGTTGCTGGTCGATAATCTTGAAAATTGGCGGCCGAACGAATTGAACTATATGACGACGATGATTATCCGGACCGGGAATCGGGATTGGCGGGAGTAAGCACTCCGCAGCTACGCATAAATCACCGGCAAGAACCGAACTGGACGCCACGGGCTCGCTACAACAGATAAAAACCGGCGATCACCACCAACAGTAAGCCGCCCCCCCCCCCCAGCGGTAACGACTGTTTTTACTAGACATAATGGAACAAACAAAACTGCCAGGGAAACTGAAAAACCCTGCTACTTGATTGTTTTTTGCGGGCTATCCGCTTCAACCACTACCCGATTACGGCCCTTTTGTTTCGCCCGATAAAGGGCTGCATCGACCCGCTTGAGCAGCGAATCAACACTCTCTTCGCTGCGGAACTGAGCAACGCCGAGGCTGATGGTGATCTGTCCGGCGACCGGAAACGCCTCCTGTTCCACCTCAATTCTGATCCGCTCGGCCATCGGCACCGCCTCATCGAGCAAGGTGCTCGGCAGCAGAATCAGAAACTCCTCCCCGCCCCAACGGATCAACAGATCAGCATGTCGGGTCAAGCCCCGCACCACCCGACAAAGATGCTGCAGAACCTGGTCACCGACACTGTGGCTGAAACGGTCATTGACCCGCTTAAAAAAATCGATATCGAACATAATCACTGAGAACGGCCGCTTGCCGCTCTGCACCTGCGTATGTTCCTGGAGAACAATTTCATCAAATTTGCGCCGGTTGTAGGTTTCGGTCAAAGAATCGGTTACCGCCAACTGCTCGACCTGACTCAAGGCCGAACTGAGCTGCACCGCCAGATCGCCAACCTCGTTGAGCGCCTGATTCAGCTCACGGGTCCGCTCTTCCACCTTCACTTCCAACTGCTCCTTCGCCTCTTGGGTTGCCGATTCGGCCAGCCGCCGGCGCATGTTTTCCTCACCGATCTTGATAATCAAACCGAGAAAGCGCTTAAAGAAGCGCATCAGGTACTCAACCCGCTCCTGCGAAATTATCGGGACCTGTGCCAGGGCAGCCAGATAGTCATCCAGATTGTAGCCATAATGGATTGCCTGACGGCGGAAAAAATCGTGATCAGCCGGCTGGTTAAGAAACTGCCCCATAAAGAAAATAGCCAGCTGGTTGCCATTGAGTAGAATCGGAAAGGCAACCTCCTCCAACCCATGCGGACAGCGGTAGGTCAAGTGTTCGTCACCCTGCAGATGCTGCCGAATATTGCTGTCGCTCTGCAGACAACGCTGCCGGCTCAGGGGGTATCGACGATGAAAGTTGGTACAGATCGGCTGCCAGCCGACCTGGACCAACCACTGCTGGTCCGGGTCGAGAATCCCCACCGGAACCCGAACCGCTTCGTAGAAGAAATTCATCATCTCCTGCAGTTCCGCCAGATCAATAATGTCGCGCAGGCTGCTGGTCATTATCACTCGCTGGATTCATCAAAGGACACAACGTGCATGCAATTCTACCATTTAGCGATAAGTCTGCACATCCACCCAAACGGTCCGCCGGCAGAGGACTTCTGCTACACTGAAACTCAACGTCAAAGCAAAGGAGATGAGAATGATAGATCTCTATTACTGGACCACCCCCAACGGCCACAAAATCACCATTTTCCTTGAAGAAACCGGACTCCCCTACCGGATTATTCCGATCAATATTGCCACCGGAGAACAGTTCAGCGACCAGTTCCTGAGAATCTGTCCCAACCACAAAATCCCGGCGATAGTCGATCAGGCCCCAGGGGATGGTAAAGAACCGTTGGCGCTGTTCGAATCGGGAGCCATCCTGCTCTACCTGGCGGAAAAATGCGCGAAATTTCTGCCCGACGACGCACGCAAGCGCAGTCAAGTTGTGCAGTGGCTGATGTGGCAGATGGCCGGACTGGGCCCGATGCTGGGGCAGAACCACCACTTCAGCCACTATGCTCCCGAGCCGATCCCCTATGCCATCGACCGTTACGTCAAAGAAACCGACCGGCTTTACGGGATTCTTGACGACCTGCTGGCGGATCGGCAATATGTCGCCGGCGACTACTCGATTGCCGACATGGCCATCTACCCCTGGATCGTCCCCCACCGGAAACAGGGTCAGGACCTCGACGACTCACCCAACCTGAAACGCTGGTATCAGCAGATTGCCGAGCGGCCGGCAGTTATCCGCGCCTACGCCAAAGGTGAGCAGGTCAACAGCAACCCCACGGTCAGTGAGCAGAGCAAGGCGATCCTTTTCGGCCAGCAGCGACGCAGATGAACTATTGCTTGTCCCTCCAGTCAACGGGGTTATAATTGACGGCAAGAACGTATTTCTGGAGGAGTACGATGAAAACCATCTTCACAACACTGCTGGTCCTGCTTACGGCAACCTTCAGCCACGCGGCACCGGCAGACAACCTGATCCTGATCAGCGAGGAATACCCGCCGCTCAACTACACCGAAGACGGCCTGCACCGCGGGATCGCCACCGACCTGCTGGTCGAGATTCTGGCGATCACCGGCTCGCTGAAAAGCCATAAGGATATTGCCTCAATCCCCTGGGCCCGCGGTTATCAACTGGCACTCGATCAGAAAAACGTGCTGCTGTTCAGCATGACCCGAACCCAAGCCCGCGAGCCGCTGTTTCAGTGGGTCGGGCCGATATTGCCGGCAGAGATTGTTCTGCTGGCCCGAAAAGATGCTCACATCAAACTGGAGAATCTGCAGCAACTGGCGAAAGAACAGTTAAAGGTCGGCGTGGTGCTTGCTGATATCGGCCATCAGCTACTCAAAGAACAACTGGTCGGTAAGCGGCAGATTTATCCATCCAACCAGGGAATCTACCTGACCCGGATGCTGGTAGAAAAACGCGTCGACCTGATCGCCTACGATGCGCTGGTCAGTCGCTGGAATCTGCGTCAACTCGGCTTCAACCCGGATGACTATGAAACCGTTTACAGCCTGCAGAAAGCTGACTATTACTACGCCATCAACCTGAAAACCGACCCAAAGATTGTCGCCCGCCTGCAGCAAGAGCTTGACCGGCTGAGGCAGATCGGCCGGGTTGAAGCGATCAGCAAAGGCTACCTGCAGTGAGCGAATCCCCCCTTGACGCCCCGCCCCTGCAGCACCTACTGCAGAGCTATCAACAACTGCTCGAAGAAATTGACCGCTGGTTTGCCGGCTGCATCGATCAATTTCCCGAACAGATCGAATGCAACAAAGGTTGCAGCGCCTGCTGCCGGGCGCTGTTCGAAATCAACCTGCTCGATGCCGCCCTGTTGCAGCAAGGTTTACAGCAACTCGATGCCACGATCAGACAGCAGGTGCTTGCCAGAGCGCAGAACCGCAAAACGCTGCTGCAACAACAGTGGCCAGAGCTGAAACATCCCTATTTTCTCAACCACCTGCCACACAACGACTGGGAAGAGATGCCCGAGGACGACCCCACTCCTTGCCCACTACTGGGTGATGACGGAGACTGCCTGAGCTACCGTCAGCGACCGCTGCTCTGCCGCCTGCACGGTCTGCCGAATATAGACCTCTCCGGCGAGATCTTCCAGGCCGACTACTGCACCCTTAACTTTCCCGACCGTGACGCACTGAAACGTGCCGAATTACGTCATCCGTTTCGCCGACTTTACCGTCGCGAATTCGAACTGCTCGGTGAATTTTCCGAATTGGTTCTTGACCACCGAGATCTGGAAATCGACACCTTCATCCCCTTGGCCCTGCTGATCGACTTCTGTAACATCACTGGCAAAAGAGGATAAACTCAGGTTTTTATTGACAAAAGGACGCAGCCGAACGTAGGTTGAGATTATTCATGAATTCATTTGGAGGGGAAAACATGAAAACAACTGAACAACAAATTCAACAGCCGAGCGATGCCAGCGCATCGATCGGCTGTTTACATTTTAAATTTGATCGAGCAGGCCACAGACCCCATGGCCGCCACGCTTTATCACATGGGTATAAATCATTGTCGTTGCAACACTTTGATGCCCCAACAACTCCTGAATGGTGCGGATATCGGTCCCGCCCTCAAGCAGGTGGGGACAACAATTTATCTACCGGGCTCGTCACCGCCAGCCCCGGTTTATTCAACACATGGGTGTAGATCATGGTTGTTGAAACATCGCTGTGCCCCAGTAACTCTTGCACTGTGCGGATATCCGATCCACTTTCGAGCAAGTGCGTGGCAAAAGAATGGCGCAGGGTGTGTGGCGTGACGGTTTTACTCAACTCACACTGACGCGCAGCGATACGTATCCCTCGCTGAATAGCTGTTTCAGCGTAGTGATGACGGCGAATCTTACCACTTTCAGGGTCGACACTGACCTTTGATGCGGGAAATACATATTGCCAGCGCCAGTCGCGGCCCGCAGCAGGATATTTTTTACTGAGAGCATTCGGCAGCCAGACCTCACCGTAATTGCGCTGCAGATCCGCCGCGTGGATTCGGCGAGTTTCTTCAATCTGGATTTCAAGCGGCTTGCGGCAAATCTCCGGCAAAATGGTGATGCGGTCCTTGCGACCTTTACCATCGCGCACCAGGATTTGATTATTGGCAAAATCTACATCCTTGATCCGCAAACGGATTACCTCCATCAGGCGTAGCCCGGCACCATAGAGCAGACGGCCGATCAGGGCGGAAGGCGGTTCAAGTTTCCCCAATAGGGCTGAAACCTCGTCCCGACTTAACACAGTCGGAACCTTGATCGGTTTTTTGGCACGAGCAAAATCTGAAAAATCCCCCAGAGACCGGTCTTCTGATTGTTGGAAAAGAAAGACCAGCGAGTTAAGCGCCTGCTTCTGGGTGTTAACCGCCACGTTGTGTTCTTCGACCAAGTTGGTAAGATAGGCTTTGACCGATGAAGCATCCAAATCGGAAATTTTACGATGAGGATAGTAACCCAAAAATCGGCTTGCCCAATCGAGATAAGCAGTGATTGTACGTTTGGCATATTGACGACCGATCAGGGTACTGCGCATCTTTTGCAGGGTTGCCTGATGCACTTCCGAAAGAGATTGGGCGGCGGGTTTGGTTTTAAGTGAGATTTTTTGTGCTGCCGGGCTAACACCTCCGGCCCATGATATTTTCAGCAGGTCACGAAACAGGTACCACAAGGCCGTACGAGCTTGGCTGCATTGCCAGTTCTTCAGAACTTCATCGTTTCGCAGGTTGTCCAGAAATGCAGTGACATGCTCGGGTTGGCACTCCGACAAGGACATTGAACCAATGAACCGGATGAACTGTTCGCACCAACCCACGTACCAACAGATGGATTGAGGTTTGACATGATTTTTAATCAGACAGTTTTCGTAATTTTCCCAGAACTGGGCATTGAGGGAGGTTTCCCCCACAGATTTCGACATAATCCCCTCCGATAATGTTGAAAAGACACCTTTTCTAAGCTATAGATATAACATACTATAATTACTGAGTATCTCAACAAATATCGCGCTGAGCGCAATATTGAATATAACGCTCAGCGCCTAATCCCTGTTGTGCTGCAAGAATAATTTAAAGGCATCAACAAGCAGAAGTGATTACCGAAACGAAATCAGCATCAGCGAATTTGAGCTGCTGAATTGAAAAGCAATAAAGGCATTTTTGGTCAAAGGCATTGAAAGCCGAAAGGCAAT
>JAJRQI010000010.1 GCA_024280335.1 Deltaproteobacteria bacterium
CCAAGTTCCACCAGATTGTAATTACGCTCGACAAAAGGCACCATGCGCAGCAATAGAGCATTTTTCTGTCGCTCAGAAAGAGCGCTTGCTTCAATCCCGATCGAACGCAATAAAAAGTTCTTCCATTCTTCGGAACTGAACTGACTCCGAGCCTCCGCCAGGGTATCAAGAACATCCCGCTTGGATAGCTGAATCTCACGCAGAGAGCGGATGCCGAATGGCCGCCCGCCCTTCTCCTGCGCAATTACGGCATCATAATCAAGAGTGATCTCGGCGTAGAAGCCTCCTGTCAGCATGCGCTCATGGCGACTGACCAACTCAGCTTCAATCCGTGCATCCTTCAATTGCAGGCTGGGGATGGTTGCCAGATAAGAATCGGATTTCGCATCGAGACGCGCGGTGATCAGATCGATGATCTTGACTTCGCCACTTTCACGCGCCCGTGATTTGAACAGCTCTTCCTCACCCGCCTTTACCGTGCGATTGGCCAGTTGACGTTGAACGATCTCCAGCCCCTCGTCGATCTCTTCCTGGTCGATACTGGCGCAGTAGCGTCCGAGCAGAAATTCCACCACATAGGTCGGTACAGGGAATTGACTGCTGAAGGTTCGGACCAGATCCTTCCGTACCAGATACCCCTCAAGCACAGCGGCGGCCTGTTTGTCGACCGGGTCCAGTTCTATCATTCCTCACCTCCACCTATCACCGTGGCAACTTGTGCCACTAATTTCCCATTTCCATCAATCAAGACCAGGGTCGCAGCGCTTTCTTCAAGCTCCTCATCTTCAACAACCACAGATGCCGTTCCATTCTCTTTCAACGCTTTCACACCGACGACAACGCTGGAATCGGGATTACCTGGCTGCATACGAATATCCAGCGACAAACCGGCAAAATTATCCGCAACTGCGATGGTACAACGCAGTCCCTTCCAGACAACATCAGTGATAGAAACAACTGAAGAGGAACAGCTCTCCTGATTGCCGGTGACAGTCAATTCCAAAGTCAGACATTCCTGCAAACTGATGCCGCCATGAGTATATTCCTCACCATTACGGAAACAGCTTATACCGTCAGCCAGAACAAAATGCTGGTTCGGATTCCAGTGCCAGGGAATTTCAAGCCCGCTGCTTTTGGCTCCAGGCTTGATGACCGCACAACGCCCCCATTTCGTCTCCGCAACACTGCTCGGTAAATCCGTCTTTGGTAAACCACCCGGCAATAACAGCCAACCATGATCGGTCACAATGCGGATCTTTGACCAGCCTGCGTCAACCAGAGCGGCAATCCTCTCCTGAATTTCCCTGAGCAGAAGATCCATTTGACGTGCAAGCTTCCAGCCCCGGTCATGCCCTTCGTGGTCAAGATCTCCACACTCCACCCACAATCGCGCCGGATCTAAAGAATCTGGCGCAGGTACCACCTCTTTTTTCCCCAGAATATGCCAGCCATTATTATTCAGTGCTTTTTTGAATTGATGCGGAGTCAAGGGCGCAAAGTTATAGGGCTCAGGCTCTTCTGCAATCACATTTTCGCGAATCAAGGGAGCAACCGCAGGTTTGCCGGTTCCGGTTACACTGGGCAGCGCGGCCCATCTCTCCACAGTATCAACGGTCAAGCCCTGCTGCTCCAAAAGAGACATGAGTCTCTTGGCGCAATCGAATCTCAGCCCATCGACAAAAACCACACAATCAGGTGTCGGGCCTGAATCCAACCCATGCACTTTCATGGGTGGATAGTTTTTCCAGATCTCCTGCAAGTAGCACGCGGACTCCTCCGCCCAGGGGAGATAGAGCGAACGGATGGTCGAGGAGATAATCGCCAGATCCTGGTCATTCTCGACCTGCGCAAGAGCATTCAGCAGCGCATCGTCCGCTTGCCAGCCCTGCGAACGATAACCGGCAGCCATATCGGCAAGGGTCCCCGCCGCCAAACTCTGCCGGGTCGTTTCCGCAAGGAGTGCCAAAGACTCAAGAGCCCTGGCTAACGGTGCCTCATCCAGCTCCGCCCAGACCAGCTCACGCCGGGCAGCATGGGTCTTTTCCAGTTCAATAATTCTGTTACGTGCTTCATGGGTCGGGATCTCGCCAAGTGCCAGCAAATCATTGCGCAGACTCGTTTCCTGTTCATCATTCCACTGCGGCCAACCACCGGCGGTCGCGGCATTGGTAAAAAGATCGAATGCCGGAGTCTGGCATTTTCGCAGCAGAGACGAGATCTGCGGGTAGCGCTTAGGAGCTTCGCAATAACGCTCCCATACAGCCTTCCAGGGGCCATCATGACCCGCAAGCTTGGCACCGCCGACCAATTGACCGTCATTCTCCGGGTCAAAGGCAAATTGAGTTTGACAGACATCCGCAAAAGCCTGCCATTCGTTCACTTCGCGGTTGTCTTTAAACCTATCTCCCTGGTCCAACCACTGCAGCAGATCACGGACCGGATCACCACCGGTCAGCAAGGTGTTGAAAAAGTTCTTATCCAGACGCTTACCCCGCAGAAGGGCAATCTCTTCATCCAACAGGCGATGGAGAGCAATCTGCATGGCATTTTTAGTGGCATTATCCTGGGCAACATCCAATCCGAGCCCGCCCTGGTCCGATTTCAAAAACGCCAGAATCGTCCAGTCCTTGGCATTGAGCTGCGACCAGATCGTGCCCCTGTACTGCAACTCCGCCAAGGGCTTCAGCCGGTCGGGACAGGATTCGATAGCGCGTAGATCCTGACGACTGACACCGGGAAGATAAATAATCGGGGTACGGTCTGCAGGAAGATTTATCCCCTCGATCTGACCCGCAATGACACAGCGCAGACAGATAGCGGGACCGATCCGTTTTTCAGGAGCGTAATCGCCTAAAACTAGCAGTTCCGGTAACTCACCCTGCAACAAGGGGATCACAGCTTCCCACTGGCGATCATGATCAGGCCAAAGGATAGCTGCGGGCGCAACCTGGACTTCGGGATTGAAGACTGAAGCGCTACGAACAGCTTTAAGAAGGCGGTCAACAATTTTCATGAGTTATTCCGAATCGTGGGAATGATCTTATCCGACGCTTTACCGACGTTTTTCGGCTTCTTTACCGACGCTTTACCGACAGTCCCCCTTACAAATTCATCAAGTTTGAACTCAACTCTGGAATTTTCTCCAGCAGCGATCAGGTCGAGGATTTCTTGTTTTTTCATGTGCGGTTTTACCTTTTATGTTTTCTTGACCGGATCTACTTATTTAACACACAGAACAGCACATCTCTTATCAAGGTTCCGGTGCGGCGAACAATGTCAACATAAGCTCAGAATCATCGATCAGCCTGTACTCCGGTCGACGGCCCGAGAGTTCTTCACTTTTAGACAAAATGATTGGAACCCCTTCCCCTCGTTTATCCATAAGAAACTCACGATCACCCGGGAAGTTCGCAAAGGGCATGGGACAGCGCGCAAGCAAGCTGGTCAGCAGTTCATTCCTGGCAGCCTGTCGCAGAGGTAGGCTCTCAATCGTCATCGTATTCGGGATTGCGCCAGGTGAAAAAATTTCGAGGCGGTCTGCAAACATATGCAGTCGAATCTTCGAACCCTGTATTGAATAATCACGATGTGCAACCGCATTCACCAGGGCTTCAAATACGGACTCAAGCGCATATTGTGGGATATCCCGACGTGCAGGTTCTTTAACAGCATAAACCTGCATATTTCTTTCAACAAACCTATAGGCCTCAGCGATCTGCACATCCAGGGGGCCTTCAATGTCTTTTGCATCCAGTTGATAGGCGGCATTCCGCTCAGTGCCTCGATAGACAACCGCTTGAATGAAAGCATTGGTTAAAAACTTCTGCGGCTGTTCGCTGGCCATCAAAACGCCGCTTACACTCGGACAGATATTCCCGTCATCATCCTGGGTAAGCAGCTTGAGCTTCAGCAAAAACTCTTCATCGTCACTTGGAGACAACGGCGATTTAAACTTTGACCAGAGGGTTTTCTCAAGGCAATCTGGCGGCGCAATCGACACGGACTGTTCATCGAACCTTATAATCCGGGCCTGACTCCGCTGCTGAAATAGACGGGCCAGAACATCTGGTGTCATCTGGCGTTTTGAGCTGCCGATGCGGTGGAAATAGCCACCGGGACTTTGATTAACATACAGGCTTTTGGGGATATCGATACGAACAATGATCCTTTCAATACCATCATCCGTGGAGATCGGAATTTTCCGAATCCGGCAAAACAGTTGCGGCGTGATGAGATCGTTGCATATCCCTCTAACCCAGGTTTCTACGACGTCTAACTTGTCCTCAGGGATGCCGACAACCGTCCGGGACTTATCATCAACCCCCAACACAAAAACACCGGTTGCGGTGTTGGCCATGGCCGCCAACTCATCCGCCATGCTGTTTCGGTGCGGATCATTGACCTGGTTTCCCTTGTATCTCAAATCTTTCAGCTCAAGAGAAGAATCCTCTCCCAATCGAATTTGCTTCAACAGCTCGTCCGTCGTTTCAAACATAGCTAAACCTCCAACGTTATTCGCTTATAGCGCTTGTCAAAGGCTTTGCGCCCACCTTCCATAATGGTACAAATCGCCTCACGAATGCTTGATTCTTCAAGCCCGCCCTGTTGATCAATTTGCACCTGACCATTTTCAAACTTCAGTATATGCACCAACTCTGAATCACCGTTTACAACGATATTGGGATTGTGAGTCACGACAACAAGCTGTCGTCTATCTTTATTATGATGAATCTGCGAAACGATCAGATCGTAAATCAAGGCATTGTCCAGATCATCCTCGGGTTGGTCGATGATCAGTGGCTCATCCCCATGGCTCAGCAAAAAGGCCAAAATCGCTGCCGCCTTCTGTCCCGCAGAACCTTTTTCAAGGTCGTCGAATTTCCCCGATGAGGGATCTTTAGAGTATTTGACCCGTAACATATCCTCAGGCCACCAGGCATCAAGTTGATCAAAAACGGCGGGTTGGGTTTCAAGCAGTTTTTTCAGGCGCTTATCTAACCCACCATATTTGCCTGAACCGCGACCGTTGGCGATATCATTCGTTTTCGTCTTTATGGTCGCAATGAGTTGCGGCAAGTCAGACTCAGCCGTTTTTGAGCCTTCCCATTGGGAAAATGGCCACAGAAGCCCCTGCCTGCTCTCTTCATCGTAGACCGAACTGGTAAATCTCTCGGCCTCAAGATTGAGCAAAGACCGGTAATCATCTTCCAGAGTGCTCAGGTCACCAAACTGAACCAGCTCCATGCGCACAAAGGCGCTCGATCCAATAACCTGGCCGAGAAAGTTCCGCCTTTTTTCGAGCAGTTCCGTCCGTAACTCCAGCAGTTTTTTCAGCGTCTCGTCAATCTGTTTTTCTACCGTTTTCACCTCGTCACGAACGGAGTCCAGTTTGTGCAATTGCTGCTGCAACTGGTTGCGTTGCTGAACCCATTCGCCGTAAACAGAGATGCTCAGTTGACTCTGCTTTTCCTGATACTCTTTAATCACCCCGGCGTAGGCAGCGATACTTGCCTGAACTGCCTGATTCCACCTACTTGCGGCAATACTCGTTTTCCTTTGAGTCTTTAAGGCATCAACATTTTCGGCGAGTTGGACAAGGGATTCACTGATCTTTTCCAGCCCTTGCGCGCTCTGCTGGTGAATGGATTTGATTTCAGCAGTGGTCTCATCCTGGTCGTCAAACAGATGATCGGGAAAATCGGACAATTCCGCAGTAGAGGCAAGTTCCCGGATATCGGAGGCAAGTTCATCAAAGATCTCATCACCCGGAAGGCCGTTTTTTTGCTGGCTACGCTTCTGGTACTGTTTCAGTATTTCTCCGTGGCCTTTTTCTTCGTACTGCTTAAGATCGTTCTCAACATCTTTCAGTTTTGCGCGAATCTGTTCCTCACCGGAGAGTTGCCGCAACAGCTCTCTTCTCCGCTCTCGCAGTTGCAAGAACTGGCTTTTTATATTTTCCCAACGCGACAGCCATTCCGCCCGATTAACTTCAGGGGCGCGATCGACAACCTCTAAAAGCCCCCGTGGATTGGTCGCAAGTTCATCAATCTGTTTCTGGCTGAAGATACTTAAGGGGAAACGCTCCTTGAGATCGCCGACTTCGACCGCCTGCCAACCGTCAGCAGTCTGTTGCTCCAAAACCGCACCCTGGCTGTCATACCGCCAACGCAATTGATAGTTTTTGCCGCGCCGATGCACCTCAAGTAAAAGTTCCGTTTCATTCAGCATGACCCCTTCCCGACCATGCGAAGGATTCATGAACTTATCGAGTCTTTCCTTGACCCTCGGGGCTTCAAGAGCCAAATTTTGATCTCGGCGTGAAACAATACGGATCGATTCGATAACCGTCGATTTTCCGGTTCCGCGACCACCGATAACTGCATTGAAATGCGGATGCATTTGCATCACAAAGGGCTGATCACTGATACGACCGCAGTGGCGCATATCTTTAATGGTCAACTTCGAGAGGAAAACATCGGGCAGGAGATTCGGGTTTTCCGACTGATTCTTGACGCAATACTCATGATCCATCAGCGCCAGCTTTACCCCCTCAATAGAGGGGCGGCTCATCTTCAGCCAACTGGAGTGTCTGCCGATCTCCTCTGGTTTATGGGCATCGGAACCGGCAATCCTGGCGAGACGATCAGTGGCTTTTTTTAGAGACTGCTCAGCATTGTCAAATTTATGCAGATCACAAAATTCGGCAGCAAAAACCACTTCCAAACTTTTTCCCAACTCAGGCGTTAACGAAGTAACATCTTCAAGCAACCCCTGTTTCCCATCAATATGCGCAGGAATAGCAATACCGCCTCTAGCAGTAATTATTTTTGCAGTCTCAACGAAACCGGTTGTCGTGGAGGTGCTTTTGTCATCTCCAAAACCACTATCTATTCCGCACTTCCCTAAAACAGCAGTGATTTTTTGGCTGTCGCAACTCGGATCAAAAACCGCAAGCAGATGAACTCGATTGACACTATCAGCAACCGTAACTTCAACTCCGGGGAAGATGGTCAACTCTCGATACCATTCTGGTTTGGTTTCCAGATCGCGAAGTTCCCGGTTCTTTGCCTTCAGCTTATCAACCCAGCCGCCTGAATTGTGATCAGTCACCACCACACAGTCGAGACCGGCCAGCATGGCTTGTTGTAGCCAGACGTCCTCCTCGATATTCTTAAGAGAATCATCTTCTCGACCATAATCATCGGAGGCCGGTGTGTGCACGTGAAAATCAAATTTCCACCATTTGCTTCCCGGAAAATCCCACTTTTCACTCATCTTGCGTCCCTCCTCTGGAGGCTTCAAGGGCTACCATCTTCTCAGCCAAACTCAAATGATGATCATTGATCCGATCCCCACCAAACAGGTGATACCAGGGGGCGGATTCCACGTCTTTGCCACGGTCTTTGCCCCATTTGATATTCGGCTTGTCACGCAAGACACCGGCATCTTTTTTCTTCACATCGGGGACCGACATAAACGGGCGGATATTCATACGCACACCGTCGTTGAGGTCGGGGTTCCAGCCGATCGGTTGCTGTTCGAGCGGTTTCCAGCGCACGAAGATGTCGTAGGGTGCTTCGCCAGCGAGGATCAGTTCCAGTTTTTCTTTTAAGGTTTCGGCGGCGGCGAGCTTTTCTTGTGCGCCGTCGACACCGCTGGCGATGTCCTGCTTCTGGCGGCTGATCCAGTCACCCAGGTAGGTGTAAATCAGGGTTTCCAGCAGTTTGTGGTCGAGTTTGTGGTAGTTGACCAGGGCGGCGAAGCCGTCGGGCAGGCCGTCCCAGATGTGCCAGATAAAGGGACGGTGGCCGAACAGCTTGCAGTGTTGGGTGAAGAACTTTTCGCGCAACCAAATTTCCAGGGTTTTTCCGGCGTGGGCGGCGTTTTTGAGCAGTTCGGCCAGGGTGTCGTTGGACCAGGCATCGCCATAGGCGGCGACGAGCAGGTTGAGCAGGCGGTCGCTGGCGGCGGCTTCACCTCGTACTGGCGGGATGCAGACTATGCCATCCTCATCGGCATAGGGCAACAGTGTCTCGCAGCGGTTTACCCATTCGCGCTGTTCGTCGGCCAGTTCCATATCCGCATCCAACTCGGCGGGCCAGCGGTAGCCAAGCAGACGGGCAACGGCAACTTGCAGTACGCTGTCGTCGGTGCGCAGCGGGCCGTGGGCGGTCCATTTGGATTCTTCATCCCAAACAACCGACCCGCAGGGGTGACCGTGGAAGATCCATTGGGTGGGGTCGTCGGTGTAGGGTTTGGGCAGGCCGTTGGGGTATTTTTCTTCGGCAAACGCTCTCCACTTGATTTTATTAAAAAATATTTTTTCAAAACTGCTATTTGTTGGTTTCAGAGATTGATCAAATTCTCTGACTGCTCGTGATAGCTCACCACTGATCGCAAATCCATATAGTGGCAATAAATCCTTTTCGTCCCTGACAACGATTGCAGTCATATTACTATCAAAAGCACCACTAAGGTATGAGGTGCTAGGAAGAGATGACATTTGACTTACTGCGACTCCCTTTTTTCTCCAGGCTGTCATGCCTTGCTTTCGGGCTAGGTGATCTCCGCTTTCGCCCCAATAAAGAATATTTTCCAGCCCCCCGTAATCAGATACTTCACGAACTGTACTTTGCAGCCATTCCCATTCAGTTGAGACACGAGTTAACTCCCAATATTTTCTTTTATAACGGTCATCTTCACCTGTTTTTATGCCTTGTATAGACGATGCTGAATATCCAAGGAAACTAAGACTACCTGATTGATCTCCCAGAAAAATGACACTATCTGGATTGGTAAGTTGTTTATGTGAAGACTTGAAATTCGGGTCTTTTTTTAAAAGAATATCGATTTTCTCATCATAAGCAGTATCTCGTCCGCAATCTATGGCCATGAATCCGTCTCTGTTCTTTTGGTCAACGGAAAGCAAAAGCGCGTTAACGACCTCCCCTGTAATTTCTTGAAATGCTCCGGGACCTAACCGCACTATTGATCTTATGCCATGCATAGTTAGCAAATGTTTGCGAAGAGACCTATAGGTGGGTTGCACCAGCCAGTTTTGTGGAATAACTAAAGAGGAATTACCTGCGCTAGAAAGGTAATCGAAGATTCTTAACAAAAAGATTGTTGCAAGGTCTGTAGCACCATCTGAGTACTCTGCACTAGAAAAATTCCTAATCACGTTATCTAAGTCATTCGATGATCGATAAGGGACATTTGTGATAACCCATTGATATTTTCCTGAAAGCAGATGTGCGGCTTTTGACACACCTAAAGCGACAACTCCCATCTCAGATTTTTCATCATCTCTTTCCCCTGCAAGTGCCTTCGTCAGAAGAGGACCGACTTCTTCCCATTTGTGCTTGAATAATCTTCCTGAGGCCAAGCTGGATCCTGGATTGATTAGACTGCCGAGAGCAGGTGCTTCTTTAAACTGCTTATAGAGTTCTTTAAGCGATAGCCTCAGGTCTGTGTTATCTCCTGCTAAGTTTGCCCAGTCGTCCTCTTTGGCGCTGATAGCCAAGCCAGAACAGGCCACATTCAGCTCTGGCAGAGGTCGATAGCCACCGGCATCCGGGTAGTTCCAAGCGGTCAGCGCCAGGGCAAAGGCAGCTAGCTCGACACAACGTTGATCCAGTTCCAGCCCGTGAATATTCTCGCGCAACACGGCATTGACTGCTTCCTGGGCGGAAAGACCTTCCAGCTCCATGCGCATCGGCACCAGCATCAAGAAGGCGGCAACCAGAAAGTGTCCCGATCCGCAGCAGGGGTCGAGGGTTTTCAACTCGCTCAAGGCATCGGGCCAGGCGTCGAAGGTACCGGCGGCTGGTTGCCAGACAAATCCCCCCCCGCCCCCCTTTTTCAAAGGGGGGAGTTGATCCGCAGTGTTTAAGTCCCCCTTTGAAAAAGGGGGATTTAGGGGGATTTCCACAAAACGGAGATATTCAAGCGGAACACCGGGAATCGAACAATATTTTCTCAGCTCTTCTTCGGTTTTAAATCTGCGAACATCTGCGTCATCTGCGGATAGTTTTTTGCCGGCCCACCAGGCACCGAGGGAGTTATCCAACAGAAAACTGACCATATACGGCTCAGTGAAAAGCTGGGTAACGGCAGGCAGCTCCCGTGCGCCGATCTTGACCTCTGAAGCATTAACATCGTCTTTCCGCTTACTCTGCCAGAACTGGTAAACCCAGCCGAGAGAATCAGAAGCGGTAAAAACATCCCCAGGCAGCTCCGCCAGCAATTTTTCCAGCGGCAGCTGATGATTGGCGGCGAACTGCAACTGAAAGGCGGGAGAATCGGGCCGAAAGATCTGCGGCAACATCTTGGCGGCCAGCCGCGCGGCCAGCTCCCAGCCGTTGTTGGCCTCTTCCTCCTCTGCCAATTCTTCACACTCTTCCAACGTAACGGCGACACCGTCGTACATCAGCAGATCATTCTCGGCCAGAAACCGGGCGAACAACATCCGGTGCCAATGCTCGTAGGCGACCTCTTCCACCAGCCGATCCATGCTCTGAACTTTACCGCCGTTAAGCGCATCCCCCAACTGTCGCCCATGCACCCGCAACTTACGCCGCAGAGCTTTTTCATCGTCACCTAAATGTTCAAACGCCGCAGCCTCACCAACCCCGAGTTGCCCCAATGCCGCCAGAGCCGCCGCCTCAGCGATCTCACGAGCCTGTTTGACAGTGCGTTCGAGTTGATTGCGGAGTGATTTGTCGAGTGGTTGCATCAGGCCCCTCCTGCTGAGGTATGGACCACCGGCCATTTAGGAAAATTACTGTTCCATTTGGCGACATTGACCACCTGGCAACTCTGGACGATTTCTCGTTTCCAGCGTCTGGAGGCCAACCCGACCGGCAACTCTTTTTGCAGAGCTTGCCGCATGGTTGTGTTCTGGGCATTATCCAGGGTCAGCAAACAGATATAATGAATCGGCTTATCATCTTTTTGCGCTGCATACCTGAAGAGGAATGAATCCCGATATTTGTATTTGAGGTAATTCTTCAGCCATTTAAAGTGAGCCCGTTTCTCTTTCAATTCTTCCTCAGAGACAAAGGATTTGGTGTCATACATTGCCGGGTGATCAAAGTCTTTCATTTCAACAAACACATAGGCATCATCGAACTCTGCAACGATATCGACTGCCTTCATCGGCTGACCATGATAGGTCGCTTTTGTTTTGTCTGTTTCGTCAAAAACAAAGACGTCTATGGCATCGGAAAAATCAAAAGAAAAACCATCTGCATCGATTTTCATTTCCCCAGCTTCCCCATAGATTTTTCAATTTCTCGGTCAACAATCCCGCCAAAAGTGTCATCAATCGCATTGGGGGAAATATTCAGATAGTTATCTGTCGAAGCAACCTCAATATCACCACTTTCCTGGTTTCGGTAGAGGCTGTGATAGAGAATTTTATCTTTCGGTTTGGTTTGCAGATCAAATTCTTTCAGGATCACGTAATCATGCGTCGTCAAGAAGATCTGTACCCCCATGCGTTGTAACTCAACGAGGATTTCCACCACGGTCTTCATCAGGCGTGGGTTGAGATTGGTTTCCGGCTCATCCCAGCAGAGAACAGAACCATTGGTAAGAGTTCCGTTTTGAATCAAAACCCACAACAGGGCCAGCTTACGGAGCCCTTCGGCCAGCAGAGTAAATTCCAATTCACCCTGCTTGTTCTTCAGGAAGAATTCTTCATTTTTTGTAACAACCTTGCCGTCCATCGATTTTTGCAAAACATTGAGAAGCTTTTTGCGCGGGGCATCGATCGGCCCCTTGAGTGTGTCGAGAAAGGCGCGATCAATGATGTCGGCATAGACCTCTTCGAAGTGAATATTTCGCAGGCTGTAGAGTGAGCGAAACCCTGGAGCATTGGCCATCATATCTTTGACTGGGATATAGACCGATTCGAGAGGATCTTCTCTCCACTGTTTTGGAGTCCCGCTTTCGGTGGCTTTTTCTGGAGTTTTGGTATGGTTGGAGAATGCCGTCCGGATTCTGATCGTTCGACGTGCACCTGGCAAACGGCGATGAAGCTCGACGAACCCCTTACTACTCGTGGAAGACCTTTTGATCAAACGTCCAATCTGATCACCCGAAGGCCGAAAGACCTTGTTGAGTTTTTCAGCCATGCTCTTCTGACTTTTGGTGATGTCACAGGCAGCATAAAGAGCTTTGAGAATATGGGTTTTACCGGTACCGTTTTCCCCGACAAAAATATTGAGTCCAGGGGAAAAAGGAACCTCCAAATCTTCAAAAGCTGTGAATTTTTCGAACTTTATCTTCGTTAACATGAAACCTCCTAGCGCACCACAACGGGCCCATTTCCAAGCGCGGATTTCAGCTGCTGTTTTACCTCTTCTGCCCAGGCATCAACATCATCAGCCGTCTTGAGAGTACGACGGGGAACGGAAATAAACTGGGTTTTGGGCTCGCATAATTCGGCGGCCTGTTCCAAAACAGTATTGAAACGCCCGGACAGCGCGGCGAGCTGGTCGGTAAATTGCCCCAGGGGCAAGACCCGCAGAGTCGCCAAAATCTGCTGCGTTGTCTGCACCTCTACTTTCGGCTGAAAAACAACGCTTAATTTCTGCCCGGCAAGCAGCCTGTTCTTCTCTTCCGGCTCCAACTGCTGCCAGTTCTCATCAGCCTGCAGGCGCGACATCCCTGCGGCATGCCGTTCTTTGTATTGGCCATCGAGACGATTCAGTTCGTTGCGCAACTGCTGCGACAGTTCCTTGACCAAGGGCGCGATCGGATCGGGATCATCAAGCAACATCCGTTGATCTTCAATATTCTGGACCTGAATCCGATAGGTTTCAGCGTTTTGTAGACCATTTGACTGCCGAGCAAGCTCCTGCAATTGCAGCCAGGCTGGACAACGTTTGTCGATCAGCTTGGCGGTTTTCTCCCAGTCCTTAATAGACTGGCTGAGGTCATCCCTGCGGTTGTAAATCTGCAGCAGCTGTTCATTACCGACCGCCAGTCGAATTTGCTCAATCAGAGTGGTATCCGGACTTTCAGGTTTGGGTGCTTCGCCGCCCGATTTTTCGATCAGAATTTTGAGCTTGTCGATAAATGGCGTAACCGCCAGGTGCTCCTGGTTTGAGGTTGCCGAGATCCCTACCGCCTGAAACACCTTGCGGATAGCGATGCGCTGTTTGGTACTGATGGTGGTTGCTTCGACCCGGAATTGCGTACGACCGATGGCTTTACGCTCTAGCTTCTGCGGGTCAACGGGCCGACTCTGTTCATCCAGTGCCCGAATCAGCCCCGCATTCAACAACGTTTGCAGGGCACCGTCGACAGCATCCTGCGCCCAACCGTAGGGAGACTCCAGAAAGTTTGTGCGGATTTCAGCACCGGTTTTGCCCACAGCGATATAGCCGATAACCTCTTTACAAACCGGATTGTTGGCCGCTTCACCGCTATCACCAACCGCAACTAAAGCGTCAGGCGCCCCCTGTTTGGCCTTGGCGTAAACCTTGTCCCAGCTCGGATGGTCAGCGCTGGAGAATTTGGGATAGAGTCGCTGCAGGGAGTTTTCCGCCGCCTCAAGGACCATCTCCTGTAGAGAGTTGCCGACAATTTCGGTTCCTCCTCCCTGGTACACTTTGGCCCCGGCCAACGCCTCTTTCAGCAACTGCTCGACCCTTCCTTGCGCCGCTTGCAGAATCGTTTTCATGGCTGCGCAGGCTTCATTGCCTTCCGGTGAGTTCGGCACGCCCCGGATCTGCAGGGTGGTCTCCGCAGCCTTCAAATCGATGAGGGCGTTGCGCAGGTCATCCGCAGAACGCTTAGGAATAAAGACAAACAGGGTCGGTGATTTGCTGCCGGCCTGCAAGGCTTCGGCACGCACCGAGTTTTCATCCGTACTCCAGCCATCGCGGACCCAGACGTATATTTTCTTATCATGGTCTTTGGGCAGTTCGGCATCAAAAACCGGACTGATATCCCGCGAAACCTTGGCCGCGCCATGAGTCAAATTCCGCTGCTTGACCTGGGCATTGAATCTTTGCTTGACCCGGTCGTCGCGTTCAGCGTGAATCCGATGATCTTCGCTAGTCAACCGCCCCTGCTGACTTAAAAACTCATTATTCCAGAGCGCACTCTCTTCGGTTTGAATCCGATATTCATCGCCAACTTTTATCAGCAGACTGCTGTCATCGAGCAGTTTTGGGAGTTTGCTTCTCAAGGCGCTGCTGCCAGCGGTCAGATCTTCAACCAGCAGGTCCGCGATGGTATCAACATCCGCCTTTAACCCGACCTCCGTGTTGCTGCCGATCAGCTTGTTGATCAGAAAAACCAGACCGCAGGCCCGGGCCAACAGTTTTTGTTCGGCGTCAGCGGAAGCATAGCCACTCATGGTCTCTTCGTAGACTTTACGGGGCAGGATACAGGCCTGCTGCAGTTTCACCGCACTGTCGAAATAGAGATAATCACCGGCAACAACATGCCCCACAGGCTGGTCGAGATTGCTCTGAATCGCTTTGTGGATCATGGTCAACTGATTGCGCAGCTGGCTGTCGGTGCCGGTTTGATCGAGGACGCGCAGGGTGTTGTCCCAAAACCTGCGCCGGACCGGCAATATCGGGTAATCCTGCGGAAAGTGAACAATGTCATCCTGACGATGGGCAAGTGCCGACCCGGCCAGGTGGCGCGAAATCTCACCAAGGTTCTGTTCCATAATCTCTGCGACCGGCTTAACCGCTTCAGGTTTTTTTGCCAGGATCACTTTACGGATAACCGCTTCGACATCGGTATCGGAAAGTTCAATCCGTTGGGTGAAGCGTCCTTCGAGTTTTTTCAGATTCGAGGTACCGGTTACCGCTGTCTGGCCGGTGCCGATAAACATCAACTTACCGCCGATCATTTTGCTGCAGGCTTCAACTGCCTCCTGAACATCAATAGAACGCTCAACACTGGTGCCGATATACTGTTGAACCTCGTCGAGAATAACCAGCGTCAGCGGGAACTTTTCATCTTTGGTCAAAGCCTGACGAATCGCTTGAACCATTTCATCGTTGCTGACATCTTTGCCGGAGGGGAACTGGTTACGCAGAGTGTCGGCGCAGGTTTTCTCATCAAAGAAGAGCTGCGGGCGCAGCTTGACCAGGCCCTGCCGGATCACCTCGGAAACGTGCAGACGCTGGACCTCTTTCTGCCATGTCCGCCCCGCTTTTCCGACCTGCTCGCGCAGCAGATCGAGCAACCCCTCTTCGGCAAGCCACATGACAAAAGAGGCTAGATGGTACTTGGCAGGCAGGCCGACCGATTTAAAGATGATGGCGAGCAAGGCACTGCGTACACTGTTGCTGTCATCGTTGGCTTTCAGGGTGCCGGAGGCCGCGTGCAGACCACCATGTCTTTTAGCTTCAACGCTGAGCTCCTTGAACAGGTCTTGAATGGACTGCGGCAGTGTCGATACACCCAGGGGAGTTGCGCCGTCTTTAAGGTCAAGGTTGCACCATAACGTCTGTAGCATTTTGACCAGATGCGACTTACCGGAGCCATAAAAGCCGCTGACCCAGACTCCCGGTTGTTGCGGTGCCCCACGGCGGACATTATCCAGAAAGGTATTCAGGATCTTCTCCAGCCCTTTTTGATACTGACCATCACAGACAAAGGTTTCCAGTTCGAAACGCAGCACCTCTTCATTTTGGTCATTGACGTTGGCAACCCCCTCGTTGAGGAGCTTACGCGACGCAGGGTCACGTTGATAAATCTCTTGATTCTTCATCTTTTTCCCTCCTAAACGGAGCAATCTGCCGTAATCGGTACGGCAAGATAGTTCCAGCCATCATAGCCATCGAGCAGACGGTAATTATTGTTTTCATAGCTGCCGGGAAAAAAGACCAGCAGACGCCCCTGGATGCGTGAAGCCAGTCGATCAACGCAATCTTTAATTTTCACAAAACCGAAAAGTGCGCCGACGCCTTGCAAAGCGACAACCGTACTCTCGGTCAACGGGACTTGCGCGGCCCACTCATCGAAACGACGCTCTATGAAATCGAGCAGTTCATCAGGCAAAAGGTCTTGCAGCAGCTCCGGTTCGGCAAAATAGGATGCGGCATAATCCTCTTTAGACATCCAGGTCGAAAATATATCGGTCAGATCGAAACAGGCCCATTCATGCCCTTTTTGACGCGTAGTCAATTCAAACTCATCGATCTTGGCGCGAAAATGCAGTTCGTCAGCCTCATCGTAAACACAGAAAACCACCCTCTGAGCGGCAGCAACATCAGGCCGCCAGGGGATTTCAATGTGCTGAGTATAGGATTTGAGCAATCGATCAAGCTTGTTCACTCACGAGCTCCTTTTCTTCCGCTGTCAGTAGTTGCGGAAATTGCACTTCAACAACATCACCAATCGATTTAAAAGTCATCCATCCGCGTCTGGAAGCCTCTTCTGCAAGTTGATGCGCGCGTTCTCTGCCGCAGTCGAGCAGTTTAATGTACTCACTGGAGAAGAGATTCAGTCCCCGACCACCGGTTAAGTAAGCCAGCAGCAGGGCATAAGCCACGGCACCCGCCGTAACCTGCGGTTTGGTGCGGATTTTTTTTATCCGCCCATTGAGATGACCGGATCTTGTCCAGGTTCCATTGAGGTTTTGCGCCAGCGACTTCAACATTGCTGCGCTGAAGCGATCAGGATAGTTTTTTTCACAAAAGGCCTGAGTATCTGCTCGCGTGGTTACCGTCCCTTCAGGAAGATCAAGAATGAACGGAGCACTCTCGCGCAATATGGCGTCGCGCGCGTAAGCACAAAGCAGAGCAAGCAGTGGCCGACCGACCTCATCCCGCTGCCAATAAAAAAGCAGCGCCCGATAGAGCAACACCTCAGGATCAAGTGCGTAAAGAGAAATCAGATGACGTAAGGTCAATTGCCTGGACTTGCCGGATGGCTTGCCAGTGCAATTCTGTTCCACTATTGCACAGGCATAAGTCTCCAGACTTGCCGGTTCCTGGTCCACACAGTCAATAAGTGTCGACAAGTCAGCAAACATCATCGTTCGAGCCAGATGGACACCGCTGATGCCAAAGCTGAACCCAAGACGGATCAGCCCAGCATTTTTATCTTCCATCTTTCTATTCGAGCTCAATTTACACCGCCGTTGCGAACCCACTCGTCAATCTCATCCCGCTTGAATTTCCAGAGGCGACCGATTTTGTGGGCAGGCAGGTTTTTCTCGCTGATCCATTTGTAAACCGTATCTCGTTTGATACCGAGATAGGTAGCGATCTCATCGACGGAAAGCCATCTGTCTTCCATTACACTTACTCCGAGTACCTGCCCTGCATAGAACCGGCAGACTGTTACGGTTTGTTTATAGAAATTGGGCTGAACTGAACGGTACAAATCGCATGCAAACATGTCAAGATAAGTTTCCCTCTTTAACCTATTTCATCCTGACGTAATGGGTTTTAGCCCGGTTTATATGGGAATTAACAATAGATAATCACAGTAAGCCATCAAATGTACCAGTGGTTTGTACCACTACGACTTACACTAGGTCACAAAACAGAAAAACCCCTGATTTCTCAAGGGTTTTTTTGATTAATGGTGGAGGTGGCGGGAATCGAACCCGCGTCCGAAAGCTTTCCACGTAAGGCTTCTACATGCATAGTTTGTGTTTTGAGTTAACCGGACGGAGCTCCCACAAACAGGATATCCACCAAGCGAGTCTGCTTAAGTTTCGCCCCAGCGCCACAGACACTCGCTGAAACTAGCCTGCTGAATTAACGTCTCATCAACCACACAGGCGATGAATGAAGAGACGTAGCAGCATTAAGCTGCTAGTGCGTAACTAACGTCAGTGTCTGCGTTTAGTTATGTTGGGCTTGTTACGGAGCCAGCCCACTCCGGCATGCGGCACTTCGTTTCCGTCCCCCGTCGAAACCTTGACACCCCCTTTTGAATCTGGTTTTAAGTTTCAGGGCTGAAGATTTTAAGCTTAACACCTAAAATCTTCAACCTGCTTCTACCACTATAGTCGCATATTAGCGAGATAAACTTCAAGTAATGATTTAACTAACGGAAAGAGCTTTTCAGCGCTTTGGCCATTTCACGATCGGCTTCTTTTTGCTTGAGAGACTGTCGCTTGTCGCGCAGATTTTTTCCCCGGCCGATACCGATCTCAAGCTTGACGTAGTTGTGCTTGAAGTAGAGTTTTGTCGGCACCATCGCCATCCCCTTCTGCTCGGTCAGGCGGATCAGTTTGTCAATTTCGGCGTGATGCAGCAGCAGTTTGCGCATTCGGGTCGGTTCGTGGTTTTCCCGATTGCCATGCTCGTAGGGACTGATGTTCATATTATTGATGAACAGCTCGCCAGAAATAATCCGGCAGAAAGATTCCTTGAGATTCACCTGTCCGGCCCGGATCGATTTGACCTCGGTGCCGGTGAGGACAATTCCGGCTTCGAAGGTGTCTTCAATATAATACTCGTGATACGCCTTTTTGTTGGTGGCGATGATTTTAATGCCCATGTTGCCGTTTGTCCGCTTCTGTGTCTGGCTGCGCCTGAATTTCGACGATGCGCGGCATGAAAACCTCCCGCTTTAAAGCGCGGGTTCCGACCCTGATACAGAGAAAGGTTCCGATCAGAAAAGCAACCCCAAAAATCGCCGACAGCAACGAAGGATCGATACCGACATCAGTCAACTCGCCAATGCTCTGACCGATCAAGGCACCGATCAATAACCCGATTATCGGTACAATGTAAAGGATAAAGGAGGATTGCAAAAAGTGTTTGGTGCTGGTGGCGACCTTGACCCGCTCACCGATTTTCGCCCCAAGCGGATTAAAGGCCTCAACCCGCATGGTTTCGCTGTCTTCACCGATCTGACAGGCACCGCTGGAGGGGCAGTGCTCGCAGGCGCTGTTGCGTTGACAGAGAACGACAGCAATCTGTTTGCCCTTCAGTTCGACGACGGTGCCATATTCTTCGATCATCACCCTGCCCTATTCTCAAAATCACACATCTTCTTCAGTGTAGCCGTTCAATGTACGCCAGACAACAGTGCGCGGCCCTGCATATATACCTGATCAATTTCAGCAGTTCGACCAGGGGCGATAAGATATTCGTTGATAGCGGCAACCGTAACGGGCATATCCGGCCTCAATACTTGAAAACTGCTTAGTTTGCCGACAGCCAACGAGCCGAGCTGTTGTTGCAATCCGAGAATTTCAGCTCCTCCCAATGTCGCCATTCGAAACAGGGTCGGTGCGTCGAGTTGACCGTCAAACCAGTGGTGGGCAAATGCTATCTCATCCCAGATCGACAGGCTGTCATTGCTGGCCAGGCTGTCGGTGCCGATAGCCAGTTTGACGCCGTGTTTCAGCAGCTCGGAAACCGGTGCCTTGCCGACCTGAAGGCGCTCATTAGAGCGGGGACAAAGCACCAGTGAGCAGTCGTTTGCAGCAATCAATTCGATTTCAGGGATTGTCAATTGAACGCCATGCACAAGAATATGGCCAGAGAACAGGCCGCCATTCCCCTGCAGGTATCCGGCGGGATTACAACCGGATGCGGCTGGAAGCAGATATTCCCAACCGACTTTCGGATAGAGCTTGTCCGCCAGCGGGCCACGGCTTGCTTCGATAAACTCGACCTCCGCCGGAGATTCGGCGATGTGGGTCATGCAGCGCAAGTCTTCTTTCTTGCATTTCTGGTAAATGTCGGTCATGTACGCGGCACTGATACTGTACGGCGCATGGGGCGATAAGCCGAGTTGCAGCGGGCCGGTATGTGTGTCAGTCAGCAGCATATTTAGTTCATTCATCCGCTGGCAAACAACGGTCGGATCCTGCCCGAGACTTTCGAGGAACAGGGTCCCTGATAACGGCGACCCCTGATATGCCTTGCGACTGGGATACTGAGAAATAATATCACCGACCGCTCCGGTTCCGGCGGCAACTGACTGTGAGATCCCATTGGCCAGCGAGTGGGTGTACTGATTTTTGTGCAGAGTTTTTTTTACCCGGATCAGTTGCAATATCCAGTCTACGAAATCGTCCGGGACGGCTGACTCCCCGGCTTTTTCAGCCCATTGGCGATAGTCACTCAGTTCCAGGTGGGTATGCGAATTCACCAGCAAGGGGACCATTAGGGCTTCACCGAAATCGACAATTTTGGTGGTTGGATAGGCTTTTTTTAGCTCGGCAAGAGAGCCGAGCGCGGTAATCCGGCCGTCCAGATCGAGCAACGCCCCACCTTCGACGGGCGGAGCGTCCCCGGGATAGAGCAGTCTGGCTGTGTAAATGGTGGCCAAGGTCATTCCGCTCTCTTCAGATAGCTGTTGTCGATCAGCCGGGTTTTACCAAAAAACAAGGCGAGCAACAGAACTGAATCTTCATCCACCTTGACCTGCTCTTCCAGGCTCAGCCGATGACAGATTTTTATATAATCGATTCTCGCTGCCGATTTACTGCTGATCCTGTTTTCCAGCGCGGCAACAATCACTGATGAATCGGTCTGCCCGGCGGCAACCATCCGCAGTGCCTCGACGATTGATTGCGACAGAACCAACGCCTGTTGCCGCTGCTCAGCCGACAGATAAACATTGCGCGAACTCATCGCCAAACCATCTGGTTCGCGGAAGATCGGCATCCCGATAATCTCGACCGGTATATTCAGATCGATAGTCATCCGTCGGATCACCGTCAGCTGTTGAAAATCCTTGTTGCCGAACAGTGCCAGCTGCGGCTGGATAATATTGAACAACTTGCCGACCACGGTGGTGACGCCGCGAAAGTGTCCGGGCCGGCTGGCTCCGCAAAGCCCCTTAGTAATTCCTTCGACATCGACGAAGGTCGCATAACCTTGCGGGTACATTTCTGCGACAGTAGGCGCAAAGACAATATCGACGCCGACCACTTCAGCTAATTCGGAGTCACAGCGCAGATCCCGGGGATAATCCTCAAAATCCTCCCCCTGGCCGAACTGGGTCGGGTTGACAAAAATCGACAGCACCAGCAGGTCACCCTGCTTGCGGCCGGCTTCGAGCAGCGACAGATGCCCCTGGTGCAAACAGCCCATGGTCGGAACAAAGACGATCCGTTGTCCGGTGGCGCGTGCAGCCTGTGCGCGTTGTTGCATCTCGGCAACAGTGGTGATGATTTGTATAGGCATAGGAATAAAGTGACGGGTGACAGAGTGACGGGTGACGAGTAAAAAATTAAATCTGTCACTGCTCACTCGTCACTTTGTCACTGCTCATTTAAAAGAATGCTCGGGACCAGGGAAATCCCCAGCCTTGACTTCACGGATGTAGTCACTGATTCCCTGCGAAATAGCCTCGGAAATATCGGCGTAGCGTTTGACAAATTTAGGTGAATATTTATCACAGAGGCCAAGAATATCGTGGATTACCAACACCTGCCCATCGCAATCAACTCCGGCGCCGATGCCGATCGTCGGGATACTGACGGTTTGAGTGACCTCTTTAGCCAACTCACTGGGAATTCCCTCCAGCACCATAGCGAAAGCGCCCGCCTCTTCAACGGCTTTAGCGTCGGCCAGAATTTTACGCGCCTGCACTTCTTGACGCCCCTGGACTTTAAACCCGCCCATGCGGTGGATCGACTGCGGGGTCAACCCGATATGTCCGACTACCGGGATATCGATATCGACAATCGACCGGATGGTTTCGGCAACGTGTGCGCCCCCTTCCAGCTTGACCGCCTGTGCACCACCTTCTTTGACCAGGCGACCGGCATTGATCCGGGCATCGCGGCTATCGACCTGATAGGACATAAACGGCATGTCGGTGATAATCAAAGCCTCTTCACAGCCACGAACCACCGCTCGAGTGTGATAGATCATCTCCTCAAGGGTCACAGGCAGGGTGTTGTCGTAACCGGAAACCACCGAGCCGACCGAATCTCCGACCAGAATCATGTCGATTCCGGCGCTGTCCATCAGTTTGGCAAAGGGATAATCGTAGGCAGTCAGGACGCTGATCTTCTCCTGCTGCGCTTTCATCCGACCGATATCGAGAATCGTTTTAGGTTTTTTCACAATTCATTCCCTTAAAGCAAAAATGCCTTCCGCATGAACGAAAGGCACAGGAACTTCAGCAACGGGGCGTCGCTTGAACCGGTGAAAAACCTTCCGTCCCGGTCGCTGGCGATCCAGGCGGTATGTATGCCTTGTCCTCGATAAACTAACGTATCTTGCGACACTATCTACGGAGTACAAGCCACTTAAGTGTAATCTGTTCAGTTTCAGGCTCCGGCACAGGGTTCCGGGCCACCGGCGAGATCACACGTAATGATGGGTGAAACGGAGATTTTGTCCCATCAAAAAAGCGTTTTACGATATAGCATAGCCAACAATAAATTGTCTACCGCCTTTTTAACTACTTTTCGGTCAACTGCTTACCATCCTGATAGGCAAAGGCTTTGCGCTGGCCAAGATCCCAATATTCAGGACATTCCGCCTTCGGCACTCGGGCGTGCTGAAAGTTACTCATCTCCGGGATATGAAATCAGCGGGGGCAGACGATCCACTCGTCTGCCCCAGAAAAGTTTGACAGGTGCACTGGATTTTATTCTGCCGACAAGCTTTCCAGCGAACGCAACAAAACGGTAAATGGATGGAAATTGCGCGGTGATTCCGCCAGCAGGGAACGGTACAGCCCCTGATAGGTTCTCAGCTTCTGCCGACGCTTGCGGAAAAAACTTTGCGGATCAGCGGCGGATTCGACTGCGACCTGCTGAATCAAACGTACCTTAATCGAGTGGAGGGAACCGAGCAGAGACTCACGAGCGCGACGATCCCAGCTATCCACTACCGGCACTTTCAGCAGCAACTGGAAAATCGCATCCCGGGCAATCTTTTCTTCGACGAAAACCTTGAGTTTTGCCAGTTGTTCAAGCTTTTGTCCCGATTGTTGAGTCATGTAAATCAACGGCAGAAAATCAGCGATATAACTCAACGCCGCGTACTTCAAGGCAATTTCCTCAGATAGCCCGGCAGCTAGCAATTGATCACGCTCCTGCTGGCATTCCTGCCAGTTTTCTGCCGGCAGCACCTCCGGCAGTAGCGCAGAATATTGTGCAAGTTGCGCTTCGATCCGCGCCAGTTCAGTTTCATCTGCAGGCAACGCCATTCCGTTCCCCAATGCGAACAGGCAGAAAGAGCGCAATACATCCTCAAGCTTCATCAACAGTTCATATTGGCTGACACTGGGCATTTTGTTGTCG
The DNA here is from genome assembly GCA_024280335.1 of Deltaproteobacteria bacterium. Classification (GTDB taxonomy): domain Bacteria; phylum Desulfobacterota; class Desulfuromonadia; order Desulfuromonadales; family Geopsychrobacteraceae; genus Malonomonas. The sequence goes on from JAJRQI010000010.1 coordinate 23,213, forward strand.
AGGGCAAAAACCGCCTTGCGTAACAGCGCCCCTCCCAGCAGCCCGTCGAAGACGATATATGCATTTGCCACAATCACCTGCGGCTGACCGGTCAAACGACTGAGCGTCTGACAGAAAGTACTGCCGGCATGATCGACAACCCGGTTGGTCAGCATGGTCGCGGTTATCTCTTTCGCCAGGGGATGCTGTTTCAGCAGTTCACCGTAACGCTCGACAGCCTGTTGCGGAAAATAATCGAGCAACAACTGATGAACAACTTTATTGTCCGGCAGCTCGCTATCGAGCAATGCACGGTAGAGGAACATTTTACTATACGCAAGCAGCACCGAAAGTTCTGGTCGAACCAGACGGTTGGGCTGACGGGCGGAAACCTCTTTGCGGCTCGGTAAAAACTCATCACGACGATCGAGAAGGCCGGAACGACCAAGTCGATCCATCAACTCCAGATAAGGTTCAACGTCACCCTGGCAGCGAATCTCATCGAGTGAAATCGACAGGGTTTGTGTGTAATTATTGCTCAGTACATCCTGACAGACCGTCTCTTCCATCTCTTCCAGCAGCGCGTAGCCATCGTCGAGGGTCTTGATCTGCCCCTCCTGTCGCAACAGTTGCAGCAGGATTTTCAGATTGACCTCATGGTCAGAGCTGTCGACACCAGCTGAATTATCGATCGCGTCGGTGTTCAGCAACCCACCATTTTTGGCGAACTCGATCCTTGCCAACTGGGTCATGCCGAGGTTACCACCCTCACCGACGACCTTGGCACGCAGTTCCGGGGCATCCAGCCGAACGGCATCGTTGGCTCGATCCCCGGCATCCTCCTGGCTCTCTGTCGTCGCTTTGACGTAGGTGCCGATTCCGCCGTTCCAAAGCAGGTCGACCTGGGCTTTTAGCAGCAAGCGGATCAGACCGGGAACGTCAATACTCCCTTGCCGCACACCGAGCCATTCGGCAACCTGCGGCGAAAGCGGGATTTCCTTCAGCTGGCGGGAGAAAATCCCGCCACCTGCAGAGATCAAATCGGTGTTGTAATCTTCCCAACTGGAACGTGGCAGCTTGAACAGGCGCTCCCGTTCCTGATAGCTGGTTTCCGGATCGGGATTCGGATCGAGGAAAATATGTCGATGATCAAAAGCAGCCAACAGGCAGATTTTGTGCGAGAGCAGCATGCCGTTGCCGAAGACATCGCCGCTCATGTCACCGATACCGACAACGGTAAAGGGCTGGGTCTGAATGTCGTGCCCCTGCTCACGGAACAAGCGCTTGACACTCTCCCAGGCACCACGCGCGGTGATGCCGAGTTTTTTGTGGTCATAGCCATGTGACCCGCCGCTGGCGAAGGCATCATCAAGCCAGAAGCCGTAGGATTGGCTGATCGCGTTTGCGGTATCAGGCAGGTGTGCGGTGCCTTTGTCAGCGGCGACGACCAGGTAGGGGTCCTGATCGTCATAGGCGACGATCCCTGCCGGGCGAACGATCCCTTCGGCAGTCCGGTTATCGGTAATATCGAGCAACCCGCGCATCAGGGTCTGGTAGGCCTCCTTGACGATTTCGCCCATCTGTTCCCGATCAGGACTGCTCTGCTTGGTGATAAACCCACCTTTAGATCCGACCGGAACGATGACGGCATTTTTGGTGGTCTGTGCCTTGACCAGGCCGAGAACTTCGGTACGGAAATCATCCGGCCGATCGGACCAACGGATGCCACCGCGAGCGACCTTGCCGCCGCGCAGATGGAGTCCTTCCATCTTTGCCGAATGGACGTAAACCTCGTACAGGGGTCGCGGAGCCGGCATCTCGATCACACCAAGGGAACTGACCTTGAAGGAAAAGAAATAGTCGTCTTGATCACAACGCAGGAAAAAGTTACTGCGTACCGTTGAATCGATCAGATTAAACAGCGTACGCAGAATCTTATCCTCATTATTATCGCTGACCTTTTCCAGTGCGGCGGCCAGTTCCATGCGAACCGGAGACAATACTTCCAGTTCACGGGTCATCAAATCGCCCCATTCGTCAGCTGGTTTGAAACGACCTTCAAAATAACGATAAAGCAACAGAGCAACATTGGCGTTGTTGATCAGGGCAAAAGCGACCCGACGCTTGGTGAACGGTGCGCCGAGTTGAAAATAGTAGTTGCGATAGCCGCGGAAAACATCGATCTGCCGCCAGGAAAGTCCGGTTAACGGCAACAAACGATGCAGGTAATCATTTTCTACTTCTCGGCTGTTCATCGCCTGCAGAGTTTCCAGCAGTAACGGCTTGATCTCTTTAAACGGCAGACTTTCAGAAGAATTGGCCCGAACCGCGAAACTCTTGATGTAGACCCGCTTCTCCTCTATTTCAAGGGTGAAATCAACCTCTTCAATGACGCAAAGATCCAGATTTTCTAAAAACGGCATCAAGTCGTTGAGGTAGCTTTTCTGCATGCTGTAATACTGCAGGCGGAAGTAATCTTCTTGGTCGTGAAACGGGCCCCACAGGTCGAAAAGATCCTGTTGCTCACGCAGTAAAATTTCAATATTACGCACATCGCGCACAGCAAAACGGGGATGGGTACGGGAGCGATAATCCCGATGAAATGTTTTGATATAACGTTCCCAGATATCAAAAGAATCGGCGACATAATTTTTTTCCAGCAGATCGCGAAACTTCAGTTTCCAGGGGAGCGCCAGCCGGGTCAGTCCCTGTTCCAGTTGCAATAATTCTATTTTTACCTGATCGGCCTTCAGCTTCAGGTTGAAGTGTAAACTCAAATAATCGTTCGACAGATGGATCATCTTCGAGTCACTGGAAACTGCTCTGAAATAACGCCGCAGGTAGGTTTCCATGCGCGCGATATGTTCCAGCGAGTAATATTCGTTCGGCATAATCAGCAGCAGGGTCAAATTAGACGCAGACATGCTGGGTGCTACCACCACCTTGACACCGGCTTGACGGTGCATCTGGGTGAACGACCGCATCAGGCGTCTGAGTTCCGTGTCGCCGATCAGGAAAAGCTCAATTTTGGGAAAGGTATTGAAAATCTGGATAGTCTTACGATAGTTGTGGCTGTCGTGCGGAATATTCAACTGTTGCTGAGCCGTTTCGATCCGTTTACGCAATGCCGGAATGGTAAAGCTGTTCGCGTCGATACTCTGTTGGGTGTAGAAACCCCAGAACGCATGTTCCCGGTAACCCCCGTTGTCGAGTATCTCTCTGAAACCGAGATAGGTCAGTCGTTCGAAACGGTGCAACGGGCAGCGCAGTTCGGTCTTTTCCAGCGCGACATCATCACCATGGCGCAGCATCGCTGCAAGCAGCGGGGTTTCCAGTGGCACCGGCTCAACGTCTATTGAGAACGGCTGAGCATAAAACTTGCGCAAACCGAGTGCCGCCTCGGTCTCTTCCCGAATCCCCTCGTCAGTCTCGGCATCATCGTAACGGTAGCAACGACTGGCAACCGGGATGAAATTATCCTTCTGCAGCCAGTCGAACAGGTCTGTATATCTAGCCAGATTCTCGATACGGCTTAAACTGCTGATCTGCTGTAGCGTCTTGATACGATCACGAGAAACCCTGAGGGCCACGGTCAAGATTTTCTCGATCCCCTGAACAATATCCTGAAACATCCGCACCGGCAGTTGTTCCAGTTCCATCCAGATAAACGATTCCTGGGCGAATCCGGGGTTGCTTTCTGAAATTTGCTGCAAACGTCCCTTCTCGCGAACGACACTCAGTATCGGATGACAAATTACCCGAAAATGCAACGAACGGCGATGCAGGTATTCCTGGATCGATGAAAAAATATGGTTGGCGTCTGGTGAGTTGCAGAATAAGAAGTAATGCCCTGGCTTTTTTTGCGGCAACAGAGAAACTTGGATTTCCTGATCCCGTTGCAAAAGAAAGTCGCCGACTTGACGTAAGTTGGCGACCGCATTTTCCAGTTCAATCGAAGCAATAAAATTGTCCGGGATAAGCTGACGAAATAATTCTCCGAGACTGACATAGACCGGCACAGATTCTGTCAAACCTTGACGAATAAGTTCCTGTTCCAGAATCTCAGGTTGCAGGGTTCGATCCTCACCACCCGACAAGCTGCCACCGCGTGTCACCAAGACTTTCATCCAAAACTCCCTTTTTTCGGATTTTACTAGTCAGTTCAACTTGTTACACTTTGATCAGGAGTGATTAAAGTGCGTATTCAGAAATGATAATCGAAGGTCAATAGGTTAGCAAGACAAGATTAGGTAATTATAAATTTTTCTGCAGAGTAAACAAGGATTTGGTCAAGCGGGAAAACTCGTCAAGCGCTAAGGTTTCACCACGGCAACCGGGTGAAATGTCGGCAGAGACAAGCGCGGCATCGATCACAGCGGGGAGAAACCCTCCGGCAATCAGGCTGTTACGCAGCTTTTTTCGGCGTTGCGTAAAAGCAGCTTTGACCACCCGGCGGAAAAAGTTTTCCTCAACCGGATCCACACGCGGCCTTTCCAGGGGTTGAAAATCGAGCACGATCGAATCAACCTTCGGCGGCGGGTTGAAAGCACCGGGTTTAACCAGCGCCACGACTCGAATATCGTACCAGAGTTGACAGAGCACGGAGAGAATGCCGTATTCCTTGCCGCCCGGCTCTGCAACCAGTCGTTGACCGACTTCGCGTTGAAACATCAACACCATTCGCCGAAACAGGTGCCGATTTTCCAGCAGTTTGAAAACGATCTGGCTGGAGATATTATAGGGGAGATTGGCCACCAGCGTATACGGCGGGTTCGCCAGGCAGTCGTCCCAGGGAAGCTTGAGAACATCACCGGCATGAACCGTCAGGCGCGGTTCATGCCGAGCGCGTAGCCGCTCAATCAGCTCGCGGTCAATCTCCATCACATGAACATGGGCAGCGCGCGGCAACAACTGGTCGGTTAGAACCCCAAGCCCAGGACCGATTTCGACGACTTCCTGTTCGCTGTTCAGCTGAGCGGCAAGGACAATTTTATCGATTACATTTCGATCATGCAAAAAATGCTGGCCGAAACGCTTCTTGGTTCGATAACTCATTGAAATTTAACCTCTATCGTCCTGACGTCGTTTCGGCCAACGCGGAACACGCCATGCCCGCAAGCTCGGTACAAACCGGATCGTCAGGGCATAACCGATGATCGCCACCGGGATTCCCAGGACGACACTGCCGAGTAAAAGTGGCGGAAGCAGCTGGCAACCCAGCCCGGAAAGGATTTTATGATTAAACTCAATGGCGACTTCGGGGTGAGGCAAGCCCATTAACAAGCGGCCTACTTCGTATTCAATCCCGTAGATAATCGGCGCGGTAACGGGATTGGTACACCAGACACCGATCAAAGCGGCAATCTTGTTCTGCCGTAACAATAAGGCAAAACCGAGTGCAAGGAACATCTGGATGCCGAAAGTCGGCGTCATGCCGATAAACAACCCCAGAGCCATACCGCGGCCGACCGCATCAGGTTGCGCTTGAATGCGTACCAGCCGGATCAAATTCAATTTAAATTGTCTGAAAAAGCTCCAGCGACGCCACATAGCTCAATCTCTAGGAAAAATCTGCGGCCTGCTCAAGCGGCCAACTGGAAACAGCATTCAGGTCCAGCTCTGAACGGATTCCCTGTGAAAGGTAATGGTCACCGCCAACCGCCAACATTGCCGCATTATCGGCACAAAGCAGCGGTGACGGAAAATGAACTTGCAGCGTACGCTGTTGTGCAAGTTCAGCAAAGCGCTGCCGCAGGCCGCTATTGCAAGCCACCCCACCGGCTACAACAATCCGTTTCAGGTTTTCCTGTTCTGCGGCGCGCAAGGTTTTTTGGGTAATCACATCGACAGCTGCAGCCTGGAATGCCGCAGAAATCTGCGCGATCTGCTGTTCATCTGGAGGAGAATCAAGGTTATGCAGATAGTTCAGCACCGAAGTTTTCATGCCGGAGAAGCTGAAATCAAGATTTTTCTTTTTCAGCATCGGACGCGGAAAAACAATCCCGCCATCATCACTGCCTGCCGCCAGTTTATCGATGACCGGGCCGCCCGGATAAGGTAGGCCGAGCATTTTCGCCACCTTATCGAAGGCTTCACCGGCAGCATCATCCACCGTACGGCCGAGCAAGCGGTAGCGACCGATGCCATCAACCCGGAACAGGTGGGTATGTCCACCGGAAACCGCGGCGGCTAAAAACGGATATTCAACCGGCGTCTCCAGCTGAATTGCGAGGATATGTCCTTCTATATGGTGGACCCCCACCAGCGGTATCTGCTGAGCATAGGCAAAGGCTTTGGCAAAAGAGAGCCCGACCAGCAGGGCTCCGACCAATCCAGGGCCTCTGGTTACGACCACGCCGTCAAGCTCACTGCTTGAAATTGCAGCTGTTTTCAACGCTTCGGCAACCAGAGGATTGATCACTTCAAGATGCCGGCGCGAGGCCAGTTCAGGCACAACACCACCATAAACCGCGTGAAGATCTACCTGTGAAGCAATCAGGTTGGCAAGGACTTCACGGCCGTCACGGACCACGGCCGCTGCCGTTTCATCGCAGGAACTTTCCAGAGCAAGCAACAACATAAAATCAATTTCTTTTTACAGCAGGTTGGCGGCCAGTTCGGCCAAGGATGAACGTTCTCCCTTGGTCAGGGTCATATGCCCGGCAATCTCCTGCCCTTTTAAACGTTCTACAGCATAAGTCAGACCGTTACTGGCAGAATCGACATAGGGGTTGTCGATCTGATACGGATCGCCGGTCAGAACAATCTTGGTTCCTTCGCCGGCGCGGGTAATAATGGTCTTGATTTCGTGTGGCGTTAGATTTTGCGCCTCATCAACAATCATATATTGCCGAGGGATAGATCGGCCGCGGATGTAGGTCAAGGGTTCGATCTCCATCAAACCGAGATCGAGCAGTTCCCGGTAGCCCCGTTTACGCTTTCCCCCCTCATCGACACTGGTGAGCAGCAGTTCGACATTATCGAAGATCGGCTGCATCCAGGGGGCAAGTTTCTCTTCGACATCACCCGGCAGAAAACCGAGATCCCGACCCATCGGAAAGACCGGGCGGGAAACCAACAGCCGACTGTAGACACTTTCATCCGCTGTTTTCAATAAACCGGCAGCAATGGCCAACAGGGTTTTCCCGGTCCCGGCCTTGCCAACCAGTGACACCAGCTGGATGTCATCGTTGAGCAGCAGGTCGAAAGCAAACTGTTGTTCACGATTGCGCGGGTGGATGCCCCAGACCCCGTCCTTCGGCACCCGCAACAATGGCAACAGCTGCTGCTTCAATGCATTGTAACGGCCGATTGCCGAATGTGACGGGTTGGTTTCGTCGATCAGGGTAATGCCTTGATTGGCATTGAATTCATTCTCCAGATCGAGGGCGCCCTCTTCATAAAATTTGTCGACCGCTTCCCGCCCGACCTGCATTTGAATGGTTCCGGTGTAGAGATCGTCAACGGAAATCTTGTCGTTCTGATAGTCTTCGGCAATCATGCCGATGGTATCGGCTTTGATCCGCAGATTGATATCTTTGGTGATGAAAATCACCGAACCTTCCGGCAGGGTTTCCTGCAGATCCTTTGCCACCGCCAGGATTCGATTATCCCCTTGATCAACCCGTAATTCAGGGGGCAACTTCAACAGGAACTCTTCACTGTAAATCGCGACCTTAAAGGTTCCGCCATTGTCGAGTTGAACCCCGTCGACCAATTTCGCCCGCTTACGGAAACCGTCGATCTCACGTGAAATCTGTCGGGCATTACGGCCGGTCTCGCTCTGCTCCTTTTTGAAACGGTCGATTTCTTCAAATACCGTCAAGGGTACGATTACGGTATTATCCTGAAATTTATAAATAGCCTGGGGATCATGAAGCAATACATTGGTATCGAGAACGTAAGTTTTCATTGCATGACATCTTTCAATGTAAGAGTTGGCAATCGGCTGGTCGGCTCGCCAACGGAATTACCGATCGTAGGAGCTGACCAGAAGTCCATCCGGGGTTGCCAGAATTTTAACATAAACCGGCCGTGGTCCTTCGTGAGCCTTGACCACCACTTCTCCTTCCATATTCAGCGCGTTCAGAATCTGCTCCGGCGATTCTTCAATGATGAAGTTTTTATAGACTGCCGTGCCGAGCAAAACCTTGCGGGTGACAATTTTTTCCGGTGGCAGCGAACAAGCCGCCAACAGAAGAAAAACAAACAGTAGCGTCAGGGCTCGCATAAATTTCATTGTTACACTCCTGAATCTCTTCTATCATTTTGGGCTATTTGACGGACAGCCGCCAGAAACGCTTCGATTTCAGCCTCGGTCGTAAAGTAACCGGGGCTGACCCGAACCGTTCCGATCGGATAGGTGCCGATCGCTTTATGCGCGTCGGGCGCACACTGCAAACCGACCCGAACCGAAATATTGAATTGCTGATCCAGCGTGAAACCGACCTCGGCAGGATCCTGTCCTGTCAGGTTGAACGAAATTGCCCCGCCCCGTAAGTGGAGGTCGGCAGGTCCATAAACCTGTACTCCGTCGATCGCCGCGAGTCCCTGCAGTATCTTATCGATCAGGCCGCTTTCACGTCGGCAAATGTTTTCAATGCCGGTCTTTTGCAAAAAGATAATTGCCGCGTGCAACCCGGCCAGCCCTGGCGCGTTCAGGGTGCCACACTCCAGTCTTTCCGGCAACTCCTCCGGCGGAAGGTCAGAATGGGAATTTGCGCCGGTGCCACCGTAGATCAGCGGAGTCAGTTGCAACCCCGGTCGAACGTAAAGAAAACCGGTCCCCTGCGGGCCGAGTAAACCTTTGTGGCCAGGTGCGGCAAACAGATCTACCGCCAGCGCCTGTAAATCGATCGGCAGGTAGCCTGCGGTTTGCGAACCATCAAGCATAAACAGGATATTTTGCTTGCGACACCAGCGTCCGAGATTTTCGACCGGCTGCAATGCACCGAAAACATTTGAGCAATGATTGACCAGCAACAACCGTGTCGGTTGCTGCTGACAGGCTTGTTTCAGCGCACCGGCAGAAACGATGCCGCTGGTCGGATCTGCAGCGACCTTGACAACGGTGACACCACGGTCCTGCAACGCCCGTAGCGGCCTGGTCACGGCATTATGCTCAATGCTGGTCGTTACCACCCGGTCACCGGCAGTCAAGGTGCCGAATAAGGCTTGATTGATCGCCGCGGTTGCATTCGGGGTAAAAATAAATCGTTCCGAATCGCCGGCATTAAAAAACTCCGCTAAACTTTCACGGGTTTCAAATACCAGACGCTCAGCCGAGATCGCCTGCTGGTAGCCGCCACGTCCGGGGCTGGCCCCGGTTCGCAATGCTGCATCGACAGCGCGGTAGACCGCTTCAGGTTTGGGGTGACTGGTCGCTGCATTATCCAGATAGATATGCTTCTTCATTCCAACCGTATCTCTCAACGACGTTCTGCACAAAGCAGGTCCCGACCCAAGGCATCCTCGCGACAAAAAGTGGCGAGGCCACGACAGCCGCCGAAGCAGATCTGGTAATCCCGGCAGCCGTCACAACCGGTCGGAACACCTGTAATCTGCTCTCGAACCGCCAAGCGTGCGCTCGACTGCCAGAGGTCCCATAACTCCGTATCCAGCAAATTTCCAAGCGACTGCGGCCAGGAGGAGCAAGGCCATAATCCACCCTGATGGTCGACGTGAGCCAGGCTGTTTGCCGCCTGACAGCCGCCATATTCGCTCCGCTCACCACCACAGAGCGGTTGCAGTAACTCCCAGAGAAACAGATCGTGAACTTCCAGTTGCAGTGAGGATGTTTTCGGCAGCCCAGCTTGATTCAGCAGCGCGGAGAATTGTTGCAGGTCTTTGCAGTCAGGCAGTAATCCTCTTTCAGAATGCTCAGGATTAGCATCGATTTTCTGGTTTGGCAACTTAAAACGCGGTACCCCGTTCTGCTCACAGAACAGGATGAAATCGAGGATCAATGGGAGTTTCCCCGATCGAGGCAGCCATAACAGTGAGGCAGTAAGCTGCAAGTTGCGGAACTGCTGAAAAAAACCAGCGAGTTGTTGCTGATCCAGGCGATTTCCAGCGACACAAGCGCCAGCATCCAGAAACAGGGTCACGCCGGTGGGCAGTTCGGGCAGAAATTTAAGCTGATCAGGATCAGCGTCGGCGATCAAGGTAACCTGACAGCCGCCGCTCAACAGCTGGTTGATGACCGGAACGATTGCCGGATGTTTGAGGGGACGATTCTCCAGGGTGACAAAAAACAGACCGGCATCGGTCAAGGCAGTGGCGATCTGCAGTAATTGTTCACCTGAAAGGGATGAATCTGTGTCAGAAAAGAAATCCCAACTGACACGTAACGGGACATCAAGGAGATCTACAGCCATATAAATTCGGTCTCTTGGAAAAGAAATTGGGGGGGCAGTAAGCTGCCCCCCCAAAGTTTTAGCAGGGGTGAACGTTGGAAGACCCAACTACCCGGGGTTTCATGTACTTTTTCATGCTGTCACCTCCACAGTCTAGGGGTTAAAAGAGCTGTTCCGCGAGTTTATTTCCAACAATGAGGATCAGGTTCACTCAAGTCACCGGTGGTCGCAAAAGCACGTGCGGTACAGCCGCCCAGACAGTCCTGGTAGACGCCGCAACCCTGACATTTGCCTTTGGCTTCTTTATTGCGCATGTGATTCAAAACAGGTGAATTATACCATAGCTCCTCAAAATCGTCCGTCAAAATATTACCGACTACCAATGGAATAAAACCACAGGGAGTAATATCTCCATTGGGACGCAGATGCAATGACAGCTTGCCGCAACTGCTCCCCTTTACCAGCGGGTTCTCTTCATAGCCGGGCAGCGAGGCAATCACCGGATCATCAAAAGAGATCAACAGATCATCCGTATCATTTTTGACCTGCAGTGCCTCGACGTAGAAATCCTTCCATTCCTGCGGGGTCAAATCAAGATCTTCACGGTTTTTAAACCCACGGCCGCTGCACTTGAAATTGTGCAGATAAACCTGTGTCACCTGATGCTTGCGGGCCAGATCGAGCAGCGCATGAAAATCCTTGAAGTTGAACCGCGAGATGACCGAACTCATAGTGGTCTTGACGCCGACCGCATGTAAGGCATCAAGAGCTGCGGTTGCACGTGCAAAAGAACCGTTTTTATTGCGAAAATCATCATGCGATGCACCGTCGGCACTGTCGATACTGATGCCGACACTTTTGAACCCGGCAGCTTTGATCTGTTGCGCCGTGGCATGGTCGAGCAACCAGCCGTTGGAATTCATCGAGACATTCAGACCCTGATCGCTGGCATAACGGGTTACCTCGAGCAGATCTTTGCGGATCAAAGGTTCGCCGCCACCGAAGTTGATAAAGGGGACCTGCTGTTTAACCAACAGATCGACAATCTGCTTTATCTTCTCGGTCGGCAATTCTTCTGCAACTTCATCACGGCTGTAACAGTGACTGCAGACAAAATTGCACTGGTAAGAGAGCGTCCAGTTAAAAGTCAGCGGCGCGGAAAATTGTTCAGTAATTGCATCAGCCATAGGTCAGCCAGTCCCGTTTCAGTAAATCCTGGATAAAATCAGCGACATCTTCAGCCAGCAGTTCGCGCTCAACAGCAAATTCCTTAAGTAACTCATCGACGATCTGTTCCTCGTCACGGCTGCCGTCACAGAGGTTCCAGATCATTCCGCCGAGCAGATTCAGCTGATGCATCATCCCGGAGATCATCAGAATGACGGTGCCGTGCTCGGCAACATCTTCCCCCGCTTCCAGCCCTTGCAGAACCTTTTCTTCACGACGTTTTTCGTTCCGCCAGACAATCTGTGGGTTTCTTTCCAGTAGCGTCAAACCTTCACCTTCCCTTCCCTTCCGTTTCAGATTCATGCAACAGCTCGATCGCGAAAAAACAGCAGATTCAACAGGATAAACGCCAGTCCGATGACTACCGCAATCTTGCCGTAGAGTGGCACCCCGGCAGCAGTCCCGGCAAGCTGCCAGGCTTGTACCAAGCCAGCGCCGAGGAACATGCCGATGACCACCAAGCCGGCATCCGCATCCCCTTCACCCGCTTTAATCAACTGACGAAACGGGCAACCGCCGATCAACACCGAAACCGAGCCGACCAGCAACATGCCGAAAAAGCTCCATATCATGTCGAGATGCGCCCCCGGTTGGCCGTAAAAACCCGGCCGGAAATTACCGGTAGCCAGCCCGGCAACAAAGGCCACCAGAACAAAAACGATAAATCCCCAGAACAACGGCGCCCGAGTGCCCATAATCATCAGGTCGCGGATGCCACCGGTAATACAGAAGCGGGTCCGTTGCGCCACGGCACCCAGCAGCAGACCGATGCCGAGGGCGATTAAAACCGGTGCCGCCTCAGCTGCGCTGCCCCGTTCGGAGAACAGGACGAAACCGGGCCGAACGAACAGAAACAGCAGCAGCATGACAAACAATAAGGGCGTCCAGAACCCGGAACCGTCACTTTTTTTACTCGACCGGCCCAGATCAACGCCGGCCGCCAACCCTTTCAAGCCCAACCAGCCCCCGCCAACCAAACCGAGCAGACCGGTCAGGGTGGTCAGATCACCGGCGGTCAGTCGCAAAAACAGCTTGATCGGGCAGCCGATAAACACCGAACAGCCGACGATCAGAAAGACACCCGAAAGCAGACGCGGTAGTGGAGCACTGCCCCCCTTGGAGGAGAATTCACGAAAACCGATCGCCGCCAAGGTCGAGCCGAGCACGAAGCCGATCAGTTCCGGGCGCAGATACTGCATCCGCGCATTGTTGTGCAGGCCGAGTGCTCCGGCGCTGTTTTCCAGAAAACAGGAGACGCAAATCCCTGAATTCTGTGGATTCCCCAGGACCGCCAGCATCACCCCGGCCAAGCCGAGCAGGCTGCCGGCCAACATGACGAACCAGGTATGTGGATCACGCAGCGCCAGTCGCACTATTCGCACCCGCCGGCCAGCCGCCCCTGCAGATAGTAAAGATCTTTCAGTGCCGCCTGCGATGAACGGGATGCGGAGTTGTCGGCTGCCAGCTGCTTGAATTTGGTCAATTCGCTAGCCAACAGACGTTCGATCAGCCCGCGCCGCGACAAGGGACTCTGTTTGTCGACATAATCACCGTTCATCCGGACCGCGCTGGCCAGATGTCCGATCGCCTTCTGTGTGGCTCCGAGTTGCAGCAGAATTTCTCCGCGCAAGGTTTCACCATGCGCTTCATCGGGGTATTTGCGTGACAGTTCATCCAGCTGGAGCAGTGCTGATTCATTCTGTCCGGAATCACGCAGGTTAATAACCGGGGCGTAGAGCCGCTCTAAAAAGCTGACTTTTGCCTGATAGGCGATTTCCTGTTCAAGCGCTTTATCGACCCTCAGGTCGCGCTGTGAAGCCTGTGAACCGGTTCCGCTCAGCAACCCGACGAGAGTCACTGCGCAGAGCAGTAAAAGAGCCCCCAACACTAGGTCGAAACGTTTTTCCAACAATTAAAACTCCTGGTAGGGCGGCATATTGGCCCGTTTAGCCATCTCGCGGATATAATCGTAGTCGCTGTCCTGCAGTGCTTCAAAGCCGTCGATCCAGGCTGAGGCCAGAACCTTGAGGGTTTCGCCCTGATAGTCAACCGTGTCGGTTTCGGTCAGATCAACCAGGGTCTGCCGGAAGCGTTTAATCAAATCCGGATCCAGGTCTTTGCGCGCGCCGAAGGTGCAGTAAGGGAAGATCGGGCTCTGGCCGAGAATGACAAAATCATCGGCGGTGATTTTTCCGTCTTTGGTCATCAGTTCAATATCGAGTGCCGGGGCCGCGGCGACATCGTAATCACCGAAATAAACCGCATAAACGACCTTCTCATGTTTGAACGAACCGGACGGAATCGCGTAGTAGGCGATATCCAGTTCCGGATCGATCCCTTCGCGCAACAGCAGATCATACTGAGCGAGAAACCCGCTGGGAGCCAGTTGCGGGCCGAAGATCATCCGTTTCCCCTTGATGTCTGCCAGGGTCTCGATGCCGCTGCCCTTTTTCGCGATAATCGCTCCAGCGGTTCGGGAACCGTAATTTCCGCGCTGCTCGGTTGCCAACAGCTCAAGCTGTTGCTCCTCGCGCATAATCACGTAAACCAGCGAATTGGAATGAGTGAAATCGAACTCGCCGGCCGCAAACCTCTCGGGAAAATCCTGGGTGTCAACCGGGATCGCCTGGAAATCGATCTCCAACTTGTCTGACAGATACTGGGTCAAGGGTCTGAAACGGGTCAGGGTTTCCGCCTCGCTGTTGCAGTTCATGTAACCGATCTTCATTACCGGTCGTTCCGCAGTGCCCTGGCAACCGGCCAACAGTAAAATAAACAGAAAAGCGGCATAAATTCTTAACGACAAAATGAACCTCATACAGGGTTATTGACCTATTTCCGGAGCAGTATCGAGTGCCGGTGACAGTTCAAGCGGGCCGACCGTGGGACGCAATCGCTGATCCAGAACTGCGACCGGCTGGTCGGCGTACCAGTTTGCGCCGATCTGAAAACTTTCGATTCCTTCATTGACAAAGGTAAACTGATGATTACCGGTGACCGCATTTCCGACAACCGTACCGCCGGCATGCTGTACCTTCAATCCGGCCCGACCGTTGTCGGCAAGCAGATTCTCACTGACATCTGCAATACTGTCTTCAAGATAGATGCCATGTTCCAGGTTGCCGACAATCCGATTAGCAGTCATCTGGCCACGGCTGCGTTGCAGATAGATCCCGCGCCGATTTCCGTTAATCAGGTTGCCGCGCAGGTTGAAATCGGAATCGCGTAAACTGATCCCGTTGGTCCGGTTGCCGGTGATCTGACAATTTTCCAGGCGCAGATTGACGTAAACCGCCCGAATTCCCCACTGGTTGTTCTGTACCTTGCTGTTTCGCATAACCACCGTCGAATCGCGAAACTGCAAGCCATTGAAGTTCTGGGTAAAAATAGAGTTGTCGATGACAACTTCCGACTCCTGAAACTGGGCGCCACGCTGGTTGAAGCGGAACAGGTTGTGGTTTAATTGCGCCTTGGAAAAGTGGGAATGAAAGCCGCGATAGGCGTATTCGACGATGCAGTTTTCCAGCAGATTCTGCCCCTCTTCACTCATGATCATATTCAGCGCCCCCCAATCTCCGGGGCGAGGATCTTGTGCAGCTGAGGTGAACAGGATCGGCTCCTCAGCCGTTCCGCGCGCCAATAAACGGCCCTGAATAAATATTTCGTGTTCCCCTATCTGGTCAGAATTGCTGTCAAAACGGGTAAATCGCACGACAGTTCCCGGGCGGATTTCAAGCGTTACCCCCATCGCCACAGTCAGGATTCCGTCTATCAGCACCTCCCCTTCCCAGATCGTATCCTGATACAGGGAATTTTCACCCTGATATTGAATCAGTGCCTGCGCGGGCAGCGGCAACAGCAACAGCAGGATCAGTAGCCGGATCATTGATGCGCCTCCGCTAAATAGGTTTTGGTATCCACACGGTTAGCGAAAATCAAATTGGAAGGGTCGATAGCGATCCCGCTCGGCAGCACGATGCCGCGATCGTTCTTCCTGATCAGACTTTCTCGCAGTTTTGCGGCACAATCGCGGCCGAGATAAATCCCCTCCTCCTGGTGCCCCGAGATGGTCGTTCTCTGCAAAATCGGGGCGCTCTGATCCCAACAGAAAAGACCGGCTTCACCGTCTGCCAGATAGCTGTCGCTGATCAACGGATGGCTGTTCTGCTGCAGCAGGATTCCATAGCGGCTGCGCAGGATCCGGACAGAATTGATCTGCGGAGAAGAATCGAGACAGAGAATTCCGGTTTCCGCCTGCTCGATCAGCAGATGCTCAAGCTGACTGCCTCGGCTGGAAACAAACTGCAACCCGGCCCACTGTACCTGTTTTTTTTCGGGTCCGGCCGCGACAAAACGGATCGGTTCGGCCGCCGTTCCTCGAGCCAGCAGACGGCCGCGAATCAGGATTTCAGTCTCTTTCGAAAGATACTCCGGATCGATCTTGGTGCTGTCGGAAGCAACAACCTGAATGCTGCTGCCCGGTCGAATGGTCAGGGTGATGCCGGCAGGCACCTGCAGGTCGGTTTCCAGCAGATAATCACCAGCCAGTACCGTGTCGACGGTCAATACGCCGCCGATCGACTCTCTCTGCGCAACCTCGGGGGGCTGTTGTGCCGGAGGGACTGCACAGCCGAAAAGAAAAAACAACAGTGGGATCGTCAGCCAACGGATCATATCCAGCTTCGCTCCATATATAGTTTGCGGATCGCTGTCGCCGGCAGAACCCCGGCGGCGACCTGCTGCCGCAGTGCGGAGAGGTCTTCAGCTGACAACAGTCGTTGCAATTTTTTCAGGGTTCTGGGGACGGTGGTGAACTGCAGGTCATCGGTCGGCCGCGGCCCACTCAGCAGCCACAGCTCGTTACCGATCTGCAGCAGTGCCTTGCGCGTAGCAACAGCATGGTGAGAAAAAACCAAGTCAACTTGATCCTGTTGCAACACCTGTTCAACCGACTGCTCCCCGGTCATCTCGAAGCGGGTCGAATCGACGCCGGTTTTTTCGTGAAGATAGATTGCCGCCAAGTGGAACAACAGCTCACCATCTTCGCCCGCCGGGGTGCCGATATAGAGTTTTGGCCCGAAACAGGCTGCTGCGGGCAGCGCACATAGAATGATCAGCAGAACTGTGAACAGAGTTTTCAGCAAAGAAACGAATTCCTTGTACGGGTTGCATGGGTGGTAAAATGATATTTAGATGAGTTGAGCAAAGATCGTACCGGCGGGGAAAGTAGCTGTGTCTGGCACACAAAAGGGTAATCAGTCGGCCACAGTTGACAGCTATCTGTCACTCGGGGCGCTCAAGCAGGCCGTATTTCTCCATCTTATAACGCAGTGTGGTTCGGGCAATCCCCAAAGAATCGGCCGTTCGGGTTTGCGATGCAGCCTCTTTACGCAAGGTCTGGATGATCAGTTGCCGTTCCAGATCTTCCAGGATTTCGGTCAAGTTGCCTCCCTGCTGCGGTAGCGTCAGGCAGATTTCACTGTCTCCGCGTACGTCCTGCGGCAGATCGCGCGGCGTGATGACATCGCCACGGCAGAGAACCACGGCCCGTTCGATGGCATTCTGCAGTTCTCGGACATTGCCCGGCCATTCGTAGGCGACCAGACATGCGAGTGCTTTCGGTGCAAGCTGACTGATCCTTTTGCCGGTCTCGCGGTTGTATTTTTCTAAAAAATAATTCACCAGCGGTTCGATATCCTCCCGCCGGTCACGCAAGGCAGGCATCTCGATATGGACAACATTCAGGCGGTAGTAGAGGTCGTCGCGAAACTTACCGTTGCGCACCTGCTCGGTAAGATTTTTGTTGGTCGCAGCAACAATCCGTACATCGGTCTTGATCGTGCGGGTGCCGCCGACCCGCTCGAACTCCTGTTCCTGGATAACTCGCAGTAATTTCACCTGGGCCGAAGCACTCATCTCGGCGACCTCATCGATGAACAGGGTTCCCTGATCGGCCAACTCGAAGCGCCCCTTCTTCTGCGCCACAGCACCGGTAAATGCGCCGCGCTCATGGCCGAAAAGTTCACTTTCGAGCACTCCTTCCGAAAAGACCGCACAATTAAGGACGATAAACGGCTTCTCTTTACGGGGTGAATTATAGTGGATAGAGCGCGCTACCAACTCCTTGCCGGTACCGCTGTCACCGGTAATCAGGACACTGGCGTTGCTGATCGCAACCGATGCCGCCATATCGTAGACATCCGCCATCACCGCAGAACTACCGATAATGCCGCTGAAATTGTAACGATCTTCCAGCTCCTGATGCAGATAACGGTTTTCTGCCAGTAAGCGTTGATGCTCCAGCGCCTTCGCCACGGTCAAACGGATTTCATCGGTTTCGAACGGCTTGGTGATAAAATCGTAAGCACCGTTGCGCAGCGCCTCTACAGCACTTTCGACGGTTCCATAGGCAGTCATGACGATAATCGGCAGTGAGGGATCGAAATCTTTGATCTCGCGCAGCAGTTCCAGACCGTTCTTCTCCGGCATCTGGATATCGGTCACCACCAGATCGAAGCTGTCGGCTGCGATCAACTGCATTGCCTCGGCTGCCGAACCGACCGGAACCGCAGCATAGCCCTGCCTCTCCAGAACCCGTGACAGCAGGCGTGGCATTCCGGCTTCATCATCAACAATGAGGATTTTTTCTCCAGCCATAAGCGGCAATTCCTTTTCAGTGTGCGTTGAACGGCCCAACGGACCGGCTGCGGCAGAATACCCAAAATATCCGTCAACGACAAGCGCAACCGGGAGGTATCCAGGTTGGCCCGTAAATGAACTGTTTCTCTAAACCTTTGCGATCATTGAATATCAGCAAAAAGCCTATCGCTAACAACAATTTTCTAATCTTTGGTCGCTTGACAGGTACTATATCTAGTGGTCTATATTCCTTCACTACAAAATGTTGTGTCAATCCATTACCAATCATGTCAGGCTTTCAGCCGCTGAAACAAATATAAAAAGGAAGGATTTTCAAATGAAGACTAAGCAGAATACTGAGCTTCTCAAGCTGTCTAAAAATGCCATGACCGTTCTGACCAAGCGTTACCTTAAACGTGATCTCGATGGCAACCCACTTGAGACCCCGGTCGATATGTTCCGCCGTGTTGCGAAAACCATCAATGCCGCCGAACCGAAGCTCAAAGGCAAACAGACCAGTTACGAAAACAGCTACTACGAGATGATGACCGAACTCAATTTCCTGCCGAACTCCCCGACCCTGATGAACGCCGGTCGCGAACTGGGTCAGCTCTCGGCCTGCTTCGTCCTGCCGATCGACGATTCGATGGAGAGCATCTTCGAGGCGATCAAGAACACCGCGCTGATTCACAAGAGCGGTGGCGGTACCGGCTTCTCTTTTACCCGTATCCGTCCGGCCAACGATGAAGTCCAGTCGACCAACGGTGTCTCTTCCGGGCCCCTCTCCTTTATGAAGGTGTTTGACGCGGCGACCGAAACCATCAAGCAGGGCGGCACCCGACGCGGCGCAAATATGGGGATTTTACGTGTCGATCATCCCGATATCATGGATTTTATCATGGCCAAACGGGATCAGACGGTACTGACCAACTTCAACCTTTCGGTCGGTATGACCGAGGCATTCATGGAAGCGGTCGAAAAGGGTGAGGATTATGACATCATCAACCCGCGGACCGGCAAGGTCTGCAAACAGCTCAATGCGACCAAAGTCTTCAATCAGATTGTCGACATGGCCTGGAGCAACGGCGAGCCGGGGATTATTTTTCTTGACCGACTCAACCGCGACAATCCGACCCCGCACATCGGCGAAATCGAAAGCACCAACCCCTGCGGGGAACAGCCTCTGCTTCCCTATGAATCCTGCAATCTGGGTTCGCTCAACCTGGCCAATATGATCAAAGGTGGCGATGTCAACTGGAGCAAACTGGAAGAAACAACCACGCTGGCGACCCGTTTTCTAGATAACGTCATTGAAGCCAACAAGTATCCCTTGCAGGAAATAGATGATATGACCCGGGCTAACCGCAAGATCGGCCTCGGCGTTATGGGCTGGGCCGACATGCTGATCCTGCTCGGTATCCCCTACAATAGTAAAGAAGCGATCGCCCTGGGTGAAAAGGTGATGAAATTCATCAACGACAAGTCGCACGAGGCCTCTATCCAACTGGCAGACGAACGGGGCGCGTTCCCCAACTTCAAAGGAAGCAGCTACGACAAACCGGGTGCCGAACCGATCCGCAACGCCACCTGCACCACGATCGCCCCGACCGGCACCATCTCGATCATCGCCAACAGCTCGAGCGGCGTTGAGCCGCTGTTCGCTGTTTCCTATGTGCGCCAGGTGCTGGACAATAACAAATTAATTGAAGTCCATCCGATCTTCGAGAAAATCGCCAAAGAGCGCGGCTTTTTCAATGCAGAGCTGATGCAGGAGATCGCCGAAAAAGGCACTATTCAGGGGATTGACGCAATACCGGAAGATGTGCGCCGGATCTTCGTCACTTCCCACGACATTACCCCGAAAGATCATGTCCTGATGCAGGCGGCCTTTCAGCGGCACACCGACAACGCGGTTTCGAAAACCGTCAACTTCTGCAACGACGCCACCCGTGACGATGTTTCTACTGTCTATCGTCTCTCTTATCAGCAGGGCTGCAAGGGGGTCACCATCTACCGTGACGGCTCGCGCGACCAGCAGGTACTCTCGGTGGGCAGCAAGAGAGACGAAACCAAGCCGGAAGCTGCAGTACCGATGGAGAGCAAAAAGCCCTCCCGCAAGCGGGAACGGCCGCGTGCCTTGACCGGTTCGACCTATCAGATGGAAACCGGCTGTGGACCGCTCTATATCACGATTAATCAGGATGAAAACGGTCTGTTCGAACTGTTCACCACCATGGGCAAAGCGGGCGGTTGTGCGGCATCCCAGTGCGAAGCAATCGGTCGTCTGGTCTCTCTGGCCTGGCGCAGCGGCGTCCAGGCCCGACAGGCGGTCAAGCAGATGATCGGTATCACCTGCCACAAGCCAGCCGGTTTTGGCGAGAACCGCATCACCTCTTGCGCCGACGCGGTCGCCAAAGCGATTGAACTACACATGCTCAACGAAGATGAAACCCGGACCCTGCATGTCAATTCCGGCGGTGCCTGCCCGGAATGCGGCGGCCCGGTCGAGCATGAAGGCGGCTGCTGCGTCTGCCACGCTTGCGGATATTCTGAGTGTGCGTAAATTGAAGGATTGCTGAAGAAAATTTGCGGGGGATTTGGATCAACGATTGAAAGCAAAGGGGGACTGCCGGGATGACCGGGGGTCCCCTTTGCCTTTGTCTGAAATACACCTATCGATAAATTTCACCTTCTGTAGAACAGGCAATGCTATCGGTTGACAATACTACCATCTGTCGATAGTATTGTCTTATGATTCTTTCCTTCGCCTGCAAAGATACGGGAAAATTGTTTCAGGGCCGCTTCTCTAAAAAGCTGCCTCAAGATATACAACGAGCCGCGCAACGCAAATTGACACAGCTTCACGCCGCGACGACACTCGACTTCCTTCGCGTTCCACCCGGAAATCGACTTGAGCAACTTTCCGGTAGCCGTTCAGGACAGTGGAGTATCCGCATCAATAGCCAATGGCGTATCTGTTTTTTCTGGCTGGAGGGTAGCGTTCAGAATGTTGAAATAGTCGATTACCATTAAAAGGAGTTACCTATGAAAAAGCGCGATCTGCCACCGGTTCATCCGGGGGAAATACTTCTCGAAGATTTTCTCAAGCCACTGGAAATTACCCGTTATCGCTTGGCCAAATCGATTGGGGTACCGCAACGCCGAGTCGATGAAATTTGCGCCGGTAATCGCGCCATCACCGCTGACAGTGCCCTGCGCCTGGCACGCTTCTTTGCAACCGACGCACAAAGCTGGCTCAATCTTCAGACAGCCTATGATCTCGACGTCGCGGAACAGAAGTTGTCTGACAAGATCAACCGGGAAGTTACACCACGCGATGCGGCGTAAAATGGATAATGTTAATCATGATGAAACCAAAACAACTGACAGCCACTGGGAGCAGATCTGCAACCGCTGCGGTGAATGCTGTTTTGAAAAAACCATCGATCACAAGGGGGCCGTCCGCACGCTGGCGGTCCCCTGCCGGTTTCTCGACATCCACAGCCGTAGTTGTCGTATCTATCATCAGCGACTGCAAGCCGAAGAAGATTGCATCAAATTGACCCCTGAGAATTTGCCGAAGCTGAATTGGTTGCCGGAAAACTGCGCCTACCGATCGATCGATGCCAGCCCGAAAAGTGCTGATTTTCGCCGCTAACGGCCAACCATCGCCACCTTAATAAATCACTAAAAAGCTCTATATTCCGACAACCTAGCGATTTCAGTAAATTGCAATTTTCAGATTATTCTGCTCGACATTCAGCACACAAATGGAGTATCAATAGCCTATTGTTATATTGACCTCGAGCCTTCTCCCCCCCCCCTCCTAGGCTCGGGGTAATTTTTTCCAAAATCCCTCCACATTATCTTTGCACCTGCGGCTAAATCGTTTACCCTGCCAGAAGCGAACGAACCGAGGGGCAAAATCAATCATGGACGATCAACTGCGTCGCGCCCGCTTCGGCTGGTGTCTCTACGACTGGGCCAATTCAGCCTTTGCAACCGTCATTCTGGCTGCGGTGCTGCCGGTCTATTTTGTTTCTCTGGTTCCTGTGGGCGGTGCCAGGCTCCCTTTTGGGGGCAGCCATCAGTTCTCGGCCAGCAGCCTTTGGGGCTACAGCGTCTCCCTGTCGATGCTGGCGCTGGCGATTTCCGCCCCGGCCCTCGGCGCCCTAGCTGATCGACGGGGCTGGCACAAACCTCTGATGCTGATCTTTTGCCTGCTCGGCTGCACCGCCACGGCGCTGCTGAGCTTGACGAGCAGCGGTGATTACCTGCCGGCGGCCGGTTTGTTTATTCTCGGGAATATCGGCTTTGCCGGCAGCAATATCTTTTACAATGCCTACCTCCCCTGGTTGGCGCCAGCGACCGAGGCCGATCGCCTTTCTGCGCGCGGCTACGCCTACGGTTATATCGGCGGCGGACTGTTGCTGGCAATCGTCTTTCTGCTGATTCTCAACTCGGAGCTGTTCGGTTTTGCCGATCGCGGCGCCGCGACCCGGTTCGGCTTTCTGCTGACCAGTCTCTGGTGGCTGCTGTTTTCTATTCCAACCTTCCGCCTGTTACCGCGAACCGAGAAAAAACCAGGCTCGGGCAAGTCGATCAGCATCAAAGGTTACTTCGCTCTCTTTCGCCAACTGAGCAACTATCGCGATCTCTGCCTCTTCCTGGTTGCGTTTCTCTGCTATAACGATGGAATCCAGACGGTGATCAGCGTTTCAGCGGTCTTCGCCAAGGAAGAGCTGCAACTGGGACAGGGAACCATCATCGGCTGCTTTCTGATGATTCAGTTCCTGGCAATGCCCGGAGCGCTGCTGTTCGGCCGGTTGGCCGGTCTAATCGGTGCCGCCAGAGCCATCCTGCTCTGTCTGCTCAGTTTTGCGCTGGTCTGCATATTTGCCTATCGAATGACCAGCGCAGGTGAATTCTGGATTCTGGGGGGCGTGATCGCGATCATTCTCGGCGGCAGCCAGTCGCTGAGCAGATCACTGTTTTCCAGCATGGTTCCACCCCAAAAGAGTGCCGAATTCTTCGGTTTCTTCACCATCAGTTCGCGCTTTTCCTCGATCTTCGGACCCTTACTGTTTGCTTTGATCGCCGACCTTACCGGCAGCTCCAGAAATTCGATCCTGGCGTTGCTGCTGTTTTTTGTGGTGGGTTCAGTATTGTTGCTGCTGGTGGATATCCCACAAGGGCGAAGGTTGGCTGCGGTGGGCGATCCTGACAAATGAACTTTGCAACTGTTATACTCCTAAAAACTTAAAAAGGAGCCTGCTTTGGCCTCACTCGATTTCGAAAAAGAAAAACTTGTTTTCCGAAAATTTTATGACGGTAATCGCCAACTGTTTGAAGAGGCCAAGAATGCCTATATCAGCATCATCAAATCGTTGATCAAGCAGTCAGATATCGGCGAAATGACAAAAATCGAGGGACGGATCAAGGACAAGTTCGAATGTATCAAGAAATTTCATCGGAAATATCAGAGCCGACTGGAAGCCGACGGGCAAGCCTATGAAATTCGTGACTATATTTCTGATCTGATCGGCATTCGGGTTGTCTGTCTCTACGAAGACCAGATCGCCACGGTCGCAGCGCTGCTGCAGCAGCATTTCAAAACAATTGAGGTGACCGATAAGATTTCCGCGGTCGAAGGGACCGAAGATTCATTCGGCTACAAGGGGCTGCACATGGATTTGTCGCTGAATGATGAAATGGCAGCAGTACCGAAATATCAGCCGTATCCGCAATTGTCGTTTGAAGTGCAGATCAGATCATTGATTCAGGATGCCTGGAGTGTGCTGGATCACAAAATTAAATATAAAAAGTCGATCCCCAATGATTTGAAGCGGCGGATCAATCTGCTTTCGGCGCTGTTTGAACTGGCCGATCGGGAGTTCAAAGAGATCCGCAACGCAACCGACGAACTCCTGTTGCAGGCAACCGTAGTGCCGCTTGACGAAACCGTTGCCGACAACCGCGAAAAGGTTGAACCGGTTGCCAGCGACAAAACCATCAATGCGTTTAATTTTCTGCGGGTCGCGGGACACTTTTTTCAGGATTTCGAATTTGAGGACTACAAGGTCGATGGTTTTGTCCAGGACATCCTGAAGTTGGCGCCCCGATACAAAAGATCAGACCTGCATGACAGTCTGATCCAGAACCTGAAAACCGTTCGGGAATACCAAGCCGATTTTCTGGCGGCAAACCCCGGCAGTACTTTCAGTCCCTACACGGCAATCAGGCACTGCCTGTACCTGTTCAACCCGAAAAGCTTTCAGCGGATTTTATCCGAAGGGCCAAAGGCACGGTTTATCGCCTGGCTGGAAAAGAATCAGCGCTAGCGGGTCTGCTGCAGTTCGGCTGCCGAGTCGGCTAACAGACCGGTCGCAGCCTGTCCGACAATTTTCACCTGGCGACACTCTCCCGGCACAAAAACCTCCGCATCACCCCAGACGGTGAGATAATTTTGCGACAGGCCTTTGCGTAAGCCGTCCGTATCGCCACCTTCAAACACCACCTCAAGCCGTTGCCCAAGATAGCGCTTGGAGAAATCGTGCAATTTTCGCGCTCCGATCTGCCGTAACTGCGCCGCGCGTTCCTTGATCAGGTTCCCCGTCAGTTGATTCGGCAGATCTGCCGCCGGAGTTCCCGGACGACGGCTGAAAGGGAATACATGCAGATGGGTGAAAGGCAACCGTTCCAGCAGTTGACAGCTGGCCTGAAATTGCTTCGTTGTCTCACCGGGGAAGCCGCTGATAAGATCCAGACCGATCGCCGCGTCCGGCTGCCGTAAGCGAATGTCGGCCAACAGCTCGGCAAAGAAATCGGTTGAATAGTGGCGATTCATCTGTTTGAGAATTGCATCATCCCCGGCCTGCAACGGGATATGGTAGTGCGGACAGATCCAGTTCGAAGCAGCAACATAGTCGAGCAGTTCCGGCGATATCTCGGTCGGTTCTATCGAGCCGAGCCGCAAGCGTCCGGCAAAGGATGATTGCTCGATTTCTTTCAGCAGGACCAGCAGATCAAGTTGCGGCTGCAGATCCTGCCCATAATTGCCGATATGGATCCCGGTGAGAACCACTTCCGGATAACCGGCGGCGGAAAGAGTTTCCACCTGTTTCACAACGTCTGGCAGTACCACCGAGCGACTGCGACCGCGCGCGTAAGGAATGATGCAGTAAGAACAGAAAGCGTCGCAGCCGTTTTGAATCTGCACAAAGGCGCGACTGCGCTGCACGAAGCTGCTCAGCGGCAAGGTTTCGGCCTTTTCGATCTGGCGGATATCGGCAACCAGCACCTGCCCTGGCTGTTCAAGCGCGGTCAGGTGCGCCAGAAAATCGGCTTTCTCCTGATTGCCGATCACCAGCGCCACGCCCGGCAACTCTGATATCGCCTGCGGATCGACCTGCGCGTAACAACCGGTCACCACCACCCGCGCCCGGGAATTCAGCCGTCGGGCCCGGCGGATCAGTTTCCGCGATTGGGCATCGGTCGCGGCGGTGACGGTACAGGTGTTGACGATCACCAGTTCGGCGCCGGCGGCAAAATCGATCTGCTGATAACCGCCCTTGGCCAACTGTTCACTGATGGCTGCCGATTCAAACTGATTGGTTTTACAGCCCAGGGTGACGATAGCAAGCGTCGGCTTCATTTGATCCAGCCCCCGCCGATCACCTTGTCACCCTGGTAAAAAACCGCCGCTTGGCCGGGAGTGACCCCTTTTTGTGCCTCGGCAAATCTTATTCGCGCTTGATTGCCGGGCAATGTCTCAACGATTGCCGGTACCTCCTGCTGCCGATAGCGGATGCGACAGTGGGTCGACAGCGGCTCGCTCGGTTGCGGGATGCTCCAGTTGCAGCCGTCAATTTCCAGTTCGAAACGGCTCAGGTGCTCTTTTTCACCGACAATCACCTGCTTTTTTTCCACATCGATGCCGACCACGAACAGCGGCGCTGTCCAGCCGATCCCCAGGCCTTTGCGCTGACCGACGGTGTAGCGATAAACTCCTTGATGCTGTCCGAGAATCCGGCCGGAGACGTGAACGATCTCGCCATCCAGATGACCTGAGCCGCGCTCTTCTTCGAGAAAGCGGACGTAATCGCCATCCGGCACGAAACAGATGTCCTGACTTTCGGCTTTTTCCGCCACGCGCAGATTGAAGCGGGCTGCGTGCCGCCGAACCTCTTCCTTGGTCATTTCCCCTAACGGGAACAGGGTGTGGGCCATCTGCTCCTGAGTCAGGGTAAAGAGAAAGTAGCTCTGGTCTTTGTCTTCATCAAGCCCCTTGCGCAGAAAAAATGTTTCGCCCTGTTTCTCGATGCCGGCGTAGTGACCGGTGGCCATGAAATCGGCTTCCAGTTCGCGGGCCTTGCGCAGCAGCAGCTCAAATTTAAGGATCTGATTGCAGAGAACGCAAGGGTTGGGGGTGCGTCCGGCAAAGTATTCGTTACAAAACCGATCGATCACCTCGCGCTGAAAGTCATCCTCGAAATTGATCACGTAAAAGGGTATCTGCAGCTGCTCCGCCACCCGTCGTGCATCGTAGACATCATCCAGCGAACAACAGGTGCCGAAAGAATCACCATGTTCATCGGTGAAGCTAGAGTAATCCCAGATCTGCATGGTCATGCCGATCACCTCGTAACCCTGCTCCTGGAGCAGCGCTGCGGTGACCGAAGAATCGACCCCGCCGCTCATGGCGACTACCACCCGTTGCTTTTTCACAGCATCCCCTTAAACAGAGAAAGGAGGGCATCCGGGTTCTGACCGGCGCCCTCCAAAAGTTAAACTATCAGATTAAGTCTAAACCTTAAACGTTTGTTTCTTTGTAGTTTTTGATTGCTTCATGCAAGGCATCGGCGGCCAGATTGGAACAGTGCATTTTGTTCGGTGGTAGACCGTCGAGCGCTTCAGCGACCGCTTGATTGGTGAGCACCAGCGCCTCATCAATGGTCTTGCCGAGGGCCATTTCTGTTACCATCGATGAGGTAGCGATGGCGGCACCGCAACCGAAAGTTTTAAATTTAACATCTTTTATGATGTCATCCTCAACCTTGAGAAAGATTTTCATAATGTCGCCGCAAGAGGCGTTGCCGACCTCTCCGACGCCATTGGCATTTTCAATTTCACCGACGTTGCGCGGATTGGAAAAATGGTCCATTACTTTATCTGTGTACATAAGGATTCTCCTTGATGTTTATTGCGAAACCCGACGAACCACGCGGCATTCATCGCAGGTCAGTGGTTGTTCTCGATTATACAACGGACTCATTTCCCGCAAACGCTGAACCATCGGCGGCAACTCCTGCAGGACAAAATCGACATCCGCTTCGGTATTATTCGCGCCGAGACTGAAGCGGGTACTGGAATGCGCCAGCACCACGTCGACACACATGGCGCCCATCACGTGGGAAGGTTCCAGCGACCCCGAAGTACAGGCTGAACCGGAAGAGGCAGCGATCCCCTTCATGTCAAAGTTGAGCAGCAGCGACTCCCCTTCGATATAGGCAAAGCTGACATTCAGGGTGTTCGGCAGGCGCAGATCGGCATCGGGATGACCGTTCAGCTTGATCTCCGGGACCAGTTCCTTGATGCCCGCCTCAAGCTTGTCCCGAAGGTTACGGACGTAGGCATAATTCTTCTGTAAATTTTTCAGGGCCAGTTCACAGGCAACCCCCAAACCGACGATTCCGGCCACATTATGCGTGCCTGCGCGCCGGTTGCGTTCTTGATGGCCGCCGTGCATGAAGCGGGTCATGCGGGTACCGCGTCGAATGTAGATGGCACCGACCCCTTTAGCTGCACCTATTTTGTGCCCGGAGATAACCGCCAGATCGACATTGGCTTGTTGTACGTCGACCGGCACCTTGCCGACCGCCTGCACGGCATCGGTGTGGAAGCGCACCTTGTATTTCTTGGCAATTCTGCCGATTTCTTCAATCGGGAACAGGTTGCCGGTTTCGTTATTGGCCCACATGATCGAAATCAGAATGGTCTGGTCGGTGATTGCGGCTTCAAGTTCAGTCAGATCGAGCATACCATCGCGATCTACCTTCAGATAGGTGACATCGTAACCGTTTTTTTCCAGATGCTCACAGGTCTCCAGGATTGCCGGGTGCTCAACCGTGGTGGTGATGATGTGATTGCCCTTCTCCTTCAGCGCATCTGCGGTCCCCTTGATGGCAAAGTTGTCCCCTTCGCTGCCGCAGGAGATAAAGACAACTTCTGCCGGAGAGCAGTTGATCAGTGCTGCGACCTGTTCGCGAGCCGTCTCCACCGCGCCGCTGACCATCCGCCCCGCCCAATGGACACTTGACGGATTGCCGAACTGTTCGCGAAAAAAAGGCAACATCGCCTCAAGCACTTCCGGCTTGACCGGCGTTGTTGCATTGTTATCCATGTAGATCTGTTTCACTTGAAAGCCTCCAGCTCTCGATAAAATTTAAAGATTGTTAGGTTGAAGCCCCGTTCATGGTTCGATATCGGGACGTTGACGCCCCTCGTTGGTCAAATCTTCCAAGGTTATCGATGCCAGAAAAGTACGAATCTGGTTGCCCAGACCCTGCCAGACCGATTGGGTTGTGCACTCCGATATGCACTTGCAACTGCCGTCAGCCTCCATGCAGGAGACCGGCACCAAGGTTTCTTCAACCGTGTCGATAATCTCATCGACACGTATTTCAGCAGCCGGGCGAGCCAGAATATACCCCCCGCCCGGTCCGCGGACACTCTTGACGATTTCTCCCCGCCTCATCTTGACAAAAAGCTGCTCAAGATAGGTCAGCGAAATGTTCTCCCGGCTGGAAATCGCTTTGATTGAAACCGGCGCGCCGTCACTGGTCAGATTCAGGCTGACCAGTGCCCGCACAGCGTACTGTGCCTTGGTCGACATGCGCATCAGACAGTCTCCAGCTGACTATCCTGCGGTTGACGACGGGCCAGTTCAGACTTGAATGTCTGCTGTTCCTGTTTCAGCGCCAGCACCTGATCCTCAAGAGAACGAATCTGATCCATCATACACTTGACCGCGTTAGCAACCGGATCGGGAAGTTTGTCATGTTCAAGATCAAAACCCGCCGGTTTTTTGCCGGAAATCACCACCCGCCCTGGAATACCGACGACCGTTGCACTTTGCGGGACCTCCTTGACGACCACTGAATTCGAACCGATCTTACTGTTGTCACCAACCTTAAATGGGCCGAGAATCTTGGCACCGGAGCCGACGACAACATTATCTCCCAACGTGGGATGGCGCTTCTCTTTGGCCCAGGACGTCCCGCCGAGAGTAACCCCGTGGTAAAGTGTGCAGTTTGCTCCAATCTCGGAAGTTTCTCCGATCACCACTCCCATGCCGTGGTCGATAAAGAATCCGGGACCGATCCGAGCACCAGGATGGATTTCGATCCCGGTAAAGAAACGTCCAAGATGTGAGGTGAATCGACCGAGAAAATAGTAGTTACGGGTCCAGAACCAATGAGAAAGCCGGTAGAAAAGCATCGCGTGAAAACCCGGGTAGCAGAAGACAATTTCCAGCACATTACGGACTGCCGGATCACGTTCAAATACTGCCTTTAAATCATTTTTGAGATTAGTAAACATCCTGCTGCCTCCCAGTTCGAAATTAATTATAGACCGCCGCTATCGATGCCGATCCAGCACCACTATGTAATGGGATTTTATCCCACTTGCGACTTTATTTAAGTTAAGGATTAGCATACCTGATTATTTCTGTCAATTACTTAAAAGTGTTTTAGTCAGGTATTATGAGGCAGGATTAAAGCAGTGATTCAAGCTATTTTGGCAGGCAGAAGGTAAAAAGGCTGCCCTGACCAAGGCTGCTTTCAGCCCAGATTCGACCATGATGAGCTTCAATAATTTTTTTGCAGATTGCCAAGCCCAAACCATTGCCCATGTGACCATCGGGGCCAGCAGAACAAACATCTTCATCAAAAAGACGGGCAAGGATTCCCGGTTCGATCCCCGGGCCACTATCCTCTATGGAAACCTTTGCCTCATGGTCGGTTACCGCAAGCGACAACCTTATCGTCCCGCCGTCGGGGGTAAATTTAAGCGCGTTCGTGACAATATTATAAAACACCCGGCGTATCCCCTCTTCGTCACAGAGCAACGGTACGTTTTCAGCCAGACAATTCACCTCCATGCAGATAGATCGCTTCTGCAACAAAGGAACAATCTCACTATGAGCAGTTTTGAGAATAGAGCAGATATCCTGCTCCGACATTTCCAATTCGAAGCGACCCGCCTCGATGCGCGAATAATCGAGCAGATTATTCGCCATATCGACCAGGCGTCGACTGCCGGACATCAAGCCATCCATAATCTCGTTCTGCTCAACAGAAAGGTTGCCCTCGCCGGTTTCACTTAATAAAAGACAGTATCCCTCTACCACCGAGACCAGAACCCGCAGATCATGCGCTGCCATCCCCAATAACGCAGAACGCTCACGAACAGCAGAGCTTTCAGGGTCGCCATCGGCAGCCAGAACGACAACCGCTTTTTTCGCCTGTTCAGCCTGGCGCAGTTGAGCCGTTTTTAGGGTATTGATCGCAACGTTGGCAACCATTTGGCAAAAAGAGATTTCATCCGAAGTAAAACCGCAGAGCGAGCGGGCGGTTCGCAGTACCAGCACCCCGACCGTCCGCTGGCGATCAATCATCGGCAAAACCATGATCGAATCAAAACCGAGATTTTCAATGCTGGGCAAAACGGCTGTCATCAACGGATGGTGATGGATGTTCTCGATCAACAAGGGACGACCGGAAAGGATGGTTTCTTGAATCTCCGGATATCGGTTCAACTCAATTCGCAAGCCATTGACACCGACATCATCACTTGAGGCCAATACGTAACCGACCTCAGCATCTTCACGGATCAGGGTTATCGAACAGCGCCGCACATCAATAACCTCACTGATCGATCCCACTACACGCTGCAATATCTGAGCAGTGTCAAGATCCGCAACGGCCAAACCGGATAACCCGGCAAGAAAATTAAAATCGATCTCGGATAGCGGATGAAGCGATTCATTTTCTGAACTCGACAGCCGCAACATGATTCGCGCCTGCAGGTCGGTAACGGAGAACGGCTGGCAGATAAAGTCATCGATCCTGCCGGCACAGAGATAGTGATCAATTTCATGGTCATTATGTGGGATGATGAGAATAATCGGCAGGTAAGCTTCTGGGCGCGCTGCACGAAATCTGCGGCACAGGTCGGGTTGCTTCAAGAGCAGGTCGGCGTCCAGCAGAACCAGGTCGGGTCGTTTGAGGTGGATTGTCTGACAGGCCGTCTCGGCACAGGTCGAGCCAAGCGAGCCAAGGCCGGACTCCTTCACCGTCGCATTTATCCGCTCGGCAGAGATTGAACTTGAATGGACTGTCAGTACGGTTGCGGTCATAGCCACATCTCGACACACTCAAATCACTGAATAGACGTCAGAACGTGCCATGAAAATGCAGAGAGCATACCAAGTAAACCGACCCAGACCGAATGCAATACGAACACAAACTTACCCGCATTGTTAACTACTTACAAATTCTCAGTAAATACCGCAATAAATAATCGGGCAGACATGAAATATTATTCAGTCAATTGGCGAACAATATAGTCATATGCCTAATCGGCAGCCACGCCTATCAGGCTGACAATCCTACCTTGAAATGTGAAGTTATTCCGCTAAATGTTATTAAAGTCACTCCGTTAGCAGTCGACAATTGTATACACTTCACCTATAATGTTTGCGCTAATATTGAATTATGACCGCAAGGCCAATTTAACTATCTTTCATTGTACAAGGAGCGAAGAAATGCCGGATTTCAAGTATCAGGACCCGATGCCGCTAGGTGCGGACACCACCAAGTACTACAAAATCGAAGGTTCGGAAAAGTTCGTCAGCGTTGCCGCTTTCGATGGCAAGGATGTTCTCAAGGTTGCACCGCAGGCGTTAACGGTGCTGGCCAACACCGCCATGCGGGATATCTCTTTTATGCTGCGCCCTGAGCACAACGAGCAGGTAGCGAAAATCCTGAGCGACCCGGAAGCCTCACAGAATGACCGTGGCGTGGCCATGGCTTTCTTGCGCAATGCTGAAATTTCCGCCAATTTTGAACTGCCAATCTGTCAGGATACCGGCACGGCAACGGTCATCGCCAAGAAGGGACAACAGGTCTGGACCGGCGGCAACGACGCCGAACAGATCTCTGAAGGTGTCTACAAAACCTATACTGAAGAGAACCTGCGCTACAGCCAGACCGTTGCTCTCGATATGTACAGTGAAAAAAATACCGGCACCAACCTACCGGCACAGATCGATATTATGGCGACCGAAGGTGATGTCTACAAATTTCTGTTCATGGCCAAAGGGGGCGGCAGCGCCAACAAGTCGATGCTCTTTCAGGAGACCAAGGCGTTGCTCAATCCTGGCAAGCTTGAAGAGTACCTGATCGCCAAGATGAAAACCCTCGGCACCGCCGCCTGCCCTCCCTATCACATCGCCTTTGTCATCGGCGGCACCTCGGCTGATGCCTGCATGAAGACTGTCAAACTGGCCACGGCTAAAGAACTCGATGGCCTGCCGTCCGAAGGTAATGAGCACGGCCAGGCGTTCCGCGATCTGGAACTGGAAGCCAAACTTTTAAAAGCGGCTCAGAATCTCGGTATCGGCGCCCAGTTCGGCGGTAAGTACTTCGCCCATGATGTGCGCGTCATCCGTCTGCCCCGGCATGGCGCCTCCTGTCCGGTCGGCATGGCGGTCTCCTGCTCGGCTGATCGCAATATCAAAGCAAAAATCACCAAAGGCGGCCTGTTTGTCGAGGAGATGGATCGCAACCCGGGACGCCTGATCCCCGAGCAGTATCGCGGTAAGCACAGCCACGGCACGCAACTCGATCTGGATCGCCCGATGAGCGAAATCCTCGCCGATCTGGGCAAACTGGAAGTGGGGGCCCCGCTGTTGCTCAAAGGAACGATCGTCGTCGGTCGAGATATCGCCCACTCCAAATTCAAGGAGATCCTCGATAGCGGCAAGCCGCTGCCTGACTACCTGAAGAACCACCCGATCTACTACGCAGGCCCGGCTAAAACCCCGGCAGGCAAGGCTTCCGGTTCCTTCGGTCCGACCACCGCCGGACGGATGGATTCCTACGTCGACCTGCTGCAGAGCAACGGCGGTTCGCTGGTGATGATCGCCAAAGGCAACCGCAGCCAGCAGGTCACTGACGCCTGCAAAGAGCATGGCGGCTTCTATCTCGGCTCGATCGGCGGCCCGGCAGCTGTGCTGGCCGAAGAGAACATCAAAAAAGTCGAGTGCATCGACTTCCCGGAACTGGGCATGGAAGCGGTCTGGAAGATCGAGGTCGAGGACTTCCCGGCCTTCATCCTGGTGGATGATAAGGGTAACGACTTCTTTAAAACTCTCGGCCTCTGAATAACCACCGCTTGCACTAAAGTCAAAGGCGAAGATCGTCATCCTCGCGAATGCAGGGATCCACGCCTCATAAAACTACTGGATTCCCGCCTGCGCGGGAATGACAGAAATGAGTAGCAACTGAAAGTCTTGGACTAAAGTCCATAGTTTTATCAGCGTGATGGAGCAATAAAAAACCCCCGGCCGATCGGTCAGGGGTTTTTTACTCTTATCCGCAGAAGTCAGGGGATCACTTCAATCGTCCCTTTCATCCCCCGGTCCTTATGACTTTTGAACCAGAGCAACCTTCTCCGGCATTCGATCGGGTAAATTCCAACTTTTGTCGCGGTGAACTTCGCCACCTGCCAATCAGACTTCAAATCGATCTGGATATCGATTCCGGCTTCCGGAGCTGAAACGATAAAATCATGCGGGACAAACCCTCCCACCTTCTTGACCTTTAATTCAACCGGGGTGTTAACCTTCACCACGATGACGTTCGGATCAAAATAATACTCTCCACCGACAATCTCGACATGCTGCACTCCATCAGTCAGCTCTGCAACAAAACGTTTTTCCTCAGCTGAAAGATTTGCTACAAAAAGTAGGAGCAGCGCAAAACTTAATAGCAGCGATCGGGTGATATTCATAGCAAGTTCCCTTTCTGTTCCAACTGCAACTCTTCTGACCGAGAATAAGGACCCTAAGTTTTTTTTGTTGCCCCGCTACCTGGAATTGCAACCTCGCTGGATAAGAATTCAATAGATGAAAGGAAAACAGCCTGCCTTTACTCTTCTTCAGCTACGCCTAAAAAATGGTCCATCATGCCGATCAGTTTATCAATTTCAGGCTTGGAAGCATAGCCATCAGCCCCGACAGAATCGCATTTGACCTCCATCGGCGGATTAATCAACGACGAGAACAGCAGCACGGGGATATCTGCGTAGCCTAACCCTTCCTTCACCTTGCGGCAAAGGGTCAAACCATCCATCTTGGGCATCTCAATATCACTGATCAACAGATGCAAGCGGTCACGAAGATCCCCCCCCGCATCCTCAGCCAGTTGTTTCAAATCAAGAATCCGCTTATAACAGTCGGAACCATTGACGAAAACTTCCAAACCATTGAACCCGGCTTCCAGCAGGATTTTTTTGATCCCCCCCCTGATGACCGAGGAGTCCTCCGCCATCAGTATTTTCTTGTCCCGGCGGCGTTCAGCAATGTCATGCTGCGACTGCTCCGAGTCGCTGCTGACAGGCCCTCGCAACACTGATTCAGGGTCAAACTCACCGACAATATATTCAAGATCGAGGATAAGAATCTCGCGACCTTCGATATTAACACTACCGGTAAAGCGGGGTCGATATTGGTCGATAAAGGGCGCAAGCGGCTGCAGATCACTCCAGGAAACTCGATGGATCTGATTCACACCATCAACCTTGAAACCGTTAATTCGATGATTGAACTCACAGACAAGAACTATAGGCTGGGTCACTTCAGCCGCCTCTTCGAGGTCCCGTTGTTTGAGATGTTCTTTGAGATCGATTAAAGGCATCGTGGTCCCACGCATCATCAATACACCCAGCATGGCATCAGGAGTGTAGGGCACAACTGTCAGTGACGATTCGTCGTAACTGATAATCTCTTTCAGCTTCTGAACGTTAATCCCGAGCGGCTGACCGGCGACATAAAACTCGATGATTTCCATCTCATTGGTGCCGCTCTCCAATAATATTTCCTGTTTCTCTACTTCACTCATCGCCTATCCCCTTTTGAGAATTATTCACACAAACTCATGATTAGTCACTATAAATAATAAAACAGAAAATTCAAAGAAAAATATCTACGAAAAAGCTGGCCCTTATGGTCGAGATGGGGTATCGTTCGCATCTTTTGCCAACTTTTAAAAAATACGCCCTCTCAACAGGTTAGACATTATGAGCGAAGCAACAACCCCGACTTTTGCCGAACTGGCTCTGGCACCCGAAGTTTATCGGGTGATCAATGAGGTCGGCTATGAAACACCCACGCCGATCCAGGCCCAGAGCATTCCACCCTTATTGGAAGGACGTGACCTGCTTGGTCAGGCCCAAACCGGCACCGGGAAAACGGCGGCATTTTCTCTGCCGTTGCTCAGTCGCCTGAATCCAAAGTTAAAGGCACCGCAGATTCTGGTGCTGACTCCGACCCGTGAACTGGCCCTGCAGGTTGCCGAGGCGATGCAGACCTATTCTCGGCACCTGAAAGGCTTCCAGGTTTTACCTGTATATGGTGGACAGAATTACACTCAGCAGTTGCGGCAACTGCAGCGTGGCGTGCAGGCGGTCGTCGGCACTCCAGGGCGGATTCAGGATCACCTGAATCGCGGCACTTTAAAGCTGGATAAGCTGTCCTGTGTGGTCATCGATGAAGCGGACGAGATGCTGAAGATGGGTTTTATCGACGATGTCGAAAAAATCCTCGAGTTCGCTCCGGCAGAACGACAGACAGCTCTTTTCTCCGCGACCATGCCGAAAGAGGTGCTGCGGGTTGCCCGCAGGCATCTGCAGGATCCGATAGAGATCCGTATCAAGAGCAAAACCTCAACGGTAGAAACCATCTCCCAGCATTACTGGCAGGTCAAAGGGCTGCACAAACTGGATGCCCTGACCCGCATTCTTGAAGCGGAGGAGATTGACGGCATGCTCATCTTCGTCCGCACCAAGATCGCCACCGTGGAATTAGCGGAAAAGCTTGAAGCGCGGGGATTTTCCAGCGCGGCACTCAACGGCGACATGACCCAGATGCTGCGTGAGAAGACGGTCGAACGGCTCAAGGACGGCACACTCGATATCGTCGTTGCCACCGACGTCGCCGCCCGCGGTCTGGATGTCAAACGGATCAGCCACGTCGTCAACTACGATATCCCTTACGACACCGAAGCCTATATCCACCGGATCGGCCGGACCGGCCGGGCCGGGCGTGAAGGAAAAGCAATTCTGTTCGTCGCGCCGCGGGAAAGACGGATGCTCGGCGCTATTGAGCGCGCCACCCGGCAAACGATCAAACCGATGGCGCTGCCGAGCCGAAAAGACATCACCAATCGCCGGATCGGCCTGTTCAAAGAGCAGATCGCCGAAGCGATGGAATCTCAGGACCTGGAGTTTTTTGAAGAATTGATCGACCAGTACCAGAGTGAATATGATGTCGGTCATCGAAAAATAGCTGCCACGCTTGCCTATCTGCTGCAGAAAGACCGGCCGCTGCAAAAGGATGAAGGTTTTGCTGAGGAAATCAAGATTCAAGCTGAACGCCCGGATTCACAGCGCCGGGAACGAGGTGGCCGCCCCATCGAATCCAACATGCAGACCTACCGGATTGAAGTCGGTCGCATGCACGGTGTAGAGCCGGGCAACATCGTCGGTGCGATCAGCAATGAAGGGAATATCACCAGTCGTGATATAGGCAGAATCAAACTGTTTGACAGCTTCAGCCTGGTTGATCTGCCCAAAACCCTGTCACAGGATGTGCTGCATAAATTGACAACCGTCTGGGTTTGTGAGGAGCAGCTACAGATCAGCGTCGACAGCGGCAGCCAAAAGTCGCAATACTCCAAACCGGACAACAGACGGACGTTCGGCAAAGGCACTCCAGCCACGCAGAAGCCGCGCATGGTACCACAGCGCTAAAACCCTGCCTAGTGAACAGATCCAGACCCCACGTCATCCGCAGACCCCGCCCTTATCGGCGAGACCTCTCGATAACTTGAG
>JAJRQI010000011.1 GCA_024280335.1 Deltaproteobacteria bacterium
CCATACGAACCGAAGTCGCTGTATGGGAGAAACACCGGAATAGCCGCACTCGGAAAATTGATTGGCAGTTCACAACGACGGACGCCAGAATCAAGTTGACGAGCCTTTATCCGAAATTATAGACGTTACAAGGTACTAGTACTGTTTTTGGTTTTGCAGT
Organism: Deltaproteobacteria bacterium; assembly: GCA_024280335.1. GTDB lineage: Bacteria > Desulfobacterota > Desulfuromonadia > Desulfuromonadales > Geopsychrobacteraceae > Malonomonas. Next base: position 161 of record JAJRQI010000011.1, read on the forward strand.
AATGTTGATTTAGATGAGGTTCTTGCAAAAGCCGTCATCCTCGTGAAAACGGGGATCCAGTTTTATGCTCGTCCCCGAGATCTTCTGGATCCCCGCCTACTCGGGAATGACGGGCACTTGGTTTTGCAGCTTTTTGCAAGAGGCTCAGAGGTGTAAGTATTTGAAAGAACAGGTAGCTTATTGTTAAGTTTTTTGAGTTCTGGTAGGATCTTCCATCAAGCAGATGTTGAAAGGGCAGATAATTTGAGAACACTGGCAGTTTTATTACTCATTCTTTTCATTTTACCCTCTAGTTCAGCATTCTCCGAAATCTACCGCTATATTGACTCCCAGGGGAGGCTCACCTACACCAGCGACCCAAACTCCCTGCCGGACGGGCACGAAAATAAGGTAAGCCCTGCGGCTAAAAATGAGCGCTTGAAAAAAAGCGATCTACCGTCAAATAGCAGTCCCACCGTTCGAATTGAGCATTTAAACCAACGACTTGAACTGACAAAAATCGAATTTGACAGCAAATTTGAAAAGATCTCTGACGTCCCAGCTGACGAATATGTCCAAACTACCCAAGATATCTTGAACCTGAAGTTTGAAATGGTTGATCTAAACGAAGAACTTATTGATCTAACGGAAGATGACCGAGAAGAAAAAGAGCTTCGCTTGCAGCGGCTCTACGCATGGTCAGATAAAATTGACCTGCTCTTGGAAAAAGACAGGCAAGAAAATGGACCTCAGGCAAGAAGCTCCAGGCTGGAGGTCATCGCCCTGAGTGTCAAAGAGATAAGACGCAACGGAAGCTCGGTTACCTACAGCATAATGGCCGATATCAACAACCCTGGAAAAGAGGGGAGAGCCTCTGTGAAAGTTGCCGGCAAAGGCGTGGATGGTCATATTATTGAGAGCAAGATCTTAAGCGGGGAAATAGGTCGCGATGAATCGAAAACTCTCTATGAGGCTGCCATTGTAGCGCCTGAAGACGCACTGCATATTATAACTTGGGAAATCGTTGAAACCGCTATCCACTAAGCTTGAGAAGAATTTCTGAACCCTCCCCGGACCTGATGTTGTACACATTGAGTATTATATCTTCGCACCTTCTCCAAAATCAGTTCGTCAGCGAAGTAACTTGAACCTCTTGCAACAGGCTGAAAAATCAAGTACCCGTCATCCCCGCGTAGGCGGGGATCCAGAAGTTCTCGGGGATGACGACTTTTGCAAGAGCCTCACTTGTTAAACTGTATGGATTGCAGGAAAATGAAATACATTGTTGATTTTTTCACCCTGCAGATTCTTATCTTTTTAGTGTTAGGAACGGTCCCGGTTGAGGCCGCTCTGACTCTTGTAGATTGTCAGAAATGCCATGATCGTGAATACCAGCAGATTGCCTCAGAGGGAACGGCTCACAAAGAGCAGGTAACCTGCTTTGATTGCCATGAAAATCATCGCCCACATGTGGCTGATAACATTCCTGAATGTAAGGATTGCCATGGAATTACCCCTCACCAAGGCATGACTGACTGTTTAAGTTGCCACGATAGAAAAGAAAACTGCACTGCCTGCCATATGGCGCATCAGCCCCTTGTCTGGCCTGGCGGTGAACCGGCATTGCTTCATTGTAAAGTTTGTCATTCCAGGGAATCAGAGCTGCTAAAGACCAATGTCAGTAAGCACCATAATCTGAGTTGTATATTCTGTCATAGAAAACATCGAGCTATTCAAAGCTGTAGCGATTGCCACGGGCGACCTCATCCGGAGGGTACTCATGAAATGTTCCCCCAGTGTGCAACGTGTCACAATATTGCTCACGATCTCTACCCGAAGTAGACGGCCCCAAAGTGGGGTTAATTCCCCCACTTAGATCTGGCGCCGGTGTTTTTCAGCGTTCAAGGCGCATCTACAGTCTGAATTCGAGCACTTGAAGACGTTTGCCGGGCAGTTTCATTTTAGCGCCGACCTTCCGTGTAAATCCCCAGGTCTGGCGTCATGAGCGGATTTGCGAGGCCATCATATTTCGTTTCGCAAAATTACTATCAAAATGCATTGTCATAGCTTCAAAGGAATGCCGAGAGGTGGGCGGAGTGTCCGATATTTTGTCATGTATAAACTAACTGAACGGCCCAACCTTTTTAAGCGACTGTCCGGAAATAGTAGATCAACTGCATGATTCCGATTTTTTTGTTCGCTGCTGAATATTACATCGGGCTGAATCCCTTAAATAATCGACAAAATCAGCAGATTCCCGAGCTAGATAGACGTTGATTCCACCCCTGCGGCTTGCCGGTTTCAGTTGACCATCGCTTCGCAACGGTGGTAAATTCCCCGGATAAAATCTTCACCGATCAGCGCCTCTGGTTTGATCGGTTTCTGCTTTTTTACTCCCTTAAGTTTTCTGCTGGATTCTATGGAACACGCCAACTTCGTTCATCTGCATCTGCACAGTCAATACAGCCTGCTCGATGGTGCCATCAAGCTTGATGAATTGGTCGATCGGGCCAAGCAATACAAGATGCCGGCAGTAGCTGTGACCGATCACGGCAACATGTTCGGCGCCGTCGAATTTTACAGCAAGGCGATGGCCGGCGGCATCAAGCCGATCGTCGGTTGCGAGGTTTATGTTGCGCCCGGCTCCCGTTTTACCAAAGGGAACGCCCGCGGTTCTTCGGAGGCATCTTATCATCTGGTGCTGCTGTGCATGAACCTGGCCGGATATAAAAACCTCTGTCGCTTGATCTCTGCCGCTTATCGCGAAGGGTTTTATTACAAGCCACGCATCGACTGGGAATTGCTGGCGACGCACAATGAGGGGCTGATCGCACTGTCGGCCTGCTTGGGCGGCGAGCTGCCGACCCTGATTAATCTGAACCAATCTGCCGAAGCGCTGGAACGGGCCCGGCAGATGTCGCAGCTGTTTGATGATAATCGCTTCTATCTGGAACTGCAGGAGAACTACCTGCCGGAACAGGCCAAGGCGAACGCCGGACTGGTCTCGATCGCTAAAGAACTTGACCTGCCGCTGGTGGCGACCAACGATTGCCATTATCTGACCCGTGAAAATGCTTTTGCCCATGAAGTGCTGCTCTGCATCCAGACCGGAAAAACCATGGATGATCCGAACCGGATGCGCTTCAGCAACGATGAGTTTTACGTCAAGACTCCCGATGAGATGATCGCCCTGTTTAAGGATCATCCGGACGCGATCGCCAACACGGTGAAGATTGCCGAGCGTTGTAATCTGGAGCTCGATTTCTCGACCTACCACTTTCCCCAGTATGAAAAACCGGCCGAAAAGAGCCTTGACGATGTTCTGCAGGAGCAGAGCGAAGCGGGTCTGGAAGAGCGGTTGGACGAAATTCGCAAACGGCGCGAACTGAGTGATGAAGATGTCCGGATCTATCGTGATCGCCTGACCGAGGAGCTGGACTGTATCAAGCAGATGGGGTTCCCCGGCTACTTTCTGATCGTTGCCGATTTCATCAACTGGGGCAAAGACAATGATATCCCGGTCGGCCCCGGACGGGGGTCGGCGGCCGGGTCGCTGGTTGCCTTTGCCATCCGTATCACCGATATCGACCCGATTCCCTACAATCTGCTGTTCGAACGGTTCCTCAACCCGGAACGGGTCTCGATGCCGGATATCGACGTCGATTTCTGTATCTACGGTCGCGAGCGGGTCATCGACTACGTTCGCGAAAAATACGGTCCGGAAAACGTTGCCCAGATCATCACCTTCGGCACCATGCAGGCCAAGGGGGTATTGCGGGATGTCGGCCGGGCGTTGAATATCCCCTACGGTGAGGTGGATAAAATCGCCAAACTGGTCCCCGGCGTCCTCGGCATCACCTTGAAAGATGCAATCGTGCAGGAGCCGCAGCTCAAAGCGCTGATCGACCGGGATAAAAAGGTTGCCGAGTTGATCAAGATCGCGCTGGCGCTTGAGGGTTTGACCCGCCACGCCTCGACCCATGCGGCCGGGGTTGTGGTCACGCCGAAGCCGCTGCCGGAGTACCTGCCGCTCTATGTCGACCCGAAATCGGGCGGCCAGGTGACCCAGTACCCGATGAGTTATGTCGAAAAGATCGGGCTGGTCAAATTCGACTTTCTCGGTCTGAAAACCCTGACGGTGATTGAAGGTGCGGTGCGCCTGATCCGGGCGGGGAAGACCCCTGATTTCGACCTCAATCTGGTCCGTGACGACGACAAAGCCACCTACGAGCTGCTCTCCCGCGGTGAGACCACTGGGGTTTTTCAGCTTGAATCGAGCGGCATGAAGGAGTATCTGGTCAAGCTCAAACCGAACTGTTTTGAAGATCTGATCGCCATGGTGGCGCTCTACCGCCCGGGCCCGCTCGGCTCGGGGATGGTCGATTCATTCATCAAGCGTAAACATGGCGTCGAGCAGTTCCAGTATGATTTTCCACAGTTGGAGCCGATCCTGAAAGATACCTACGGGGTTATCGTCTATCAGGAACAGGTCATGCTGATCGCCCAGGTGCTTGGCGGCTACAGCCTTGGCGGTGCCGACCTGCTGCGCCGGGCGATGGGCAAAAAGAAGGCCGAGGAGATGGCCAAGCAGAAGAAAATCTTCCTCGCCGGGGCCAAGGAGAACCAACTCGACCTGAAAAAAGCCGAAGGCGTCTTCGATCTGATGGAAATGTTTGCCGCCTACGGTTTCAACAAATCGCACTCGGCCGCCTATGCGCTGGTCGCCTTTCACACCGCCTATCTCAAGGCCCACTTCCCGGTAGAATTTATGGCGGCGCTGCTGACCGAAGATATGGATAACACCGACAAGGTCATCAAGAATATCAGCGAAGTGCGCTCCATGGGGATTGAGGTCCATCCACCGGATATCAACGCTTCGGATCGCTCTTTTACCGTCTCTGCCGAATCGATGCGTTTCGGTCTGGGCGCGGTCAAAGGGGTCGGCGCTGCGGCACTGGAATCGATTATTGAGGTCCGTAAAAACAAGCCGTTCTGCTCCCTGCAGGATTTCTGCGAACGGGTCGACCTGCGCAAGGTGAATAAAAAGGTCGGTGAGGCGCTGATAAAATGCGGGGCCTACGATACTTTCGGCGGTAAGCGGGCGCAGTTTATGGCCACTCTCGAAGAGGCGATGGAGATCGGCCAGCGGTTGCAGAAAGAGCGTGACTCGGGTCAGGATTCGCTGTTCGGCAGCAATGAAATTGTTTCCACGGCCGGAAACGGTTATGGTGAACTGCCCGATATCGCGGAATGGGACGAAAAACAGCTGCTCTCCTATGAAAAGGAGGCACTCGGATTTTACGTCACCGGCCATCCGCTCGATCGTTATAGTGATTCGATCAAACGCTTTGCGACCTGTGAAACCTCCGGTCTGATTGAGCGCAACGACAAGGAGGAGGTTCGGGTCTGCGGCATTGTAGCCGGGATCAAGGAGTTGATGACCAAAAAAGGTGATCGCATGGCCTTTGTCAACCTTGAGGATTTGAGCGGCTCGGTAGAACTAGTCGTTTTTCCCGAAGTCTATGCTGTCTCGATGGAGCTTCTCAGAGGGGAAGATCCGCTCCTGGTCACCGGCGAACTTGATGTCGGTGAAGAATCCTGTAAAATGCTCGCTAGCGAGATCGTTCTGCTGCGCGATGTCAAAGCGACCATGACCGAGCAGGTTCACATCCGTTTAACGACCCCCGGTCTCGATGAAATGCAGATACGGCAACTAAAAGGGGTTGTGCAGCGCTATCGAGGGAATTGCCACGTCACCTTGCATCTGGTGATTCCGAATCGCAGTGAAACAGTGATTGCGCTGCCGGAGACGATGAAGATGGCTGCCTCGGACCAGGCAATGGCCGCTGCCGAAAAGATCTTCGGCTACAACGTCATGAATTTTGAATAAATCCCGATATCCCGGGAATCTATGTCTAATCAGTGGACAGGGAGTGAATCAATGAATCATTATCTCGATTTTGAAAAGCCGATTGCCGAACTGGAAACCAAGATCGGCGAACTGCGTGAATACTCGACCGACAGTGTCGATTTTACCGGCGATATCAAAAAACTGGAGAAAAAAGCTCAGAAGCTGAAGACGGAAATTTACACCAAGTTAACCCGCTGGCAGCGTACCCAGCTGGCCCGTCATGCCAATCGCCCACACACTCTGGATTACATTGAACATATTTTCACCGAGTTTTTCGAGGTGCACGGCGACCGTAACTATCGTGACGACCCGGCGTTGATTTGCGGTTTTGCCAAGCTGGATGGCAAGCCCTGCTGCGTGATCGGTCATCAGAAGGGGCGCAACACCAAAGAGAAGGTTCATCGCAATTTCGGCATGGCGAATCCCGAGGGCTACCGTAAGGCGTTGCGGGTGATGCAGATGGCCGACCAGTTCGGTCTGCCGATCTTTACCTTCGTCGATACGCCGGGGGCTTTTCCGGGGATCGGTGCTGAAGAGCGCGGTCAGGCCGAGGCGATTGCCCGGAATCTGCGCGAAATGGCCATGCTCAAAGTGCCGGTTATCGTCACGGTCACCGGTGAAGGGGGCTCCGGTGGTGCCTTGGCGATTGCCGTCGGTAACCGGGTCATGATGATGCAATATTCAGTTTACGCGGTCATCTCCCCGGAAGGCTGTGCGGCTATCCTCTGGAACGATGGCGCCAAGGGACCGCAGGCTGCCGAAGCACTCAAGTTGACAGCGCAGGATGTCGAAAAACTCGGCACCGTTATCGATGACGTGATCCCCGAGCCGCTCGGCGGCGCGCATCAGGACCACAAGCTTGCCGCTGCAAGCCTGAAAGAATATCTGCTGAAACATCTGTCCGAGCTGGAAGACCTGTCCGCCGATGAGTTGATCGAGCAGCGTTATCAGCGTTTCCGGGCGATGGCTGAGATCGAAGAACAGCAGTAGCACGGGGAGGTCGGTGTTGCGGTTTATCTTTTTCTTTTTCGGTCTGTTGCTGCTGTTGTCCGGTTGCGGCGGACATACAACACGGGTGATTGATAGCCCGGAAACCCGTGAGTTGAAAGGCTGGCAGAAACCCTATGAGGTGGATGGCAAGCGCTATCAACCGCTGCGGGACCACCAGGGCTTTCAGCAGAGCGGTGTTGCCAGCTGGTACGGCAAGAAATTTCACGGTCGTAAAACCAGCAACGGTGAAGTTTATGATATGTACGGCATGACCGCCGCGCACAAAACCCTGCCGCTGGGGGTATCGGTGCGGGTGACTCATCGACAAAACGGCCGTTCCATTGTGGTGCGGATCAATGATCGCGGCCCATTTGTCGGGACCCGGATTATCGACCTCTCCTATGCGGCAGCCCGCAAGCTGGGGCTGGTTGAGGCCGGAACGGCACCAGTGACGATACAGGCGCTTGGCTATCAGGAAACATCCAGGGGGCAGATCCGCTATCGCGCGCCGGTTAATTACGACTCCGGCAGCTTTGCCGTACAGGTCGGCGCCTTCGGTGTTTCTGACAATGCCTACCGCTTGGCAGCGCGGATGAAAGAGCGCTACGGCAAGGCTGAAGTTCAGACCGCTATGATTGATGGCCGACGCATGTACCGGGTTCGGGTCGGAGATTACCGCTCACTGCAGCGGGCAGAAAATGCTGCTGCAGACTTTTCAACCAACGGCTATCCAGGAAGCCTGGTTGTTGCCTTTGAGTAGTTATCGGTTGTCTGAAACTTCCCGTCATTCCCTTTCGGCCATTACCTTTTGCCTGAAAAACCTCTGAACACGGATATGATCTGATCAGATCTGATTTCCACGGATCAAGCCGAAACCATAAAAATGGCTCCTTGCTTAGAACCTGAATCCGTGTTTATTCCGTGTAGATCTGTGTCCCGTAGCCTTTGACCGTAAAACCTCGTCGGGAGAATGACGGAGATCGATAAAATCGTTTACGAATTTTTTACCACTTCTAACGTCCTATAATTGCTCAGATAAACTGGATTCAGTTTTTTTAAAAAATGCTTGATTTTTCTTTATGGACCGTGCTAGCGTTCTTTTGTCTCAGTATCAGTTTGTGTAGATCAGCGCTTTTCAAGTCAGAGAAGAACCGCACAGGCCTTTCGGACTGAGCGGTTTTTTAAATGGTTTGCAGCGCCAGTCTGCACCAAAACAACTCCCGTGTAGGGACCAAGTAAGGAGAAAAGAAAATGGCAGAAGGTACCGTCAAGTGGTTCAACGATTCCAAGGGTTTCGGCTTCATCGAGCAGGACAATGGTCCTGACGTATTCGCTCACTTCTCAGCAATCAGCGGTGACGGCTTCAAATCCCTGGCTGAAGGCCAGCGCGTAAGCTTTGATGTTGTTGAAGGTCAAAAAGGACCTCAAGCCAGCAACATCGCCAAGCTCTAAGATCGCTTGACAGTTGTAGCGATACAGGCCCCGCGGGAAACCGCGGGGCCTTTTTTATGCGCGCAGGTCAGGAAATCCGGCGTATAATGGGTCGTGCTCACAACGAGGGAGTCACCGGATGGAGTTTCCACATCGACAGCAGGTCCTGAAGGTCATCGATGTCCTGGCGACCGATTACCTGCAAGGGAAAGTTCGCGCGATCCGCTTGGCGTTGATCAGTCTGCTGGCTGGCGGACATCTGTTGCTGGAGGATATCCCCGGCCTCGGCAAAACCAGTCTGGCGTTGGCGCTGTCAGGGATTCTCGGTCTTGAATTCGGCCGGATTCAGTGCACCAGTGACCTGCTGCCGTCCGATATCACCGGGCTGTCGATCTTTGATCGCCAACAGAACCAGTTTCACTTCATCAAGGGACCGATTTTCAATAACCTGGTGCTGGTGGACGAGGTTAACCGGGCGATGCCGAGAACCCAGAGTGCCATGCTTGAAGCGATGGAAGAGCGGCGGGTGACAATTGAGGGGGTTACTTATCCATTGCCGGAGCCTTTTCTGGTGATCGCGACACAGAATCCGGCCGAACAGGTCGGGGTATTCCCGCTGCCTGAATCGCAGCTTGATCGTTTTCTGCTGACCACCGGCATCGGTTATCCCCCCGCTGAACTGGAAAAAAAGATCCTTCAACAAGGCAGTGTTCGTGAACAGTTGGAAGCGATCGAACCGTTGCTCTCCGCAGAGCAGATTCTGTCAGCACGGTCGTTTATCCGTGAGAAGGTTCTCCTGGGTGACAAAGTGACCGACTTTATCCATCAGTTGATGGTCCGCAGTCGTGAGCATGAAGGGATCTTCTCCGGAATCTCAACCCGTGGCGGGCTTAGTTTGGCCGCCGCGGCACGCGCTGAGGCGTATCTGGAGGGGCGCGACTATGTGGTTCCCGAGGACGTCCAGGCGGTCGCGAGTGCGGTTGCCGCGCATCGGCTGATCCTGCGTCCGGAATACGATAATCAACGTAAAGAAGAGGTGTTTCGATCGCTACTGGCAGAAACTCCCGTGCCTATCAGCTGAAGCTGACCCGAGCCGGGGCGCTGTATATCGGTTTGACGCTGCTGCTCGGTTTTGCCGCGGTCAATACCGGCAATAACCTGCTTTATCTGCTGGTGTCGGCACTGCTCGGATTTATGGCGGTCTCCGGGGTTCTCGGCCAGCGGAACCTGCAGCGGCTTGAGGTGCGGTTCCGGCCGGGTTATGAACTGTACGCGGCAACCGATTCCTCTCTTGATATTGAACTGCACAACCGGCGGCGTTGGTTGCCGGCATTTTTAATCCAGCTTGAGATTGCCGAAGCAGCGGTGCTGTTTCCGCTGCTGGCGACCGGCCGGAAATCGCAGCAGCGTTTGACGCTCCGCCTGCCGCGTCGCGGGTTGCAATCGCTGCCTCCGATCAAACTGACCTCCCGTTTCCCGATCAACTTTTTTATCCGCTCACGCACCATCAATTCTGAGCAACCGCTGTTGGTGTTTCCGCAACCCATGAAGTGTACGCTGCCGGTGGCTGCTGGCGGCAGCCGAGAGGCGCGGCTGGTTGAACTGCCGCTGCCGGGTCTCGATGGGGAAATCCGCAGTATCGATGATTACCGCGTCGGTGATCCGCTCAAGTCGATTCATTGGAAACTGTCGGCCCGCCATGCCGGTTACAAAAGCAAACGACAACAGCAGCTGGGTGCGCCTGCTCTGCTGCTCGATCTGGAGTCGTTCCCCGGTACGCTGGAAGAGAAATTGAGCCGTTGTACCTACCTGATTAACTATTTTTCCCGCCAACAACGGCCGATCGGTCTGCGTCTCGATCAAAAATTGCTGCCTGCGCCGCCGGGTCATCGACAGCGGCAAAAAATGCTTGCAGAGTTGGCTGTCTATGCTCAGCGTTAAACGGATCCTGCAACTGCTGGTCTATCTGTCTGCCTTGGCGGGGAGCTTTCCGGTGCTGCCGTTTCTGCCCTGGTGGCTACAACTTTCGCTGCTTTCTGCCTTGCTGCTAGGGATTATCGGTGATCGGCGTGATCGCTACCTGTTGACAGCGCTGCCGGCAACCATTCTTTCCTGCGCGTTCTTGCTCTTTTTTCTGCTGCAGATTTCCGCCAGTAACCTGGTGGAGCCTTTGATTCAGATGCTTTGCTTGCTTCTGGCAGTGCGTCTGGCAACCGAGAAAACCGCTCGAAATGTTCTACAGTTGTTTCTTTTGGCGACGATTGTTCTGGCCGCATCCTCGCTGTTGACCCTCAATATGGCTTATCTGTTCTACCTGGTGTTGACGATTCTGCTGGTGACCAGCGGTCTGTTGTTGCTCTGCTTTTATGCTGCCGATCAGCGGATCAGTTTCAACCGGGCTGAATGGCGACTGTTGCTGAAGGTGATGATTCTGCTGCCGGTCAGTTCACTGTTGTTGATGCTGGTGTTTTTTGTGATTTTGCCGCGCACGCAAACCCCGCTGTGGAATTTTCTTAATCCGAAGATTGCGGCAAATATCGGCATGAGCGATCAGGTGCGGCCGGGGTCGGTAACCGATCTGGCACAGAGTTCCCGGACGGCGTTTCGGGTTGAGACCGACCGACTGCCGTTTGCCGCTCTCTATTGGCGGGGGATTGTTCTGAATCAGCTTGAGGGGCAGGTCTGGAAACGTTCGGCAACAATGCTGCGGGAAAAACTGTTGGTTACTGCTGATCCGGACGTCCTGCTGAGTTTCTTTACCGAACCGAAAGCAGATCATTATCTGCTGACCCTCGACCAGCCGAGAATAGTCGAGGGGATCAGACACGAATTAGCCGCGGACGGAGTTGTGACCGGTCGCTTGCGCAGCGGCCGCATCCTCAACTATCAGGTTCGCGCCCGACCTGCCGCGCGCAGTCAGCAACTTGGCCCGGTTGATGAGTATCTGCGATTGCCGCGGCAATTGTCGAAACGACTGCAGGAGGTCGGAGAACGGGTTTCTCAAGGGGGAAACTATCGAGATAAAATTGACCGGTTGAACGAATTTTTTATTGGCCGACAACTCAATTATTCAAGTCGTCAGCTGCCGACAACGACTGATCCGGTCGATATTTTTTTGTTTGAGAGCCGACGTGGTTACTGTGAGTATTTTGCCTCGTCATTTGCCCTGCTGTTACGCTTAGCCGGTGTGCCGTCGCGGCTGGTCGGCGGCTACCTGGGGGGTGAGTACAACGATTTGGGCGGCTATTATCTGGTCGGTGAGGATCTGGCTCATGTCTGGGTTGAAGCGCTGGATGATCAGGGGCTCTGGCAGCGGATCGATCCCAGCCGTCTGGCAGTGAACGCCGAGCAGGCACTGTTACAGTCACGTCGCCAGGGATTATCATCCTTTCAGACGTTCAGTGATGCGCTGTTGCACTACTGGAGTCGGCTGGTGCTTAATTACGATCTGCACCAGCAGTTTGGATTATTGCGTCAGCTCGCCAGGCAGGTACGGGATGTCAAAACGATCGGTCTGGAATCACTTTCAGCTTTGTTGTGGATAGTTCCACTCACGCTGCTGTTGTTTCTCCTCTGCCTATTCAGGCGTCGACCGCCACGCGAGCAGCGTTTGATTCATGCCTATCATAAGCAGATCTTATACTGCAGCGGCTTGGAAGAATTACCGAATCCTGGTCTCTTCGCGATCGCACGGCTGACGGGAGAGCCGTTGTGTCGTGAGTTTGCCGAACTTTACGGTCAGGCTTATTATCGTGACCTGCCACTGGAACCGGCGGCTTTTCGGCGTTTGAAGAGGATTGTCGGCGAATTAGCTGAGCGACAGGACTCTATTGAGGTTGCAATACTTGAGTCAGTTGGAGATAATGATAACTTACGAAATTGAGTAGATTTTGTAACTTGTAGCACGCCCGAATTTGGTACTTTGGCAAGGCGCGAGCAGCGCAGAAGCGGAGCATACAATGGTTATGTGAGCATTTGAGCAGCACAGCAACGCCGCCAGAGTGCCGAAGGCGGGATGTGCTGAAGTTACTAGATTTTTATGGAAGGATAGCGTTATGCCGTACGTACAGGTCAAGATTACCAAAGGGGCGACCAACGAGCAGAAGGCTCAGTTGATTGAAGGAATCACCGATCTGCTGGTGAGCATCCTGGATAAAAATCCGGCCACGACCCAGGTCATGATCGATGAAGTTGTGACAGAAAACTGGGGGATCGCCGGGCGTTCGGTGAAAAACTTGCGGGCTGAAGGGAAGACCGCAAATATCTCCCAAAAGTAGAGTAACAAAGGCGGGATGTGCTGAATTGCTACAAAAGAGGTAACTATTCAACACGCCCGAATTTGGTGCTCTGGCAAGGCGTGAGCAGCGCAGAAGCGGAGCATACATGGTTATGTGAGCATTTGAGCAGCACAGCAACGCCGCCAGAGGGCCGAAGGCGGGATGGGCTGAATAGTTACCAAAAGAGAAAGGCAGATAGCGGGATGTCAAACCCGGGAGAGTTTTTGCAAGCCTGCGCCGACGGCAAAATCTGGCTTTTCTGTGCAACCTGTGACGAAGTGAAAAACTTCAACGCCGTTGAACATATCACCTGTATCGGCAATGAATCGTACTGGGGCTCGGAACCCTGGTGGCACGATACGCGCGTGTTTAATTGTAAAGATTGCGGTACCGAGCAGGCATCAAAGATCGAGTATCAGCTTTAAATTGTAGCTACAGAAACAGGGACCAATATCAGTGGTCCATTTTCTGTTTCTGCATGATGTATTTGCGCTGCTAGCGCTTTTTCCCGCCAGAGTTATATTCCGCCAGAAACTCCTTTTTAAACGCCGGATAGTCGCTAGCTTCAATGGCGGTTCGCGCTCCGGCGACCATATTCAGGTAGAATCGTACATTATGGATTGCCGCCAGGGTTGCCGAGAGAATTTCGTTGGCATTGAACAGGTGGTGCAGGTATGCGCGGCTGAAATTTTTGCAGCAGTAGCAGTCGCAGGAGGGATCGACCGGGAAGAAATCGCGGCGGAAGTTCTTGTTGGTCAGACGGATTTTACCCCGCTTGGTGAACAGGGTTGCGCTGCGGGCGTAACGGGTCGGGATAACGCAGTCGAACATGTCCATGCCCCGCTCGATCGATTCGAGGATATCCTCCGGCAGACCGACTCCCATCAGGTAGCGTGGTTTGTTCTTCGGCATGAAGGGTTCGGTGTAATCGACGACCTTTTTCAGCAGTTCCAAACCTTCGCCGACACTGACTCCGCCGATGGCGTAGCCGGGGAAATCCATGGCCGTCATCTCCTCGGCGCACTGGCGGCGCAGATCGTCATAAACACTCCCCTGGATGATCCCGAACAGCGCCTGGTCTTCACGGCTGTGGTGTTTCAGGCACTGTTCAGCCCAGCGCAGGGTTTTCTTGATCGACTTGGCGGCGTAATCGTGGCTGGCCGGGTAGGGGATGCATTCATCGAAAGCCATCATGATGTCGGCACCCAAATCGTTTTCGATCTGCATCGCCTCTTTGGGGCCGAGGAAGATCTCTTCTCCGGTCAGTTCATGACGAAAATGAACCCCATCTTCACCGATCCGTTTTTTCGGCAGGGAAAACACTTGAAATCCACCGCTATCGGTCAGGATCGGCTTGTTCCAGTTCATGAACTTGTGCAGACCGCCGGCTTTTTTTACCAGCCCTTCACCTGGCTTCAGGTGCAGATGATAGGTGTTGGAGAGGATGATCTGTGCCTCAGTCTCTTCCACCTGGGCCGGGGTCATCGCTTTCAAAGCGCCGTGGGTACCGACCGGCATGAAAATCGGCGTTTCTATCGTGCCGTGCGGAGTTTCCAACCGGCCGCGGCGGGCGCGACTTTCGGGGTCTTCTTTGAGCAGTGTGAACTGAAACATTCAGTTGTTCTCCCTTGCTGCATACTTTACTCTCGTTCTTGGCATTGATGCCAAGGGCTAGACGTATAACAGAAAGCCGGAAATCGCGCAATTAAATCGGAGCCTTCATGAGTGATCTTTTTCCGCTGCCGGCCGGATTGGAACGGGCCGAATATGTGCAGCTGTATTTCCATCTGGAGATCTGTGACTATTTTGATCTGCCACGCCTGGGGCTGCTGCAGTTGCGGCGCGAGCTGTTTCAGGCTTTGCGTCAGTTACATGAAGCGGGTGAAGATCCACTTGTTGTCCGGCTGAATCGACTGCTGCAGCCGGGCCTGCCGGACGATCCGGTTCTGCTGCGGACGGTGCAAAAACCTGCTCCCGCTCTGGTTTTGACGCCCGACCTGAGACAACATGGTTTAATCGAGCCGAAAGAGAGGATCGTCCTGCCGGTTCTTTTTCTCGGTGATGGGATATCGGCGATTACTGCTTTTCGTCGTTTGCTGGTGCAACTGGGAAAGCAGGGCCTTTTCTCCGGGGCGGGTCGATTTCGACTGGATGGTATCGAGGCGGAAGATAACAGCGGCATGCGTTCCATGCTTTGGCTGCGCGGTGAAGCGGAGCGTGAATTGAGCCCGCCGATCAATGATCTCGCCTGGTGGTTGCAGCGCCAGCCGCCGTGCAGAGATCACCTGTTGCTCGATATCCACTCGCCGCTGCGTCTCCTGCGCCAGAAAAAACCGCTGTTCAAAACTGATTTCGCCGAACTTTTTCCCTTTATCCTACGTCGGGTGACAGCGTTGCTGGCTGGGCACTGCGCGGTTGAGGTGGTGACCGATCCGGCCGGGTTGATCCACCAGGCCGCGCAGGTTGAGGTTGTCTGCAATCGCTTGCGCTGGCAGGATTGGCGCCGCTTGGATGCTGCGGACAGGACGCAGGATCTGGGCGGTCTGCTCGGCACCCTGGACCTGCGCGGTCCGGCGCTGGCCGATCTGCAGTGGCTGCTGCAGATCGGCAGCTTGTTGAATATCGGTAAAGGTGCAAGCTACGGTGCCGGCCAGTACCGCGTGCGAAATCCCTGATAGCACTGACTTTTTTAATCCATCCTGTTGCTCGACCGGCAGTCTTGGTTATACTTTATAAAAGTGATCTCAGCCAGGGAGGTTGTTATGCCAAACGCATGGGATGAACGGAAGAAGGCGCTGGAGAATGAATATTTTCATAAGCAGGAACAGAAAATCCTCGATCAAATGAAGCATGCTGCGCAGGAGACTCTGGCGCGAAGCTGTGCGAAAGGGCGTTGTCCCAAGTGTGGTGAGAAGATTGAGCCGCTGACTTTCCGTGGCGTTCCGCTTGACAAGTGCCCGGGTTGTGGCGGAGTCTGGCTGGGTCCGAATGATTTGAAAATGCTGGCGGAAAATGACCATCGAACCTGGTTCGACCGCTGGTTTCACGCTGAGAATGAAGACACATCTGATCAGGAGGTTTAAATGGTTTGGTTTATTGTACTGTTATTGGTTGCCGGGGCGGGATTTTATTTTTATCAGAAATTGACGGCGATTGAGCGGGAAATTCGTGCTGAGCAGGACGCAGAGAAATCACGTGCTGCAGCAAGCAGTCCTGAGGTTGTCGAGCCAGAGAAGCCTGAAGCCGCTCCTGAGCTAGTTGCGGTTGACCGGGAGCCGACTGTTGCGGAAACGCCAGTTCCGGATGAATCCTTAAGTACCGATGATGAGATTCTCGCCGCAGTGAAGAATCTCCCCGGGATCAAACAGACCGAACTGTACGAGAGTTTTGCTGATATCGAAAAAAAGAAATTTCAGCAACTGGTGAAAAAACTGGCGGATAGCGGTAGCATCAGGCGTGAAAAAAAGGGGAACAGTTACCTCATTTTTCCCGGTTGAAAATCGAAATGTAAGCAAGCCTGTGAAAGGAAATCACCGGCTTGCTTGTATGGAAACGGGGACAGAACTCTATTCTGTCCCCGTTTGCTTTCAGCGCAGGTTGTAGAATACCTCTTTGCCGTTGAAAACGGCCGTGTCGTCCAGTTCGTCCTCAATCCGCAACAGTTGGTTGTATTTGCAGACCCGGTCGGTTCGGCAGAGTGATCCGGTTTTGATCTGACCGCAGTTGGTCGCCACCGCCAGGTCGGCGATGGTGGTATCTTCGGTTTCGCCGCTACGGTGCGAAACAACCGCTGTGTAGCCAGCACGCTTGGCCATCTCGATCGCTTCGAGCGTTTCGGTCAGGGTGCCGATCTGGTTGACCTTGATCAGGATTGAGTTGGCAATCCCCTTGTCGATCCCTTCCTTGAGAATCTTAGTGTTGGTGACGAACAGGTCATCACCGACGATCTGGATCTTGTTGCCCAGTTTCTCCGTCAGTAGTTTCCAGCCGTCCCAATCATTCTCCGCCAGTCCGTCTTCGATGGAGATGATCGGGTAGCGATCGACCAAATCTTCATAGAAGGCAACAGTCTCCGCGGCAGTTTTGCTCGCCTGCTCTTCATTCGCGAAGTTGTACTGGCCGTCTTTATAGATTTCCGATGCCGCAACATCCAGCGCCAGCAGGACATCTTCACCTGGTTTGTAGCCTGCCGCTTCAATCGCTGCCATGATCACCTGCAGCGCTTCTTCGTTGCTTTTCAGGTCGGGAGCAAAGCCACCCTCGTCGCCGACCGCCGTGTTGTAACCCTTCTCCTTGAGAACTTTTTTCAGCGCGTGGAAGATCTCGGCACCCATGCGCAGCGCCTCTTTGAAGCTGTCGGCACCGGCGGGCATGATCATGAATTCCTGGATGTCGACGTTGTTGTCGGCATGCTCACCGCCATTGATGATATTCATCATCGGCAGCGGTAACTCTTTGGCGTTGGACCCGCCGATATACTGATAGAGGGGCAGCCCGGCATCCTCGGCCGCGGCCTTGGCGCAAGCCATGGAGACGCCGAGCAGGGCGTTGGCGCCGAGCTTGCTCTTGAAGTCGGTCCCGTCCAGTGCCAGCAGTTTGCGATCAATGCCGATCTGATCACTGGCTTCCCAGCCGATCAGTTCGGCGGCGATCACTTCGTTGACATGTTCAACCGCTTTTAAAACACCTTTGCCGAGATAGCGAGCCATGTCGCCGTCACGCAGTTCCAGCGCTTCACGTTCGCCGGTCGAGGCGCCACTGGGGACTGCGGCCCGACCGATTACGCCGGTCTCCAGAGCCACTTCGACTTCAACCGTCGGATTGCCGCGTGAATCGAGAATTTCACGAGCGTAGATGTCAATGATTTCACTCATCTTCAACCCCTTGCTATGTCTGGTGTAAAAAGTTATCGTCCAAGCGTAAGTGCCGGAACGGTCCGTGAACTGAAACAGGCATTATTTATATCACAGGCTTTCCCGAAGTGAAGCCGTTTTTCACAGATTATTATGAATACTGTCGACCTGAAAACAGTAAAAATCAGTATCATTGTCCCCGTCCTCAATGAGCGGCAGCAATTGCCCGAGCTGCTGGCCGACCTGGCGCGGCAAGCTGAAATCGGGTTTGAATTGCTGATTTGCGACGGCGGTTCGACTGACGGCAGTTTTGAGTGGCTTCAGCAACAGGAGGGGCCGCTGCCGGTTCGTTTGTTGCAGTCGCCGCCGGGCCGTGGCCGACAGTTGAATCTGGCTGCCGAACAGGCCGCTGGTGAATGGCTGCTGTTTCTGCAT
This sequence comes from Deltaproteobacteria bacterium, assembly GCA_024280335.1. Lineage (GTDB taxonomy): Bacteria > Desulfobacterota > Desulfuromonadia > Desulfuromonadales > Geopsychrobacteraceae > Malonomonas. The sequence continues at coordinate 18,037 of JAJRQI010000011.1, forward strand.
GTTGACAGCCGTTTTGCCGATCCTCTGGCGCTCAAAAAAGGACTCGATTTCCTGCAGCGGTCAGCCAGTAAACTGTTGGCCGGGCATTTTGCCCTGAACTTCAGGCGCAGCGACAGTGTGCCCTCGGTGGGTTATTACTATTATGAATGGAAGGCCCGGCTCGGTCGTCCGGAGACCATCCATGGCGATCAGGGTTTTCTGCTGCAGCGCGAATTCTTCCAGCAGCTTGGCTGTTTTCAGGAAGATCTGCCGGTGATGGAAGATACCGACTTTGCCGAACGGCTCAGACTTGTCGGCCAGTGGCAGCTGCTGCCGGCGGAGCTCAGTACGTCGGCACGTCGGTTCGAGGTTGAAGGCCTCTGGCAACGCCAGTTGCTCGGTGCACTGATCATGTGCTTTCGGCAGATCGGCTGGAACCACTTCTTTTCTGCGGCCCCAGATGTCTATCGGCAGCAAGCCAAAACCGACAAGCTGCTGCTGCGCCCCTTTTTTCGCTTGATTCGCCGTCTGTTTGCGGAACTCAACTGGCGGGATCGGCGGCGGATCTGGCGCCACAGCGGCAGTTACGTGCGTAATCACGCCTGGCAGCTCAGTTTTGCCATTGATGCCCGTCGAGCATTTCGAAAAGGGATTCCGGTCGGGAAGGGGCAGCCGGTCTTGACGCAATGGTTTGAACCGATTTTTGATCTGCTGACCGATAATCGACTGGGAAATTTCCTGGCAATGTTGTTATTGCGAATCTGGTTTGTCTGCACCGGTCTCTTGTTAGGTTTGGTTGAAAGACAGCGGTCCGCCGACTGACTTGTTTTGAAATACGGAACTGTGCTAAACAGTGCCTTCTACGGATGAAAAATACCTGTAATCTATTCAGCCCATCCCGCCTTCGGCCCTCTGGCGGCGTTGCTGTGCTGCTCAAATGCTCACATAACCATGTATGCTCCGCTTCTGCGCTGCTCGCGCCTTGCCAGAGCACCAAATTCGGGCGTGCTGAATAGTTAC
>JAJRQI010000012.1 GCA_024280335.1 Deltaproteobacteria bacterium
CGATTGTCAAAAAATCCAGTAATGAGTTAAAGCAAGACACAAAGTTAGTCAGCCTATTGCGTAATGCCGTGCAGTCGTCCTCCGATGAAAGTGGTTGGGCCCATCTTGGGTCTGTTGGCAGCAATATTGCGAAACAAGCCCCTGAGTTTGACCCACGCAACTACGGGTATGGAAAGCTTGGCGAGTTGGTGTCTGCAACAAACCTTTTTGACATAGAAGAAAGGCATGGGGGTACCACCAACTCAAAAGTCCTTTATGTACGTGATAAGCGAAAAAAGTAGATTAAAACTTCTAACCCTTATCAGGCCCCCGGTCAACCTGTCCGAATTTTCAGAAGGCACCTGTGGATTTAAAGGAAGCTGGAATATCAGATTTCTACTTGAGGTTCCAGAACCGTCGCCAGCCAGCGAGCGAGGTTTTCTGCCAACGCCTTATTTCCTCCATGCAGAAACTTATTCTGGAAGATAGCGTCATCGGCAAAAACGACAAAGCTGCCGCGGCCGTAATCACCGGAGATCATCACCGCGAAAGGGTTGATCAGATCACCTGTGGACAACTGCTGATCCTGATTCATATCGACCCAGGAATCTGGGCTGCTCGTGGCAAGCACTTGCCCCTGCTGTTCAAAAACCTGCAGCGGCCAGCCACCGTAAATGGAGAACTGCTGCAAATCTTTGGTCAGTGGATGTGGCTTGAAACTGGTGACGGTAAAGTCGATGTTTTTACCGTTCAGCTGGTTCTGCTTTTCGTTAATGACTCTGTTGCCGACATCGACGCCCAGTTTGTGCAACAGCGGCAGCAGCGGTTGACCGATATGCACCATCACCGCCAGTTTTCCGCCTCGATTCAAGAATTCGAGGATCGCATCAATTTCTGCTTCACTGTGTGGGGCAAATGCCCCCGAAATAACCAAAGCAGCAAAATTTGCCAGTGAGCTGCGGGTCAACTGGTCTGTGGATACCGCAACGTTGATGTTTTGACGTTGAAAGGTTGCAGCCAGTTCACTCAGCTGTAGGGGGCCAGAGTCTTCGGCCAGAAAGGCTTGGCGATGGCTTTGATCGAACAGCAGGTTCGGCGAACCAGCCAGGGCGGCAATGGGCAACAGCAACAACAGACAGAACAGAGTAATCAAGCGCATGGTATTCTCCATATTAATGACGAATATGGTTATCTTTGTGGAGAACGATTGATTAGTCAAGAAGATTCTCTTCAGAGGTCCCGTGCATTGTCAGCAGGTTTCACCGCATTATTCACCTCAGCGCAACACCTCCGGCCGGTAGCCCTCCTCCTCCAGAACCAATAGAATTTTCTGAATATGTCCGGGGCCACGGGTTTCCAGCTCCAGGATTACTTCTGCCTCGCCGAGCGGCCACGACGATTTATGCCGGTCGTGATTGACCTGAAAGATGTTCGCGCCGATCTGGCTGAGCACTCCGGTCAATTTGGCCAGCGCTCCCGGCATGTCGATCATCTCCAGGCGTAACTTGAGATAGCGCCCTTCGGCCAGCATGCCCCGCTCAACCACCCGTGACATGGTCTGCACATCCAGATTGCCGCCGGAGAGCAGACAGACGGTATGCCCCTGGTGAATCGGTTTCATTCCATAGAGCAGCGCCGCCAAGCCGACTGCGCCCGCCCCTTCGACCACCAGCTTGCTCTTTTCCATCAGACTGACGATCGCCATGGCGATCGCTTCTTCTTCGACACTGATAATCTCGTCGACCAGCGCTTCGATAATCGGAAAGGTCAACTCGCCGACCTGCTTGACGGCGATACCGTCGGCCAGCGAATGGCAGCGGCTCGCTACCATGACCGGTCCCCCATTACGTCGTGCCAATTGGGCGCTGGCGATGCAGGCGGCTTCAACACCGATAATTCTCACCGCCGGTTTTTCGGCTTTGACTGCTGTGGCGATCCCGGCGATCAGTCCGCCGCCGCCGATCGGTACGATCAGGGTCTGCAACTCGGGCAGATCGGCAAGGATTTCCAGACCGATGCTCCCCTGCCCGGCCATAATCAGTTCGTCATCAAAGGCGGGAACGTAGAGCAATTCTTCACTCTCGGCCAACTGTCTGGCCCGGTCGACGGCTTCATCGAAGCTGTTGCCGTACAGCTCAACCTCGGCGCCATATTCGATCGTCGCCAGCTCTTTGGCCAGCGGTGTACCGACCGGCATGACCACCCGACAGGGGCAGTCGAGCAGGGCGGCAGCACTGGCCAGCCCCTGGGCATGATTGCCGGCCGAGGCGGTAATCACTCCGGCGGCCAAGCGTTGCGGTGACTGCTGAGAAAGAAAATGATAGGCGCCACGCACCTTGAACGAGCCGGTGTACTGCAGATTTTCACATTTAAAATAGAGCGGCGCGCCGAGATGCTCGGAGAAATAGGGGGAATGGATCAGTTCCGTCCTGCGGATCGTGCCTTTCAGGTTTTCAGCCGCAAACTCGATCTGCCGGGGTGTCAGCATCGCTCGCCTCCAAAGGTGCGGTAACGGTTTGAAAATCGTAACTGAAAATCAAAGCTTAGCATAAGGTTTTTTTTCCGCATTCTCTGGTGGGGTTGCTATAGTCAAACCGACCCTGGCAAATCAATAAGGAGAACGGCTGATGATTGAATTACAAGAAGAACCGCTCACCCCCCGCCTACAGCTCTGATCCGGCGGAATCCACAGATGAATCTGATTCTATTGCACAGCGATGATTTTATTGCTGACAGCCGGGTATGGTTGCGCGGCAGGCGCCTGGAGCATGTTGTTTCGACGCATCGCGCCGCCATCGGCGACCAGCTGCGGGTCGGCAAGCTGGGTGGCTTAATCGGCACGGGAAAAGTCCTCGCCCTGGATCGCGAAAAACTGGAACTGGAGATCCACCTCGATCGGCAACCGCCGCCGCCCCTGCCGATCACCCTGCTGCTGGCGCTGCCGCGCCCGAAGATGCTCAAGCGAGTGCTGCAAGCGGTCGCCTCCCTCGGCGTCAAGCAGATCTACCTGATCAACAGTTACCGGGTTGAGAAGAGCTTCTGGGGCAGTCCGCTGCTGCAAACAGAAAAGTTACAGGAGCAACTGCTACTCGGCCTGGAGCAGGCCCGCGACACAATTCTGCCACAGATTTATCTGCGGCAACGTTTCAAACCGTTCGTTGAAGATGAACTGCCGCAACTTACCGCCGGAACCGCTGCCTATGTTGCTCACCCGCCCGCCGCCAGCGCTTGTCCGTTCGGCAGCAACCGACCGACCACCCTGGCGATCGGCCCGGAAGGCGGCTTCATCCCCTACGAAGTGGAAAAGCTGCAGGACTGTGATTTTACCCCGGTCAGCCTTGGCGAGCGGATCCTGCGGGTAGAAACCGCGGTGCCGGTCCTGCTGAGTCGCCTTAGCGATAATTGCGGCAAACCATGAGCCATCATTCTCGCGGAATCTACCTTCTTTTACTGCTGCCACCCCTGTTCTGGGCCGGGAATTCAGTCCTGGCCCGCGGCATCGCCGAACTGATTCCACCGATCGCTCTGTCGTTCTGGCGTTGGAGCATCGCCCTCGCCGTCCTTCTGCCATTTACCTGGCGCCAGACCCGCCGCGACTGGCCGCAGATCAAATCCGGCTGGAAATCGATCCTTCTGCTCGGCCTGCTCGGTATCGCCTTTTTCAATACCCTGCTCTACACCGCTGCTCACAGCACCACCGCGCTCAATATCACCCTGACCCAATCAGTAACACCGGCGCTGATCGTCCTGATCAGCTTTGTCCTGTTCCACGAAAAGGTCAGTCGCCTGCAACTGGTTGCGGTGCTGCTCTGCATTCTCGGCGCGGCCTATATTGTCATGCGCGGCGACTGGCAACGGCTGCAACAACTCAGCTTTGTCGAGGGCGATCTGCTCATGCTGCTGGCGGTTTTTTTCTACGGGCTCTATACGGTTCTGCTGCGCAAGCGGCCGCCGATCCACCCGCTGAGTTTTCTCACCAGCACCTTCAGCGTGGGCGTGCTCGCCCTGCTGCCGCTCTACCTCTGGGAACTGGGACAGAGTGCCCCGCTGGTCCTCAATCGACCGGTGCTCCTTGCTCTCGGCTATGTCGGCTTGTTCCCGTCGATCGTTGCCTACCTTTGTTGGAACCGCGGCATCGAACAGATCGGTGCCAACCGTGCCGGGTTGTTCATCAATCTGATCCCGCTGTTTGCTGCGCTGATGGCGGTGATCTTTCTCGGCGAACAATTTCAGGATTATCATCTGGTCGGGATGCTGTTTATCTTCAGCGGCCTGGCACTCTTCAACTGGCCGGCCCGATCTCGTCCTGCAGCTTGACAACGCGGTAACGGCAACGCAGGATAGGGGCGATTAATTCATTGCCTGCCTTCTCTGCCGCGGATCAACCATCATGCGTCTGACCTTGAAAATTACCATTGCCGTTCTGCTCGGTGTAGCGCTGATTTTTTCCGCTTACAGCTACCTGTCGATTCAGCGCGAGCGGGAACAGCTGAAAAAAAACCTCAGCCGTGAAGCCAGATATCTGGGGGAAAGCCTGCGGGTTATGGTGATTGAAATCTGGTCGGAGCGCGGTGAGCAGGCGGCGATCAATTTTCTGCAACGGGTTAATAAGGTGCACCCGGAGATTCTGGTACGCTGGATCTGGGTTGATGACGACGCACCACAAATTTACCAACCGCGAGTTTCCGCAGAACGGTTAACCGCCCTGGACAATGAAGAAACGCTGGCGCTGCTGGCCGGTTCTCCTGACGGCCACGACTACCTGCTCACCTATCTGCCGCTGTTGATCGATGGTGGGCAGCGGGTCGGCGCGATCGAACTCTCTGAATCGATGGACGAAATGCACGATTATGTCGAGGAGAGTCTGCGGCGTTCCGCTTGGGTGGTCAGCGGCATGGTGGTTTCGAGCCTGTTGCTGATGACCGTGCTCGGCAGTTTCTGGATCAACCGGCCGATGCGGCGATTGCGCGCCCAGGCAGAACGGATCGGCAGCGGCGATTTCAGTACCAGCCTCGACATCCCCGGCAGCGGTGAATTAGCCGAACTGGCCGGCACCATCGAACGGATGCGCGGTCAGCTGGCCGATGCACGGCAGGCGGAAGAACTGGCCAGTCAGGAAAGAATCGATACCCTGGAAAAGCTACGCCACACCGAACGACTGGCCACTTTGGGGCGCTTATCGGCCGGGATGGCCCACGAGCTGGGCACCCCGCTTAACGTCATCGCCGGCCGCGCCAAGTTGATCGGCAGCGCCGATCTGTCCGCAGAAGATACCAAACGTTCGGCAAAAATCATCGGTGAGCAGGCTGAGCGGATGACCGGCATCATGCAACAACTGCTCAGCTTTGCCCGCCGCGGCAAAGCCCGTAAACAACCGGTCGACCTGAACAGTGTCCTGCGTGCCGTGGTGCCGCTGATCGAACCCTTGATCCACACCCAACAGATTGAGTTGCAACTGCAGGACAGTAATCGACCGCTGCAGGTCAGTGCCGATCCCGGACAGTTGCAGCAGGTGCTGCTCAACCTGAGCCTTAACGGTATCCAGGCGATGCCGGACGGCGGCAACCTGGAGCTGTCCTGCGCAGCGGTCGAAGCGATCCAGATCCCCGAAACGATCGAAGCGTCAACGGGTCGCTGGCTGCAATTACAGGTCCGCGATCAGGGACGCGGAATCGAGCCGGAAGACCTGCAGCATATCTTCGATCCCTTCTTCACCACCAAGGAGATCGGCCAGGGCACCGGCCTCGGGCTGTCGATCACCTACGGGATTATCGAAGAACATGGCGGCTGGATTGAGGTTGACAGCACACCGAATCAGGGCAGTTGCTTCAGCGTTTATCTGCCGGAAATCGAGAATGGAGTTCACTCATGAGCAGCACACAACAGACTGGGCGAATTCTGGTTGTCGATGATGATCAAGCCCTGTGCGAACTGCTGGAGGAGGATCTGAGCCGCCGCGGCCATCAGGTCTGGAGCGCCCGCGCGGTCAACCCGGCACGTGAGCTGCTGCATCAGCAGGAGGTCGATCTGGTGTTGACCGACCTGAATATGCCGGGCAGCAGCGGGATCGATTTCTGCGCCGAACTGCACGGCAATCGTCCCGACCTGCCGGTGGTGATCATGACCGCCTTCGGCAGTCTGGAAACTGCGATCGCCGCCCTGCGCGCCGGGGCCTACGATTTTGTCACCAAACCGGTCGATCTTGACCTGCTCAATATCACTTTGGGTCGCGCCCTGCAGCATCGGCACTTGCAGGAAAAGGTCCGGCTGCTCAAGGCACAGGTCCGGCGCCAGCAACCGGACGATGAGATGCTCGGTGAAAGTACCGCACTGCAGCAGATCAAACAGCAGATCGGGCGGATCGCCGACCTGGATACTTCGGTACTGATCAGCGGCGAAAGCGGCACCGGCAAGGAGTTGGTCGCCCGCGCCCTGCACCAACAGAGCAGTCGTCGTGAAGGCCCCTTTGTGGCGATCAACTGTGCGGCACTGCCGGGAAACCTGTTGGAAAGCGAGCTGTTCGGTCACGTCCGCGGGGCCTTTACCGACGCCCGGGAAAACCGTAACGGACTGTTTGTTGAAGCTTCCGGCGGCACCCTGCTGCTCGATGAGATCGCCGAACTGCCGCTGGCACTGCAACCAAAACTGCTGCGGGTCCTGGAGGACCATAAAGTCCGCCCGCTCGGGAGCAGCAACGAAATCGCCTGCGATGTTCGCGTCCTGGCCGCCAGCCATCGTGACCTGAACGCCGCCGTCAACAGCGGCAGTTTTCGCAGCGATCTCTACTACCGGCTCAACGTCATCCAGCTGGACCTGCCGCCGCTGCGAGCCCGCGGCAATGACATCCTGTTGCTGGCCCAGACCTTCATCGAGCAGCTCGGCAAACGGTTCGGAAAATCGATCAGCGGTCTGGCGCAACCGGCCGCCGCCTGTCTGCTCGCCTATACGTGGCCGGGGAACATCCGCGAACTGCGCAATGTCATCGAGCGCGCCTTGGCGCTCTCCTGTCACGATCTGATCACCCTGGAAGATCTGCCGGAACAGATTCGCCATCCCAACGGCGAGACGCCGCTGCCGACCGGTCTGGTCGAACCGGGGACCATCCTGCCCCTTGAGGAGATGGAACGCCGCTACATTCATCAGGTTCTGGAGCAGCTGGAGGGCAACCGGACCTTAGCCGCCCGGCTGCTGGGTGTTGACCGGAAGACGCTTTATCGCAAGCTGAAGGAACATTGAGCACAGCCTCCCTGAAACGGGGCATTTTGCCCCGGCGGGGCGCAATGCCCCACCCCCTACTCGATCTAAGTTACCGTTTTAAAACAGTTTCGACTTGGCATACTGGTTGCGATAGTCAGCTATCATAACCATTAACCTGGAGCTGTCGGATGGAAGCCATCTGCCTTGAAACACAACCCCATATTCTGCTTGCAGAAGATGATTTTGATCTGCGCGAGCTGTTGAATTTCAGTCTGGCGAGAGCCGGTTACCGGGTTACCAGCTGTGATAACGGTCTTGACCTGCTGGAACACCTCCACCGGCCCGGGGATTATGATCTGATTATCAGTGACCTGCGGATGCCGGCTCTCACTGGACTGGAAGTACTTGAGTTCCTGTATGACCTGCCGCACCCACCCTTTATCTGCATGACCGCCTTCGGCGATCTGCAGACCCATGAAGATGCAAAACGGCTGGGCGCGACGGCGATCATCGATAAGCCATTCGATCTCGACGAGCTGATCAGACTGGTGCAGAAAACCTGGCTCCCAAACAACGACCAGGCGACTATTTCAGGAGTTGAATCATGAACATCCACAAAACACTACTCTCCGTATTCACCCTGTTTCTGCTGATTACGACAGGATTTCTCTCCGCAGCCAGCGCCCAGGACGCCGGGCTGGAAAGTCTGCGTGAAACCGGCAGAGCCTTCCGCAGCGTCGCCAAACAGGTTTCTCCGGCGGTGGTCTTTATCCAGGTAGAAAAATCGGTCGAGCAGCAGGGCCGTGCCAACCCCTTCGGCAACAACCCCTTCGGCAACAACCCCTTCGGCAACAACCCCTTCGGCGATGAATTTTTCCGCCGCTTCTTCGGTCAACCACCCCAACAACAGCAACCACAAAAGGCGCCTAAACGGCGCTCCAGCGGCCAGGGTTCAGGCTTTATCATCTCGACCGATGGTTACATCATGACCAACAACCATGTGGTCGGTGATGCCGACAAGGTGACGGTGCAGCTGCTTGACGGACGTGAGTTCAGTGCCGAAATCGTCGGCACCGATCCGCCGACCGATATCGCGATCATCAAAATAGATGCGGACGAAAAACTCCCGCTCCTGAAGCTGGGCGATTCTGATCGGCTTGAAGTCGGTGACTGGGTGCTGGCCTTCGGCAACCCCTTCGGCCTGTCACACACCCTGACTGCAGGAATCGTCAGCGCCAAAGGGCGCAGCGGGATGGGTCTGAACGATTACGAGAACTTTATCCAGACCGATGCAGCGATCAATCCCGGCAACTCGGGGGGTCCGCTGATCAACCTCGATGCCGAGGTAATCGGCATGAACACCGCCATTTTCAGCCGTAGCGGCGGCTACATGGGGATCGGCTTTGCGATCCCGGTCAATATGATCAAAACCATCCGCGAGCAACTGGTGGAGCACGGCTCTGTAACCCGCGGGCGGTTGGGTGTCTATATCCAGGATCTGACCCGGGAGCTGGCCGAATCGTTCGACCTTGACCAAAGCAAGGGGATTCTGGTCGCGCAAGTGATCGAGGATTCCCCGGCAGCGGCAGCTGGCCTGCAGCAAGGCGATGTCATCACTGAGCTGAACGGCGAGCCGGTAAATAAGGTTGCCAACTTTCGCAACCGGATCTCGCTGACCCGCCCCGGCACCAAGATTAAGCTGACGATCCTGCACAAAGGCAAAGAGCAGACCATCAAAGTAAAGATCGGCGCGATGGAAACCGCCGGCAAGGGAGCATCGGTTGAAAGCAGCAAAGTCCCGAAACTGGGCATGAGTTTGCAAAAACTGACCCCGGAACTGGCGGAGCGCTTCGGCTACGGTGACGCACAAGGGGTTCTGGTCACCGCTGTCGAGGCCGACTCCCTGGCAGCGCGGGCCGGAATCAAGCAGGGCGACCTGATCGAAGAGATCAACCGCAAATCGGTGAGCACGCCGGAACAGGTAAAGCAACTGGTCAAGGAGAGTAACAAGAAATCGCTGCTGCTGCTGGTACGGCAGGGTGATGCCAGCCGCTACCTGGCTCTGAAGCTGAAAAACTGATTCAAAGACCGGTTGCTGCTCTGCTCAGCGGCAGCTGGTCGTTCAACATTTTATGGATGTGGCCTCCTACATCCACTCTCGGGGAATCAGCAGGGTTCCCCTTTTTTTTGCCTTTTTTCGGCCGGGCGACGACCACTGTCGCTCCGCCTTTGAATTTGACAGTACCGCCCGGCTTGACGTATACAGACGGCTTATAAAATTAATCTCGATACGTCTCGGCAGGTTCCTACCCCGCGAAACACCCCTTTTTGCCGTCGTTCCCTGTCAGATACAACCTGTCCGGTCTGGATTTTTACGGAAAGCGAGTTTGTCATGATGAATCTGAAGCCTGAAGTCGTCGCTCAGCTAGAGCGGGTGCTGAGTTCTGTCGAAATGCTGCTGCCGAAAGCGACCAAACCGATCGACTGGGCGACCTGCCATGCCGCCAACTGGCGTCGCCACTCCTTCTCCGGCTGCCTCGAACCGGTCAAAGTGACCGACACCACCCGGCTGGAGGAACTGCTCGGCGTCGACAAGCAGAAAGAGATCATGATCAACAACACCCGCCAGTTTCTGCAGGGGCTGCCGGCCAACAACTCTCTTCTCTGGGGTTCGCGCGGCACCGGAAAATCATCGATCGTCAAAGCGCTGCTCAACGAGTACGGTGACCAGGGCTTGCGCGTCATCCAGGTGGAAAAAGAGGATCTGATCTATATTTCGGAGATTTTCACTGCGGTCGAAGATCTGCCCTACCGCTTCATCATGCTCTGTGATGACCTGACCTTTGAGATGGGCGAGCTGTCCTACAAGATGCTCAAAAGCGCGCTGGACGGCTCGGTCTACTCGGCCCCCGAGAACGTGCTGATCTATGTAACCTCCAACCGCCGCTACTTGCTCCCCGAATACGAAGGCGATCACCTCGGCGGTAAATACGTCAAGGGCGAACTACAACAGAGCGAAATTCAGGAGGAGAAAAGCTCCCTCTCCGACCGCTTCGGTCTCTGGGTGCCCTTCCACGTTTTCTCTCAGGATCGCTACCTGGAAGCGGTAAAACTGTGCATCGACCGCTGGAGCAAACAGCTCAACCGCGAGATCCCCTGGAGTAAAGAACTGGAGCTGGCCGCCATCAAGTGGACCCACGAGAAGAGCAAGCGTTGCGGCCGTACCGCCTATCAGTTCTCGAAAAACTGGGTGGGGAAATATCTGTTGAAATAGACGTCGGGCTCAGAAGAACCGCTGCAACTCCGGCCAGAGCAGCGTCAGGGCGATTCCCCACATGGTCAGCGCAACAAAGAGATCGAGGCAGCGCCATGCTGCGGGCTTGCGAAACAGCGGTGCAAGAAATCCTGCACCGAGGCTTAAGCTGAAAAACCAGAGGATCGAGGCCGTGATGGCTCCAGCTCCGAACAGGTAGCGCTCGGACTGAGCCAGTTGGCCACTGATGCCACCGATAAGAACCACGGTATCAAGGTAAACATGCGGATTGAGGAAGGTCAGCGCCAGGGTTGCCAGCAGCAGTTTGCGGCGCGACGGAATGATGGCGGCCGCCGCTTCGAGAGTACTGCCTTTGAGTGCCAAGCGAAACGAGCGGGCGCCGTAGCAGAGCAGAAACAGCGCTCCGAGCCAGCTGGCCAGTTGACACAACAGCGGATTACCGGCGACCAGAGCACCGACGCCACTGATCCCGATCAGAATCAGACTGGCATCACAAAGGCTGCAGACCAACGCGGTCTGCAGTGGAAAATTACGCCGCACCCCCTGCGACAATACGAAGGCATTCTGCGCACCGATAGCGATAATCAGTCCTCCACCAACACCGATCCCCTGAAAAAATGCCAACATTGAAACTCCTCTTGGAATGAAACCTTCCCGAGCAAAGTAATGCCCGCGCTATCAAAAGTAAAATTACTTCTTTTACAAAGTCATTAGAATGTCTAATATAAGTCCATGCTTGATTACAAACTGATTGAAGCGTTGGCCAAGGTGATTGAATGTGGTGGTTTTGAGCGCGCCGCACGAGTGCTCTGTATTACCCAGTCGGCGGTTTCGCAGCGGATTCGGCACCTTGAGGAAGGCAGTGGCCAGATTCTGCTGTCGCGAACAACCCCGCCGCAACCAACCACTGCCGGGCGCAGCCTGCTGAAACATTACCAACAGGTCAAACTGCTGGAAGAGGGGCTGGCGACCGAGTTGAGCAGCGAGTCGAAAGCGGGGTCGACGACACTGGCGATCGGCATTAATGCCGACAGCTTGGCCAGCTGGTTTTTAAATGCGATCCAGCCGCTGCTGGGGGGTGCCGAACTGCTGATCGATTTGCGGATCGATGATCAGGAACAGACCCACAGATATCTGCGCGAGGGAGAGGTGGTCGGTTGCATCAGTACCGAAGCGACTGCCATGCAGGGCTGTCGGGTAGAAATTCTCGGCCGGATGAATTATCGCTTGCTGGCGACGCCCGACTTTATCGCTCGCTGGTTCCCGGATGGGCTTCAGCTTGCTGCTGCGGAGTCTGCTCCGGCAGTCATCTTTAATCACCAGGACCGATTGCAGCAGCACTTTTTTGCACAGGCCATCGGCAGCTTTCCGCGCCGCTGGCCGGCCCACTATATCCCTGCTCCAGAACAATTTCTGCAAATAATTACCAACGGCGATGCCTACGGGATGGTGCCTGACTGGCAAAGCGCAACTCAGCGGCAGAATAACGAACTGAGCGAACTGATACCGGGCCGGGAATTCCCGATTGAACTTTATTGGCACTGCTGGAATCTGGACTCAACCCCCTTGCGGCGGTTTTCGCAGCAGTTGGTGACTACGGCCCGGCGCTTGCTCGTCGCCTGAGGGGCTGTTGTGCCGAAGCCGATTCGCGATAAACTAGAATCAGGTGGTACGGCAACTGACGAAAGGGGGTCAAAATGATGCAGCTGGAGTTGAATGAGGTAGAAGAAAAAGTTTTGGCGGATACCCTGGAATCGAGCCTCAGCAGGCTGGGCGATGAAATTTCCCATACCGATTCCCACGATTACCGGGAGTTTCTCAAGGATCGCAAACAGATCCTGGCCAAGCTGCGCGAGAAACTTCACTAACCTTCCGTTGGATCATTTCCTGTACATTGCAGCCTTGTCGTCCGGCGAGGCTGTTTCTTTTGCCTCCTCCCCCAGCGCAAAAAACCAGAAAATGAAAAACCTCTAAAGAAAAACCCCGCTTCTGCCGACAAGTAGTCATAGCCGACCGCCTTGTCGGCAAAAAACCAATCCTTGTTTGATTTCCTATGTTCTACATTCGTTAAGGTGGGCCGTTTCTCTCACAATCGCAAAGGAGAGGCCTATGAAAATCGGCTGCTCGACTCTGCTTGCCGTCATCCTGCTTTTCAGTCCCCTGTCCGCCAAGGCTGAGGAGAAGCTATTGTCCGGTTCGGTGCAAGATGCCGAGACCGGTCAAGTGCTGGAGAATGTTTCGCTGTGGACTGCGAACAGGCAGGTTTTCAGCGATGCCGCAGGCCGCTTTGAACTGACCGGCAGCACTGCGCCATTGATCGTTAAAGCTCCCGGCTATCGGCCGCTAGAAATCACCGCTGCGGCAAGCCGACAGATCAAGCTGCAGGCGTTCTCCCCCAAAGCCCTCTACCTGTCATTCTGGGCTGCCGACAGCCGCTTGAAACGGAGTCAGTTCGAACAGTTACTCGATCAGACCGAAGCCAACGCGCTGGTCATCGATATCAAATCTTCTCGTGGTCATCTCGCCTATCGCAGCAAGATCCCCCTGGCCAGAGAGATCGGCGCGCAGCGAGTACGGCCGCTCAAGGATCTGCCAGAATATCTGGCCAGACTGAAGAGCAGGGGGATTTATACCATCGGCCGCATCGTGGTGTTCAAGGATGATCTGCTGGCGAAGCATCGGCCGGAGCTAGCCGCCCACACCCGGGAGGGTACGCTCTGGCAGGATCGGGAAAAATTGCGCTGGAGCGATCCATTCAACCAGCAGGTACGCGATTATAATCTGGCGGTTGCTGAAGAGGCGGCCCAGCTCGGTTTTGATGAAGTGCAGTTCGACTACATCCGTTTTCCCTCGAAATCGGATCTGGTTTTCTCGCAGCCGACCGACGATCTCAGTCGGGTGACAGCAATCAACAGCTTTCTTGAGCAGGCCAAACAGCGCTTAGCCCCCTATCCGACCTTCATCTCGGCAAATATTTTCGGCTATATTTGCTGGAAACCTAAAGACGGCAAAATCGGCCAACGATTGGTCGACTTGGCCGAGCGGGTCGATTATCTGTCGCCGATGCTTTACCCCTCTGGCTTTCCCCAAGGGATTCCCGGTTACAGCAGACCGCTGGATACCCCCTATCAGGTGATCGCTCGGTCATTGCAAGTGGCACAGGAACTCGGCGGCATAGCACCGATCCGTTTCCGCCCTTGGTTGCAGGCGTTTCGCGATTATGCCTTTGACAAGCGCAGCTTCAAAGCCGAAGAAATCCAGGCGCAGATCAATGCCAGTGACGCCAACGGCAGCAACGGCTGGATGCTGTGGAACGCCGCAAGCCGTTTCAGCCTGGCCGGATTGCAGCAGAAAATCCCGTTTGGTGAGCGAAAACTTGTCGACATCGCCCCCAAACTGGTCGAACCGGCCATGTTGACCCGGACAGAGAACTCAGAGCTGATTCCGCCGGCAATGTAGACCCAATGCCCGGGTAGCTGCAAAAGGGTTAACCTTCCCCCAGCGTTGCAGAACAACTCTCAGGAACGGCCAAACTCGGAAGATCCGGTTGGTGTCTCTTTATTCTGGAAATCGTGATTTGCTGGACCGTCCGCCCACTCCTCAAAAACCCTTTGGATCTATGCAGAATGCATTTTGACAGAACTTTTCAAAAGTCGCTGCTTTATGACGGGATATTCCGTATTTCCAAATGTCCGGAACCAGGGCGACCAGAAAACCCACTCCCTTATGACAGGATTTTTGCGAAGATCCTGTCCAGAGAGAAATGATTTCAGGTGGTTAGGTGGGTCGATGTAACGGGTCTGGCCATTTCAAATATCCTGTCACTACTTTTGAGCCTCAAAACGGTCCAAAACGGCCTGCCTGAGTGCTAAGATGTGACAATAACCCGAAAGCGGTAGCGTCCTAGCTGCCAGAAGCGGTGGCACTCAATGTTATAACGGGTCTAAAGGGAAGATCGGCCTTGGCACGTTGCGATATGGCAGCCGGTCGTAACGTGTGGTGCAAAGTGCGCCGCTGTCACAGACGATTATTTCCCCTGCAATCGGTTCGAAGTCAGCACGAAAGTGTTGCATCGATTTGAGTGCCACGACATCTTTGCCCCGCGGGTCAATACCAAAGGCTTTGAATTGTTGTAAATCGAGGATTTGTCGCGGGATAGTGACGACCAATATCTCAATATCGCCGACACGGATGACGGCACTGGGACCGAAGCTGCCGTGGAGCCCGTGGATCATTGGACCATCGCCAATGAAATGCCCGTCACTGAGAGAGATAAGCTCAGCCTCCACCGCAAGCGGTCCACCTCCAAAGTCTGGGTCGGTCCTGCCACCGAGGGTTATTTTGATATGTTGACCAACAACCGCAGTTTGCAGCGCCTGTACGGCCGTGCCATCCACCATGGGGGCAAAACAGGCATTGCTCACGCCCGCATCGAGCAATGCGCGCAGCAACTCGGTTGAATCACCATAACCGCCGGCGCCCGGATTATCTGCGTAATCGGCAATCACCAGTGGCCCCTTGGCTGGCTCGTAAGTTGCGGCAATCTCTGCTGTTTCGTCAACGCTGAGATAATCGTTGAGCACCTCAAAGCGGCGATCCCAAATATCATCAGCGATCGTTTCGGCGAAAGCAGTGTGCGCCGCAAAATCCCCCTGTCCGGTCACCAATACCGTTGGGCCAACCTCCCTGACATCGGCACTGGCAAACCCGGCATTGATGCTCACAGCGAAGACATCAGCCTGCTCCTCGTAAGTTCGCGCTGCGGCAATGCGCTCGATCATTGGGCCGATGTCGGTGCGGCCACCATTGACTTCTTCAAGCATGGGTCGGCTGACGCGGATGGTGCGCGGCGTGATTTCACCGGCCATGGTTCTTTGGAGAATATCTCCAGCCTGGCGACCGATGTCACGCATATCGATGTGCGGGTAGGTTTTGAACGAAACAATAATATCCGCCAATTCACACATCCGCCTGCTTACATTTGCATGGGGATCAAGAGTGATGGCTATCGGCATTTCGTTGCCGACCAGGCTGCGGATGCGCCGCAGCAATTCACCTTCACCATCTTCACGAAAATCGAGCCCCATCGCACCATGTAGGCCGAGCAGCAGTCCGTCGAAGGGATGCTTTTCTAGGTTGGCAAGGATCGGCTCACAGAGCCAGTCAAACGCCTTGCGCCTGACTTTACCGCTCGGCCCGGCAGCGGCACTAAGAGCATGGGTGATTCGCCAGTCATGCGTACGACCGGCATCAAGGAACCCGGCGAGTTCTGTATTCTCGGCACCACGCTCTTTGATAGCCGCCGCGCCCAGCAGAGCATAGCGAGCCATGAAGGCTTGTTTGCCGGTTTTGTGCAGGCTGAAATAATTGGTTTCATGGGAAATTTCAGCAGTCAGTACATTGAAACTCATGGTGAAATCCTGATCGGAAAGAGAAAAAACAAATGAAAATTAAAGCTTAAGTGGAATCTACTGACGTTTTCGAAAATCGTTTGTCACTCATCAGGACCCGGCGAAGTTCATCATATATCACATACCATCCAGGGAATTGCGATCTTTTACCTTTCCTCTTTGGCGCACAAAACTGGCTTCATGCAGCATATGCAATGTGACAGTTTCACGATTAGCTGCCTTGATTGTCTATTTTCGTATATTTCTCAACAGTTTATGGCGCATCGTGGTATAGTTTCACATTAAGCTCATCCAGTGGGAAATTATTTCCACAACATCCAACCTTAGTTGGGACTACTCGTTGACAATCGGCCAATCCTGGTCGGCACGATCCCGTCGCCTCCTCTGAGATTTTATACTCAAAGGAGTAGCTATGTTTATCACACCGTCCGTCGTGTCTTTGAACGCACCTGAAAGACCTCTCAAGTCTGCCAAAAACAAATCAACCTTGCCCGGATCATCTGTCCAGCCACGTGCTGCCACCGCAATTGTCTATTGTGAAGCTAATTTTGGTGAGATAGACGGCAAAACGGCCAATGGCCTGATCAGACGCTCAGAGAAGTATAAAATTCTTTCGGTTATCGACAGTAAAAAAGCTGGCCTTGATACTGGTATGGTCCTCGATAATAAGCCGAATGCGATTCCCATCTGTCGCGATCTCGCTGACTCACTGGCACAGGCTGGCTCTGTCCCTGATTTCTTCATTTTCGGCATGGCTCCATCGAGCGGCATGCTCTCGAAGCACGAGCGTGGTCTGATGCTTGAGGCGATGAGCCACGGGATGAACATCGTCAACGGTCTGCATGAATTTCTCAACGATGACCCGGTCTTTGCTGCCGCGTGTCTCGCCAGCAAAGTGGAAATTATCGACGTCCGCAAACCCCGCGACAAGAAAGATCTGAACATGTTCAGCGGACGGATCGCCGAAGTCACCTGTCCGGTTATCGCTGTGCTCGGGACTGACTGCGCTATCGGCAAACGCACCACCGCCAACATAATCACCAGCGCCCTCAATGAAGCGGGCATCAAAACGGTGATGATCGGTACCGGACAGACCGGGTTGATGCAGGGGGGCCGCTACGGGGTTGCGCTCGACGCGGTACCCTCACAATTCTGCGCTGGCGAGCTGGAAGCGACTGTCGTCAAGGCGTTCGAAATCGAGAGTCCCGATGTCATCGTTGTCGAAGGACAAGGCGCACTGAGTCATCCCGCCTTCTCCACCACGTCTTTTATCCTCCGCGGCTGTTGCCCTAACGGCGTTGTGTTACAGCATGCGCCACGGCGTAGCGAGCGCTGTGATTTTGAAAAAATGCCGATGCCGACGCCAGCCAGTGAAATCAATCTTATCGAGACCTTTTCCGATACCAAAATCATCGGCCTGACGATCAACCATGAGAACATGAGTGACGCTGAGGTGAGCGCGGCAATCACCCGCTACGAGCAGGAACTCAAGATTCCGGTCACAGATGCGCTGACCCGTCCGTCTGAGCGTTTGGTGGAAATGGTGTTTGCAGCCTTCCCTCTTCTCAAGGGAAAACAGGCCGCTAACGCATGATGGCCGCACCGAGGCTGGAGATCGATCTCAACAAAATCGGCCATAACGCCCGTACTCTGGTTGAGCGCTTAGGCAAGCGTGGTATCTCGGTGACCGGCGTGACGAAGGCAACCCTCGGTTCCGCTGAGATTGCCGCCACGCTACTGCGAGCTGGGGTAAATGCCTTAGGTGACTCACGCATCGAAAATATCGAATCAATGCGTATTGGGCAGCAGTCAGCACCAATGACACTGATCCGTTCACCGATGCTGAGTCAGGCGCAACGGGTTGTCAGGTATGCCAACCTAAGCTTTAATACTGAAATCGAGGTTATCAGAAGGCTCTCGATAGAAGCACAACAGGCAGAATGTAACCACGGGGTTGTGCTTATGGTCGAACTGGGAGATCTCCGTGAAGGGATCATGCCTGATGACCTGTTGGACTGCGTCCGCGAGACACTCAGCCTGCCACATATCGACTTCAAAGGGATCGGCACCAATCTCGCTTGCCGCAGCGGGGTCGCACCTGACGCCCGAAACATGGCAATGCTAACCGAGCTTGTGGAGCAGATCGAGACAACATTCGACTTGAGGATAGAGACCGTATCGGGTGGCAATTCTGCCAACCTGCAGTGGGCGCTCAGTGGTGCGGAGATTGGCCGGATCAACGATCTGCGCTTGGGTGAAGCAATCCTGCTCGGCTGCGAAACCCTCCATCGGCAACCGCTCGACGGATTATACACCGATGCAATCGCGCTGATTGCTGAAGTGATCGAAGCGAAGGTCAAGCCAACTCTGCCATCAGGCCAAATCGCCCAAAATGCGTTCGGAGAGATACCAACCGTTGCTGACCGGGGTCAGGTCACCCAAGCCATCCTGGCGATAGGAAGGCAAGATACAGACCCGTGCGGCCTGCAAGCACCTGCCGGAATCGAAGTCATGGGGGCCAGCAGTGACCACCTCATTGTGGAATCAGACGGCGACAACCTCTCTGTCGGCACAGAAGTGGTCTTCCAACTGAACTACAGCGCGCTGGTCCGCTCGATGACATCCCCCTTTGTCACCAAGAACATGAAGCCAGCATGACGCGTTACAACTTTTCAGGCTGTTTGCGCTGATACCCATATCCTATGACCAGTGTTCGCAAGACAAATTCGGCTTGTCAAAAATCAAGCTTTTACTTTTGAAAACGAGTTTCGGAACTATCCACCGACATTGCAAAAGTAGTAAGTTTTGACATGTCCCCGCCCCAATGCCTTCCTAGACATCTTTGATTTAGTTCCGCATTGTTTGCAAAGTCAAAAATTTGGGAAAATCTAAAAATGATAGGCAACCCCGATAAAGAGGGGAAAGCCCACCCGGTTGCCGGATGGACTTTCCTGTGCCTGACTGACCCTTATTTACTGTTCTGACCATTTTTCCCGGAAAACAATTTTTTCGAGCGGTTTCCGCGGCGGACCCTCTTTCGGTTCGGACAGTGGATAGCCAAGGGGAAACAGGCCGACGATGCGAATCTGTGCGGGGATGCCGAGCAGTTCGCGTAGTCGGGGTTCATCAAAAACACCGACGAAAACCGTACCCAACCCTTGCGCATGTGCTGCCAGCATCAGATTCTGAGTGGCGATTCCCAGATCGGCCAGGTAGTAATTCTGTCCCCACAATTCACCCGAACGTTCCGGATCGGCGCAGGCGACGATGACCACCGGCGCCTGAGCAAGGGCTTTCTGTGCCGGGTTGGCTTGGTAACCCTTGGGCGCGAAATACTCATCAACATAGGACAGTTCACTGATCTGTTCCCTGACCTTCCGGTTCTGTATCACAACAAAGCGCCAGCACTGCATGTTGGCCCATGAGGGCGCTTGACGGGCAGCTTCAAGCACCTGGTTGAGCTGTTCTTCAGTCACCGGTCGATCGGAAAATTTGCGAACACTTCTTCTGGTTCTAATTGCTTCAAGCGTCTCCATTTTTTTAACCTCTCGTCTGTTTTCAGAATGCTTGCCGCTGGATCCCGGAAAATATCCGAATCTGTTATTAATACCGCTCTGCCAGAGACTGAAGTGGGATATCAGCTGTTTCGGTGTTTTTACGACACATCAATTAAAGCACAAAAATACCAGCAGGGTGACGGCTGAGCCGAGCACCGCACCGAACCAGACCTCTTTCGAGCTGTGGATTTTCATCAGCAGGCGACTGCGGCTGACCAGAATCGCCAGCAGCAGCACCATCATGCTGATCAGCAGGCCGCTGCCGGAAAACATCACCGAGACAGCGACCGAAAAGGCGATCGCCGAGTGACCGCTCGGCATACCGCCATGCAACGGCGTACCACGATTGTAGCGGGCCTTGAGCAGCACCACCAGGATGACCACCACCAGCAGCGCGCCGATCGGTACCGTGCCCTGCGGTTCGCGGACCAGGGTCGGCTCGCTGTCGAACAGCGTAAAGAGATAGCCGGAGAGCACCAGATAGCCAAGGATCGCAGCGCCGATACTGGTCACCAGGACCGCCCCGGCGGCGATATCCTTGGTTCGCTTGGCCAGCTCGTGGTACTCGTCGGTGACCAGATCGACCAGCGTCTCGATAGCAGTGTTGATCAGTTCGGCGAAGATCACCAACAGTGCCGCCAGCACCAGCAGAAAAAATTCCAACGCTGTCACGCGAAAAAACAGCGCCAACAAAAGGACCGCAAGGGCGGCAACAAAATGATAGCGCAGGTGGCGCTCACTCTTTACCGCCCAGAGAATCCCCTCGATCGCACAATTCAGGCTTTCTACCCAGTTTTCCGGTTTCATTCCTCTCCCTCAAGCTATTTCAGGCAGTTACCGATAACGATAGCAGCTGACGACAAAAGCACAATATCATTTACTTCGGTTTACTCGCCGGAGAAAACCGGGTAGGCTCTATACTTTCCACAATTTAATTCAACCAAAAGGGACAGCAGTATGAGCAATGACCGGTTTGACGACGAAGAGCTGAATGAGGATGAGGAGGGTTTTGCCGAACTGTTCGAGGCCAGCCTGACCGAGGTCGGGCAACCGCTGGAGCGGGGCAAGAAGATCGAAGCGACCCTCCTGCAGATCGGTACCGAATGGAGCTTTCTCGATGTCGGCCAGAAGGGTGAAGGGCTGCTGCTGACCAGCGAACTACTGGATGCCGAGGGTGAATTGCAGTTTACCGCCGGTGATAAACTCGGCGCCTACTTCCTCTCCCGTGACGGCGGCGAGCTGCGTTTCACCACCAAAATCGGCGGCAGTGGTTCCGGCACCGAGCAGCTCGAAGAGGCCTATCAGAGCGGAATTCCAGTCGAAGGGACGATCGAAAAAGAGATCAAAGGTGGTTTTGAGGTCAAGCTGCCGGGCAATACCCGCGCTTTTTGTCCATTTTCACAGACCGGCCTGCGCCAGGTTGAACCGGCGGAGTTGATCGGTCAGAGCCTGTCGTTCAAGATCAGTCAGTTCAGCGAGCGCGGTCGCAACATTGTCGTTTCCCACCGGGCGATTCTGGATGAAGAGCGCGCCCTGCAGCGCGAAAGTCTGCGCGAGACCCTCAAAGAGGGGATGGTGGTCAAAGGCACGGTCACCAATATTCGTGAGTTCGGTGCCTTTGTCGATATCGGCGGCATCGAAGGGCTGCTACCGATATCCGAAATCAGTTACGGTCGGATCGAGGAGATCAACGACTACCTGCACAACGGGCAGGAGCTGGAGGTCGCCATCAAGCGCATCGACTGGGAGAACAACAAATTCTCCTTCAGCCTGCGTGATACCTTGTCTGATCCCTGGAGTAAGGTCGGGACGATCTATAAAGCGGGCGGCAAGCACAGCGGCACCGTCAGTCGACTGGCTCAATTCGGTGCCTTTGTTACGCTGGAAGAAGGGGTCGACGGGCTGCTGCATATCTCCAAATTGGGAGAAGGTCAGCGGATCCGCCACCCGCAGGATGTCGTCAAGGTCGGTCAGACGTTGCAGGTGCTGATCGAAAAGATCGATCAGCAGGAGCGGCGCATTTCACTGGCGCTGGTCGGTCAGGAGGAGGAGCCCGGGGAGACCAGTTATAGTGATGCGCTGGCGACCTCTGCCGCCGGGTTCGGCAGTCTGGGAGATCTGCTCAAGGCCGGTCAGCAGAAGAAAGAGCGCAAGAGTAAAAAGCGCAGATGAGTCAACCCTCCTCCCGCGGCGCGATTCTGTTTGCCGTCTGCATGGCACACTTTCTGATGCCGTTCATGATGTCGGCGGTCGGAGTCGCCCTGCCCGATATGGGGCGTGAATTTTCCGCCAGCGCCATGCAGCTCGGGCTGGTCGAAACCAGCTACGTACTCTCAGCGTCGATCTTCCTGCTGGCAATGGGGCGTTTCGGCGATATCCACGGTCGACGAAAAATTTTCCAGTGGGGAATCCTCGCCTTTACCACCGTCGGCGGATTGATCTCCCAGGTCGGTTCGATCGAAATGCTGATCGGCCTGCGCTTTCTGCAGGGGCTGGGCGGAGCGATGGTGATGGCGACCACCTTCGCCATCGTCGTTGCGGTATTTCCAGCCAACGAGCGGGGCAAAGCATTGGGGATTGCGGTTGCCAGTGTCTATGCCGGAATCTCCTGCGGCCCCTTTTTCGGCGGTATGCTGGTCGCGGCCTTCGGCTGGCGAGCGATTTTTTATCTGGTCATTCCGCTCGGGCTGCTGACTTGGCTGATTACCCGGCTGAAGATGCACCAAGAGTGGGCTGAAGCGGCCGGTGAACCGTTCGACTGGCGCGGCCTGCTGGTTTACGGTCCATCCATCCTGCTGTTGCTGCTGGGTGCTTCCAACCTGAGTAAAGGCTGGTGGGCCTGGGGGCTGCTGCTGGCGTCGAATCTCGGCATCGGCCTGTTTTTCTGGCTGGAATCCCGCACCGAATACCCGCTGCTCAATGTCGAACTGCTGCGCAATAACCGGGTCTTTGCCTTAAGCAATCTGGCCGCACTGTTCAATTACGCCGCGACCTTCGGCGTCACCTTCTTCTTGAGTCTCTACCTGCAATATGTCAAGGGAATGGGGCCGCATCAGGCCGGCACGGTATTGATTGTCCAGCCGCTGGTGCAGGCGCTCTTCTCCCCCTTTTGCGGTCGCCTCTCCGATCGAGTACCGGCCGGACTGATCGCCACCGGCGGTATGACCCTCTGCGCCGTCGGGCTGGCGGTTGCGGCGACCCTATCGGCCGATTCGTCATTGCTGAAGGTGGTTCTGCTGTTATTACTGCTGGGGGCCGGGTTCGCACTCTTCTCCTCACCGAACGTCAACATCATCATGAGCAGTGTCGAACCGCGCTACCTCGGTATCGCTTCCGGTCTGAATTCGAGCGTACGCACCCTGGGGATGATGACCAGCATGGTGATCATCACCCTGATCTTTTCCTACCTGATGCAGGGGCAGCCAGTCACGCTGGAAACCCAAGCCGACTTTCTGGCCAGCATGCGTTTGGCGTTGTTGGTCTTCAGCGGACTCTGTGTTATCGGGATCGGCTGTTCGCTCGGCCGGGTCAAACATAGTGATTCGGCAGCGTTGCGCTGACCGGTTAGCCGCCAGCAGGTTTTGTGGGGGATTCTGACGAGGGGGACAGCAGAAGCTGCTTGATGGTCCGGCAAAGGCTGTACAGGGGGTAGGGTTTCTGGATAAAGCCGACGGCCCCGGCAGCCAGAATCTCCTCGACCCGTGAATCCTGACGAAACCCGGAAGAGAGCAGCACCCTGACTTGCGGGTCGATGGTTTTGAGGGCAGCAAAGGTCTCTTTGCCCGACATGACCGGCATCACCAGGTCGAGCAACACGATCGCGATATCTCTGTAGTGTTTTTGATAGAGCGCAACCCCCTCCTCACCATTTTTGGCCACCAGCACCTGATAGCCGCATTCGGTTAAAATTTCGTCGGCGTTATTGCGCACCAGTTCTTCATCATCAACGACCAGAATCAGGCCTTCGCCCGGTTCAAGGGTTTCATCAACTGGCTCCTCCGCTCTGTCGCCGGTCGCATTTTGACCGACCGGCAGATAGAGCTGAAAGCTACTGCCGCGCCCCGGTTCCGACTGCACTTCGATAAACCCCTGATGTTGCTTGATGATGTTATAGGCCATCGCCAGGCCGAGTCCGGAGCTGGTCCCCTTCGGCTTAGAGGTGAAAAAAGGCACGAAAATCTGTTCCAGAGTCGCCTCATCCATGCCGACTCCGCTGTCATTGATGGAGATTTTCCAGAAATCCCGCCGGTCGGTTTTTCGCTCGGCGGAGACTTTTTCGACCCTGACAGTCAGGGTTCCGCCCCAGGCTTCCCCCTTCGGACGCATGGAGGTCATGGCATGAGCAGCATTGATACAAAGGTTCAGAAACACCTGCTCCAGACTGTTGGCATCGGCATCGACCGGGATACTGCTGTCGATCTGCACTTCGATCCGGATCGACTTGTCGAAGGAATTTTCGGCCATCTGACAGACCTGCTGCATGACCTGACGCAGATCGACAGAGGTAAACTGCAGGTCATGTTTTCTGGACAGGGTCAGCAGCTGATTGACAATATCCCTGGCCCGCAGCGCAGTATTCGTGACGGTATCCAGATGCTTGAAGAGGGTTTCGTCCGTGATCGTCTGGCCTTTCTCCCGTTTCAGTTTCAACAGCGAGATGGTGCCCAGAATTCCGGCCAGGATATCATTGAAATCGTGGGCAATGCCGCCGGCCAGGGTGCCGACCGACTCCATTTTCTGGGCCTGCTGAAGTTCCAGTTCGGCACGGCGGACTTCAGTGATGTCACGGGCTTCGGCAAGGATATAGATAATCCGGCGATCATCGTCCAGCACCGGTTTTAACGAGATATCGAAATAAGCCTCGCGGATTTCCGTACTGTAGACTTCAAAGCGGGCGGTATTGCCGGTGCGGGCGACCGCAAGGCCCTCTTGCAGTTGCGCGACCAAGGTTGCTGAATGGCTCCACCAGGGGGTCTCCCAGAAAGGAATCCCGAGAACTTCTGCTTCTGAGAGGTTGCGAAAGTTGAGCGCGGTTTTATTGATTTTACGCAGCAGACCGTCTTGGTCGAGCAGGGCGATAAACTGGAACGAGTGGTCAAACAGGGCGTGAAAGGTCTGCTCACTTTTACGCAACGCTTTTTCACCCCGCCTGCGTTCGCTTATTTCCGTGGTCAGCGCCAGATGGTGTTCATTCTGTTTGGCGATAAACCGGTTGAGATAGCCGGCCAGCTTGCCGACCTCATCGTCATTGAAGCGGCCGCCGATCGGTTGGACATCGCCGGGGGCCTGATCCTTGAAATGGGCAATCAGCGATTTCAGCGGATTGGTGATCAGGGTACTGAGCCCGTAGCTAGCCAGCAGAACCAGAATAAAGCAGACAGCAACGATCAGCAGAAAGGTTCTTTGGATGCTGACCAGCGGGCGATACAGCTCATCCAGATAGGCGGAAGAACCGACCACCCAGCCGTAGTCCGCAAGGTAATTGACGATCGAGATCTTTTCTCGGGGGGCCTCTTCACCCCGGTTCTGCCAGCGGTAATAGATGGTGCCCTGTTTGCGATTGATGATTCTTTCAACCGTGGCGATCGCTTTTTGGGTCAGGCCGGAGTTGTAAAGGTTGCCGGTCAGCTTCGGATGATAGATGTAATCGCCGCTGGTGCTGACGATGAAAGGGTAGCCGGTGCCGCCGAATTTGACCTGGGCCAGAGATTTGCGGAGATTATCGATATCGATCAGGTGGGAGAATTCACTCTTGTAGGCCGATGCGGAGATGATCCAGTCCCAGGGTTTGAAATAGGCCATGTAGAGCGCCTTGTCTCTTTTTTTCGGTTCCCCGGGGTTTTTCCAGCGGTATTCCATGTAGCCGGTCTTCAGGCGGACCTGCTCACGGATAAAACGGAATCCCAGGACATTGCTGCCCTGGACCTGTTTGTCCCGGTGAACCGGGACATTGCCCTGACTGTCGAGACAGTAGAGGTAGCCGGAACTGCCGATATCCTGCCGCAAAAGAAGTCTGGCCGCCAACTGTTTTGCTTCGGCCTCCGAATAGCGGCCGCGCAGGTATTCTTCGTAGATCCCGGTGACCATCTCCAGCTGGGTTTCTGCGATCGAGCGGAGGTGGTTTTCGATCGAGGTGCTGGCCACCGTCTGGACCAGATTGGCGATCAGCGCGGTAGAATTGTTCAGTTCGCTGTGAATTGTCGCTGTCAGCGCCGTTTCGGTGTTTGTGTAAAAGGTAAAAAAACTGGTCGACAGGGCGATCAGAATCAGTAGAGAAAACGAGAGATACAGTTTATTGCGTATCGAGAGTGGTTGCATATAGTCTTTATTCCCCGTGGACCGTAAAATGTCAAGTGACGGAAAAACTTTCTTCGTCGCTGAGCGGCATTTAGTAAAGTAATATTCGACAGTTTGGGCCGAACACAGCAAGTCTGGTCAAGATTATCAAGGATGTTGAACCTGACGGAGGCAAGTGAATGAACTACTGGTTGATGAAATCGGAACCGAACGCTTTCAGTATCGACGATCTGCAGCAGATGCCGCAACAAACCGAGCATTGGGACGGGGTCCGCAACTATCAGGCGCGCAACATGATGCGTGATGAAATGCGGGTTGGTGATCTGCTGTTTTTTTACCACTCCAACTGCAAGGTACCGGGGATCGTCGGCCTGATGGAGGTGGTGCACGAAAGCTATCCCGACCACACCGCCTTCGATCCTCAGGACAAGCATTTCGATCCGAAAAGTGATCCGGCAAAACCGCGCTGGTTTATGGTTGACGTCAAGTATCTCCGTCACACCCGACGACTGATTTCGCTGGCGGAGTTGAAAGAGCAGGACGAGTTGGAAAGTATGCCGCTGCTGCGTAAGGGCAACCGCTTATCGATCATGCCGGTTCGTCAGGAAGAATGGCAATATATTCTGCGGATTGAGGGCTAGCTACGGTTATTTTTATAGCGACACGCCAAGCTGTAGCCTATTGAAAATATGTAAATTTAACCCGACATCCGGTCGTATTCACACCGATGTCGGATGAAACGGTCGTTTGAATTCGCTAGAGTGTAATCAACCGCAGGCCCGACCTGCTGTTGTTCCAGCCACCCGAACGAAGGAGGACGACATGAAAACCCTATCGGCATTACTGCTCGCCGGCCTGTTGCTGTTAACAGCCCCAAGTTTCACTCTAGCGCACGACAGAGCGCATCGCTCGGCCCCGCCGCAGAACTATGGGTGGGTGGGTGATCGCCACGAGCAAGGCAATTATTACCGTCACGATCGCAAGCCTCGCTGGGAACGCCGGGCAAAAAAGCATATCCGGCGACACCATCGCCGGCAGCGACAGTTTGCTCGGCGGCATTACCGGCCGCATTACATATCAGCTCCAGCAGTTGTCTACCCGGTTTCGCAGATCGTCTTTCAGCTCGGCTGGTAAACGATTTATTGTTCTATCACGCGGTAAAAACTATGGACTTTAGTCCAAGCCTTTCAGGTGCTACTCATATTTCGTCATTCCCGCGAAGGCGGGAATCCAGTGGCTTTATGAGGCGTGGATCCCCGCATTCGCGAGGATGACGATCTTCGCTTCGCTTTAAGGGACTTTCAGTCCTCTCCGAACACTATGCACTTTCAGTGCATAGTTTGTTCAGTTCAAGTTGGTTTCAAGGGGCTATCCACACAGGAACAGTCCCTTGAAACCCTTCAGGGAGAGAGCGAACACTGCCCCCGTTCCGGGTTCGGCTCTACCTGTTCCTTAACCTGTTTTTGCAGCTCGTCCGCACCGCCGATATACTGTCCGGCCAGCCAGATCTGCGGCACGGTGATCGGGGTCTTCGGTCCGACAATCGGTTTGATCCGAGCGAGCATTTCATAGAGCGCGCGCGGGCTTTCAACCACGTCATGATAAGTAAAATCGATGTCGGCGTGCTGCAGATAGACTTTTGCCCGCTGACAGTGCGGACAGTTCTGCTTGCCGAACAGCTGGTTCCCTTCGAGACCGGTTCGCTCGGCATGCGCGGCAATCACCGCCTGGGTCAACAGGCCGCGATTGAGCGCTTGCCCCTGACTGATCACCTTCCCCTCAACCAGCACAATCGGCGCATGCCAGCCACCCCTCTGCAGCGGCTGCCACCAGCAGCTCAGCCAGTCCTTGACCTCAAAATCGACGCTGACCCCCTGCAATTCATTGGCAAAGGTATCCTTTAAAACATCCCGGGTCAGTGAGCATTCGCCGCAGGGGACCTTGATCCTGAGCGGTCCCCAAGCTCCGGCCCAGCGAAAGAGTTGTATTTTTACCGGTGGCATAGTCAACTCCTTTGTAAGTACCTGCGTAAACGATTCAGCTTCAGTATAACAAGCCGACGTCAAAAGAATTTTCCCTTAGCGGCGAGCTGGAGATTACAAAATTTTTATGGAATATTCCGGCCCGGTACGGAAAAATGTAAAATTCCCGTTATAATTTTTGAACGCTCCGACAAATTCTGAAAATCACCCACGGGAAGGTTGAGCCATGGCACAAACGCGAAACAGAAAAGAGGACTTATCGCTAAAAGCGCACCTGTTGGCAGTTAAACAAGGCAAGCGCTGTTTTGAAAATGCATTTCAAGCGGTGGCGCGGATGATTCTGGCGCAGCCGATCAACAAAGTGGTGGTCAACGGCCGCCCGACCTACGATTTTGAGATTTTCCGCAGCGGCGCAAAACATGCCATCGGCATGTATGAAGAGATCAACAGTTTCGTCTCCTTTGTCAAGGATGCCGCCGAAGGCGGCTCGTCAAAGGAGATGGCCTACGTGCTGGTCGGCGAACCGGGCAATGGCAAAACATTTTTTGTCGAATATCTCTGTGCCAAATACCGTGATTTTCTCACTCAGCCGGAAAATCGTAAATACACTTTCCGTTTTATCGGCATGGATCAACTCGGCAGTTATGGACGGATCGCCACCATCGAGTCGCAGACCTATGAAGACCCGTTGATTCTGGCGATGAACCTGGGCGAAACCAAGGCGCAAAGTCAGGAGCTGCTGGCAAAAAATTATGTTTTCAAGGATGCGCAGATCGAGAAGTTTTACGAGAATTATCGACCGCTCGGTGCCTGCAGTGCCTACATGTTGGACGACCTGCGTAAGTTCACCGGCGGCAAACTGGAGGATGTCCTCAAACATATCGAGATCATTTCGGTGCCGCTGACCGAGAGCCTGGGCACGGTCACCGGCAAGTACGCGGCCAAGGACAAGATCACCTCAAGCGCCGTCGATCTGCTCGGCGAAGAGTCGATCCAGCGGCTGCTGCACATCACCGACACCAACAATCCCTACCGCTTCGATCTGCGCCGCGGCGCCCTGGCACGGGTGGCCGGCGGCGGAATTCACTTCTCCGACGAGATTTACAAGAACAAGAAGGATCTTGTCCAGGTCTATCTGGGGGTCATTCAGAACCGCCTGATCGAGACCGACGGCTACAAGTGGCCGATCGACACCCTGATCATCGCCACCAGCAACAATGCCGAGTTCAACCGTTTTCTGGCGGAAAAAGAGGAAGCACCGATCATCGACCGCTGCCGGATCTGCTATTTCTCGCACAACACCAACTACCTGATGCAGAAGGAGCTGACCGATTACGCCATCGGCAGCGAAACCAAAACCACCCTGACCGGGCAGACGCTGCACCAGGATCCCAATCTCAACTACGCCGCCAGTGTCGCAGTAACCTTGACCCGTCTGCCGCGCAGCGAAAAGCTGACCCCGATCGAAACCATGAAGCTGGCTGCCGGGGAGGTGGCGGGAGAAAAGAGTATCAAGACCCTGGCCGAAGTGATCGATATTCTCAACCAGGAACCGGATATCACCAAGCGTTTCGGCCAGAAAGGGCTTGGTCACCGGAATCTGGGGCGGGCGGTGCAGTTGATCGTCGAAGGGACCGAGACCAACGAAGGCCAGTGTATGTTCGCCTACGACATCTTCAAGGCCGTGGAACGGGTGATTCTTGATTATGTGTCCGACAATAACAGTCGTGCCAAGTATCTGGATGATTTGGAACTGTCGAAGGGGCTGTACCGCGAACGGATTATGACCGAGATGTTCAACGCCTATATGGACGAGCCGCAGGCGATCCGCAAAGACGTGATGAATTATGTCAACATGGTCATCGGCATCGACGCAGAGAATCTCGGCCCGGACAAGATGTGGAAATACCGCGATCCGCAAACCGGCGAGCTGCGAGCGTTAAAGATCGATCAGCGCTTCATTCAGAGCGTTGAAGAGCGGCTGGGGTTGAAAACCGAGGAGCAGCGCGACACCTTCCGCACCGCAATCCGTAAAATCTATGGCCAGAAAATCTCTGTTGACGCCGAGTACGATTTCATGGACAACCTCGAACTGGTCAAGGCGGTCACCGATGTCCGTTTGAAGAGCGACATCGCCGGGGCCGGTTCGCTGGTCGGGGCGCTGGCCAACCGCACCAACGAAGAGAATCAGAAACTCTACGACCGGATGATCGACACCATGCTCGGTCAACTCGGTTATTGCCGCACCTGTGCGCAGAAAACCATCGAGTATTTCTGCACCCAGGAAGATGATGGCTGAAAGCAACTATGAGTCGTGAGCGCAGGGAGACATATTTTCGCCAGTTACAGCAGCAAGGACGGCTGACCGGGCAGCTTGAAGCAGCCCGCCAAGAGCTGCAGGACGAACGTCTGCATCTGCCGGCCGAACCGAAATGTGACCATAAACTGCTGCCGCTGGCCGACCTGTACAGCAGCAACGATTTCGCCATGCTGCAGAATCTGGAGCCGGGCAAGGGACCGCTGCTCAGCAGCATCCGCAGTATCGATGACCTGCTCGAACGGGATCGGCTGCGTGAACAGGATGGTTTTCCGCGCAAAATCAAGGTCGGCAAGCTGGTCAAGCCGGGGCGCGGTTCTCAGGACAAAGTGGTGGTGGTACCGACCACCGTCGAGGAAAAGTTCATCCACGACAACCGTTTTCTCCAGCAGGAAGAGAGCGGCGGCGGGGGCGGCGGCCACGGCGAGGGTGAGGAAGGCGAAGTGATCGGCGAACAACCGGTCCACCAGGAAGGCGAGGGTGAAGGCAGCGGAGCTGGGCAGGGCGAGGGCGGTTCCCATGAGATGGATGCCACCGCCTACGATCTGGGCCGCATCCTGACCGAAAAATTCCAGCTGCCGAACCTCAAAGAAAAGGGCAAGAAGCGTTCCCTGACCCGTTACGTCTATGATCTGACCGACAAGAATCGCGGCTTCGGTCAAGTCCTCGACAAAAAAGCCACCTTGCGGCAGATCGTCAAAACCAATATCGCACTGGATAACCTGCCCGACGTCAGCGATATAGATCCGACCCGCTTTTTGATAGCGCCCCGGGACAAGATCTACCGCATCCTCTCGCGCGAGAAGGACTACGAATCACAGGCGCTGGTTTTCTTCATCCGCGATTACTCAGGTTCAATGGCCGGCAAGGCCACCGAACTGGTGGTCACCCAGCATATTCTTATCTACAGCTGGCTGCTCTACCAGTACGGCGGCCAGGTCGAAACCCGCTTTTTGCTGCATGACACCGAAGCGACCGAGGTCAAGGATTTTTACACCTACTACAATTCGCGGGTGGCCGGCGGAACCCAGGTCGCGGCAGGCTATCGTCTGATCAACAAGATTGTCGAAGAAGAGAGTCTGGCCGCCGACTACAACATCTACGTCTTCCACGGCACCGACGGCGACGACTGGGATCGCGAAGGGCGCGAAACGCTGCCGGAGCTGAAAAAGATGCTCGACTATGCCAGCCGGATCGGCATCACCATCGCCGAGCACAACTACGCCAGTCCCGGCGGCACCGAGGTAGAAAACTACCTGAAGCGCTCCGGGCTGCTGGAACAAGCCGAGGATCTGCTGCGTCTCGACAGTATGAAAGAGGATGTGCCGGAAGAGCGATTGATCGAAGGAATCCGCAAACTGGTGTCCGAATAGGCCCGGAAAAGGTCATTTATGCAACTTATCGACCAGAAAACCAAACGGATCATGGAGGGCTGCAAGGAGCGCGCACGGGATCAGGGCCTCTCCTTCGAAGATGAAACCCTCGAATATGTGGTCAGCAACCGTGACATGATCGAATTGATGCCGAAAAATATGATCCCGACCCTCTACGATTACTGGGTGCATGATGTCGAGGTGTTGCGGGAACAGGGCAAGTATGAACTCTACCCGAGCAACCCTTACGAAACGGTGATCAACACCCGACCGGCGATCTCTTTCTACAACGACAACAACCCCGACTGGCTCAACGTGATGATCTTTTATCACGTCATCGGCCATATCGATTTTTTCCAGAACAACCTCTATTTTCGGCATACCTGGGACGATGATCTGACCGGGCAGGCGCTGGCCGACAAACGGCTGATCGCACGTCTGCGCTCCGAGCACGGTCGCTGGGTCGATTACGTGATCGAGTTTGCCCGCGGGATCGACAATCTGGTCGGATATTTCAGCGAACTCGGCAAACTCAACCGCACCGAAAGCGGCTGTTCGGCCCGCGTCGATTACTATTTCGACTATTTTCTGCAGGCCGTCAAACAGCTGAAAATCAGTGATTACGTCAAGCAGATTGAAGAATTCAACCAGGCCTTGAAAGAGGACCGCGAGCGCGGGGAGCAGAACTTCTTTGCCGAAGTGATCAAGAAATCCCCTGAATTTGCAGCGGCATTTGAAAAGTATCGGCAGAAATACCAGGCGCCGAGTGTCGATCTGCTGCAATACCTGATTGATCAGTCAGTGTTTCTCAATCGTGAAGAAAACAAATGGATGCAATCGGTCATCGAGATCGTCCGCAGCACCTCGATCTACTTTCAGCCACAGATCCGCACCAAAATCATGAACGAGGGCTGGGCCAGCTACTGGCACGAGACGCTGTTCTTGCAGGATGACCGGATCCGGGGTCACGAGGTTGATTTTGCCCGGGTCAATGCGGCGGTCACGTCGATGCCGCGGGTCGGCCTGAACCCCTACGCGCTGGGGATGCGATTATTTTACGGGTTGGAGGAGAATGCCGAGCGCGGCTGCTACAGCTACGATTTCGACCGGCTGCACGACATCGAAGCGCGCAAGAAATACCATCGAAACACCGCTGCCGGGCGCGATTTTATCTTCAAAGTACGGGAAAATTTCAGCGATTTCACCTTTATCAACAGCTTTGTCGATCAGGACTTTGTCGATCGAAATAAGCTCTTTGTTGCCGATCGACGGCTCAACAAAGAGCGGATGGTCTGGGAGTATTACGTCAAGAGCCGCAAAAGTGAAGATTATCGGCAGATGCTGTTCGCTTCCCTCTATCATCCACCCCGGATCGAGGTGGTCCCGGAGCAGTCGACCGACGGCATTCTCTATCTGAACCACCGGCAAGAAGGGAAGCCGCTGGTGAAAGAGTATCTGGCCAATACCCTGCTCGGCATTGAATATCTATGGGGAGCGCCGGTCGCGCTGGAAACCAGTGACGCGGAGGTCAAACCAGCCAGTGAAACGGAGGAGGAGACCGAACCGCAGGTCAGTTGGAGTCGAGTTCGCTACCACATGAAGAAGCGTCGCCTCAGCAGGGAAAAGGTCTAGACACTATGGCCGATGATCTGAAAAAAAACATAGAGCCGAAATCGAACATCGATACCGCGATGGAACGTTTCGTTCACATCCAGCAGGATCACGACCCCGGCGGATCTTTGCGCTTCGAAGACTACCTGAAACGGGTGACCGCCGATCCGACCATGGCGATCCGCAATATCTTTCAAGTTTTTCACGATCTGATCAAGGACTATGTCGAGCCGGGGATCGACGAGCATCAGGATGACCCCGAATCGATCAATTTTGCCGACTATGATACCAGCCGTCTGTTTGTCGAGGATGCCGACAACCCCTTCTTTGCCGACCGACTGTTCTCCAACCGCCTGGTCAAGCTGGCGGAAAATTTTCGCCACAGTTCGCAGCAGAACAAAATTTACATCTTCAAGGGTCCGCACGGCTGCGGTAAAAGTACCTTTCTCGACAACCTGCTGCGCAAGTTCGAGCAGTATGTCAACAGTTCGCAAGGTTGTACCTTTGAGGCGGTCTGGCGGCTGGATCGGCAGGTTCTCGGCAATTTCAACGAAAAGGAGAGCAACCGCTTCCTCGACAAACTGTCCGGCCTGCTCGACCAGTACGAACTGCGCCAGAGCGATCTGATCGAAGCGCAGCAGGCAGCCTATCAGGGGGATGCCTTTATTGAGGTTCCCTGTCCCAGTCACGACAGCCCGATTCTGATGATTCCGCGTGAATACCGGCGCTCCTTTTTTGACGATCTGTTCAAGAACGACGAGATCAAGTGGAAACTCTTTACCGAAAAACAGTATGAGTGGGTGTTTCGCGACACCCCTTGCACCATCTGCACCTCGATCTACGAAGCACTGCTCAGCCATCTGCGGGACCCGATGCTGGTGCTGCAGATGTTATTCGCCCGCCATTACCGTTTCAACCGCCGACTCGGCGAGGGGATCAGCGTCTACAGCCCCGGCGACCGTGAACTTAAGCAGAATGTTCTCGGCAATCAGATGCTGCAGGCACGGATCAACGGCCTGCTGCGCGATAGTAACCAGGTGCAGTACCTGTTCTCCAACTTTGCCAAAACCAACAACGGCATCTACGCGCTGATGGATGTCAAGGGGCACAACGTCGATCGCTTACTGGAGCTGCATAACATCATCAGTGAAGGGGTGCATAAGGTTGAGTATATCGAGGAGAAGGTCAATTCCCTGTTTCTGGCCTTGATGAATCCCGAGGATGAAGAAAGTATCAAGGATCTGCCGTCGCTCTCCGACCGGATCGAGTACATCAAAATCCCCTATGTTCTCGATCTGCGCACCGGGGTGGAGATCTACCGTAACACCTTCGGCCGGCATATCGATCAACACTTCCTGCCGCGGGTGCTGCACAATTTTGCCCGGGTGATCATCACCACCCGACTGGGGATCAACTCGGCGGCGATGATCGAATGGATCGGCCACCCCTCCCGCTACAGCAGCTACTGTGATGAAAACCTGCAACTGCTGAAGATGGAAATCTATACCGGAAATATCCCCGAATGGCTCAATCTAACTGATCGCAAGGGACTCACGGCCCGGCGGCGCAAGCGGATCATTGCCGAATCCGAACATGAAGGGGTTGCCGGTTTTTCCGGACGCGATTCGATCCGCATCTTCAGTGAACTCCATGCGGCACATGCCAAAGAGGGGGCGATGATCGACATGGCCACCCTCTACAGTTTTTTCAGCAAGAACAGCGAATGGATGAAGCTGATCCCCACCGGGTTTCTCGACTCATTACTGCACATGTACAACTACACCATCATGCAGGAGATCAAGGAATCACTCTATTATTACAACGAGGAACAGATTACCCACGACCTGCAGAATTACATGTTTGCCGTGAACTTTGAAATCGACACCAGGGTTACCTGTATTTACACCGGCGACAAACTGAAGATCAGTGAAGAGTTCTTTGCCCCGATCGAGAGCCGCTTGCTGACCAACGGCGCCGATCGGGAGAAAACTGCACTGTTCCGCAAGGGGATCCAGAAGGAATACACCACCCGGACCCTGACCCAGGAGCTACGGCTGGAAGGAAAGCAGGTGACTGAAACCAGGCTCTACCAGAGCCTTTACGAACGTTATGTTCACCATCTCAAAGAAAAAGTCCTGGAACCTTTTCTCTCCAACGAAAACTTTCGCCGGGCGATCAAGGCGTTCGGCAGCGAGGAGTTCAAGACCTACGATGATCGGGTGCGCAATGATGTCGGTTTTCTGATGAACAACTTGTGTGAAAAGTTTGATTACTCGAAATTGGGGGCCAAAGAGGTCTGTATCTACTTGATCGATAACGAACTGGCGCAGAAATTTTCGAAAAAGGAGGATTGATCTGTTTCTCTCTACCGCCGATCAGCTTTTTCTCGCTTCGAATTTATTCATTCCCGCCAGCAGTAATCCCAGTGTGATAAAGGCACCCGGCGGCAGAATCATCAACAGCATCGGCTGATAACTGGCGCCGAAAATCGAGAAGCCGAGGATCGCACCGGAACCGAACAGTTCGCGCACCGCGCCGAGGATAAACAGTGACAGCGTAAAACCGAGCCCCATGCCGCTGCCGTCGACGGCGGCAGCAACGACCGGATTTTTCGAGGCGAAAGCTTCGGCACGACCCAGAATCAGGCAGTTGACGACGATCAACGGAATGAAGATCCCCAGCGCCTGGTAAAGATCGTAAACCCAGGCCTCCATACACAACTGCACCACGGTAACGAAGGAGGCGATGATGATGATGAAGGCTGGAATCCGCACCCCGGAAGGGATCAGTTTGCGCAGCAGAGCGACGACGATATTCGAGTAGACCAGCACGAAGGTGGTCGCCAGTCCCATCCCCAAGCCGTTTTCGGCGCTGGTGGTGACAGCGAGCACCGGGCACATCCCCAGCAGCAGCTTGAAGACTGCGTTCTCTTTCCAGATCCCCTTACTGAATTCTTTGGCCAAACTCATTGCTGACCTCCTTCGGCCAGGATTTTCCGCTGATTCTTACGATAGAATTGCAGACCTTTTTTCACCGCACCGACGATCGCCCGCGGTGAGATCGTGGCACCGGTAATCTGGTCGAACTCCCCGCCATCCTTTTTCACCCGCCAGTCGGCGTTGTCCAGTCCCTTGCCTTTGAAGATATCCTTGAACTTGGCATCGGTAATTTTGCTGCCGAGCCCCGGGGTTTCCGCGTGGGCAAGGATTTCGACGGCGTTCAGTTTTTCGTCCGGTTTAACCCCGATCATCACTTCGATGTTACCGCTGTAGCCGTCGGGAGCCACCACCTTAAAGGCGGTGCCGACCAGTTGCGCAGCTTTGCGGCCCCGATAAAAGGTAACTTCAACCGGGTTGCCCTTCTTATCGACGCCGTTTTCCAGGGTGACGATATCGCTGTCCGGGCTGTTGTCGAACTCCGGCAGGACAGCGCTTAATGCCTTGAGCATCTGCAGCCGCCGCTGCTCCTTGATCGGCTCGCGGGTAGAGCTTTCGACCAACGACAGAATCAGACCGGCACAGGCAGCAATCAGGGTCAGGGTAATCAACAGGCGGCTCATCTCTTTTAACATAAATCCTCCGCCTTAAGCTTGCGGCTCAACCTGCCCGTAGATCTTCGGGCGGGTGTAGCGATCGATGAGGGGAGTGCAGGCATTCATCAGCAGGATGGCGAACGATACCCCTTCGGGGTAGCCGCCGAACAGCCGGATCAGCACGGTCAACAGGCCGCAGCCGCAACCGAAGAGCAGCATCCCCTTGCAGGTGACCGGTGAAGTGACCATATCGGTGGCCATAAAGAAGGCCCCGAGCAGCAGGCCGCCGGTAAGCAGATGAAAAATCGGGTTCGGGTATCTGCCCGCATCGACCAGCCAGAAGATCCCGCCGAGCACCAGCACCGTACCGATAAAACTGACCGGGATATGCCAGCTGATGATCTTCTTGAACAGCAGAAATAGCCCGCCGAGCAACAGCGCAAGCGCCGAGACTTCCCCTACGCTACCGGCCATGTGGCCTAACAAGTAATCGGTGTAGCCGCTAATTGCCAGCTCCGGCAGTTTGCCGGTCAGCATCACCGCAGTTTGCATCTCCCCCAACGGGGTGGCGGCGGTCACCGCATCGATCCCGGACCCTAAGGGCGCCGGAGTAGTCCAACTGGTCATCTGTACGGGAAAGGAGATCAGCAAGACTACCCGTGCGACCAGCGCCGGGTTAAAGGGGTTGTAGCCGAGGCCGCCGTAGACCTGCTTGCCAATCAGAATCGCAATCGCCGCACCCAACAGTGAGAGCCACCAAGGGGTGGATGGCGGCAGGTTGAGTGCCAGCAGAATACCGGTCAGCGCCGCCGAACCGTCACTCAGGGTCAGCGGTTGTTTCAGCAGTTTGCAACTGAGAGCTTCAAAGGCCAGGCAACCGAGGGTACAGATCAGCAGTACGCTCAGGGCTGGCAAGCCGAAAAAATAGATCGACAGCAGAGTCGCCGGCAGCAGAGCATAAATCACCAGCCGCATCACTTTGTCGGTGGTTTCGCCGCTGTGGATATGGGGCGAAGATGACAGATAAAGCTGATTGTCCACGTCAGAGCTTCCTTCTCTTGGCCAGAATGCCGCCCTTGATATGGCGGATCGACTGCACCAGCGGCAGAGTCGCCGGGCAGATGTAGGTACAGCAACCACACTCGATACAGTCGAGAGCATGATAGTCTGCCGCCTCGTCAACCAACTCCAGCCGGGCATAGGCGGCGATGGTGGTCGGCTGCAGGTGGATCGGACAAACACTGATACAACGACCGCAACGGATACAGGGTCCGGCCTTCATCTGCGGAAGATCTTCCTCGCGGAAAATCAGCAATCCCGAAGTGCCGCGGATGGCCGGCACCTCCAGCGACAGCTGGGTCTGCCCCATCATCGGTCCGCCCATGATGATCTTGGCCGGTTCGCCGTTCAGCCCGCCGCACTGAGCAACCAGATGGCTCAGCGGCGTGCCGATAGCGATCAGCAGGTTTTTCGCTTCGACGACAGCGGGGCCGGTAATGGTGGTAATCCGCTCCACCAGGGGCCGACCCAAGCGGATCGCATCGCTGATCGCCGCCGCAGTGCCGACATTCTGCACAACGATGCCGCAATCCATCGGCAGTCCGCCGGAGGGCACCTGACGACCGGTGCAGGCATCGATCAACTGCTTTTCAGCCCCTTGCGGATACTGAACCTTGAGCGACTGGACCTGAATCTGGTGCGGCGCGCATTCTTTACGCAGATATTCGATGGCGTCAGGCTTGTTCGCTTCAATGCCGATAATCGCCTTATCGACCGCCAGAACTTTGCAGAGAATCTTGATGCCGTCGATGATCCGCTCGGCTTCTTCCAACATCAGCCGGTGGTCAGCGGTCAGGAAGGGCTCACATTCGACGCCGTTAAGGATCAGGGTGTCGATCGCTTTGTCTTGCGGTGGCGACAGTTTAACGTGGGCCGGAAAGGTCGCCCCGCCCAGGCCGACAATCCCGGCATCGCGGATCAGGTTCTTCAGGGTGGCGGCATCCAGTTGCTCAGGATCGTTCCCCTTGAGGGTTTCATCCCACTGATCGGCGCCGTCCGGCTTGATCACCACCGAGGGCAACGGCCGACCCATCGGGTGCAGGCGCGGCTCGACGGCGATCACTTCCCCGGAAGTCGAAGCGTGAATCGGCACCGAAACGAATCCCTTGGCGACGGCGATAACCTGACCTTTTTTCACTCGCTCGCCGACCGCGACACAGATCTCGGCCGGAGCACCGATATGCTGGGCCGCCGGGATGATCAACTCGTCCGGCAACGGACAACGTTCGATCGGTTTATGGGCGGAATATTTTTTACTGTCGGGTGGATGCAGACCGCCAGCGAAAGTTTTTTGCTTCATGGTTGTCATCAATCCTCTCAGGCGGCTGAATCCCGGTTGACCGGGACGCTCGGTGCGGGATAACTGCTCCCTTGCGGATAGCCGGTGCTGAAATCACGGATACACTTGGTCGGGCATTTTCCGATCGCCGCGGCAGCTTCGAGGTGATGCTCATACTCGACAATGGCGAGGAAGTTTTCCACCTTATAGGCTTCGGGCGCGGTCTTTTTGCAGATATGACAGGCGATGCAGCCGATCTGGCAGTATTTACGCACCGCAGCGCCCTTGTCATGGCTGTTGCAGAGCACGTGGGTCATCGCATCAAGCGGCGCCATGCTGATCACCTGACGCGGGCAGGCAGCGACACATTTTTCGCAGCCGGTGCATTTTTCACGACTGATCACCGCCAAGCCTTCAGGGGTCATTTCGATCGCCCCGAACGGGCAGGCCCGCTCGCAGGAGCCGAGTCCCAGACAGCCGCCGGGGCAGGCTTTGGGACCATCAGCGATCTTCTGTGCGGCATTGCAGTCGTCCAGGCCGAGATAGCGATACTTGGCGGTCGCCTTCTGATTGTCGCCCTGACAGAGGACCACAGCCACCTTCGGGTCCGCAGTAACCGCCTCGATGCCGAGGATATGGGCAATCTGTTCGACGCTCTCGGCACCGCCGGGGGTACAGAGATTGGCGGCGATGGTTCCTTCGACCACCCCTTTGGCGTAGCCGGCGCAGCCGGGCAGGCCGCAGGCGCCGCAGTTGGCGCCGGGCAAAACCTCCAGCACCGCAAGTTCGCGCGGATCAACTTCGACGGCGAACTTCTTCGCGGCGATCCCCAAAGCTACGGCCGCGACCAGACCGATACCACCGATAGTCAATACTGCTGCAAGCATGATTTTAGCCTTTCACCAATCCGGCAAAGCCCATGAATGCCAGCGACAGTAATCCGGCGGTGATCAGGGCGATCGCCGTACCGCGAAAGGCTTTCGGCACCGGGCAGAGATCAAGTCGCTCGCGCAGACCGGCAAACAGGACCATCGCCAGAGTGAACCCGAGACCGGCACCCAGCGCAAAAACCACTGATTCGAGAAAGCTGTAACTCTTCTGAATACTGAGGACTGCGACACCGAGTACGGCACAGTTGGTGGTGATCAGCGGCAGGAAGATGCCCAACGACTGGTAGAGTACCGGGCTGGTTTTCTGAATCACCATCTCGACCAGCTGCACCAGCGAGGCAATGACCAGAATAAAGGCGATCGTCTGCAGGTATTCGATGCCGAAGGGGATCAGCACCAGATACTGGATAAACCAGGTGACGACCGAAGCGACGGTCATGACAAAGATAACCGCCATGCCCATGCCGAGTGCGGTTTCAACCTTTTTCGAGACGCCCAGAAACGGGCAGATACCGAGAAAGCGCGCCAGTACGAAGTTGTTTACAAAAACGGCACTGATCAGGATCAGTAGAAGTTCAACCATGGAGCACTCCCAAGATGGATACAAATGGTAAGACCACTTGTTTTAATGGAGCTGGGATTTTTTGTCAAATATTTTATTTTTCAGTGAGATAGGCTGAAATCCTACGAAATATGCTTGCAGAATACGCTTCGGGCCGACCCCGAAAGGTCGGCCCATGATACATGAAATCCTTGTACTTGTGTTGTGCCTTTTGCTCAACCCTTACCGCAGGCAGCTAAAAAACTCTGCAGGATCGATGGATTATTTGATTTGATCGCCCCGGAAAGAAAATCTTTCAGCCCCGGGCGATAGTTCTGATTCCAGACTT
Source organism: Deltaproteobacteria bacterium (assembly GCA_024280335.1). GTDB lineage: Bacteria > Desulfobacterota > Desulfuromonadia > Desulfuromonadales > Geopsychrobacteraceae > Malonomonas. The sequence goes on from JAJRQI010000012.1 coordinate 40,649, forward strand.
GGAGAAAAAAGTCTGCACTGGTTTTGCAAACGCAATCGGCATTTTCCAGCGTCCGGCCGGCCTCGACCCGGCAGCCTTCCGGAGTGATAAATACCGTCTTTTTGGTGTCGCCGATGGAGAAATATATACTGGCCGACTGCTCGACCGCTGTCGGATTGTACTGCTGCTCCAGTTGATTGAAAATCTGTTCGATCATTGTGCCGCTCCTAAAGTGCGTTCAGTTTCTCGGTCAAAATCGGCACCAGTTGTTTCAGGTCCGCCACTGCCAGCACATCGGCCACCTCACCGATCGGTGCATCCTTGTCGGTATTGATCGCCAGCACGAATTCCGACTTCTTCATCCCGGCCAAGTGCTGGATGGCACCGCTGATACCGCAGGCCACGTAGAGTTTCGGCGCAACCGTCTGCCCGGTGGTCCCGACCTGCCGGCTGGATTCTGCCCATTCAGCATCGACAACCGGTCGACTGGCGCCGAACTCCCCCTTCAGGGCCTTGGCCAGCGCTTCGATCATCACCAGGTTCTCCGGTTTACCGATCCCACGGCCACCACTGACGATGACTTCAGCTTTGGTCAGATCAACACCGGTCGCTTCGGCGGCTTCATAGCCGTGGAACTGAATATCACCAGCGGCGGTTGTTGTCAGCTTGACGACATTCGGGGTGCCGGACGGTTCTTCACTCGGGGTAAAGGCACCGGCCTGCAAGGTGACGACGCCGACCTCAGTTGTCGGCTTGACTTGGCGCCGCAGCTTGGAGTTACAGGCCGGAACCAGCAGTTCGCCATCCTTGATTTCGAGAACCTCCGAGATCTGCGCAGCATTCAGGGCGATCGCCAGACGCGGCGCCAGATCCCAGCCGTAACTGGAATGGGGCAGCACCACCAGCTGCGGCTGTTCCTTTTCGATCACTTCGAGGATCAGCTGTTTATGGCCGCTCGGATTGAATTCGCCCGCCTGGGCGACATCGGCCAGGTAGAGAGTGCCGCTGTAAGCGGGCAGAGCCGACTCGTTACCGATCAGCAGCATAGCGCTCTCGGCGTTCAGTTGTTGCGCGAAGGTACTCAGTTCTGCCGCGCTGCCAAGCAGCTTGCCATCTCTATATTCTGCAATCAGTAAAACTTTCATCGCTTCTTCTCCTTGGTACTAAGCCAGGACTGTGGTTTTTTCTTTGAGCAGCTGGATCAACCGATCGGCCAATTCGGCCGGATCCCCTTCGAGGATCAGTCCACTCCCTTTTTTCTCCGGCGGCGTCATGCTCAAGGTCTGCAGGCGGGCCGCTTGCGGATTGAGGTCGGCGGCCGGAATCGACAGCAGCTCCTTACGCTTTGCCTTCATAATATTCGGCAGGGTCGGATAGCGCGGCGTGTTCAGGCCCAGCTGACAAGTGACCAGCGCCGGAGCACTGCAGCTGACCCTGGACCTGGTCCCCCCTTCGAGTTCGCGCTTGCCGCTGACATTGCCATCGACGTAGGAAAAATCGACCAGGGTGGTCAAGCTCGGCAGGCTGAGCAGTTCGGCGACCATCCCGCCGACCTGGGCACTACCGCGATCCTGCGACTGCAGGCCGGTGAAGATCAGCGCAAAATTTTTGTCTTTGGCAAACTCAGCGATCAGTGAGGCGATAGCGTAGGGGTCCTTCTGATAGCTGTCCTCATCAAGGATATGCACGCCGCGGTCACAGCCCATCGCCAAGGCCTTCTTCATCGTCTCCTTGACCCGTTCACCACCGATACAGAGCACCGTCAGATCAGCACCGGCGACCTGTTCCTTGAGCTGCACCGCCTGCTCAACGGCGTACTCATCATATTCATTCATTCGCCAGGCCAGATCGGCGGTATCGTACCAGTCACCGACGGCGTTCACCTTGAACCGCGATTCCATATCCGGAACCTGTTTGATGCAAACCAGGATGTTCATTTTTCCTCCCACATGCTTTGACTCGGGTTACGAGGAGCCGAGAAAATAATTGGCAGTTTGCTACGCTTCTGCTTAGCATCTTTATAATAATTGTTTACGTAAACGTCAAGATAATTTATAACGTTATTATGTACTCTTCTTCCGAAGAAAAACTTACCTACAAGGCTATTTTTATGACAACGGCGACTGACAAGCCGGTGCAAATCGGCGAGCTGGCAAAAAAACTGGGAATTACCACCCGAACCATCCGTTACTACGAGGAGATCGGTCTGATGGGATCGTCAGAACGGCAGGCGGGCGGCGCACGAATGTACAGTCGGGACGATATCCTGCGGCTTAAATTCATCCTGAAATTGAAGGAGTTGGGCATCTCGCTGAAAGAAATGCACGAGCTGGCGGAAAATTTTGACATCAATAACCAGAATTTCGGCCCGCTCACGCCGAAGTTGCTGGAAATTCTGGACCAGCACATCGGCAAGGTCGATCAGAAGATCGCTAACCTCTCCTCTCTGCGCAAAGAGATTGTTGCCTACCGCACCCGGATCGACGATATCCTGCAGGGTCGTCAACCCTTGGTTAAATAGGGGGAGAAGATGGACACGTTCGATTTTTCAACGACCATTGAAATTCGCTTCGCTGACCTGGACGCCTATGGGCACGTGAATAATGCGGTGGTTTTTTCCTACCTGGAAACTGCGCGGGTCAAATTGTTCCAGGAGCATTTTTGCGATTTTCTGAGTAGCGGACTGCTGTTTCTGGTGGTGCGTGCCGAATGCGATTACCGCAAGCCGATCGAGCTCAGTGATCAGCTGTACGTCAGCATCAGGGTCGAAAAGGTCGGCCGTTCCAGCTTTGAGATGCTCTATCGCCTGCATGATCAGCAGGACAAGCTGTTTGCCGATGCCAGAACGGTGATGGTCTGTTTCAAGCAGAGTCAGGGGCGGCCGGTCGCCATCCCGGAGGAGTTGCGCAGGGCTCTGCAACCACAGTCGATGACTGGCAAATAGCGCTTTACCCCGCGTTCTTCTTTATCAAAATTACGTCCTGGCCGACAATTTCCACCTCCGCCCCCCAGAAATCTCCCAGCCAGGTAAAGGTCTGCCGGGAAAAAAAACAGAGATGGCTGCTGTCATTCTTATAGTGCCAGTCGGTAAACGCCGCCCGGTCGGTGACCAGCTTGGTCATGAGCCCAAGAGTCCCACCTGCCTTCAGCAGACGGTAGAGGCGCTGCAACTCCTGTCGCGGCTGGCGCAGATGCTCTACCACCTCGCTGGCAGTGATAAAAGCATACTCCTGCTGTAACAACTGTGGGTTATCCGCGTAAAATTTGTCGTAGATTTCAACAGAGAAACCCAGTTCCTGAAACATCAGTGACAGCGTCGGTCCCGGACCGCTGCCGAAATCGAGACCGACGGCCCCGGCCGACAGGCGTTTACTCAGCGGATCGAACAGCCGGGAGAGGAAGTTCCGATAGCCCGCATCCCGTGGATCGTTGCAGTGCAGATCGTAGACCGCCTTTTCCTGCTGCTCCGACAAGTGAAACTGCGGTGGCACAAAGACCAGCGAACAATCTCCGCAGTGAAAATACTCCCTGAAGGCATCACGGTAGTACGCTGCGCTGTCGTGTCCCAGGCAGAGGGGGCATTGCGAGGAGGAGTTCGGCACCTTAGGGCAGCACCTTTTTCCACGGCTGGATGGTTACGGTTGCAAACAACCCGGCTTTGGCGTAGGGATCGTCGGCGGCAAAGGCTTCCGCTTCGCTGATATTTTCCAGATCTAGGATCACCAGCGAGCCGTTCATCTTTTCATCGGCGTCGAGGGTCGGTCCAGCGGCATGCAGTTTATCGCCGAAACTTTTCAGGTAGTCGACGTGGGCCGGACGGTTATCCGTACGCAGCTGCAAACAATTCTTTTTGTCGAAACAGTGGATCACGTAAAACATCTTCATCTCCCTTTTTCCGGCTGCGGCATAACTCTGTACAGCCTCATCTCTGTTATCGATGGTTTTCCGGCGTCCCCGCAGGATACATTTTTTGCGCCATTTACCAGTGCCGCCGCAAGTTTTTCCTGCTTGACTTCCGGCTTGATGCTGTTCAATGTCGACAATCGACGCGGAAAGGATAAGGATTTTATGCCGATTGTCAAAACTACCTACAAAGATCAGGTCGTTGACCATGTCTATCAACTTTTGTTGCAAGGGGAGCTGGGTCCGGGCGACCAATTAAAAGAGAGTCTGCTGGCAAAACAGATGGGGATCAGCCGGGCGCCGATCCGCGAGGCGATGAAAGAGCTGATCATGAACGGTCTGGTCGATTATCGTCCCCAGGTCGGCAACTTTATTCCCGTTCTGTCACCCAAGCAGATCATCGACAGCTACACCACCCGCGGCGTCCTTGAGGGGTACGCGATCATGGCAACCTGCGAGCAATTTTCAGCGGAGGAAGTTGACAAACTGGAAAATCTGACCGCGCAGATGGGAAGCTATGCCGAGAAAAAGAACCATAAAATGGTGGTCGAAACCGGAGGAGAGTTTCACGATCTGTTGATCAGCAAGAACGACAATGTCCAACTGCTGGAATACACCGATCGCCTCAGCCTGAAGCTGCACATTCTGTTTTTTAAATATTGGGGCAAGCTCTACAGTCCGGCGGAAATCGGCCGACGACATCGGGAAATTGTCGACAGCATCAAATCCGGGGATCGGAACCTGATTGAGAAGGTGGTTCGTCAGCATTATCACGAAACGGGGTCAAAAATAGCAACTCTGGAAATTTAGGACAAAAGTAGGACAGGCTTTTCAAGGGATTTTTCAACTTCTTCAGTTCGGTGGCCTCGGGGTGCCCATTTCAAGGGTGTCTGGCGCCAGGATGGCGTCAGTCAAGCCCCAGGGATGGGTTCATGCGGCCCTTGATATGGGCAGCGTGAGGCCATTTGCCGAAGCGCTGAATAGTTATGGAATCTTCATCTCTCTTGCCGATTTTATCACCAGCTTTTTCAGTTTTTTCTTCATCCCGCTGATCACAAACGGGGTCGCTCGACCCCGCTCAAGCAGGCGCTTTTTCATCAATTCAGTTCGATTTTTCAGCGGTCGATGCTGCTGTTTTCGTTCAACCAGGATTAAGGCGTCCTGTTTGCAGACCGGCAGACAGGCGGCGCAACCGAGGCAGAGCTGTTCATCGACCCGCACCACCTGATTCTCCCCCCCGGCCTGTAACGCCGCGACATTGCAGGCAGCAATGCAGCGACCGCAGCCATTACAGCGTTCCGGGTCCAATTGCAGCAGAAAAGGGCTTTTGCCGATCCCATCCCGATAGCCCATTTTCACCCCGGTCAACAGCTCGCAGCAGCAGGAGCAGCAGTTGCAGATGAAGGCCGGTTTTTCGCGGATATTGTCGGTAATCTGGGTCAAGCCAAGTTGGCGAGAGCGGTCGATGATTGCCAGCAGCTGCTCGGTACTCTGCTGCTCGGCGAAACCGCGGCGGACCAGAAATTTGGCCGCGCTACCGAGCGAAATGCAGGTTCCCTCCATCGGCGCACCTTTTTCACAGGGCTGCTGCAGGTGCTGTTTCTTATGCCGACAGTAGCAGATGCCGACCGCGCCGTAGCCGGCCTGCTCGACAATCGACCGGGCATTTTCGTAACTGGTAACGGTAGAACTGACCGGAACCTGATCATCGTAGACCAGGGTCCGGGTCAGCGGGATTTTGCTGTCGAAAAATTCCTTGGCCATACCGCCCTGCGGGTTTGCATACAGGTACTCATGCATCAGTCGGGCAAGCTCCGCCTGCGGCAGATCGTCGCGAACCTTCATAAAGCTGAACTCAAAAAAACCGATCAGCCCCGGCATCAGCAGGTAGTAGGTCTGCCCCTGGTAACAGAGGTCGATCAGCAAGCCTTTCTCCGCCATCTGTTCCAGTTGCGGCTGCAGCTCGGCCGCGACAATTCGGGTCGCTTTGGCAAGCTCTGCCAGGGTTGCTTCCTGCAGCGGAAAACGCGAGGCGATGTAAGCCTCAGCTTCACTGAACAGCAATGCAAGAATCTGCCGCAACTTCTCGCTGTCGGGCAGACCGACCGGGTATTTGTTCAAGCGGTCGATCAGCGGGATGATGCTGCTTTTACTGCCGACATGATGGCCCATGATGGCTCCTGCGAAATGAAAGTTATCCGTTGTTCGGTCGCCATCCTGACTTCTTCCGCTCATCTGAAGCGGGAAAAATCGGCGGGTCGGCCCTGCAAAAAGGCACCGATGGCCTCCTGAGCTTCCGGCTTTTGCAACAGCTGCAGAAACAGCTCCCCCTCTTTGCTCATCACTTCGGCGACCTGTCGGGCCTGCCCCTGTTTGAGCAGCGACTTGGTCAGGCGGACCGCCGCCGGTGGTTTTTGGGCCAATTGCTGGGCTAGGAAGATGGCGCGCTGAAACAGTTTCGACGCGGGATAGATCCGATTGACCAGACCGAGCTGCTCCGCCCGGCGGGCATCGATCGGCTCGCCCAGCAGCAGCAGTTCAGAGGCTTGTAGGTGACCGACCAGTTGTGGCAGCAGATAGCTCGAGGCGGCCTCCGGGCAGAGGCCCAGGTTGACGAACGGCAGCTGGAAGCGAGCCTCCTCCCCGGCGAGAACCAGATCGCAGTGCAGCAGCAGGGTCGTGCCGATGCCGACTGCCGGTCCGTTGACCACGGCGATGATCGGCTTCTGCGCCCGGCTGATGGCGCGCAGGAAGCGGAACACCGGGCTCTCTTCACCGCCGGGTGGATTGTCGGCAAAATCGCGCAGATCGTTGCCGCTGGTGAAGCAGTCGGCGGTACCGTGCAGCAGCAGGACTCTGACTCGGTCATCCTGCTCTGCCAGCTCGATTGCCGCCGTCAGTTCCTGGTACATCTGCTGCGTCAGGGCGTTCTTCTTCTTCGGGCGACAGATACCGATGCGCAACACACCGCCCTGCAGGCAGGTTTCGATCGGCTGGTCACCATCATTAAGTGTCATCATTGGGTCCATCCAAGCACTAAGTAATCTCCCGACCGGCAGCGAAGCCCTGATGGATAGCATCAAAGACCATCGCCGGCTGCTGTGCATCGCCGACCAGCTGACAGGGGATCTGCAATTCGGCGGCGATCTTCTGCAGCGGATTGTAGGCGCTGGTACCGACCGCCAATACCACAGTGTCGGCGGCGACCTCGGACTGCTGCCCGTCCTGCTCGATCCGTACCCCGGTCGGGGTGATCTCCAGCACCTTCGCCTCGGTCCGCGGCTCGACGGCGTAACGTTTGATATCCTGCAGCATCCCCCAGCGGGTCGAGCGACCGAAGTTGCTGCCGAGCTTGTCGATCATCTCGATCAGGGTGATCTGCTTACTGCCGCAGGTCGCCAACCGGTAGAGTTCTTCGGGCTTTTCCGCCTGATGAACCAGCAGAAACTTCAATTCTTCAGCGGACAGGGTTCCCTGTTCGGCAAGCAGCAGTGCGGTTTCAACGCCGACCGCACCGCCGCCGATGATTGCCACCTGCTGCCCCGCAGAAGCGGTTCCGGCCAGCAGCTCCCAGGCCTGCACGACATGCGGTAGATCGACCCCGGGGATCGGCGGCGTAACCGGCTGGCCGCCGGTTGCCAGAATCAGCCGGTCGGGCTTGAGCTGCTGCAGCAAGGCGCCATCGACCTCGACGTTGAGCAGGGTCTTGACCTGATGAGCAGCCAACTGTCGGCACAGATCTTCGGCCAGAACGCTGAATTCTTCGCGGCCGGGAGGAGCTCCGGCAAGCGGCAGCTGACCGCCGAGCTGGCCGCTGCGTTCGTAGAGCGTCACCACATGCCCCTGTTCAGCGGCAGCAATCGCCGCACTCATGCCGGCGGCGCCGCCACCGACCACCAGCAGCTGTTGCGGCGTAGCGGTCGGTTTAACCGGCGTTTTTGCTTCACGGCCGACGCGTGGATTGCAGAGGCATTCGACCGCTTTCATCTTGAACAGGTTGTCGAAGCAGCCCTGGGCGCAGGCGATGCAGTGAACAATCTCGGCCTCGCGCCCTTCGCGTGCCTTGTTCGGCAGTTGCGGGTCGGCGATCAGCGCCCGCCCCATGGCGACCAGATCACAAAACCCTTCCGCCAGCAGTTGCCGGGCAATCGTTGGATCATTAATCCGGTGACTGGCGATCACCGGGACGGCAACCTGTTTGCGGATGTCGCGGGCCAGATAAGCGAAGACGCCGCGCGGCACCTTGGTGACAATCTGCGGAATCTGCGCCTCGTGCCAGCCGACATTGATGCAGAGAGCATCGGCCCCGGCAGCGACCAGCTTTTCAGCAAAAATCTGCAACTCTTCACGACCGATCCCGCCCGGCATGAAATCGTTGCCGTTGATCCGCAGCAACAGCGGATAATCTTTGCCAGTCGCCTGCTTGACCGCCGCGACCACTTCCAGGCCGAAACGCATCCGGTTCTCCAGTGAGCCGCCGTAAGCGTCCTGGCGCTGGTTGGTCAGCGGCGAAAGAAACTCGCTGATCAGGTAACCGGTGCCGGCCAGCAGTTCGACAGCATCGAAACCGGCCTGCTGAACCCGCCGGGCGGCAGCGGCAAAATGCTCGATAACCTGGGCGATCTCAGTTTCTTCCAGTTCCCGCGGGATTTCCTTGGTCAAGCGGGAAGGGAGCGGTGAGGGAGCCACCGGTTTTTTGCCGCCGAGAAAGAAGGAATGGTTGTAACGGCCGGCATGGTTAAGCTGCACGCAGGTCGCCGCACCGCCGGTTTTGATCGTTTCAGCCAACCGGGTCAGGCCGGGGAGAAAACGGTCATCATGGGCGCCGATATTGCCCGGCTGACCGGAAAGTTCATCAACCGTGGCATAGCCGACGCTGATCAGCCCGGCCCCGCCCCGCGCCCGTTCAGCGTAAAACTCTGCCAGCTGGTCGGTGACGATAAAATTGCGACACATGTTCATATGCATCGCCGGCATCAAAATACGGTTTTTCAATGATAATTTGCCGATTTTCACCGGGGTAAATAGCGGATCATGCATAAAGAAACTCACTCAGACAGGTTGCAACGCCCCGTTGTACAGTTCGGCGACCTGCGGGAACAGGCCGATCTTTTCCAGCGATTGCCGCAGCTGTAGCGGCTGATCGAGAAAATCGCGGATAAAGACCAGCTCGGAAGCTTTCAGATAGACCATAAACGGATGGACCTGGTTGTCAGCAAACAGTTCAAAGGCGACCTCGGCAACCGGGCGAGCAGGGTCGATCCGTTTGATTCGGGTCGCCCGTTCAAGCAGCTTGGTGACGTAGAAAAGGATATTGGCGTCGACACTTTCGATCGAATGACGATGCCCGGGAAGGATCTGTTTGCTGCGCAGACCGGCCAGCTGAATGATGGTGGCGCAGTAGGCATCATAATTACGAAAACGTTCCTTGCTGCACAGATCGACATCGAGCAACGGTGACTGAAAGATACCGCGCAACATCACGTCACCGGTCACCGCCCAGTCGGCCCCGGCCAGCACCAGATCGCTCTGCGAGTGGCCGGGACAAGGCAACACTTCAAGTCCCAACTGTTCCGGCAAGCCCTCTTCAATGATCCGGTAGCATTCCGGCAGGGGCGGAAAGACCGTGCCGTCCTCCATGATCGCTTTGAACTGATCAAGGAATTCCGGCGTGAAACCGAGCTGCAGCAGCAGTCCGTACATCCGTTCCAGCCGCTCCTCATGACGGACAATCTTCAAACTGTCGCGAAACGGCAGGTAGACGGTTGCGTCGCTCTGCTCTTGCAGCCAGCGGGCAAGGCCGTAGTGATCGATGTGGCAGTGGGTGAGGATCACATGCTGCAAGCGGCTCAGGTCGAGGTGCTCGCGCAGGTAGCCCTGCGCCTCCGGCGTCGGCGGTCCGGTATCGAACAGCACCAGCTCCCCGGCCAGCTCGGTGCTGTAACAGTGCACCGGGCCGACCGGGTAGGGGGTTTCCAGAGTATGTTGCCGCGGGATCAAAACAGGTACTTCTCTGCCTCAAGTGCCGCTTCCGCCAAAGTCCGCTTGGCTTGCAACAGTCCGGAGGCATCGTATTTGGTAAAGCGCCGTACGCCGGAGAGGATCATCGTCAGGGTGTCCCCCTCCTCGACATAGTAGGCACCTTTACGCGCGGCAGTGCCCGCTCGTTCACTGGCGTTGAAACAGAAGACCTTAACCGTGGCTTGCAGCTGCTGCTGTCGGGCGTCACTCAGTTGCGGCAGTATTTTTTCGGCGCGCAGCACGGTGCTTTCGATGGCAAAAATCTGGATCGCCAGATCTGCTGCGGCCAGCAGGATCTCCTGCTCATCGGCCAGCTTGTCCATATATTTCTGCACCCCGGTCCCGGAGAGGATCAGGAACAGGGTTTTCAGGTTCTGCATCAGGGTCTTTTCGGCGATAAACGGGATCTCCTCGTCAAGCTCTTCGAAGGATGGCGTCATCAGCGCCTCAAAGGCCTTCATCGCTTCTGCCTGCAACGGCAGCTCGCCCTTCATCGCTTTGCGCAGGATCATCCCGGTAATCAGCAAACGGTTGATCTCGTTGGTGCCTTCGAAAATCCGGTTGATCCGTTCGTCACGATAAAAACGCTCGGCCGGATACTCGCTGACAAAACCGTAACCGCCGTGGATCTGCACCACCTCGTCAACCGTGCTGGCCAGCACATCGCTGCAGAAAACTTTGGAAATGGCACACTCGATGGAGTAGTCTTCGATCCCTTTCTGGTACTCCTCGTAGTAGTTATCGATCCCCTTATCGATGGTCGCCAGCTTGTCATCGAGCAAACCTGCCAGCCGGTAGACCAGTGACTCGGAGGCGAAAATCTCGGCGCTGAGGTCGGCGATCTTCTCCTGAATGGCGCCGAAGCTGCCGATGGTTTTTCCGAACTGCTTGCGTTCGTTAGCGTACTTGATGCCGACCTGCAGGGCCATTTTGGCCGCTCCGGTCACCCCGGCACCAAGTTTGAATCGTCCGACATTAAGGACGTTGAAGGCGATCTTATGCCCCTTGCCGATCTCGCCGAGCAGGTTTTCAACCGGCACCTTGCAGTTATCGAGAATGATCTGGGTGGTCGAGGAGCCCTTGATGCCCAGTTTCTTCTCCTCAGCGCCGACCACCAGACCTTCGGTATCACGTTCGATCAGAAAGGCGGTGAAGTGCTCCTTGTCGATTTTGGCGAAGACCGTGTAAAGCTTGGCGAAACTGCCGTTGGTGATGAATTGTTTGGTGCCGTTCAGAATGTAATGTTTGCCATCTTCAGAAAGGATCGCGCTGGTCTGCGCGCCGAGGGCATCAGAACCGGAGCCGGGCTCGGTCAGGCAGTAGGCGGCACACCATTCTCCGGTAATGATCTTTTCCAGATATCGCTGCTTCTGCTCGTCGGTACCGTAGTAGACCAGCGGCAGAGTGCCGATGCCGGAATGCGCAGCGAAGGCGACAGAGAAAGAACCGGCCGACGCGATCTTCTCGCCGACCAGCATGCTGGTTGCCTTATCGAGTTCCAGGCCGCCATACTCTTCCGGTGCATCCATCATCAGCAGGCCGAGTTCTCCGGCCTTGGCCATCCCTTCAACCACCAGGTCAAAGTTGCCGTTCTCGATCTCCTCAAAATACGGCGCGATCTCGTTGGTCACAAACTGTTCCGTGGTCTCGCCGATCTGCTTCTGCTCATCGGTGAAATCTTCCGGGGTAAAAACGTTCTCGAAAAGGGTTTCGGCGATCAGGTATTCCCCGCCTTTCAGAATTTTCTTACTCATATCGGTTCCTTCTAGCTAAAATTTAAGTAGGGGCGACCCGCAGGTCGCCCGGAGCGAGGCTCACCTCGCCCGGACACAACCGTCCGGTTACAGTTTTTCGAAAATCCCCGCAGCACCCATACCGCCGCCGATACACATCGAAACCATGCCGTACTTGCTGTCACGGCGCTGCATCTCATGCAGCAGGGTAGCGGTCAGCTTGGCACCAGTGCAGCCCAGGGGATGCCCCAGGGCGATAGCGCCGCCATTGACGTTGATAATCTCCGGGTTCAGTTCGAGATCCTTGATCACCGCCAGCGACTGGGCAGCGAAAGCCTCGTTCAGTTCGATCAGGCCAAGGTCACTCTGCTTGAGGCCAGCCATCTTCAGCGCGGCCGGAATCGCCTCGATCGGGCCGATCCCCATGATCTCCGGCGGGACCCCTTTGACGGCAAAGGAGACAAAGCGGGCCAGCGGTTCGCCGCCAATCTCCTTCAGGAACTCTTCGGAAACCACCAGTGCTGCCGCCGCGCCATCGGTCATCTGCGAGCTGGTGGCGGCGGTCACCGTGCCGTTCAGCTTGAAGGCCGGTTTGAGTTTCGCCAACCCTGCTAGGCTGGAATCGGCACGCACGCCGTCATCGATCTCGATCAGTTTCCGACTCTTCTGCAGTTTGTTCTTGATGATCGCGGTCTCTTCCACCTCGACCGGGATGATCTCGTCACTGAATCTGCCGGCGGCGATTGCGGCGGCGGCTTTCTGATGGCTGGCGACAGCGAAGGCATCCTGCTGCTGACGATCGATTCCGTACTTGTCGGCGACCAGTTCGGCGGTGATCCCCATTGAGGCGAAGCTCTCCGGCCAGTCGGCGGTCAATCCCGGGTTGACACTGTACTTGTTGCCGCCCATCGGCACGGTGGTCATCGATTCGGCACCGCCGGCGATGATGCAATCGGCAAATCCGGCGATGATCCGCTCGGCAGCGCTGGCGATACTCTGCAGCCCGGAGGAGCAGAAGCGGTTGATGGTCTGGGCCGGCACCTGGTAGGGCAGACCGGCCTTCATACCGGCGATCCGGGCCAGGTTCATCCCCTGTTCCCCTTCGGGAAAGGCGCAGCCGATCAGCAGATCGTCGATTCTCAGCGGATCGATGCCGCAGCGTTCGACCAGCCCCTTGATGGCCGCAGCGGCCAGATCGTCGGGGCGCATATCCTTGAAGCCGCCCTTGTTCGCCCGGCAGCCGGGAGTGCGGTAGGCAGCGAGTATGTAAGCTGTTTTCATCTTGATAGTCCTCCACCTTTTCGTAGGGGCGATCCTTGTGATCGCCCGGGCGAATACGAGATTCGCCCCTACAGGGATTCGAGTTAATTCCGCAGCGGTTTGCCTTTTTTCAGCATATGCTGGATCCGCTCGGCGGTCTTCTTGTTGCCGCAGAGTTTGAGGAACGCCTGACGTTCCAGCTGCAGCAGGTACTCCTCCGAAATCGGAGTGCCGGGGGTGACATCACCGCCGCAGATGACATCGGCGATAATCCCGCCGACCTCTTTTTCATATTCGGTGACGTAACCACCCATCTGCATATTCCAGAGATTGGTCTTGATACTGGCAGCGATGCTGCGCCCCGGTGCCGGGATGTTCTCCAACGGTTTCTGCGGCCGATAATTGACCGCCAGGCCGAGCACCTTCTGTTTGGCATCAGCGATCAGTCGATCGAGATCCATGCTGATGCTGTCACCGCGGCGCATGTAGTTCAGGCCGTACATTTCGGCGGCGCCCATGGAGACGGATGCCATACCGATCTGTTTGAAATGCTTGAAGATGAAGGGGGTCGGGTCCACCTCATACTGCTGGGCCAGCTCGACAGCGCGCAGGCACATCTCCTTGGTGCCGCCGCCCGCCGGAATCAGGCCGACGCCGATTTCGACCAGCCCCATGTAGGTTTCAGCGTAGGCGTTGATGGCATCGGCGTGCAGGGTAAATTCACAGCCACCGCCGAGGGTCATGCCGAAAGGCGCCGCGACCACCGGTACTTTTGCGTATTTGACGGCCATGGTGGCCTTCTGGAAAGCGCGCACCATCATGTCGATATCCTCATAGGCACCTTCGGCCAGCGCAACCGCGAGCAGCATCAGGTTGGCCCCGACCGAAAAGTTGACCCCCTGATTGCCGATCACCAGTCCAACCCCTTCCGTTTCGGCCCGCTTGACCGCCTTGTGGGTCATCGAGAGGATATCGCCGCTGATCGAATTCATCTTTGAATGGAATTCGAAGCCGAACACCCCGTCACCCAGATCGACCAGCGAGCAATTGGCATTCTTCTCGACCAGCCCGCCCGATTTTTTCAGGATCTGCAGGTTGACCTGCCCGGCTTTGAGCGGGATGGAGCGGTATTCACCGCTCAGCAGGTCGAAGTACTCCTGTTGTCCGGCGGCGTTGAAGCGGTAGAAGCACTCGACATTTTTCAGTGCTTCGGGAACGGTCACGCCATCCTTCTCGGCGCGCTTGACGAATTTCGCCACACCGATCGCATCGAGCATTTCAAAGGGACCGATCTCCCAGTTGAAGCCCCACTTCATGGCATTATCGATATTGAGCACGTCGTCGGCAATCTCGGGAATCCGTTTGACGGTGTAGATCAGCGTGTCGCGCAGAGTCTTCCAGGCATACTCGGCAGCCTTGTCCCGACCCTCGACGACCATTTTGACCTTCTGGGCCGGGTCGTCAACCAGTTTCACCGCAGCGATCGAGGCAAACTTCGGTTTCTCGACCGGCTTGAACTCGCCGCTGTTGTAGTCGAAATAGAGGATCTGCCGTTTGCCGTCGACCTGCTGTTTTTTGTAGAAGCCGGCCTTGCTTTTGTTGCCGAGCAGGCCGTTTTCGACCATTTTCTGCATAAACTGAGGAACCTTGAAGACTTCGCGCTCTTCATCTTCGGTCAGCTGCTCATAGGAGTTGTTGCCGACATGGATCAGGGTGTCGATGCCGACCAGATCTGCGGTACGGAATGCGGCCGATTTGGGACGCGCAGTCGCCGGGCCGGCGATGGCGTCAACCTCCTCGACGGTCATCCCCATCTCGAGCATGTGCTGCATTCCCTTGTAGATGGCGTAGACGCCGATCCGGTTGGCGATAAAGTTGGGGGTATCCTTGGCGTAGACGATCCCCTTGCCGAGCCGCCGACTGATAAATTCAGCCATGCCGGCCATCACTGCCGGGTCGGTCTCGTTGCAGGGGACAATTTCCAGCAGGCGCATGTAACGCGGCGGATTGAAAAAGTGGGTGACGATGAAGTTTTTGCGTACCTCAAGCGGCAGCGCCGCGGCCATCGCGTTGACTGACAGACCGCTGGTGTTGGTTGAAAGCACCGCCCCCGGTTTGAGATGCGGGACGAGCTTCTGAAACAGCTCCAGCTTGATCGGCAGATGCTCGATGACCACCTCGACCACCCAGTCACAGTCTTTGAGCTTCGGTAGGTCGTCCTCGAAATTACCGACGCTGATCTGCTCTGCGTACTGCGGCAGATAGAAGGGGGCCGGTTTCATTTTCCGCAGCCCGGCCAGCCCGTCGGCGGCAATCCGGTTGCGGACCTGCGGACTCTCCAGGGTCAACCCTTCGGCCTGTTCTTTGTCACTCGGTTGCTTGGGGACGATGTCGAGCAACAGCACTTCGAGCCCGGCGTTCGCCAGATGCGCGGCGATGGTTGCGCCCATGACTCCGGCGCCAAGTACGGCGACACGATTGATTTGCCTCATTTCTCTCCTCCGTTTGCCAGATAAAGTTGTTCGATCTGGTCCTTGTAGATGGAATAGATCTGTTTGCGCTTCTGTTTCAGGGTCGGGGTCAGCTCGCCCCCTTCGATCGAAAACTCCCGCGGCAGCAGGGCAAACTTTTTGATCGTCTGATAGGGGGGCTGCGTCCGGTTGAACAGCTCGATCCGCTCACTGAACAGTTCCAGCACCCGCCGGTTGGCGACCAATTCCTCAACCGCCAGATAATTGAGTTTTTCCTGCTGCCCCAGTTCGATCAGCCGCTCCAGGTTGGGCGTCAGCAAGGCGACCAGATAGGGTTTGGCGTCGCCGTAGACGAATGCCTGAGAGATAAATTTATCGCGCTTCAGCTCGTTCTCCAGCGGCTGCGGGGCGATATTCTTGCCGCCGGCGGTGACGATGATCTCTTTTTTGCGGTCGACGATGGTAACGAACCCCTGCTGATCAATCGTGGCGATATCGCCGGTCTTAAACCAGCCGTCGACGACCGCTTCGGCTGTCGCCGCGGCATCCTTATAATAGCCCTGCATCACCTGCGGTCCTTTGATCAGCAGTTCACCATCCTCGGCCAGCTTCAATTCGGTCTCTTCCAGCGCGGTGCCGACCGAACCGAAGCGGACCTGTTGCAGATTGTTCAGGGTGACTGCCGGGCTGGTCTCGGTCAGGCCGTAGCCTTCGAAAATCGGCAGACCGATGATCCACATGAATTCGATGATGGTTTTATCCAAGGGGGCACCGCCGGAGATGAAAAAGCGCAAACGGCCACCAAACTTTTCACGAATCTTGCTGAACACCAACCGGTCGTAAAAACGGTATTTAAACGCCAGCAGTCCGAGCGGCTGTTTATCGATATAACGCTTCCGGACATATTCACGGCCGACCTCGATCGCTTGATGGAACAGCTTACGCTTCAACGGTGAACTGTGATGGACATTTTCATAAATTCTAGAATAGATTTTTTCAAACAGTCGCGGCACACTGACCATCGTCGTCGGCCTGATTTCGAGGATATTCTCGATCACCGTGTTAACGTTTTCGGCAAAGGCGATGTGGTTACCGAGCATCAGCGCAATGTGGTAGCCTGCAGTACGCTCAAGAACGTGACTCAAAGGGAGAAAGCTGAGAAAAGTTTCGTCCCGTTTCATGCTGCCAAGGTGCTTATGACCTGCGACGGCATCAAACAGCAGGTTGGCCTGACTCAGCATCACTCCCTTGGGGTCACCGGTGGTTCCTGAAGTATAGATGATGGTTGCCAGACCTTCAGGCCGGATCGACTCAATAGTCTCCTCAAGCTGTTTTTTCTCCTCTGCCGTGAGTGGATGAGAGATCTCCGAAAGCTGGTAGAGGGTGTAGACCGGCAGGCTGCGATCACCGAGAAATCGATCAAAGGAGACGACCAGTCCCACCTGCGGGATCAGCTCACGTACGCCGAGCAGTTTTTCATACTGCAGGCGGCCAGAGACAAAGACGATTTTTGCCACACAGTGATTGATCACATAGGCCGCCTGTGCGCCGGTGTTGGTGGCGTAGATCGGCACACTGGTTCCACCTGCCGACTGGATACCGAAATCAGCGATCGCCCAGCCGGCTCGATTTTCAGAGAATATCGCGACATTATCTCCCGACTCGAGTCCCGCTTTGAGCAGTCCGCGCGCCGCCATCAGCACCCGAGTGTAGAATTGCCGGTAGCTCAAGGTCAGATAGCTGCCGCTGCGCCGGTAACTGAGCGCCGCACTGTCGGCATGTTTCGCTGCGGACTGGCGCAGCATCTACGGCAGTGAGCGGTAGGGGAGCTGGTCGTTGCTCTGTTGGCTGGTCATTGTCTCTGTCTCCTCCCCCATCATCATATTAACTTTCACGTTTGCGTCAAGCCGTTGGGTCAGAAAAACTGCCATATTTCGGCAGTCCAGGGTTGCGCTCGTTGTAAAGCGATAGACTTGGTTATATCGTCCCTTTACGTTCACGTCAACACAAAATAGAAAAAGGTTCTATTTTGTATTGACGTTTTCAGTGACTCCCGGAATCAGCTTGTTTCCCCGGCTTTTCGGCAGTAGAAAGCAGGCCAATGCCGGCAGCAGCAGAATCGCGCCGAGCATGTTCACCAGAAACATGAAGGTCAACAGAATGCCCATATCGGCCTGAAACTTGAGGGGTGAGAAAATCCAGGTCGCTACCCCGATCGCCAGGGTAACGCCGGTAAAAACCACCCCGTTGCCGGTGATAGCCAAGGTATGCAGATAGGCCTGCTGCAAGGTTTGGCCTTCTTTCATGTAGTGGCGCAAGCGGCTGAAAATGTAGATGCCATAGTCGACACCGACCCCGACCCCCAGCGCCACCACCGGCAGGGTGGAGACTTTCAGACCGATCTGCAGAATACTCATCAGCGCGTAGGCCAGCAGAGAAACCAGACCGAGCGGAAGAATGATACAGAGGACCGCGCGCGGGGAGCGGAACTCATACAGACAGAGCAGTATCACCGCGCCGAAAACATAAAGCAGAATCGGGAATTGCGCAGCGGAGACCTCTTCATTGGTTGCCGCCATCACCCCGACATTGCCGGTTGCCAGTCGGAATTTAATATTTTCACTTCGATGGGTATCCCGATAGCTTTTCACTTCGGAAATAATACTGGCGATGGTTTCCGCCTTGTGATCCTTGGTGAAGATCATCACCGGCATGACGCTGCAATCGGAGTTCAATAGCCCGCTGCTGGTTGGAACGTAGCCGACCGCCTGCACCATGGTTGACTGGTTGCGCGGCAGCACCCGCCACTTCAGGCTGCCTTCATTCCAGCCGGAATTGATCACCTTGGCGATACCGGGCAGGCCGATAACCGACTGTACGCCGGCAACATTGTTCATGTGCCAGGCAAAGCGGTCGATGGCGGTCATGATATCGTAATCGATACAGCCATCCGGCTTGGTTTCAACAATCACCGTGATAATGTCTACGCCGATAGAGAAATGTTCAGTAATAACGGCACTGTCCAGGTTGTACCGAGAATCGGCGCGCAGCTCGGGAACCCCGCGATGCATGTCGCCGATCTTGATATCGGAGCCTTTCCAGAGGCCGAAGCCGAGCAGGACAACCGCTGCAGCAAGGATAATAACGGCAGATTTCGGTTCAGCGGCCCGTTCAAAGAAACGCCAGACCGGTCGCAGGATTTTGGTTTGCTCATCAACCCGCCGCTGGTAACGACGGCCGGTTTTTACGTAAGAGAGCAGGATCGGCAACAGAATCAGGTTGGTCAGAATAATCACTGCGACCCCCAGGCTGGCGGTGATCGCCATCTCCTGAATGACGCGAATTTCGATCAGCTGGATGGTGACAAAACCGATGGTGTCACTGGCCAGGGCGATAAAACCGGGGATCAGCAGCTGCCGGAAACTTGACTTGGCCGCTGCCAGTCGATCCGCTCCGGCACGGACTTCAGCGGTGTTGGCGGTGATCATCTGTACCGCATGGCTGACGCCGATGGCAAAGATCAGAAAGGGGACCAGCAGGCCCATCGGATCGATCCCGTAACCGAGCAGCGGCAGCAAACCGAGTTGCCAGATGACGGCAATCAACGAACAACCGATCGGAATCAGACTGAGGATCACGGAACGGGTGTAGAGAAAGACCAGCAGCGTGGTAATCAGGAAGGCGACAAAGAAAAACAGGATGACTCGTTTGGCACCGTCGGCGATATCGCCGATGACCTTGGCAAAGCCGATGATGTGAACATCGACCTGATCCCCCTGGTATTTGTCGCGGATCCGCTCCTCCAGCAGGTGCGAAACCTTGATAAAATCGAGTTTTTCACCGCTGCTCGGATCGATCTCCAGCAGTTGGACACTGATCACCGCCCCGGTGAAATCATTGGCCACCAGTCGGCCGAGGATTCCGGCTTTGAGGATATTCTTACGGACCTTCTCCAACCCTTCCGGGGTCGGTTGAAAGTCTGCCGGTACGACATTGCCTCCGGCAATACCATCTTCGACCACCTCGGTAAAGCGGACATTGGGGGTAAACAGCGAGGTGACTTGAGCTCGATCGACGCCGGGGATAAAGAACACATCGTCGGTAGCTTTTTGCAGCGTGTCAAAAAATTCCGCGGTGAAAATATCGCCCTGTTTTGCCATCAAGGCAATCAGCACCCGGTTGGCACCGCCGAATTCCTTCCGGTGTTCAACATAGGTCTGCATATACTCATGCTTGAGCGGCAGCAGTTTGCTGAACCCCGCATCGATCCGCAGGTTACTGACAGAGTAGGCCATGAACAAGGTCATCAGCACAAAAAAGCTCAGGAATATCCGTCGGTTATTAAAAATGAGCGTTTCTAGTCCGGCGATGAGTGAATTGATTCTCATGGAAAGCTCCTGCAGCCCTGCTTAATTCTGTGGGGACGACTTGGTTAGTGAAAGGGTTGCAACACCGAAGTCGCCCACGGCGACGATCTTGCCATCCACTGATTGCAGCAGGCTGCTGAAGCCTTTGCGATCGGGATCCTGTTGCAGATTGAAGCTGTAGCCGCCATCCTGACTGATCAGCAGTGCCCCGGCCAGACCGGCAATCAGCAGGGTGCCGTCCGCTAAACGCAAGCCGTCGGTCAGACTCGCTTCCGTACCCGTATCGATCTGCCGCCAGGTTTCACCGGCATTGTCGGAACGGAATAGATTGCCGCGCAGCCCGAACAGCAGCAGACTCTTCTCAGCTAACGGCAAAATACCGAAAAATGACCCCTCATAATCGGGTGACAGTGCGCGCCATTTTTTCCCACCGTCAGCAGAGCGGTAGACAACCCCGGCCTCAGCGGCGATAAACAGCTGCTCGCCGACCGCGACAATCTGGTTCAGGTGAAAATCATCTTCACTGATCCAGCGCCCTTGCCAACTGCTGCCGGAATCAAAAGATTCCAGAAACTGACCATAGGCGCCGATGGCATAGCCATGTTCGGCATCCAGAAAAAAAACATCCAGTAACGGACTTTCGGCTTCAGGGTTCTCATAAACAAGATCCCAGCTTAGACCGCCATCCCGGGTGCGGAGAATAACCTGGTCATGGCCGACCACCCAACCATTCTGACGATCGATGAAGTAGACCCCGGTCAGGGTTGCCCGCGTCGGCACCTGGGCCTGACTCCAGCTGCTGCCGCTATCCTCACTGATCAGAATATGGCCGCGCGCACCGACGGCGATCAGGGCATCCCCGACCCGCTGGACATCAAGCAACAACGAACGGCTGGCCAGGGGTGCGATCACCGAGACTTCACTGCCGACGGCTGGAGCAGCAAGACAGAGAAGACCCAGCAGAAACACGATGACAAGTGACTTAAAAGGGTCTTTTTTTAGAAAATAGTCATTCATATTCAGCCATCTTATGGTTGTAGGCATAAAAACGGCCGAGCCGCTGCCGGCCCGGCCGTTGGGTTCAGCAGAGACAATCAGTTAACGACGACCAGCCCGGCGCAGAGCACCCGGTGAAAAATCCTTGTCGGTACGTTTGATACTGAAATCGTACATCGATGACTCATTGTCGAGGCCCAGGGCCAGATAACGTCCGGACTGCAGGTCGTAGTGGGTTTCCAGGGTGGTCCAGAAGGTCGGCACTTCATAGTAGTTAATGGAGTGACCTTCGGAAACGCGCCAGAGCTGATCGCGGTTGTCATAAATATCTGCCGCCATGATCTGCCAGGAATCCTCATCGATATAGAAGGTCCGCTTCTTGTACAGATGACGGGCACCTTCGCGCAGGGTGGCTTCGACAACCCAGACACGGTGCAGTTCGTAACGCAGATAATCGGGGTTGAGGTGCAGCGGGGTCAGAATATCTTTGTACTTCAGCTTGTCACTGTGCAGCAGGTAACTGTTGTAAGGGATGTACATCTCTTTTTTACCGACCAGTTTCCAGTCATAGCGATCTGTAGCGCCATTGAACATATCAAACTGGTCGGAGGTGCGCAGGCTGTCAGCGGCGGTGCCCGGATTGTCGTAAGCGACATTCGGCGCGCGCCGGACCCGGCGTTGACCCGGATTGTAAACCCAGGCGGCACGGAGTTCTTTGACCTGATTGAGGGTTTCGTGCACCAGCAGAACATTACCGGCCAGCCGCGCCGGAGAAGTAACCTCTTGGCGGAACAGCAGAATCCGGTTCTTCAACTTTTCTTCGGTCATGCCTGGCTGGGAATAGATCAGGCTGAATTCATCCTTGAACTTGACCAGGGTGTAATCGCCGCCGCGGGTCATCGGCGCTTGAGCAATTTTGCGTGAGGCCGTGTCACCACGGTAGCGAAGCATGTGGTTCCAGAGAACTTCAATGCCGCTCTTGGGGATCGGAAAGGGAATCCCGTTGACCGTTCCGCGCACACCATCACCGTTATTGACCAGCTCGGCGGTCTGCGCCACCTGTTTGGTCATATCGTAGATCCGCTGCGGTGAGGAGGCACTGCGGTGGGTCGGATAGATGTTCATTTTGAAGCTGTCATAGGTCTTGAGCAGCGCCTGGTAGCCGGGGGTCAATTTATCCTTGTACTGGTCCATGTTGGCCGCAGTGATGGTGACCTGAATCTTGTCCGCTGCGTAGGGATCGGGATGGTGCATCCCCTTTTTATAGCCGGCTGGAGGAGTGGTGATACCGCCGTCCCAGACCGGGATGCTGCCGTCAGCGTTGCCGGCTTTTTCAGCCCCGACCGGTGTCAGATCCTTGCCCAGCCGGGCGGCTTCATCGGCAGAAATAGCAGAAAAAGACTGCCCCGCCAGGCCCGTTACCAGCAGGATGGCAATTGTCCAAGTTAATGCGTTTTTCAGCATAATGTTACTCCCTGTAATTAGAATGAATACTTGATATTCATAGCCAGAAAATCACGATCGTTGGCCAGATTGTAGCGCCCGGCGCCGAAGAAATCGGTGTAGCTCAGATCGGCGGTCCATGAGTTCAGATAGTTGGCTTCCAGCCCCAAGGTGACGGCCATGCGATCCTCAATGAAGTTGCCGCCCGGTCCCGGCGTGGTCCCGGAAACATCGTGTGCCCAGGCAACCCGTGGCGACAGGGTTACCGCGCCGACGGCATTATTGAAATCCAGCCTGCTGACAATCCGGTAGCCCCAGGAGGTGGCATCGGCAAAAGCGCTGGCAGGCTCAAAATAGCCGGCGGCGGCGCTGCCGTGGACACCGGCCGCAGCCAGGGCTTGATTACCGCTGACATAGGTTCCCGGCGCATCCAGGCGTAAATCGTCCTTGTCGGGCATGTCGAGGATATGCGTGATCCCGACTTCGCCGAGCAACACAAACTGGTCGGCGCCGAAGGTGGGGCCGAACACTTGCGTCGCCGTCAGCTGCGCCTGGGTGACATCCCTGAGGATATAGCCACGGATATCGGTTGCGAATTGACCGCTAAAGTTACCGACCTGATTTAAGGCAGCAAGCCCGGGATTGATCGGGCCGAGCGCGGCAAACAGCAGTTCGATATCATCAACCTGGAGAGGCGAATCGATCCGATAAGAGACCTCCCCCTGGATGGCGGTTTCGGTGCTTTCGATCTGGGTATTGAAGCTGACGCCGAACAGCTGGATATCTTCCGGATATTCAGTCTGGTAGCGGGCGGTTCTGGCATAGGCATCGGTAGCGGCTTGTCCTATCGCGTCAGCAACGTTCCCACCTGTAACTGTGGTCTTCGCTATCAACCCTGCCTGGGTTTGGGTCATGCCCAAGCCCAACCCTGCAATCACACCCGCTGTAATGGCCGCATTCGGGTCGGTCGGATCAGCGGCAAAGGCAGCGCCAGCAGTACCGGCAACGGTTATGCCTCCACCATTCACAGCGATTGTCTCAAAGCCATCAAACCCCTGCTGGGTACCGGTAACCGCACTGATAAGCGGCAAGCGGCTATGGTAGTTCATATAGTAGAAACCGAATTCCGTATTATTCAGCGCGGGGGCGAAGACCCGAAAAGCGAGACCGTACTGGCCGGCATCGTCAGCCGCCCGGCTGTTGGTTCGCGGCACGGCAAGAAAGGTATCGAGCGCGGCAGCATTGCCGGAATCCGGTGCAGCGCCGAAACCGAGCATGACCTTATTGCCACCCTCTCCGGCAAAATCGTTGGTGCTCCAATAAGAGCCGGGTGGGTCGATAACGGTCTCTACCCAGGTGTATTGGTAGAAGCCTTCAATGCTGATATTATCGGTCGGCGAGATTGATGCCGAAACGATTCCAACCGGAATCAAGGCCTCTTTCAGTTCCGCACCGGGAACGCGAAGCTTGCTGACCTCAACCGGATTGATCGAATTGATACTGTTTTGAATAAAGGTACTCTCCCCCCAACTGATGACTTGATCGCCGACCCGGATCTGCGCCGGCATTTCAGCAACATCAAAGTCCCAGGAAGCGTAGGCATCAAGTAGTCTGATGTCGGTCCCCACCAGATCAAGGGCTTCTTCCCGCAATGCGGTTCTTCTCCGTTCGCCGTCATTGTTCTCAAAATCGTAAAAGGACAGCCCGCGGACAAAGAGCCCGAAATTATTGTACTGCAGGGCCATTTCACTGGTGATCTTGGCGGCACTGCTGATCAGATCGCCCTTGTCGTAATTGAGGTTGCCGTCATCGCCATTCACCGAAAAGGCATTTCCGCCATTGTTATCTCCGATTAAAGCAGGATCCTGGCCATCAACCCGCCAGGCGGCACCGTAAGAGAGTGTCGTATCGATACTCCCCTCCAGGTCTCCAGCTTCAAACTCAAAAGCAAGGGTTGTCATCGGCATCAGCAGAATAACCGTTATCGCCGCTGCCAGCCGCCAGAACGTTCCTGGCCTGTTCGTGAATAGCTTACTGGTCTGATTGGTACTCATTGGGCCTCCTTGGTTTGTCGGTTACTTGACTCATTGAAAGGACATCACTTCACAGTTGCGGATATATAACACTGAATTAAAACCTAATTTCCCCTGCTTGTCCATTCGGGATTGGCGGTGAAGATCTGCCAGAAGTTGCCCGTTTGATCAGATTTGTCGATTTCGGTTGCGGCTTACGTGAACGTCAATGCCATGCTGCAGGCTAATTGCTGTACGGATAAAAATCAAACGTTTTTTTATAACTTTAAGAATATTTCTCAAAATACCGGCATGACCATCAGATTTTACATGGAAAGGATGTTATATTTCGCGAATCATGTGTTTTTCTTGCGGGTCTGTGGTTCTTGACAGCTACCGATAGCTGTGCTACTGAGGCGATTCGAATTAACCACAGTATCACTGCGCTGGTAAAAGAATCGGAACTCCTTTCGGAAATCTTCAGGGGGCGTCATGAACCATGAAAAATCAGAAGCTTTATTCAGTCGGGCCAAAACGGTTATCCCGGGGGGAGTCAACAGCCCGGTGCGGGCCTTCAAATCGGTCGGCTGCAACCCGATCTTCATCGAGAAGGCCGCCGGCAGCAAGATCTATGATGCTGACGGCAATGCCTATATCGATTATGTCGGCTCCTGGGGGCCGATGATTCTCGGCCATTGCCATCCGAAAGTGGTTGAGGCGATCCAGCAGACCGCTGCCGACGGCGCGTCTTTCGGTGCGCCGACCGCGCGTGAAACCGAGTTGGCGGAACTGGTCTGCCGAGCCTATCCGAATATTGAAAAGATCCGCATGGTCTCTTCCGGCACCGAGGCGACCATGAGCGCAATCCGCCTGGCGCGCGGCTACACCGGCCGCGACAAAATCCTCAAATTCGATGGTTGCTACCACGGCCATGCCGACAGTCTGCTGGTCAAGGCCGGCAGCGGATTGGCAACCTTCGGCGTACCGACCTCGCCGGGAGTTCCGGCCGATTTCGCCAAATACACCCTGACAGCAACCTACAACGATTTAGAAGAAACCAAACAGCTGGTCGCTGCCAACAAGGATGAAATCGCCTGCATCATTCTCGAACCGATCGCCGGCAATATGGGCTGCGTGCCGCCGTGCCCTGGCTTTCTTGAGGGGCTGCGGACACTCTGCAGCGCTGAAGGAATCCTACTGATCATCGATGAAGTGATGACCGGGTTCCGGGTCGCTTTCGGCGGTGCCCAGGAACGCTTTAACGTACGTGGCGATCTGGTTTGCCTGGGTAAAATTATCGGCGGCGGTTTGCCGGTCGGTGCCTTCGGCGGCAAAAAAGAGATCATGGATTCCCTCTCCCCGGAGGGTGGCGTTTACCAGGCGGGAACCCTGTCGGGAAACCCGTTGGCAATGAGCGCCGGGATCGCAACCTTGACGCTGCTTCAGGAAGAGGGCTTCTATCAGCAGCTCGAAGAGAAGAGTGCCTACCTCGAAAAAGGGCTACTGCAGGTTGCCGGCAACCGCTCACTTGACACCTGCTGGCAGCGGGTCGGCGGCATGTTCTGCACCTATTTTCAGCAGGGACCGGTCAATTGCTTCGCCGATGCGGCAAACAGCGATACAGAAACCTTCGGCAAGTTCTTCCGCAGCATGCTCGACAATGGGATCAATCTGGCGCCCTCGCAGTTTGAGGCCGGATTTATGAGCATCGCCCATTCGACTGAGGATCTTGACAGGACTATCGAGGCGGCCGACAAATCGTTTGCAGCGCTCTGAAAAGATCCAGCCGGCGCAGCGCTAACCCTGCGGCAGAACATCGACAAAGCGGTTGACTTCAGCGGGGTGCTGTGGTACTTAAGGTCCGCTTTTATGGCCAGCTCCATGCTGAAGATACACAATCAATGGCAGAAGACAAACGTCAATTATTCAGAACCCTCGGGTTCTTATCGACTGTCGGTATCTCCATGGTCGCCGCGACTTTCATCGGCTTGGCGATGGGGCACTATCTCGACAAATGGCTCGACACCACACCTTGGTTGACGCTGATTTTTCTGCTGCTGGGGATCGTTTCCGGATTCCGCAATATCTATATTCTGACCTCGCGGGAATTGCGCAGGCAACAGACTGACGAAGAGGCCGACGCGGACAAATCGAGCAATGGACAAGGATGACCAACTGCTGGCGGTAATGGTCCGGCGTAACTGGTATATTCTGGCGCTACTGGTTCTGGCAAGTCTGCTCTGGCGTTCGGTTGCCGTGACCCAAGGGGTGCTGGCGGGCGGCTTGCTGGCGATTATCGCTTACGGCTGGCTTCATCGATCGCTATTGAAGGCACTGACTAACCCCGACCAATGTGCGGCACGGGGGTTTCAAAGAACCTATTTTTTACGGCTGGCGGCGTTGTCAGCAGCTATATTCCTGCTGATTGTAAAAGGTGGTGTTCATCCGGCGGCACTGTCAGCAGGTTTGTCGGTAGTGATTGTCAATATTTTCTGGACAACCTTTCGACGGATGCTTTAACGAGGAGATCTAAGCAATGGTTCATCCTTTTCTAATCCTTGAGTGGCTTGAACAGCAGCTCAACCTGCACGTGGGCCCACACATCACCTACACTTGGCTGGTGATGGGTATCCTGATTACAGTGGCTTTTCTGGCGTCACGCAGCATCAGTATTGTGCCCTCCGGGATGCAGAACTTCATGGAAACCGTCGTGAGCGGCGTTGAAGGCCTCATTGAAGAAACCATGGGCGAAGAAGGCAAAGCATATTTCCCGCTGATTGCTACTTTTGCGCTGTTCATTCTGGTCTCAAACCTGATTGCTCTGATACCCGGGTTTTATCCACCGACCGCCAACCTGAACACCAACGCAGCCCTGGCTCTGACTGTTTTTGCCACGACCCATGTGGTCGGGATAAAAAAACATGGCCTTGCCTACCTTAAGCACTTTATGGGACCGATCCTCTGGCTGGCACCGCTGATTTTCATCATTGAGATCATCGGTCACCTGGCCCGTCCCATGTCTCTGTCGCTGCGTCTTTTCGGCAACATGTACGGCCATGAGATCGTGCTGATGATATTTGTCGGTCTGGTGCCGTTTTTACTGCCGGTACCGATGATGCTGATGGGTGTTCTGGTCGCCTTCATCCAGACCTTTGTCTTTACTCTGCTGACGATGATCTACATCGCCGGCGCACTGGAAGAAGCCCACTAAAATCGCTGTTTTAGCTTTTCGCAAGGGCGAAAGCTTAAGTCCTATAGGATATAGGAACAATACAAACCTCGAAAATGAAGGAGTAGTAACATGGAGTTTTTTGCATGGTGTGTGATGGCTGCCGGTATCGGCATGGGGCTTGGTTCTTTCGGTACCGGTATCGGTCAGGGTCTGGCGATTAAATCCGCCGTTGAGGGCGTTGCTCGCAACCCAGGTGCTTCCGGTAAAATCCTGACCACCATGATGATCGGTCTGGCAATGATCGAGTCACTGGCAATCTACGTTTTTGTTGTCGCCATGATCATTCTCTTCGCTAACCCGTTCACTGAGCAGGTGGTTCAACTGCTGGCGAAGTAATCGACCATTTGTGTTGATTGAAAAAAGGCGGGCCCGATCGGGCCCGCCTTTTTTATTTAATCTCGCTAAAATAGCCATGCCGGGAAGAAGTAGCTGCTTTATATTTATAAAACAGCATTTTGTTTGTCGACTGTATACACATCAATTCAAGCTAACCGACTTAAAACAATACTTATTTCAGGAATATCGTCCTTTGGTTTTTTAGTTGCGATGTTTGTGGGATATGGTATTCTCGCCTAAGGCTTTGTTAGTATTTTATATCATTCCTGTTTGCTGTGTGCGATATTTGGTCGTTTTTGTGAAATAGCCTAGGGTTCATTGCTTAAATATGTGGGTTTGTTCTGCTGTTTCAATGTTCTATTGGACCGCTTGGGCATTTTGTCGGATGGCCGCTCACCTCCTGCCCTGAACGGTTCTTCTATTGTTTGTGCGAAGTTTTTTCAGGCCTTTTCAACAAAGGAGATGTTTGATGAGAACGACCCGGTTACTTCTCGCTGTAAGTTTGCTGTTTCTGCTGTTTGGCTCTCAGGCCCTTGCTAGCAGTCATCTGATCTCAGGGCCGGAAACCTGTCTCGAGTGTCACGATGATGTGATTTCTGCAGAAGAGTTTTCAGCTTCTGTGCATGGCATGAACGGCTGCGTCGCCTGCCACGTAGAACTGACGGACGTCGAACTTCACATGGAGGGCGAGTTAATGCCCGAACCTGTGAGGTGTGTCCGCTGTCACAAGAAAGAGACTGCGGAGCACTATTCGAGCGTACACAAGCTGAATGAGATCGATTGTGCCTCCTGCCACAGCAGCATCCACACGCAGATGGCCTGGAAGGGCGACAAGCGGATCGCGACCGACAAGTGTGCCGAATGCCACGATGAAGCTTATGAGATCTATCATCAATCGGTCCACGGCAAAGCGATCCAGGCGGGCAATATGGATTCAGCCGCTTGCCTTGATTGCCACAATCTCCACGAAATCAATGAGATCGGTGACCCGGCAGATCATGATACGCGTGCTTTTCATAGCGATGTCTGCCAGAAGTGCCACGCCGATGCAGAGCTGATGGCCAAGAACGGTGTCTACAATATCGCCGTTGAAACCTATCTGACCAGCTATCACGGTAAAAACTACGCGCTCGGCTTCCCTGAGCTGGTAGCCGGCTGTGCCGATTGCCACACCTCCCATTCGATTTTGCCGCATACCGATCCCAAATCGAGCCTGCATCCGGACAACCTGGTTGCCACCTGTGCCCAATGCCACGAGAACTCATCGGCACAGTTCATCAAGTATTATGCTCACGGCAAGATGACCGACCGGGAAAACTACCCGATTCTTTACTACACCTACGTCAGCATGACCGGCCTGCTGCTGGGAACCTTTGCGATCTTCTGGATCCATACGCTGATGTGGATGTTCCGCGGTTTCGTCGAGAACCGCGAAAAGAAGGCCGCACTGATCGCCGGCACCCATCATGCGATCCCTGACGCTCATAAAATTTATCGCCGTTTCAGTAAATTGCATATTGTCCTGCACCTGCTGGTGATCACCAGTTTCCTGCTGTTGTCACTGACCGGGATTCCATTGAAATTTGCCGAACAGGAATGGGCCGTGGTGCTGATGAATTTCTACGGCGGAGCTCCGGTTGCAGCATTTGTGCACCGAATCGGTGCGGTGATCACCTTTGTCTACTTCTCAGCAGCCCTGGCGATGAGTGCCAAATTCCTCTTCTACCGACTGCAGTCGCCGGCAGATTTTTTCCAGCGGCTGTTCGGTCCCGAGTCACTCTGTCCCAACCTGCGTGACGTCAGAGATGCCACCGCCATGGTTCGCTGGTTCCTGTTCCTCGGCCCCAAACCGAATTTCGATCGCTGGACCTATTGGGAAAAGTTCGACTTTCTCGCCGTCTTCTGGGGCATGTTTGCGATCGGCGGGTCAGGTCTGATGCTCTGGTTCCCGGAGATTTTCGGTGCCTTTCTGCCCGGTTGGGTTTTCAATGTGGCGACAATCATCCATTCGGATGAGGCGCTGTTGGCAACCGGCTTCATCTTCACTGTTCATTTCTTCAATACCCATGGCCGGCCGGAGAAGTTCCCGATGGACTTTGTTATTTTTAACGGTGAGCTGCCGAAAGAAGAGTTTATCGAAGAGCGTGGTGACCAGTGGAAGCGTTACCAGGAAGAAGGAATCCTGGAAGACTATGTCAAAGAGAAGCCGAGCGGCGTTGCCTACGATTTCTTTATCAAGGGCTTCGGTTTCTTTGCCGTCTTCACCGGCATTGCCCTGCTGTTCCTGATGGTGTACGCGTTCACTGCCGGCGGACATCACCTCTAACGTGCTGCCGATAGAGTACTAATCCGAAAGGGGCTGCCGCGCGGCAGTCCCTTTCTTTTTCATTGTGCGGTTGTTGAGGTCGTATGAAAGATAAACAGTTGGTCTTATCGATCGCTGCCATCGGTGTGTATATCGTCGGTGGCCTGGGGACCTTTGTCGGTGCGGGTTTGATTCTGTTGATGAAGGGTAAAGACCTGTGGGGCTGGGGAGAAGGGCACGCCATCGGCTACCTGCTGGTCTGTATCGGTCTGAGCCTGACGATCCTGGGGGTTTTAATCATGCGCATTCTCCGCAACAGAATTTAACCGAGCGCTGCAAAGCCCGGCAAACAACTGGCAATTCTAGCGAAATGCGGCTAAATCACCACTTTTTCGTGGCCATATAACAAGGTCTGACGTAGCGGTAAATGCTTTCCTCCGGTTCTCAGTCAATTACCGACAAATGCTATTGACAGGTCAGCTTTTATAGTGCTAGCATCCCGACTTCATTTCTAAAAACCCTTATAAATTAGTTAATTGCGAAGGTTGTATACACCTTGCCGGTGCGGGGTGTTTCTTTTTGTTAGATGAGGAGAAAGATATCGATGGCGACAACACTCAGTGACATCCCAAAAGCGTTTCTCAAGGGCATTGCCCACAGTCGGATTGCTCTGCTCGGGGCGATGGCTGTAACCGTCATTTTCCCGTTTCTGTTAGGGGCAATCGCGTACGATCTGATCTTCCACATCCCTAACCCGTATGTTGCCGGCGCGGTCTACATGATCCTTGGCCCCGGCTTTATCGGCGGCCTGGTGTTGATCTTTGTCGGTCTGTTTTTTGCCAGAGGCAGAGAGGAAGTACGCCTGTTCACCCTGGCTTACTTTCGTGACAAACTGGCTGACGAATCCGGTTTCGACAAGATTCGCAAATTGGTCTTCCTTGGTGTTTTCCTGACCTGTATCAACCTGTTTGTCGTCAGTGTCATGGCCTACAGTGCCTACCACTACATGGAATCGAATGCCTTCTGCGGCGAGGTTTGTCACGTCCCTATGACTCCGGAATACACCGCCTACCAGAACTCGTCCCACTCCCGGGTAAACTGCGTTGAGTGTCATATCGGCGGCGGCGCCTCCTGGTTCGTAAAATCAAAAATCTCCGGTGCTCGTCAGCTCTATGCGGTGGTTGCGGATACCTTTACCCGCCCGATCGAAACCCCGGTCCACGGTTTGCGTCCGGCAAGAGACACCTGCGAGCAGTGCCATCGCCCGGAGAAGTTCCTTGGCGACAAGCTGGTGATTAAAGACAAGTTTCTTGACGACGAGCAGAACACCCACGTCAAAACTGTACTGCTGTTGAAAATCGGCAGTGCCGGAGACAAGGCGGCCGACTCACACGGAATCCACTGGCACGTGGCGCCGGAAAATCAGATTACCTACAAGGCTGCCGACTGGAAGCGGACCATCATCCCCGAGGTCTCGCAGAGGACTGCCGATGGCCAGGTGATCGTTTATCGATCCGGTGAAGCCGATGAGCAACTGGCTGAAGCAAGTCATCTGCAGGAGCGGGTGATGGACTGCATGGATTGTCACAACCGTCCGAGCCACGTCTATCTGTCTGCTGACAAGGCAGTTGACGGCAAGCTGCTGACCAATGAAATCCCCAGAGATCTGCCCTATATCAAAAAGCAGGCGATGGCTGTTGTCACTGAGTCGGAGTACACAACCGGTGAAGAAGCGCGAACCGCAATCGCGAACGGTCTGACCGAGTTCTACAAGCAGAACTATGCGGATATCTATGACAATGATCGCCCCAAAGTTGCTCAAGTAATCGAAGGTGTGCAGGCCGCCTACCAGGAGAACGTCTTCCCGGAGATGGGCGTACAGTGGGACACCTACGCCAGCCACTTGGGCCATGCCAACGAAATGGGCTGCTTCCGTTGCCACAACGAAGAACATGAAGCTGAGAACGGCGATGTGATCTCGATGGATTGCGACACCTGTCACACCATTCTGGCCGAAGAAGAGGAAGATCCGGAGATCCTCAAAACCTTGCTGGGTGATGATTAATCAATCCAGTCTCCCGGTGATGTTTCCGGGATCGCGTTAAAAAAAGCCCTGCTGTCAAATCTGACTGCAGGGCTTTTTTGCGTTCACCGTAATTGAAGCTGGCGGCTCATGTCGCCTCCTGACTATCTATTTCCTTTTCACCAATCGGTTGTTTGTGCTCAGTCGGATCGGTTTTCCAGCGGGCCAAAACCAGTGACTGCAGCGCTGCAGCAATGCCGAATGCAAAAATTCCGGCAACCAGCCAGGTCCCGCTGATCCGGAACAGATCGATAATAAAAACCTTGCTGCCGCCGATAATCATCAACAGGATGGCGACATTCCGCAACTCTTTGTTATGGCGGTAAATCGCCAGAAAGATGAGTAGGATCGCGGCTAAATTGATCGTCACTGACTGTGCACCACTAAGCGCCGTAGCAATATCCCCTCGATAATAATTCTGCAGAAAATAATAAACGATCGCCATGGTCATAAAAAAACCGTTGGTCAAGCCGGCAAACAAGGGCAGAAGCGCGCTCAGGTCATGCTTGTCAAAGCGTTCAAATGCCTGTGAATGCTCAGGCGGCTTATGTTGACGGCAGTAGCGATACTGATACAGCGAAATCAGCGTACAGGTAGTCGCCACCAGAAAGGTTACAATCGGCGGATGGATGCTGCTATCGCTGATCAGTTCAACGGCTAGGATCAGGCTGACATAAGCCTGCATCAGATAGGCAGTCATGCGCATTCCGCCGCTGACCCATTTCTTGGAATAGTAGCAGCAGATAAATGCCAGAATCGACAACACCGGCAGAGGCAACAGCATGTCGCCGAACATTGCCGGCAGTGAAAGCCCTGTCAGAATGAATCCACCAGCAGTAAAGGTGTTGGTGCCTGGCGCATTGCGGCGCTGCCGATCCGAAAGCCTGAAGGCAATAGCAAAGTGGATAATGGCTGCGGCTGCGGCCGGCGCACCGAACAGGGTCGGATTTTTCAGCGCGTAGATGCCGGCCACATAGCACCAGCCCGCATTAAGCACCGGCAGGGAGAAGTCAAACCGAGAAATCTTTTCATCGCCGCTGCGGATAATGCCCATGAGTGAAAGCATCATGAAGGTCCCGCCGATTAAAATGACGATCGGGATAAACCAGTCGGGCGATAAATGCTCAGCGGCGTCACCGCGACTCAAGAAGCCGCTCAATTTCAAGCCCCAGATCTGCAGCATGAAGTGGGTAATGAACAACAGCAGCCAGCGCAGCCAGGAACAACGCTTCAGACGAGTGGCAAAAAAACCGAGGATATTAGAGATCCAGAGCAGCAACCCCAGATAGGGGAAATAGGGGTTTGGATAGTCAATGGCTACGGCCGCGATACACATCCCCAAGGTGCCGATAATAATCGGCAGGGCAGTCTTATTGATATAACTGATGGCCGCCATACTGATTCCCGTCACGGCCAGCATGATATAGACCAGTTCAACAGGGGTAGAAGAGAAGCGAGTATAGGTTTCAACCAGAACGCTGAACATCAATAGGCCACCGGTGGTAATGAAAATCGGCGCCATGCTCTTGCTTTTGCGATAGAGCAAATATCCGATCGAGATCAGAACCGCGGCATAACCCATACCGAGAGCGGTACCGATCTGCAGATCGAGCATTTGATTGTCGGTCAGGGCACGCAACCCGAGCGCCGCAACCAGCAGAAAACAGACCGCCGAAATATGCTGTAAAAGAGAGCTGCTG
Organism: Deltaproteobacteria bacterium; assembly: GCA_024280335.1. Taxonomy (GTDB): domain Bacteria; phylum Desulfobacterota; class Desulfuromonadia; order Desulfuromonadales; family Geopsychrobacteraceae; genus Malonomonas. Next base: position 74,490 of record JAJRQI010000012.1, read on the forward strand.
CCGACCAGAAGCGTAGCTTCATTCGGCATGGTTTCTTCTTTGGATTCCTGCTTTTTGGCTAGCGGGGTACTGGTTGGGACTCTGCTCAGGTCGTTTTGCGTACATTCGGCAACCTGCTTGCTGAGTTGCTGAACCTGCGTTTCAAGCTGAGCTACACGTTCTTCTAGAGGGGGTTGCTCTGTGCTCATAAATCCTCCCAAGGACTGAATCTGCTCCGGTTTCAGTCTGCTGTGGCTTTCGTAGGCGGCGCTGCGCAACTGGCGATGCAAATAGAGCCGACAGGAGGTTGTCCGACAGCTTCCTGGGAAAATCTGCAAATAACCGATTCGTTTAGCTGTCAGTCATACTGACCAAAATGGCATACCTGTATCGTGGGAATATAACACTATTTGAAAAAATTATCATAGCAATTTCGGGACTTTGAAAATAATATCCGAAAGCGGTGTTGATATGCAAAACACTTTTCTATATATTGACTATTCTCTAGCTATGTCAATATTTTTTGAAGTTGTTCAGTCTTTTGCTCTTGGACAGGAGAAGCGGTCGGACAGATCAGATTAAAACATGAAACGCTGTGATCGATAGTCGACGATATTCTAGCTCTGTTCGTTCATTGATATGGCTGTTGCCCCCTTTCTTGTGGCGAGGATACGATGAATAGAAAATCACTGATGTTTGCCTTGATGGTTGCCGGGCTACTCACTGCTATCGGACTCGGCATTCTCGGGCCGGTACAGGCGGCGAAAGAGAAGTACTTTGATCGATCGGGGCGACTGATTGTCGAAGAAAAGCAGGCCGCCGAGCTGTTACGAGCCTACGATACGAAAAATCGGGAGCCGGAAAAAACCTTCCCGGTCCCTCCCCCGCCATTTTCCGAGGACATCTTCCCGTGCAGTGACTGTCATGCGGATATGGAACCGAACCTGCAGCGGCGCGAGCTGGAAGACATGCATACCGATATCGTGCTGCATCATGCGGAAGGACAGCGCTGGTGTCTCGACTGTCACAACCCCAACGATAGGGATGTCCTGCGTCTGGTCAGCGGTGAAACCATCCCCTTCTCAGAATCATATCGACTTTGCGGCCAGTGTCATGGCATTAAGCTGCGCGACTGGAAGGTAGGGGTTCACGGCAAGCGAACCGGCTACTGGAATGGCGACAAGCAGTATCTGCTCTGTGCCCACTGCCACAACCCGCACGATCCTAAATTTAAAGCAATGAAACCTCTCCCGCCGCCGGTGCGGCCCGGAGAAGCCCGGCACTAATTTACCCTCTGGACTTTAGGGAGACAGACCTCATGTCGGACCATTCAAATTGTAAAAAAAATCCACTGGCAATAGATCGTCGCACCGCCTTAAAGGGACTGGCGACAGGAGTTGCTGCCTTGGCGTTGCCGGCCAGCGATGCCTCGGCTTCGGTCTGGGAGGCTTTTTTTCAGAAGCATTTTCGTGAGTTGAGTAAGGTCGAGCTGAAACAGGTCCTGGCACGCTTGAGTAAAGAATACAGCGAAGAATATGGCAAAGAGGTCACGGTCAAGGCTACCCCGGCGATCGAGGGGGTCAAATACGGTTACGGCCTTGACCTGTCACGCTGCATCGGTTGCCGCCGCTGCGTTTACGCCTGTGTCAGCGAAAACAATCAATCACGCGACCCGCAGATCCACTGGATCCGGGTCATGCAACTGGACAAGGAGAAAGGTGTCGACCTGAGTCGTGCCGAGCACTACTACAACCCGAAAAGCGTTCCGGAGGATGGGCATTTTTATATGCCGGTTCAATGCCAGCAATGCGAAAGACCCCCCTGCACCAAGGTCTGCCCGGTACAGGCAACCTGGAAGGAAAAGGACGGCATTATCGTAGTCGACTACAACTGGTGTATCGGTTGCCGCTACTGTATGGCCGCCTGCCCCTACGGAGCCCGCCATTTCAACTGGGGCCAAGCACAGCTCCCTGCGGAGGAGCTGAACACCGACACCCACTATCTGGGCAACCGCCCGCGGCCGATCGGCGTAGTCGAAAAGTGCACCTTCTGCATTCAGCGAACCCGGGAGCAGCCAGGGCGCTATCCTGCCTGCGAAGAAATCTGTCCTGTCGGCGCAAGAAAATTCGGCGACCTGAACGATCCGAACAGCGAAATACGCTACCTGATTGAAAATAAGCGAGTTTTTATCTTTAAAGAAGATTTGAATACGCAGCCGAAATTTCTCTATTTCTATGCGACCTAACCAAATTGGAGTGAGCTGATGAAAAATATCTGGTCATTTTTTATGGGAACTCTGGTTTTGGTCAGCAAGGGGAGCAAAGCCTACTATATCTGGGTCGGCGCCCTGTTGACGATTGCCGGCTTCGGAGTGATGGGCTATCTCCATCAACTGAACAGCGGTCTGGCTGTGACTGCGATGAAGGATCAGGTTTCCTGGGGATTTTATATCTCCAACTTTACCTTCCTGGTCGGTGTGGCTGCGGCCGCAGTCCTGCTGGTGATTCCGGCCTACATCTACCACTGGAAACCGATTAAGGAGATTGCGGTTCTCGGTGAACTGCTGGCCATTTCAGCGATCTGCATGTGCCTGATGTTCGTCACGGTCGATATCGGCCGTCCCGATCGTTTCTGGCATCTGATTCCAAAGGTCGGCCTGTTGAACTTTCCGCAATCGCTGCTGGCCTGGGACGTGGTGGTGCTGAACCTCTACCTGACCCTGAACCTGGTGATTGCCGTCTATATCCTTTACGAGACCTACTACAAGCGGGTGCCGAACAAGTCCTTTACCACGCCGCTGCTGCTGCTTTCGATTCCAGCCGCGATCGCTATCCACACCGTCACTGCTTTTCTTTACAATGGTCTCGGCGCGCGTCCCTTCTGGAATGCTTCAATTCTGGCGCCACGTTTTCTGGCTTCGGCTTTCTGCGCCGGGCCGGCCTTTATGATCATCCTCTTTCTGCTGATCCGCAAATATACCAAGTTCAAGATCCAGGACGCAGCAATTCACAAGGTTGCCGAGCTGATAGCCTATGCTATGGCAGTCAACCTCTTCCTGTTCGGCGCAGAAGTCTTCAAGGAGTATTATACCGGAAGCGTCCACCTGGCGCCGCTGAAGTACCTGCTCCAGGGTCTGCATGGTTACAGCGCTCTGGTGCCCTGGATTTGGACGGCACTAATCTTTAATATGTCGGCTTTTTTAATCTTTCTGATCCCTGAGACCCGTAAAAATCACGTTACCCTGGTACTGGGCTGCCTGATGGTTTTTACCGGCGTCTACATAGAGAAGGGGATGGGCTTGGTTGTTCCGGGGTTTGTGCCGGATGTGCTGCATGAGATTTACGAATACACCCCGACCGGGATCGAGATAATCATCAGTATGGGAATCTGGGCGACCGGCCTGTTTATCTTGACCATGCTGTTGAGGGTTGCTATCCCCATCCTTAATGGTGACTTCCATGTCGCCGCTGACGGTGTCAGTTCACACATCGGCGACCAGATGTTTTTTATCGGCAAACGGCAAAAAGAGCGTGAAAAGGAAAAAGCTGAATCGCTGGAATGAGTTAAGCCGGTTCTTCCCGGCGCAAATAAGTTCAGGACGAGCCGGCACCCTTGACTTGGCCGCTTCAGGCAAAAAGCTGAACCATTAAAGCCTGAAGTTTAATAAATGTCGACAAACTATAACTTCATTAGGAACTGCGAATTTCAAGATTCCGTCTATTTAATCAATGTTTAGCATTTGGGATTTTTTAACCGTAAAAGTTTTTAGTATTGACAAGCGTGAAAATAAAATACTATTTTACAGCGCCCTAGGTCTTTGGCGGACCAGCGAACAGTGTAATGACCGGACAAACCCTTACACTGTTCGCCGCCCCTAACTAGCTAGGCGACAGTGTAGTTGTGTGTCTGAGACCTACATGCCGGCAGGAGCTGGTTAGATTGTCAGCATTTATAGACATTGAATTATGTTTTTTTTAGCCATTTAGCAGGAAGGAAAAAACAGTGAAAAGTCATGTTTGGCGGACGCTCTTTGTGGTCATCTTACTGGTTGTCGGAATCATGGTATTTCGACTCTTCTATGTTCCCAGCGACTTCGGTTCGGGTAAACGTGGTTTCATGTATTCTTACCATCGCTTCTCCAATGAAGGTGAGTGGAAAGCGCAACCGATCAAATATCGTGATACCGGCAAGCAGAAGATGCACGAATACTGCGGTGAGTGCCACGATGACGTGGTTGAAGTTCGTACCGAAGATCTGCACGGCACCATCGCCTGTGAAAACTGCCATGGCCCGGCCTTCGATCATCCGGAGGACCCGGAAGAACTGGTGATCGATCGCAGCCGCGCGCTCTGCCTGCGTTGCCACACCGATCTGCCCTACACCACCAGTGAGCGACACCGGATTCCCGGCATCGACCCCAAAGAGCACAACGTCGACGAGATGTGCGTCGATTGTCACGATCCGCACAACCCGCGATTGGAGGATATGTAACATGGAGAGGCGTGATTTTCTAAAAAAGTCGATTATAGTTGTAGCCGGCGCCTCGGTTCCCCTCTCGGCCCTCGAGTTGGTTGATCCGAAAGAAGTGCTGGCGGCAAACCCTGACATTCACTGGGCATTTTTGCTCGACACCCACAAATGTGTCGGTTGCGGCTTCTGTGTCAAAGCCTGCAAGACCGAAAATGACATTCCCTTTAATGCCAAAGTCACTCGGACCTGGGTTGAGCGGTATGTCTACACCAAGGACGATCGTCGTTACATCGACAGCCCGAACGGAGCGCAGGACGGATATACCGAGTCACGGATCGACCTCGGCCAGGGGAACTTCAAGGAGATCGATCCGGAGAACGTCGGCAAGGCCTTTTTCGTTCCCAAACTCTGCAACCACTGCGAAACTCCACCCTGCACCCAGGTCTGCCCGGTCGGCGCCACCTACAAGACCGATGATGGTGTGGTGCTGGTCGACCGTACCTGGTGTATCGGCTGCGGTTACTGCATCATGGCCTGCCCCTATGGCGCCCGCTTCTTCCACCCGGTGGAGAAGGTCGCCGACAAGTGCACCTTCTGCTATCACCGCATCACCAAGGGAATGGAGACCGCTTGCGTCAACGCCTGTCCGTTCGGTGCACGGAAGATGTGCAACATCAATGATATTAATGACCCGGTCACGCAGATCATCATGAATCAGCGGGTCGGAGTTCTTAAAGATGAATTTGGAACCAAGCCGCAGGCCTTCTACATCGGCCTGGCACAGGAGGTGCGTTAGTCATGGTTGAACAAGTCGCACAGATGGTTGTCCACGGCGAAGCTTGGACGGTAAAAGAGTTGTTCGTTCTGCCGAATGAGTACATCTACTGGTCGATCCAGATCGTCATGTATCCCTTCATGACCGGCCTGGTTGCCGGAGCCTTCGTGCTCTCCTCGCTCTATCACGTCTTTCACGTGGAAAAGCTCAAAGAGATCGCCAAGTTCTCGCTGGTCTTCTCTTTTGCCCTGCTACCGGTAGCGATGATGCCGCTGATGTTGCATCTGCAACAGCCGTTTCGAGGGATCAACGTCATGATGACGCCGCATTTCACCTCGGCGATCGCGGCCTTCGGTATCGTCTTCATGACCTACTCATGTATCGTCGGAACCGAAATCTGGTTTGTTTATCGGCAATACTTCGTGAGCACAGCTCTGGACCTGCGTGCCAAACAGAATCGCAGCCTGGTCGATAGCTTCCGCCTGACGCTCTTCACCGCACTGACCCTGGGTGCTTGGGACATCAGTAAAGAAGCGCTCGAAACAGATCACAAGGCCTGCTCGAAAATGGCTGCGATCGGTATTCCGGTAGCCTGCTTTCTACACGGCTATGCCGGTTTCATCTTCGGGTCAGTCAAGGCCAACGCCCTCTGGATGACTCCGCTGATGCCGGTTATCTTCATCTGCTCGGCAATTGTCTCCGGGATCGCCCTCTGTATCCTTTGCTACGTCGTCACCCAGGAAATTCGCAAGTTCATGGCCCGTCGCCATCTGGCTCGCTGGGCTGATGACCCGAACGCTCCGACCGTGGAACAGCTTGAAGGTGCTAAGCAGGAAGAAGTTGAAATGACCTCTCGCTACCTGGTCTACTTCATGGTTGCCGCGATCACCCTGGAAATTCTTGATTTGATTTTCCGTGGCTATACCCAGGTCAAGTCCTGGGATATCCTGCGCGAAGTTATCCTAGAGCGTGACTTCAACAAAATCTTCATCCTTCAGTATGGTTTCGGCAATGCCCTGCCATTTTTTATGATGCTCCTGCCGGGGCGCAACGTCCGACGTACCACCATCGCCTGTGCCTTGGTGCTGTTCGGCGTATTCATGATGCGCTGGAATGTCGTCATCGGCGGCCAGGCATTCTCGCTCAGTTTTGCCGGCTTCATGCACTACCATATGCCGTTCATTCCGCATGATGCCGAAACCTTCAAAGAAGGCTTTTTCGGTGCCTTGACAGTAATGGTGACCCCGTTTGTGCTCTTCTACTTCATCAACAAGGTCACCCCGGCATTCCACAAGGAGAAGGATTGCCATTAAAATTTGATCTGTCACAAAAACGAAAAAAGCCGCCCCGTTACGGGGCGGCTTTTTTCGTTGGCAAGCTGCCGAGTCAGAACCTATACTGATATAATTCACTGTAACTTTTATAACAACTCACAAGCTGGAGGTGATCGCAGATGGCAGAAATCAAAGACAGATTCTGGCTTGATCGGGAAAAAACGCTGCTGCTGGTGGTCGATGTGCAGGAAAGGCTGGTCCCGGCGATGGATCAGCGGATCTGCGGCCAGGTGGTGAGCCACATCAATATGTTGCTCGAAGGCTGCAAGGCGATGGGGCTGCCGGTGATCGCCACCGAACAGTATTCGCGCGGTCTCGGCCATACTATCGAGGAATTGACCGGCGCGACGGAGCAGCAATGTATCGAGAAAATTGCTTTCAGTTGTTGCGGCGAGCCGAACTTTATCGATGCGCTGGAAAAGTCCGGTGCCAGGCAACTGCTGCTGGTCGGTATGGAATCTCACGTCTGTGTATTGCAGACGCTGCTCGATCTGCTCGACCGAGGCTATATTGTCCATCTGGTTCGTGATGCGATCTGTTCCCGCTTCAAAAGTGATTATCAGAACGCTGTCAGTACTGCCGCACGGGCTGGTGCGGTTATCACAACCACGGAAACGGCGCTGTTCCAACTGTTGAACGTGGCTGGAACCGACGAATTCAAGCTAGTTTCAAAGTTGGCCCGCAGGCGGACGGCCTGATGGAGGAGCTGACCGTCGTGCAGCTTGCGGAATTACGGCAGGACCTGCTGACCTTGCAGGTCGAGTTACAACAGTTGCTGGAGGGGTCGGTGCAGAGCAGCAAAGCCGTCCAGCTCGACCAGCCGATCGGTCGGCTGTCGCGGATGGACGCCATGCAACAGCAGCAAATGGCCAAAGCCAACCGTCAGGGCCATCAGCAACGCTTGCAGCTGACAGAATCGGCCCTGAAACTGATCGAGCAGGATCGTTACGGTGAGTGTCGAGATTGTGAAGAGCCGGTCGGTTATCCACGCCTCAAAGCACGTCCCGAGACACCCTTCTGTCTGTCCTGCCAAGCTCGGTTTGAGGGAGGCGGGTAAATGTCGAACCCGTGGTTGATCCTCCTGATGGTTATTGGCGGCGTGGCCGTAGCGGTGCAGCCATCAATAAATTCCCGGCTGGCAGAAAAAACCGGCTTTCTGCAGGCGGCAACCATCTCTTTCGCGGTCGGCACGCTGGTCTTGCTGCTTATTTCACTTTCGACCAATCAAGGCAGTTTTCGGCGCGTAACCGAGTCCGACTGGTGGCAACTCAGCGGCGGACTTTTCGGCGCCTTTTTTGTTACCATGACCATCATCGGTGTTCCCCGGATCGGCACTACGGCAGTCCTGGCGCTGACCATTGCTTCCCAGCTGGTTGCCGGTCTGTTGCTGGACCACTACGGCATGTTTGGTATGCGTGGAATTCCAATGGACTTCAAGCGATTGCTGGGAGTCGCCCTGCTGCTGATCGGGGTAACCCTGATCTGTCGACGATAGACGCTGGAAAATATACCAACAAACAACGAAAGGGTACGCAGGATAGAATGCATAGCCCTTTCGTTGTGTTGTTCTGTCAGCTTAGGGGTAAATCCCTGCGCCGACGATCAGATCGGTTTGGCCGACCCGACGGATGAAGGTAAATTTGTCCACGGCCTTTCTTGAGTTCGGCTTCGGCCACATGTAACTGATCCAGCCCTCGCCGTTTTTTTGGGCGATTTCGACAAATTCAACAAAAATCATCTTCGGTTCGGCTTTATTTTTATCTGTAACGTGGAACAGGGGGCCCTTTTGGGTCAACTGGGGGATAAAAGGATGGGCGAGCATGTTTCCTTTCATCTCCATCAAAAATACGTAGGTATCCTTCCAGACAAACTTGCCATCTTTTTTCGCGATTTCGACAATTCCTGCGTCTCTGTCTTCCAGCAATAGATTTGCTGCTGCTTTGGTCATTTCCACGCACTCAGCCCTGGTCGCGCTATCTTCGGCAAGGGCGTTACTACTGAGCAGCAGTGCGACAAGCAGAAAAGTAAGAAAAAAGGACCATTTCTTCATAGTTTCCTCCGTTATAGATTGTTGTTCTACTGATGGCAAAAATCAGCTGATTTACTAGCAATACATTACAGCAGCAGATAAGCAGAACTTATAGATGACAGAAAAGCAAAATGAAAACAAGAGTCTGTATAAGTCACACGCTTCGCGTTACGCCAAAGCACCGTATAACGGTGTTTTAAATATATACCATAAATAGACAAGCCGCCAGTTAAAAGTTGAATTTTAGAAGATGGGTTAATTAGCTAAGATAGAATTCGCATTTGTCAGGTTTTTGTCAGGCGATCTGAGTACGCTCTGGTCAGATTCTTAATATTTCGCCGATTATCACCCTGTCCAGAGAGAATTTTATGACTCATAAATTTAAAGCTGTCGTTATCGATGATGTAGATTTGTGTCGCGACTTTCTTACTGATGTCCTGGAAGATCGGGGTTACGAGGTCGATAGTTATTCCTTTGCACAGACGTTTCCTTTTTGTTCCAAACATGGTGCCCAGTGCCAGAGGGAACAGGCTTGTGCCGACCTGCTGCTGACAGACAATCGGATGCCGGTTCTCACGGGACTTGAATTGATCGAAAAACAGCAGGCCAGAGGCTGCAAGATGGCGGCCGGAAGTCGAGCGGTAGTTTCCGGTTGCTGGACGAAGGAGGATCGGCAGAAGGCGAAAGAGCTCGGGTGTCAAACCTTTGAAAAACCGTATGATTTAAAAGGAATTTACGCTTGGCTGAATGTCTGTGAGAAGCGTCTTTGATAAAATCAAACGGCTAAGAACTGATGCTCTCGCAAAAAAATTAGATGGCTAAGCAAAAATTTCGCACCACAAGGCGTAGTGATTTTTCAGGGGCGAAAGCCTACATATTGTAGGTCGAGGTCCTGAAAAAGCGCTGCAACGCAGTCGGGCGGACTTTTTGCGACGCCATCAAGACCTCGCTCAATGCTTTAAAAAGCCTCATATTTCATGGGGTCTTTTATTTTTTAAGCCAGAAACAGCCCAGCGGATCCTGATGGATGGCCGTCAGCAGTTTACCGAGGTCAAGGGATGGATTGACGTTGAGATAGAGTTGCCAGTGTTGGCCGTTCTGATGGTGCAGAGTCCACTGATTCAATTGCGGACTGTAGCGTAATTGGGCCATCGGCAGGCTCTGCGGTTGACTCGACTGGTGAAACTTAGATCGCACCTCGAACAGCTGGATCTGCTGCCCTTCAATCCGATAATGCAGCTGGCGTGAATGCGGCCGATGAGTTGCCGCTTCGGCGCAGAAGCGGTCGAGTAATTTGATCGCCTGACGTTGCAAAAGTTCCGGAAGCTTCATCAGGACAGGCGGTCTGCACGCTGGGAGCAGAACCGATCAGCACCGAGATGGCGATTTCCGCAGTCGGGCAGGAGAGTGTCGATAATTCCGGCCAAGGCAGGAGCCTGGATCGATTCCTTTTTTGTTTTCAGCATAGGGACAGCTCCATTGTTCTTAAATAATGCCGCGCAGCGGGCCGCCTTTGGCCGCTAACTGGTCAACCTGTTTTTCAATCTGCGGATCCTCAATCAGCGCCGGGGCATGGTGCGGTTTGCTGCGCGCATCGATCAGCAGAGCGCCACTGCAGCCCCAATGTTTGGCGGAAACCGCCCAGTCTATGCCGTAAATATCGCCAGCCGGATTGGAGCGGGTGAAGGCCACCCAGAGCCAGTTGTTCAGGGTAGCCGCGCAGAACTCACAGTCATCAACGACCAGAATCAACGGAAAGCGGTTGATCGGATCTGCTGCAGAATATTTTTTACAGAAACGCAGCAGGTCGCGATCTTCACCCGGCTGATAGTTCTTGCAGGCCGGGCCCTCGATCAACACAATCCCCGGCAGAGCAATCCGCGGATTCTTGAAACTGCGCGGCAGTTGCAACTCAGGCGGAATTTCGTTCGGCAGCTCGCGTTGTTTCACCCCTGCCGCCGCCATTACCACTTTCGAGCCCTGATTCAGGCCATGCCCGGAATAATCAAGGGTATCGATGGTGGTACAGGTATGAAAATGCAGATCGCGTTTCCAATCGACCCGTTCCAGCAGATGTTGAAAAAAGGCCGGAATATCCTGGATATCGAGTTGGGGATTGTCATTTTCCGCGACAATCAGCAGGTATTTTGCCAGCGAAAGCTGCCCCTGGCCGAGAACCGCGTTGGCCTGGGTGAGGATCTCCTGCGGCTGCTGCAGATCCCTGTAGGGGGTGTAACGCTCGCTGCCGATCGCCAGCAACAGTGGATGAACCCCGGCGGCATCGACTGCGTGAACTCCCTTGATACCGGGCAGCACAGCGGGAATCAGTTCGCCGGTCAAATCATGGATAAAGGCTCCGAAACTGGTGTCTTCCTGCGGTGGTCGGCCGACGCTCGTGAACGGCCAGATGGCGTCGGGACGGTGAAAAACCCGGTCAACCTTCACCAGCGGAAAATCGTGAGCAAGGCTGTAATAGCCGAGATGGTCACCAAAAGGACCTTCCGGTTTCTGCTGACCGGGGTCGACTGTCCCACAGATAACGAAATCCGCTTCCGCCGGCATCGGCAGATGCCCATGCGGCTGCACCAGCGGAATTCGCTGACCGGCCAGCAACCCGGCAAAAGCCAGTTCCGGCATCCCTTCCGGCAGCGGCATGACCGCTGCAACGGTCATGCTTGGTGGGCCGCCGACAAAGATATTGACCCGGAACGGCCGCCCCAACTGCATCGCCTCCTGATGATGAACACCGATGCCGCGGTGAATCTGATAGTGCAGACCGACCTCTTGGTCCTGCCGGTAATCGTTGCCCGCCAGTTGCACCCGATACATCCCCAGATTGGAGGCACGCACCCCCGGCTTTAAGCAGCTTTCAGAATAAACCTGCGGCAGGGTGACAAAAGCGCCGCCATCATCCGGCCAACTTTTAATCTGCGGCAGGCTGGAGAGTGTAGTCTGCCCCAGCAAGATCGGCCCGCTTTTGACCTTTTTCGGCAACAGATGAAAGGCGGCTTTCGGTGCACTGAGCAGGGCGGAAGGATTACGCAGCAGCTCTTTCGGGTCGAGCTTCAATTTCACCAGCGTTTCAACCTGGCGCAGGCTGTCGCGGAACAGGTATCGGGTTCGCTCCAAGGTACCAAACAGGTTGGCAACAGCCGGAAAACGGCAGCCGGTCAGGTTGTTGAAGAGCAACGCCGGACCTTGCGCCTGGTAGACGCGGCGCTGAATCGCTCCGGCCAGCAGATTCGGCTCGATCGGCTGCTCAATGCGGAGCAGTTGTCCGTTTGCTTGAAGATCGTCAATCGCCTGGCGAAGGTTCTGGTAGCCCATTTAATAAACTCACCGCTGAAGTTAGTTGCCATCACAATCAAATTTTTATACTCCAGCAGCCTGGGAAAGGCAAACAAACACAGATTATTCCAGGAGAAAAGGCCGGGTAGTGAGATTAATTAGTCCGAAAGACACTATTCGGCGCTGTCTTGGTTATACTTTCGTGGAATTTTATAGCTGTCATGGTACGGGGAGGGATCGATGCACCTCAAACTGGCCAGTAAGTACACAAGCTTTTCCTGTTGTGTTTTGCTCATAACCATGTTTGTTTTCGCTTTTTTTCATGTCGAAAAGCTGAATAGGACCTTTTTCGACGAGGCGGTTTACGAAGCGGACGCCTTGGGCGAGATGCTGCTGCGCACCACCTACCACCAGATGCTGGAAGATGACCGTGAACGCCTGCAGCAAGTTATCGACGAAGCCGGTCGGATGGAGCGGATCGAGCGGATCCGGGTGTTCGGTCGCGAAGGGGTGGTCAATTTTTCCACCCGGCACGAAGAGATCGGTACTGCCCTGAACAACAAGGATGACGGCTGCATCTTTTGCCACTTCAATGAGGACACCGTGCTGCTGGAGGTTTCGGCTGCAAAACGCAGTCGGGTTTTTCTCGACACCTCCGGCGCCGAAGTGCTGGGGATGACCAAAGGAATCTACAACGAAGAGAGTTGTTACACCGCTGAATGTCATTTCCACTCCCCGGAAGAGAAGAAACTTGGGGTTCTCGATGTGGTTGTCTCCCTCGATAAGATGAGTACCCTGACCCTTGAGCACAACGCCGATATTTTTATCTCGGCACTGGTGATGCTGCTGATTCTGTCGGCCTTCCAGTACCTTTTCACCCAGCGGTATGTCTGCGCTCCGCTCAATACGTTGCTTGAACATACCCAGCAACTGGCCGGCGGCAATCTTGATGCCCGGATTGAAAAATGGCCCCGGGATGAATTCGGCGAGCTCTGTCAATCATTCAACCACATGGCCAACAACCTGTCCCAGGCTCAGCTTGAACTGCGCGAATGGGGAAGTACGCTGGAAAATAAAGTCGAAAAACGTACCGAAGCGATGCAAGAGATGCAAAACCAGCTGGTGCAGTCCGCCAAGCTGGCATCGATGGGAAAACTGGTTGCCGGGATTGCCCACGAAATCAACAACCCGCTCGGCGGGATCCTGATGTTCTCCTCTTTAGCGGCCAAGTCGCCTGATGTCCCGCCACAGGTCAAAGAAAATCTGCAGGTGGTGGTCTCCGAAACCAGACGTTGCGCGAAGATCGTGCGCGGCCTGCTGGAGTTCGCGCGTGAATCGATCCCTGAAAAACGGATCGATTCGATCAATCGGATTCTCAAACAAACCCTGCGGCTGATTTCCCAGCAGTCGCTGTTTCAGGATATCGAGGTCCAAAGTCGCTTTTATGGCCAGCTGCCGGAGATTTCTGTCGATGCGGATCAGCTGCAGCAGGTATTTTTCAACATGATCATCAACGCCGGCCAGGCAATGCAAGATGGTGGGGTTCTGCAACTGTCAACTGAACTCGACTCAGCAAAAGAGCTGGTCGTTATCAGGATAGCCGACAACGGGGTCGGCATCCGCAAGGAACATCTGGATAAGATTTTCGATCCGTTCTTTTCGACAAAAACCAAAAAAGGCTTCGGCCTGGGCCTGTCGGTCTCTTATGGAATCATCGAAAATCATGGCGGGCAGATTGTCGTTCAGAGCAAACCCGGAGTTGGAACCCGGTTCACCATCACCCTGCCGATAGACAAGACTGTGCCGGCAAAACGGGCATAGACAGCCGGGCTCGATTGAGGGAATGATTCTGCTAACGGAGAGAACCGGCCGGGGGCAACTGCAGGTTAATGGATTATCGATTGACAGATAGCCAGCCCTTTTAATAAGTTGATCACTTCTCTCATGAAATTCGTTCCTTTTTCACTCGAAACAAAAGTGACTTTTCTACCACAGACATGAAGTGCCCTTGATCGGGGGCTGGGATACCGGTTCTACGGTTACACTAATCAATGATCGGAACAACACGATGAAACAAAGATCCCTTTTGAATATCGATGAGATCTGCCTGCCGCGGCGCCAATTTGTCAAAGGGGTAGCAATGGGCGGCGCACTGCTCGGGATGGGGCTCTCCCCAGCGGCGCTGTTGGCGGCCGGCGATTCCGCCACACCGCAAGCGACCCTGCGCGGAAAAAAATTCAACCTGAGTATCGCTCCGCAGGCGGTCAACTTTACCGGTCAGCAACGGATCGCCACGGCGGTCAACGGTTCCGTTCCAGGACCGATTCTACGCTGGCGCGAAGGGGATCGGGTCAGCCTGAAGGTCAGCAATCGGTTGGCGGAGTCGAGCTCGATCCACTGGCACGGCATGATCCTGCCCGCCGGAATGGACGGTGTCCCCGATATCAGCTTCAGCGGGATCGCCCCCGGAGAAAGCTTCCACTATCAATTCGATGTCAAGCAGAGCGGAACCTACTGGTATCACAGCCACTCCGGCTTTCAGGAACAGACCGGGCTGTACGGCGCGCTCATCATCGATCCATTGGAGCCGGAACCGTTCAGTTACGATCGCGACTATGTGATCCTGTTGTCCGACTGGTCGGATGAAGATCCGACCGATATCTACGCCAAGCTGAAAAAAAGCAGCGGCTATTACAACTTTGCCGAACGGACTGCCAGCGACCTGCTGCGCGACATCCAGCAGAAAGGGCCGGCCCGCACCTGGTCGGAACGCAGCATGTGGAACCGGATGCGGATGAGCGACCGGGATCTGTCCGACGTGACCGGTTACACCTACACCTTTTTGATGAACGGTCAGACCCCGGCCGACGGCTGGACCGGCCTGTTCAAAGCAGGAGAAAAGATCCGGCTGCGGATTATCAACGGTTCAGCGATGAGCTTTTTCGATCTGCGCATCCCCGGTTTGAAGATGAAAGTCGTCGCTGCCGACGGGCAAAATATCGAACCGATCAGCGTCGATGAATTTAGAATCGGTGTGGCCGAAACCTATGACGTGATCGTTGAACCGAAAACGGATCGGGCCTACGCGATCTTCGCCCAGGCTCTCGACCGGACTGGCTACGCCCGCGGCACCCTGACCCCCGACCCGGCCTTAACCGCAGCGGTGCCGGAACTGGACCCCTACCCGATCCTGAGTCATCAGGATATGGGGATGGCGATGAGCGATATGGCGGGAAAACAAACGATGCCGGGCATGGCCACCGCCCAACCGAAAACGGGCGAAACGATGGCCGGGATGCCGATGCGCGGTGCCGCAGGACAGGGCAGCAATGCCGAAATCGTCCATGCCGCCAGCGAGTTCGGCCCGCATGTCGACGCCCGCGCCCAAAGTCCGCAGTACCGGCTGGATGACCCCGGGGTCGGCTTGCGCGATAACGGCCGGCGGGTGCTGCGCTATGCCGATCTGCGCAGCCTCTACCCGACCGCCGATCCGCGCGAACCGGAGCGGGAAATCCAGCTCCACCTGACCGGCAGTATGGCCCGCTACATGTGGTCGATCAACGGGGTCAAATATGCCGATTCTGAACCCTTGCAATTCAAATATGGTGAACGATTGCGGATCACCTTTGTCAACGACAGCATGATGAATCATCCGATGCACCTGCACGGCATGTGGAGCGATCTGGAAACCGGTGACGGGCGACAGATCCCACGCAAGCATACGGTAATCGTACAACCGGGCGCCAAAATCAGCTACCTGGTCACTGCTGATGCAATGGGCGGCTGGGCTTACCATTGCCACCTGCTCTATCACATGCTGGGAATGTTCCGTAAAGTTGTCGTCAGTTAAGGAGCGAATCTGATCATGAAATTATATCTACTGCTGCTGGTTTCAGCGCTGCTCATCCCGACCTACAGTTTTGCCGGCGGCAAAACCGACGATCCACTGCTGACGCTGCTGCTCGTCGATCAACTGGAAATCCGCACCGGCGATGGGGATAATTCACTGGTCCTGGATGCTGAGGGCTGGCTCGGCAAGGATCTGCATAAACTCTGGGTCAAAGCCGAAGGGGAATATCTGGATGATGCGGTTTCTGAAGCGGAACTGCAGCTGCTCTACAGTCGCGCCATCGCCCCCTTCTGGGATCTGCAACTCGGCTGGCGGGGCGATCTGCGCCCGACACCCAATCGTGACTGGTTGGCGTTCGGCTTGAAGGGGCTGGCACCTTACTTCTTCGATATCGATGCCGCCCTGTTCATCGGTGAAAACGGTCGCAGCGCAGCTCGGCTGCAGGCAGAATATGAAATATTGCTGACCCAGCGACTGATTCTGGTTCCCGATATTGAATTCAACCTGTACGGCAAGGATGACCCAGCCACCGGGATCGGTTCAGGGCTGACCAATATTGAAGCCGGGCTGCGGCTGCGCTATGAAATCCGCCGAGAGTTCGCCCCCTACCTTGGGATTAACTGGAACCGGGCCTATGGCCAAACGGCCGATTATGCCCGTGCCGAAGGCGAAGAGGTAGATAATCTGCAATTGGTTTTCGGCCTTCGCACCTGGTTCTAACCCCCTCGGGTTACTATTCAGCACCTCGGCACAGAAGGGAGATAACACCCGATCAAGAGGCGCTGTGATTCTTCACCGAAACTCCGAGTTTTTTCAGCATCGCCTGAAAATTCGGTCGCAGCATACCGGTCTCTTCGGCGGCCTTGGTGACATTCCAGTTGTTTCTTTCCAGCGCGGCGAAAACAAACGCTTTCTCCACCGGCTCGACGGCCCGTTCGCGGGCCAGACGTTTCTTCTCTTTCAACTCTTCGCTATTCAGCGGAATATTGATTTCCTCCTCGTCGTCATCCGCTGCGCCGGGCAATTCCAGGTCGCCTCGACAAATCTGCTCTCCCTGGGCAAGAACCACCGCCCGTTCGATGATATTTTCCAGTTCACGCACATTACCGGGAAAGCTGTAGTTTTCGAGTGATATTCGCGCTTCAGGGGTTATCCCTTTGATCTCCTTGCCGATCTCCTCAGAAAACTTGCGCACAAAATGGTTGATCAGCACGGCCGCATCCCCCGGCCGCTCACGAAGCGGGGGCAGCTCGACCGGGATGATGTTGAGACGGAAATAGAGATCATCACGGAAGGTTCCTGCTTCGACCATGATTTCGAGACTTCTGTTGGTCGCTGCGATCAAGCGGATATCGATGGCGGTAGCTTTGGTGCCGCCGATCGGCGTAACTTCGCGCTGCTGCAGCACACGTAACAGCTTGGCCTGCGTGGTCATGCTGAGATTGGAAATTTCATCGAGGAACAGGGTGCCGCCGCTAGCCACCGAAAAAAGGCCCGGCTTGGTCTGGGTGGCGCCGGTAAAGGAGCCTTTGACATGGCCGAACAGTTCGCTCTCCAGCAGGTTTTCCGCAAGTGCGTTGCAATCGACGGCGACGAACGGTTGCTCTTTACGCTGACTGTGATTATGAATGGCGCGGGCCGCCAACTCTTTACCGGTCCCGCTTTCTCCGGTGATCAGTACGGTGCTGTTGGTCGGCGCAACCTGCAACAATCGCTGGAAAACCTTCTGCATCGGCTTGCTGCGGCCGACGAAGGAACCACAGGCAGGGATTTCAACCTTATCGATGCCCTGGGGAAGTTCCGTCAAGCGTGCCGCGCGATGTTTTTCTGCGGCTTGAATTTTTTCAACGATCTGTTCCGGCAAAAAGGGTTTGGTCAGGTAGTCAAAGGCACCGTTTTTCATCGCGTCGACTGCGGAATCGACGGTTGCATAACCGGTGATAATAATGACCGGAATCTCGGGCTGCAGAATTCGGATGGTTTTTAGCACCTCAATGCCGTGCATGGTCGGCATTTTCAGGTCGGAAATGACGATATCGAAACTATCTTTCTGCAACTTGTCCAGGCCGATTTTACCATTGGCGGCAAGCTCTACCCGGTAGCCCTCCTGAACAAGGGTTTGACGAAGGCCTTCACGAATCACTGCTTCATCATCGATCACCAAAACGTTACAGGTCTCGTCCATAACCGCAGTTCCCACCCCTTCTTTCGAGTTGCAGAATCGTTCTATGGCATAAACGGATTTTGACGGGCAGTTGTCCAGGCTGTCGGGCGATTTTTCAGGCAAAAACAATTTACAGAAAACAGATAAAGTAAGCGCCGCAACGCATGATATCACAGCAAATGATAGTTATGGGAAACGGCAGAGTCAAGCGCAAAGGCCGATAACATAAATTCTAGCAGAGATTATCGTAACATCTTGCCGTACGGATATCGCCATCACCTGACCAATCGGCCCGAGCGCAAAACAGATAAAAAAAATATTCTCCGCACATTTATTTTGTGCACCGGCGCACAAGATAGCAACCTCTTTGATTTCAATGACTTAGATCGTAATATCTGGCCTGACAAGGTTCTTTCAGGATCAAGCTGTGTATATCCATTTTATACATTTCGCAGCGTTCCGCCTCCCCCAAGACCACCCTTTTTACAAAAAATTCCCTTCAATAACAAACAGTTAAGATTTGTCCCCGACATGGAACTTTTTCTGGCACGGCTACTGCTCTATTAGATAGACAGGAAGACAAAAACAGCACCGCAAGGAGGTCGTCATGAAAAACGCCATTCGCAACAGCTTGATTGTCCTGATCAGCGTTTCAACCAGCGCCTATGCCGCCGCGGAAGCAGGAAGCGGGGGTGGGAGTTTTCTGCTGACCCTGTTTATCGGATTTTTTGCCCTGCTCATCGTTTTTCAGTTGATCCCGGCGGTACTGCTCTTTGCCGGATTACTGAAGGGGTTGTTTGTTCGTGATCATAAGGCGGAAAAACATCTCAACTAGGTCCATCTGTTTATGCGCGGAAAGGGGTGGTCATGCAAGGGCTGCTTATCGCAAATGAGGATCGTCAATCGCGGGATCAGTTAGCCGATCTTTTTGTCGGTGATGGTTATCAGGTGACAAAGGCCGATTCGGTGGTCAATGCCCTGGAGGGGATCCTCAATAAAACAATTCAGGTGGTGGTTCTGGGCGGAAATTTTGATGAGCTGCACGTTGCCAAGTTGGTCCCGCTGCTGAAGAAATGCAACCAGTACCTCTCGATTATTCTCATCTCGGACGAGATGCCGCTCAATCTGCTGCGCAGAATCCGTAAGGAAGGAATCTTTTATCACGCGTTAAAGCCGGCCGGAGAAGAGGGCCGGGAGGAGATATCCCAGGCGGTTCACTGTGCCTTCAACACCTATCAGGCGCGACGCAATACGCAGAAAGCAACTCAATTAAAGGAGGTTTCGATGCGAAGAGTCAAAACATTTCTGGCCAGTTTTTCCATTGTGATGATGGCGGTTGCTCCGGCCCTGGCAGCGGACACCGCTACAACCTACACCAGCGGCATCCTGATTCTCGCTTTCATCGCCGTTTGCGCTCTGCTGGTGGTCGCACAGCTGCTGCCGGCGCTCCGCTCCCTGTTCGGCATAACCAAGGATGCGGCCCAAAAGAGCACTGCCAGCAAATACAGTCAGGTCATTTCAAAAAAGAATTAACCGGATAGCAAAAAGGGGAGCGCTATGTTGGAGCTATTAACAACTATCGGCAAAGTCACAGAGGTCTTCACCCTGGTCGACTATTACACCTATGTCAAAGGGGTGGAGTATCTGATCTGTGTGGCATTTTTTGTCACCTTTCCCATTTTCTACCGCTACATCAACCATGAGGACTAACGCTTTATTGCGTTAGCGTTCAAAAGAACCCTGGGAAGACAATTCAATATTCTCGGACTGCCCGGCCGGGTGGCAAAACGCCCGGCCAGCCCGAAACTTGTAAAGGAGATGTGAGCGCTATGTTTGTTGCTTCAAGTTGGCATTTGCGGGGAGTTCTGCTGATCTTGATCTCCCTTCTGCTTGCCGTGACCAGCTATGCCATGGATGCCCCGGAAACCATCGAAATCGATGCCCTGACCCAATATTACCAGCGGGTTGAGTTCAACCATCAACTGCATGTCGAAGTCGCGGAGGATTGTTCTGTCTGCCACCACCATACCACCGGAACCGGCACAACCGATCCCTACTGCGGCAAGTGTCACGGGCAATTTGAAGAGCTGGACGTCGTCTCCTGCGCCGATTGCCATTCAGCAGAACCCTTCTCCGCCGAGTCGATCCACCGACAAAGTCAGCAGGATCTGTTTCACGTCGATATGAACGGTCTAAAAGGAGCCTATCATCAGAACTGTCTCGGTTGTCACCAGGAGATGGATGGGCCGACCGGCTGTCAGGATTGCCACGCCAGGACCGAGTTGGGCGATGAGCTTTACCATAGCGGAAAGTTTGCGCCAAAATCAACCGGACAGGCTGCCAGTCACTGACCGAGAAGTTTGTTGCCTGAGGTTATTTAGCAAGGAGATATCGCCATGAGTAAAGTAAGTCGCAGAAAATTCCTGGCCGGCGGTCTGGCAGGAGGAGCGGCAGTGATGCTGGCTCCAGCCGAAAAAGTGCTTGCCGCCGGCTCCTTTTCCGGATTCCCGGACGGCATGGGTGTACTCGTCGATCTGACCCGCTGTGTCGGTTGTCGCAGTTGCGAAGCCGCCTGCAACAAAGAGCAGCAGCTGCCTGCCCCCGACCTGCCGTTTGATGATCTGTCGGTTTTTGATCAGACCTTCCACCAGGGCACCCAGAAGCGTCGTCCCACCGAAAAAGCCTACACGGTGGTCAACCGCTACCGGCCGGAAGAGCTGGACAAGCCGGTCTATCGAAAAATTCAGTGTAATCATTGCAACGAGCCGGCCTGTCTGACCTCCTGCTTCGTCAACGCTTACACCAAAACCAAAGAAGGCGCGGTGATTTACGATTCGAGCGTCTGCGTCGGTTGTCGTAACTGCATGATCGCCTGTCCGTTCAATGTGCCCGCCTACAGCTATTCCGAGGTTCTCAGTCCGGTGGTCAAAAAATGCATCTTCTGCTACGACAGCCGCGTGAAACATGGCCAGCCACCGGCATGTGTTGAGATCTGTCCAGCACAGGCGTTGACCTTCGGTAAGCGCAAGGATCTGCTGAAGATTGCCCGGATGCGGCTGAAAAAATCACCCGACAAGTACCAGCAGGAGATCTATGGCGAAAAGCAGGTTGGCGGCACCGGCTGGCTGTATATTGCCGAAACGCCATTCGAGGAGCTCGGTTTCGACACCAGCCTGCAGCAAGAGCCGATCATCGATAATGTCAAAGGCTTCCTCGGCATGGTACCGATGGTTCTGGCGATCTGGCCGGCCCTGTTTACCGGGTTCCATCTGCTGGCGACCAAACACAAGGACCATGCGCATGACGACAGTCGGGTCGAGGAGGAAAAACGATGAAATTATTAGCGTAACATGGCATCAAGGCCCTCGACGGCAGCGATAAAACAGATGGGAAAAAGTGGAACCTGATGGAGAAACTGTTCCTCGGCCTGCCGCTCGATCAATATATCGGTCAACTGCTGCGCAACAAGTTCAACTGGCTGCTCGGCATCATCTTCGCGATCGGCATCCCGCTGATTATCTACCGCTTTATCTTCGGTCTGGGCTCAGTGACTCACTCCTCCTATGACTACCCATGGGGGCTGTTTCTGAGCTTCGGTCTCTTCTGTATGGTGCCGCTCTCCGCCTCCGGCTTTATGCTCGGCACCACCGTCGAGATCTTCGGTCGCCACGATTTCGAACCGATCGAACGGTTGGCGCTGCTCAACGGTCTGCTCGGCTACCTGTTTGCCGTGGTCTACCTGCTGGTCGATCTGGGCCAACCCTGGCGGCTCTCCTATCCGATGATCTACGCCTGGGGACCGGCGGCCGTGCTGTTCCTGGTCGGCTGGCACGTTGCCATCTATCTGTCGGTGCAGGTGGCGGAAGTTTCGACCTCATTTTTCGAGTGGATCGGCTGGCCGAACGCGAAAAAATTCATCCGCAAAGGGACCATCGGCCTGACCGTTTCCGGGATCATCCTCTCGACCCTGCACCAGGGAGCGCTGGGTGCTTTATTCAGCTACGCTCCGGGGAAGATTCACCCCTTGTGGTACTCAGCCGAGTTCATGTGGATTCACTTCTTTGTCTCCTCGATCCCCGGCGGTCTCTGTATGGTGATCGCCGTCAGCACCATCGTCATCAAAACCATGGCCTGGCGCTGTGATGATACTTTCAAGGATAATCTGAACCAGTTAACCCTGAAGCTGGCCAAGGGTGCCGCCATGGGGCTGATTACCTACCTGGTGATCAAGCTGATCGCGGTGGCCCACGACAATGAGTGGATGTATCTGGCGACCGGCTGGGGCGCCTGGTACCTGCTGGAAATGCTGGCCGGGGTGGTTCTGCCGCTGATCCTGTTCGCCTACGGCATCCGGCATAAATTGGTCGGCGTGGTTCGCTTCGGGGCCTTTTTGACCATTGCCGGGATTATTTTGAACCGGCTGAACACCGCACTGGTGGTCTTTAACTGGAAGCTCTATCAAGAGGTTCCGCATCTTTATGAAGTCATCATCAGCATCACCATCTTCGCCATCTACATCGCCCTCTATCGCTTCATTCTCAACCGTCTGCCGATCCTCTATGCCTGGCAAGCGCAACCCTCCGAAGTGATCGTAACGGCAGCAGTCCCCGTGCCTGCCCGCGAGCAAGAGCAGGAGATTCCTGCTCGGGCATGAGGTCACGGCGTTCATGGCCGATCGGGGAACCGGGTTCCTGATCGGCCATGGTTTTTTTATCGCCGTCAGAGCTGAAAACAACCGTCACAAGGTGAGGAGAGCATGTTCAATCATCTGATCGTCAGGGCCATCGTGCCGATCACCATCGCCGTTACCGGATTTGTGGTGTTCGGTTGTCTTCTACTCTACAGCTTTATCAAGGCGGACATGATCGACGAAGCGGTCCTGCATGTCGACAGTCTGGCGGAAACGGTGGTCAAATCGACCCGCTATGCCATGCTCGAAGGCGATCGAGAATCTTTGGCGAATATCGTCGACAATGTCGGCACCCTCGTCGAGGTCGGTCAGATCCGCATCTATGACGAAGCCGGAGAAGTCCGTTTTTCCGGCTTCGATCAAGCAGCCGAAACAATAACAACGACCATAGAGATCGACGCCTGGTCAAAGCAAATCATGCAGGCCGATTCCCCGCAAAGAACCGACACCCACCACAATGTCACTAACACCGATGGCTTGATCGCGGTGTCGATTCCGATTCTCAACGAAATCAGCTGCTCTACCGCCGCTTGTCACTTTCATGCCGAAGAGGAGCCGCTGCTCGGCTTTTTAAGTATCGGCATCTCCCGTGAACCACTGGAGAAAACCCTTGCGTTGCTCAGAAGCCGGATGATAATTTTCAGCCTGATGGTGCTGTTCTTGACCATCGGCGGCGTTGCCGCGCTGCTGCAAATGAACCTGTTTCTGCCGATCCAGCATTTAGCTTGGTGTGCCGAACAAGCGGCGGGCGGAGTCCCGGTCAAGGATCTGCCGAAAGCAGATCGCAAACTCGGACAGTTGGAGAAGGATTTTCGCCTGCTGATTCAGCAGCGGGATCAGGCCTGGCAGGAGCAGAAAAGTGTCGATATTTTACTGAGAAAAGCAGATCATGGTTCCGACAGAAACTCCAGAAACAGAAACCGGGATGCCGGACATCAAGCCGCTGCGACTACAGGTTCAGGCCAGAATCCGCAAGCTTGAGCTGCTCAGCAGCAGCGGCCTGTGGATTCTGGCCCTGTTTACCGCCTTAAGCATCGGGGCCTACCGAAAGTTTGCCTTTTTGCCGACCTTGAACGACGCAATCCGCTCGCTGCTCGGCTCCGGGCCGCCGGTAAACTTCATTAACTGGGCACTGGTCCTCTACGCCTTCTCCGCCATCATCATGGTTCTGACCCAGATGACCGGCAGTAAGCGCCCGCGCGGTGCTCTGAGCCATTTCGGCTATCTCAGCGTTTTTTACACCTTCTATCACTTCTCCGACGGCCTGACGGAAAACTTCTGGGCGGTCTTCACCATCGGCATGACGATCCTCAGTCTGCAGAGCTACCACGTCTGGAATTACTACAAGGAAAAAGTTCGTGAAGAAGAAGAGATTCTCGCCGAATTGAACAAGCTGGCCGAAGAATAGTCGACTATCCAGGACCTCAGAAAATGGCCTCGCGCTGCCCATTTCAAGGGTGTTTGGCGCCAGGATGGCGTCAGCAAGCCCCAGGGATGGGTTCATGCGTCCCTGGGAATGGGCAGCGCGAGGCCATCCGGCTGAATCGTTACGAATAATCTTGCCTTGATCTAGAGCTGCCCCTCCAGATCGAGGCGGAAGAAATCGCGCGGTTTGAGCCGTTCCTCTTCGCTGTGTCGGGTCGGAGCGGTGCCGGGGGCAAAAACTTCGAAACGGGCCTTGTCATTGTCTGCCGCCAGTAACAGACCGTTTTCCGGATCGATCGGGTAGAATTCGATGCTGTCCGGCACCCGAAAATCGACCGCTGGAAACTGCTTGATCGCTTCCTTCATGAAGTTGACCCAGGCCGGAGCTGCGGCTTTTGAGCCGGTTTCACTCTTGCCCAGCGGACGCTCCTGATCGTAACCGACCCAGGAGATGGTCGCCAGCTGCGGAATATAGCCGACGTACCAGGCATCCTTGAGATCGTTGGTAGTACCGGTTTTGCCCGCTGAAGGGCGACCCAGCGCCTTGGCCCGCCAACCGGTCCCTTCCTGCACCACGCTCTCCAGAACATTGGTGATCAGATAGGCGGTCTCCGGCGAAATCACCCGCCGCGGCGGTTTGCGGATCAGCCGTTGGTCCGCAGCCATCCCGGTGGAAAAATCGGCGGGATCGACCGATTCGAGAATCCGCCCATCCCGATCGCGGATCCGGGTAATATAGGTCGGCGGCACCAGAATCCCGCCGTTAGCAAAGACCGAATAAGCGACCAGCAGCTCCAGCGGGGTGACCGCCGTCGAACCGAGTCCCATGGTCAGGTCACGGGTCAACGGGGTTTCGATGCCGAGCTTGCGAGCGTAGTTGGCCGCATAATTCAGACCGATATCCTCGAGAATCTTGATCGTCACCACGTTGCGCGATTTGGCCAGCGCCTTGCGGAAGCTGGTCGGCCCGTAGAACTTCTCTTCGTAGTTCTGCGGTTTCCACTCCTCCAGCTTGCCGCTTTCACGCGCCTCGTTTTCGTAGATCAACGGCGTATCCAGAATGACGCTGGCCGGGGTGTAACCCTTGTCGAGCGCGGCGGCATAGATGATCGGCTTGATCGCCGAGCCGGGCAGCCGCTTGGCCTGAATAGCACGGTTAAACTGACTTTCAGCAAAATCATAGCCGCCGACCATCGCTTTGATTTCACCGCTGAAGGGATCGATGGCGATCAGCGCGCCCTGCCCCCGCGGATGCTGCTCCAGACTGAGCCGCCAGGGCTCGGTCCGATTGTCAACCAGCCGCACCTCAATGACAGAGCCGATCGGCAGACGGCTCACTTTTTCTTCGCCCCGGTTGCCGCTCGGCAGCGATTCGGCCGGTGTCACCTGCAACGGCGCCGCCCATTTGCTTTCGGCAATCGGGATGACGCCGGTCCGGTCGCCGATCCGGCAGAGGATCTGGCCCTCAGCCTGGCCGATCACCAGCGCCTGACTGAAACTGCCGATCTGCAACGGTTCTTCGGCCTGCTGTTCGCTCTGTTTACCGAGAAATTCGGCCTGCTCATCGGCACTGATCAGCTGCTGTGGACCGCGATAGCCCTGTCGCTTGTCATGGGCACGCAGGTTTGCTTTTACCGCCTGACGAGCCACCTGCTGCATGGCGATATTGATGCTGGTTTCCACCTGCAGCCCGCCGGTGTACAACAATTCTCTGCCGAAACGTTGTTCCAGATAGCGACGCACCTGCTCATTGAAGTAAGCGGTAACATCGAGCAGATTATTCAGCCGCGGCTTGATCGCCACCTCTTCGTCGCTGGCCGCCCTCGCTTCGCCGGGCGAGATGAAGCCCTCTTCGACCATCCGCTTGAGGACATATTTCTGCCGCGCCAGCGCCCGCCGGTAGTGACGATAGGGAGAATAACGACTTGGCGCCTGCGGCAGACCGGCAAGAATTGCGCATTCGGCCAGGCTCAGCTGCTCGACATTTTTGTCGAAATAGTTCTGCGCCGCCGCTTCGACCCCGTAGGCACGATGGCCCAGATAGATCTGGTTCAGGTAGAGGTAGATGATCTCCTCTTTCGACAGCGCCTGCTCCATCCGCCAGGCAAGTATCGCCTCTTTGAATTTTCGCGAAAAGGTTCGCTCCGAGGTCAACAGCAGTTTCTTCGCCACCTGCTGGGTAATGGTGCTGCCCCCTTGCGAAATCCCACCAGCGTTGACGTTTTTCAGTGCCGCGCGCAGGATCGACTGAAAATCGATCCCCTGATGCTTTAAGAAGCTGGAATCCTCGGCGGCAACAAAGGCCTGCACCAGTTGCCGGGGGATTTTATCAAACGGCACCAAAATCCGCCGTTCTTCAGAATATTCGGCGATGATACTGCCGTCGTCGGCATAGATCTGGGTAATCAGCGGCGGTCGATAGTCGGCCAGCGTCTCAACCTTCGGCAGGGTCGCCGACACATAAAAGTAGGCGCTGACCAGACCGATCACGCCGAGCAACGGCAGGCCGAACAGGGCGTAGAGAAAATATTTGAGAAACGGTTTCATGGTTTGAATGATCCGGAAAATTCAATCTCGCAGAAGGAAATAAAGGGGCTTGTTCCTTCACCGCAAACAAAAACTGACAAAGATCGATTATATAGCACGTAGATCGAAGCAGGAGCAACCGTCTGCTATGCTAGGATATTGATATTCCGCTGGAAAATTCGGGTATTTTACTCTATTCTGCGGCGCTCTACACAAGCAGGACTATCTATATTGGAGAAACTACAATGTATCGACGCACGAAAATTGTCGCCACGGTCGGACCGGCCTGTGACAAAAAAAACGAATTGGAAGCGCTGATGAAGGCCGGAGTCAACGTCTTCAGACTCAATTTTTCCCACGGCGAGCTACAGCAGAAAGCCCGCTGGATAGCGGATATCCGTGAGCTCTCCATCCAGCAGAAGCAGGCGGTGTCGATCCTCGGTGATCTGCAGGGGCCGAAAATCCGTACCGGTCTGATGCGCGGAGGTTCACAACGGTTGCACGAGGGGCAGGAAGTGCTGATCACCACCGCAGCGATTGAGGGCGCAGATGGACTGATCCCGACCAGCTATCAGGCCCTGCCGCAGGATGTAGTGCCGGGCGATCAAATTCTGCTTGATGATGGCCAACTCGAACTGCAGGTGCTTGCTGTCGAGGCCGAAAAGGTCCGCTGCCGGGTCAAGGTGGGTGGCGAACTCAAGGATCGCAAGGGGATCAACCTGCCGGGGGTCAAGGTTTCGGCTCCGGCGCTGACCGAAAAAGATCTGACCGATCTGCAGTTCTGTATCGCCCAGGAAGTCGACTGGGTGGCCCTCTCCTTTGTCCGCACCGGCAAAGAGGTCTGCCGTCTCAAGGATCTGATCTCTCAGCAGAACTCGCCGCTGAAGGTGATCGCCAAAATCGAAAAACCGGAAGCGGTGGAAAATTTTACCGCCATTCTCGAGGCGGCCGACGGCATCATGGTCGCCCGGGGCGATCTGGGCGTGGAGGTGCCTTCAGAGAAGGTACCGCTGATCCAGAAGATGATCATCCGCAACTGCAACGCGCAGGGCAAACCGGTCATCACCGCCACCCAGATGCTGGAAAGCATGATTCACAACCCACGCCCGACCCGGGCCGAAACCTCGGATGTTGCCAATGCCATCCTTGACGGCACCGATGCGGTGATGCTCTCCGGAGAAACGGCCGCCGGTAAATACCCGCTGGAAGCGGTTCAGGTGATGGATCGGGTCGCCCGCGATGTCGAGGGGGATCCGCAACTGCTCGCCCGCTGTTGCCAACCGACCCCGCTGACCGACGGCAGCCACAGCCTGCCTGAAGCGATCGGTCAGGCGGCCTGCCGGGTTGCCGAGGCGGTCGGCGCGACGGCGATCCTTGCCTTTACCCAGACCGGCAGCACGGCGGCACTGGTTGCCAAGCATCGCCCGTTGTTACCGATTCTGGCAGTCACCCCGACCACTCTGGTACGCCGCCGACTGGCCCTTTACGGTGGCATCCGCTCACTGAAAGTGCCGATTCAGGGGAGTACCGAAGCACAGATCAGCTCAGTCGAGGCGGCGGTCCTCGACTCCGGCCTGCTCAAGCGCGGCGATGTGGTCGTCATCACTATGGGCAGCCCGGTCTCGGACCCCGGTACCACCAATCTGCTCAAGGTTCATCGTTTGGGAATATCTGACCCGAAAGGGGTTGACGATCCACCTAGCGGGGCTTGACCCTTGTCAGCGATCAGCCTATGCTCCGCTGAGAAGGTTCAATGAAAGAATCGCTTACGAGTGAGCCTCTTGAAAAAGTCCGAAAATTCAATCACTCGTCATTCCCGCGCAGGCGGGAATCCAGAAGTTCTCCGGGACAGTCTGAAAGCTGGATCCCCGTTTTCACGGGGATGACGACTTATGCAAGAGCCTCGATTAACAGGATAAAGGCTTCCCCGATGAAAAAAGCCGTAGTTCTTTACAGCGGCGGTCTCGATTCGACCACCTGCATGGCGATCGCCCGCGAGCAGGGCTTTGCCGCCTACGCGCTCAGTTTTGCTTATGGCCAGCGACATAGCGTCGAACTGGACAAGGCCCGCGAGTACGCAGCACAGATCGGCGCCAAGGAGCACATGGTCATCGATATCAACCTGCGCCAGATGGGCGGCAGCGCCCTGACCGCAGAGATCGAAGTCCCCAAGGATGGTGCCGCTGAAGAGGCGATTCCGATCACCTATGTACCGGCGCGCAACACCATCTTCCTCTCCTTCGCCCTCGGCTGGGCCGAGGTGCTTGGCGCCTCCGATATCTTCATCGGCGTCAACGCGCTCGATTATTCCGGCTATCCCGACTGTCGTCCCGAATTTGTCGCCGCCTTTCAGCAGATGGCCAACTTAGCGACCAAAGCAGGGGTCGAAGGAACTCCCTACCGGATTCAGGCACCCTTGATCGACCTGAGCAAGGCCCAGATTATTCAACAGGGGCTGGCGCTGGGGGTTGACTACCGCCTGACTCACTCCTGTTATGATCCGACCGCCGCCGGGCTCTCCTGCGGACACTGCGATTCCTGCCTGCTGCGCCTCAAAGGCTTTGCCGAGGCCGGCTGCGAAGATCCGATCGCCTACGCCGAGCGCGACTAAAAGGGGCTGACAAATGTCAAAAATGCCTGACATGCAGAAAAGTCCTGATACCCGCAAGATTGCCATCGACAAGGTCGGGGTCAAGGATATCCGCTACCCGATCGTGGTGCAGGACAAACAGCGCGAGCAGCAGCATACGGTGGCGCGGGTCAATATGTTCGTCGATCTGCCGGAACAGTTCAAAGGCACTCACATGAGTCGCTTTATCGAGGTGCTCAATCTCTATCACGGCGAGATCAGTGTCGTAAATATGGAGACGATCCTGCTTGAGATGAAACAGCGCCTCGAAGCGGACCGCGCCCACCTGGAACTTGACTTCCCCTATTTTATTGAAAAAACCGCGCCGGTCTCCGGTGCCCGCAGCCTGTTGGAATATCAGTGCCGGATGCTCGGCACGCTGGCGGATGAGTTTGATTTTATCCTTGAGGCGAGTGTCCCGGTCACCTCACTCTGCCCCTGCTCGAAAGAGATCAGCGAGCGCGGCGCCCACAATCAGCGCAGCATCGTCACGGTACAGATCCGTTACAGCGAACATATCTGGCTCGAAGATCTGATCGCCTGGGTCGAAGACTGTGCCAGTTGCCAGGTCTATTCCCTGCTCAAACGTGAGGATGAAAAGGCTGTGACCGAGCAGGCGTTCGACAATCCGATGTTCGTCGAGGATATGGTCCGCGCAGTCACGGAAAAACTGCGCAGCATCCAGACCGTCAACTGGTTCAAAATCCAGTGCGAAAACTTCGAATCGATCCACAACCACTCGGCTTACGCGATGGTTGAGGGATAAACAACCGACATCTGTGGATAACCCTGTGGAAGCTGTGGACAATCCGGACTGTAAAACCCAAAAAACTGCCGTTTTAGGCATTTATGCCAAACAACCGCTCCCCGGACTGGTGAAAACCCGCCTCTGCCCGCCGCTGACCAAAACGGAAGCTGCCGAGCTTTATCTCTGCTCGCTGCGGGAGACGGTGCAGCGGATGCAGCGCGGCAGTTTCGAGCTGGTGATCTGTTACGCCGGAGAACGGCAATGGTTCACCGAGACCTTTCCCGGGATCACCCTGTCAGCACAACGCGGTGTCGATCTGGGCGCGCGGATGGCCGACTCACTCAACTCTTTTCTGCACCAGGGTTACCGCCAGGCGGTGCTGATCGGCAGTGACTCTCCCGACCTGCCGCTGGAACTGGTTGAACAGGCGTTTGTCAAATTGCAGCAGTTCGAGGTGGTCTTGGCCCCGGCCCGTGACGGCGGTTACGTCCTGATCGGTGAAGCAATCCATCGCCCGGAACTTTTCGCCACGATTCAGTGGAGCACTGCTGAGGTTTTGCCGGAAACCCTGAGGCGGATCGAAGCACAGGGCATCGCTGCCAAACAACTGCCGGGCTGGGAAGATCTGGATGATCTGGAAGCCTTGCAGCGCTTTCTGCAGCGCTCTCCGGAAACCTCAACCGCCAGCTATCTCCGGCAACAGTTAGCGCACTGTTTTCACGCCGGGACAAGCAGCTGAAGCCTCACTTGACTTGCCATTACAGCTGCCCGATAATCGGGCAGCTGTCGATTTAACTTCATGGAGTGATGGCTGTATTTTTCACTCTGGGGAAAAGGAGAACGATCTTGTTCGATCTGGTACTTCAGGCTGGGCCGGTAGTCAAACTGGTCCTGCTGATTCTGGTCTACTTCTCGCTGGTTTCCTGGGCAATCATTTTCTACAAATTTTCCGTCGTCCAAAAGGCGATCAAGGAATCGGATCGGTTCCTTGATTTTTTCTGGAGTAAAAAGCGTTTTGACCTGATCGGTCAGGGGATCAAGGATTTCGGTAACTCGCCGCTGGCGACGCTGTTCCGCGAGGGTTACCACGAGATGTTGCAGGTAAAAAAGCAACCGGCCGATCAGAGTGACGGCGGAGATTTCTCCTCAAGGATGGATACCACCGAAATCGTCGGCCGGGCTCTGCGCCGCGCCACCACCCAGGAAACCCACCGGCTGGAGAAATATCTGACCTTCCTCGCCACCACCGGTTCCACCGCGCCCTTTATCGGCCTGTTCGGCACCGTCTGGGGGATCATGGATGCCTTTCACGGCATCGGCCAGACCGGCAGCGCCTCGTTGGCGGTTGTGGCTCCGGGAATCTCCGAAGCGCTGATCGCCACAGCCATCGGTCTTGCCGCAGCGATCCCGGCAGTTATGGGCTACAACCATTTTCTCAACAAGGTCAACGTGCTGATCGGCGAGATGGATAATTTCAGTCAGGAGTTTCTCAATATCGTCGAGCGCATGGAGCGGGGGAACTAGATGGAGATCGGCAGCCCTTCGCGCGGACGGCGCAGCAGCCTGTCGCAGATCAACGTGACCCCCTTTGTCGATGTCATGTTGGTGCTGTTGATCATCTTCATGGTCACTGCACCGATGCTTGATCAGGGGGTAGAGGTCGATCTGCCGGAGGTGGCCGAAGCTCCCGGCCTGCCCTCGCAGCAGACACCGCTGGTGATCACCCTGGAAAAGAACGGCAAGATCTCCATCGGCAAAGCCCAGGTCGACCGGGTGAGCAAACTCGGCCCGGTATTAAAACAGGCGCTGAAGGACAAACCTGATCGCGAGGTGTTTCTCGAGGCGGATCAAAATGTTCCCTACGGCCGGGTGGTGCAGGTGATGGCGGCGGTCAAGCGGGCCGGGGTGGAAAAGCTGGGAATGGTAACCCGCCTCCCCGAGGAGTAGCGCAGCCCCATGGAATCCCCCCGAAAGCAGCGTTGGCGACAGCTGCAGTCCCTGTTTGAACCGGGCCTCCGAAGGATGTTAGTGATCTCCGCACTGCTGCACCTGCTGTTGCCGACCCTCTACAATGCCTCTTTTCTATTTAAAAGTGATCCGGTCAAGCCACCCGTCTACCGGGTGAATCTGGTCAACAAGCCGGTCAAAAATCCGCAGGCCGGACGACCCGAAGCAGTTCGGGTAACAAAGCCGCGGCCGAAACCAAAACCAAAAGTGAAGCCGAAACCACTGCCGCCCAAACCCAAACCGGTGAAACCGATACCGCCTAAGCCCAAGCCGAAAGCGGAGCCGGTCAAACCGAAACCGGCCCCGAAGGTCAAATCGAAGCCAAAACCGGAACCGAAGCCTTCCGTCAGTAAAGCGCAGGAGGATATACGGATGGCCGCAATGGAAAAGTTTCGGGCAAAAATTGACAAAGAAAAGGCGAAAAAGGCCATTCAGGACAGATTTGCTGATCTGAAAGCTGCTGTTTCCGCAGAAAATCAACAGCTAGAATCTCCGATTACTGATGCACCCCCTGGCTCTGTCACAGGAAAAGGAGACAAAGTCGGTATTGAGGCAATTGAAACTATTCGGACGACAATTAAATCTAACTGGAGGTACTCTCAATACCTTTCTTCAAATCGTAATCCTGAGGCAGAATTCAGATTGAAATATAACTCAGGCGGAAAATTGGTCGACTATACAGCCATTAAATTATCTGGCATTTCTGCCTTTGATGAGTCTTTAAA
Organism: Deltaproteobacteria bacterium; assembly: GCA_024280335.1. GTDB lineage: Bacteria > Desulfobacterota > Desulfuromonadia > Desulfuromonadales > Geopsychrobacteraceae > Malonomonas. The sequence goes on from JAJRQI010000012.1 coordinate 107,129, forward strand.
GCGCGCCATTCTCAAATCCAAAGATTTAGGACAAACACTGCCAGAATCTGTCGATATAAATGTAATTTTCAACCTCAAGGAGATGCTGGACCAGCGATGAACAAAATCAAGTTCAGTCTATTTTTTATTGTGCTCTGCCTGCTGTTCAGTACCCCGGCGCTGGCCGTCAAAATCGAGATCAGCGCCCCAGGCGAGCAGACGATTCCGCTGGCGATCACCCGGTTGCTGCCGATTGAGGAACCTCTGCAAGGGCTGGCGGAGGAGTTTCAGCAGGTCCTGGAAGCCGATCTCGACCTGTCCGGACTGTTCGCTCAGGTCGATCCGGCAGCATTTCTCGATGATGCCGCTAAGCTGACCCTGCTCAGCACCATGGTCGATTTTGCCCAATGGCGGATGCTCGGCGCCGAAGCGGTCATCAAGGGCGGCTATCGCCTGCAGGGAGAAAAGCTGACGATCGAACTGCGGCTCTACGATGTGATCTCCCGGCGACTGTTGACCGGTCGTCGCTACATCGGCAAAATGAACGATGTTCGCAAAATCGCTCACGCCTTTGCCGATCAGGTGCTGCTCGGCCTGACCGATGAACTCGGCCCCTTCTCCAGCCGCATCGCCTATATTTCCAAGCGTACCGGTCACAAGGAACTCTACTTGATGGATGTCGACGGCTACAAGCCGCAGCGGCTGACCGATCATCGCACGATTGTCCTCAATCCCGATTTTTCCCCGACCCGGAAAGAGATTACCTTCACCTCCTACAAGGCAGGGAATCCCGATCTCTACCGCAAAGAGATCTACACCGGTCGGGAATCACGCCTGTCGCTTAAGCAGGGTCTGAATATCGGCGGACGCTACAGCCCCGACGGCAGAGAAGTGGCGCTGACACTGTCCAAAGATAAAAACTCGGAACTCTATCTGATCGGTACCGACGGCACCATCCACAAACGCTTGACCAATCACTACGGCATCGACGTAGATCCCTCCTGGAGTCCTGAAGGAACCCGGATCGCCTTTGTCTCCGACCGACGCGGCAACCCGAATGTTTTCATTGTTGATGTCCACAGCCTCGAGGTGGAACGACTGACCTTTGCCGGCAAGTACAACGCAACCCCGGCCTGGAGTCCAAAAGGGAAACGGATCGCCTTTGCCCGGCTGGCGGATCGTAAATTTGATATTTTCAGCATCAATGCTGATGGCAGCGACGAGCGCCAGTTGACCTTCGGAGCGGGCAGCAAGGAGCACCCGCGCTGGAGTCCGGATGGCCGCTTTCTGGTCTATTCCCTTGATCGTGACGGCGAAAAATCGATCTGGGTGATGCGTGCCGATGGCACCGGGGCCCGGCGCATTTCAGCTGCCGGTGCTGCGGATAGCCATCCGGCATGGTCGGGCCGCTGGTAAATTACTGAATTCAGGTCGAAAGGGGTGTTGTTTTTGTCCGAAGCTTCTGTATAATGGGCGCAGTTTTAATGATCAGAATTATCCTTTGTCAATTATCTTTTTATTCGCATATGCGAAAGGAGTGGCTGTTATGCAAAAATTCAACATTACCCGCCTGCTGGTGATGCTTTTCGTACTGACCCTGTTCGCTGCCGGTTGTGCCAAGAAACCGGTTGCTGATGATGCTGCCGTTACCGAACAGCCGACCGAGGTTGCCGTTATCGAACAACAGCCTGCTGCGGTGGTCGAGCAACAAGTTGACGAAGCTGCTGCGGCCAGACGTGCTGCTAAAGCGGCCGCCAGCGCCGCTAAGCGCGCCGCCAACAACCTGGTGCGGGTCTATTTCGATTTTGACCAGTACACCCTGACTGCCAGTGCCAAGGACCAGTTGATGAGCAACGCCATGCTGCTGAAATCAGCTCCGGCGGTCAAGATCCAGATCGAAGGCCACTGTGATGAGCGCGGCTCCGACGAGTACAACTTGGCTCTCGGCGAAAAACGTGCACTGGCAACCAAGAATTACCTGGTGTCACTCGGCATTTCCGCAAACCGGATGAGCGTCATCTCCTACGGTGAAGAAGTGCCCCTCGACTCGGCCAACACGGAAGCTGCTTGGGCGAAAAACCGTCGTGCGGAATTTAAGGCTCAACGTTAGTCAGCAAGCCTAATTACTCTGGGCCGCACAGATACTGTGCGGCCCTTTTTTGTTTCAGGAGGAGTCTGATGCGTTTACTACTACCGCTTTTCACGCTACTGCTGCTTACCGGATGCATGCCGCCAAGTCAGAATCAGCTGCGGATGGAGATGGACCTCGAAGAGATGAAGCGCCGCTTGGGCCAATTAGAGATTCAACAGGCGGAGACAAAATCAAGCGGCTCCGCAAGCGGCGACAGCCAACTGCGACAGGTTGCGGAACTGATGGCCGGGTTGGACAACCTGCGGGTCGAGTTCCAGTCGATCAACGGCCGGCTGGATGACATCGGACGAGAAAATCAACAGTTGGTCGACGAAGTACAGTTGATCAAAGAGGATATCGGCTTGCAGCTCGGTTCCTTGAGCGGGCGGATCGATCAACTTGACCAGCGCACTGACACCCTGGCCGAAAAGGCCGCAGCCAGAGCCGTCCCGGCGTCACCAGCCCCGCCGGAAGCGGATAAGCCGGCCCTGACACCCGAGCAAACCTATCAGCAGGCCCTCGACTTGATCCGTAAAGAAAGCCGCTTCGTCGAAGGTCGTGAGCAGTTGGAACAGTTTGTCAAAACCTATCCACACCACGATCTGGTGGTCAACGCCCTCTACTGGAGCGGTGAAGCACTTTACGGTGAAAAAAAGTATGAGCTGGCTATTTTGCAGCTGCAGGATGTCATCAGCAAGTACGCTGACCACCCCAAGGCGGCTGCCGCCATGTTCAAACAGGCGCTGGCCTTCAACGCCCTGGGCGATCCGCAGAATGCCAGAACCACCATGCAAAAGCTGATTGAAGAATATCCGGGTGCTGATCAGGTTGAAAACGCGAAAAAGTTTCTGCAACAGTAGGTCACCTGAAATCGCTTGAAGAAAAAGGCGTTCCGTGTGGGGCGCCTTTTTTTGTCGATAAGCGGCCATCCATATTTTCCGGATGGTCACTAGATAGATGGACTTGCGTAGAGGCGATCCGCTGGATCGCCCTTATCATTTGGCTCTGTTAGCGAGTTTAGTTGATTTCTACAAAATGATGTTAATGACTGTGATTTTCTCAAAACTTACTATTTTTGAAACAAAAAAGCGGAGCCATTGTTGGCCCCGCTTCGATGTATCGGAATTCTTTGAGTGCTATGCTTTCTTACGCTTCCGACCGTACCAGCCAAGGCCTAAAAGGCCACTGCCGAGAAGAAGAATGGTGGAGGGTTCGGGGACGGGTGCTGGTGCTGTATCAACCCTAAAGGTGGAGGAAAAGAGATCACCAGGGTTTGTATTAGTCATCGGAACGTCAATCTGAATAGAGTCTGCGTTAAAAAATGTGGCGAATGACCCCTGGTCAGGAAAATCATTGACAAGTTCAGTCAGACCAGTAATTTCATCAGGCAAGTTAAAGTCAAAGAAAAAGAAACTGAGTGCTCCAACTGTAATATTTGGCCATTGTGATGTGTTCTCGTAACTCAAGGTAACTGTATCGGTATCTGCCGAAAAATCAGCTAGCATGGTCAGATTGGTAAAGACTGCAGAAAATTCAACTTCCGCACTGACAGTGGCCACCGTACTAGACCAGTTGTAGCTAGTGTTGGAAATTGTTCCCTGGATGGTGTCGCCGATAACAATGGCATTTGCGCTGGTGTTTGCCAGCATAAGAATGATTACAAGAAATAAGAGTTTTTTCATTTCACCCTCCTCTAAAATTCAATATGTTTTGTGTCGGTTGGGCAGACTCTCATTATATGCAATCCCCGTGCCCCTTCTTAGCTGGCTGAAATTATTAAGATTTATATCTTTGTTTGCTGAAGCGTCCTCTTTTGTAAAAAAATCCGACTATTTTCCAGGAAGTTTAAATGGTTTCCTTTTAATGTTCAATCAACACATTTGCACGGGCCCCAGCACACTTCGACTGGCCTTTTTCTCGAAACTCAGAACATGTGAAGGGCTGATCGTCTCAAAACTATGGAATTCACCCAAGTGCCGTGAACCCTAAGTTCTCCTGTCTCAAAAAATCGTGTCAAAAGTCATTCTCACATATCCTAAGGACTTTTGAGAGGACATGCTCCCGTGCTGGGGAGAATTGTCAAATCAACTTAATTCGCTAACAGAGCCTTAGCTTCAACTATCCAGATCCAGGCGGCGAAAGGCGGCAAGCACATCGTTTTGGCTGAGGATGCCGAGCAGTTTTTGCGGCTGTTGCGGATCGATGACCGGAAAATAACTGATATTGCGTTTTTTCTGCAAAGTCTTCAACGCCTCGCGGAGCGGGGTGTCCGGTGGTATCGAATGATGGACCGAAGAGACCAGATCTCGCGCCACTAACAGGTCGGAGAGTGAGCTATCGAATAACAGGTTGCGGATTTCCGTATAATTGATGATGCCGACAAAGTTATGCGCGTCATCAACCACCGGAAAACGATCGTAGCGGCTATGAGCGATCACCCGCAACAGTTCCTGAAAATGCACCCCATGATGGATGGTTTCGACGTTGTGACGCATGACATGCCGCACCAGAATGTCCCCGGGATCCTCCATATTGTGTCCGGCCGGCAGACCCAGGTTGGTCCTGAAGTGATTGGCAACACTATGCAGCCCCTCCATCGCGCCCTGCGGGGCACGTTTGCGCAGTACCGTGAGGATCGGGACTTCGCCCGCCTGTACCAATCCATGGCGCACCGCCAATGGCCCGATCAGCTCAAAGATCACCACCGAGCCAAGCACCACCGTCTGAATCATAGCGCCGCCTTCCGGCCAGAGATTGGCCAGGGTTGCCGCCAGACCGATCGCCATTCCGGCCTGAGCCAGCAGGGTCATACCGATCCAGCTGCGCTCTCTGCCGCCAAACTGCCCTAGTCGCGCGCCCAGCCAGCCGCCAAACAGCTTCCCGACCGTCCGGGCCAGAACATAGGCAATTCCGAGCAGGCCGATATGGCTGAGGGTTTCGATATGCAAATTCGCTCCGGCCAAGACAAAGAAGATCACATAGAGCGGGTAATCAATTTCGTTGAGCGATTTGACCAAGCGGTGCCAGCGCGGCGAACTGTTGGCCAGGACAATCCCCAACGCCATACAGCTTAACAAGGGTTCCAGCCCCAACGCCCGGCTGACGGCAACCACCAGCGTTACACCGCCAAGCAGCAGAATCTTGTGCTCGCTGGCCAGATCCAGCCGCTGTGCCCAGACCGACATGCCGAAGCCGAACAGGCCGCCGAGCAGCAACGGCAAAACAATCTGATAGGCGACATCGCTGAGGTTCCCGTCGGGGACAACCAGCAACTGAGCGGCAATGGTAAAGGCAAACACCGAGATCAGGTTGTTCAGGCCAACCAGTGTCAACAGGCAGCTGGTCACCGGTCCCTCGGCTTCGTACTCGCGGATCACCATCAAGGTTGCCGCCGGGGCCGTAGCAATGCCGATAATGCCGCTAAAGGTACCGAACAAGACCGAGGTCTGCAACAGACTCAGTGAACCGACCAGGGTGTGCAGCACGAGAAAATTTACCGAAAAGACCGCCTAGCCGACCAGCAGCCCGGTGGTCAGCGCTTCGCAGATGGAAAAAATAAAGATCCGCTGTTTCCAGCGACGCAGATTTTTGGTACAGAGTCGGCCACCGATATTCATCAGGATCAACGCCAGAGCGACATCGGTAATCAGTCGTAACTCATTTAATGCATAGCGTGAAACCAGCTGCGGCAATGCAAAAATATCGGCAAATGACGGACCGATCAGCAGACCGGCCAGCAGATATCCCGTGACTCTGGGAATCCGGCAAAACACCGCCAATCGACCGCCTAGCAGAGCACCGATGAAAATAATCGCGAGAGCGACAATGATTTGAAAATAGTTATCTGGCATTTTGCTAGAGACTCTTGCCGCTGAAGAAAAATGAGCTGCCACGACCTGAAAACCGGTCGTGCCGATAACCGGTGGATCCCATCAGGAGCAGAAACGGACCGCCCGCTTAAGAAGACCCATTATCCAGTGCAACGTCGGTCTTTTCAACCGTAAACCGATTTAACGGCGACAGAGCGGATGGTGTTTGTGAATTACAGCAGAATTTGCAGAAGCTGAGGAGCAAAGGAAAGAGTTAGTGGAGCAAGAACATCACCTTCCGAACAACGCAACGCAACGCAACGCAACGCAACGCAACGCAACGCAACGCAACGCAACGCAACGCAACGCAACGCAAAAGGGCACCCAGATAGGATGCCCTTTGTTTATTCATTTTTTATATGCCATTTTAATGCGTTTTACGACCGGCAACCTGAATCCGGATCAAGGCCCGCGACAATGCTGCTTCCATGACCACAAATTTCTTGTCTTCATGAGACAAGGTTTTCAATGCTTCTTCAGCGCGACCGAGAGCTGCCTTGGCTCGTTCCAGATCGATTTCATCTGCCTTTTCCGCGGTATCGACCAGCACAGTGACCCGGTTATCAGCAACTTCAAGATAACCCCAGTTTACGGCCACATGAAATTGCTCACTGCCCTTTTTATAGATCAGATCGCCGACCTTCAGGGTTGTTAAAAGCGGGGTGTGATCTGGTAACAGGCCCAACTCACCGATAAAACCGGGAGCGGTGATCTCGTCAACCTCCTCAGAGAGGACCCGTTTATACGGGGTGACCATTTCAAGTTTAAGTTTATCAGCCATTGCGACAGTCCTTTACGTTTGAAGCCGGTCTTTTTCGACCAATCAGGCCGCCATGCTCTTGGCTTTTTCTACTGCCTCTTCAATGGTACCGACCAGATAGAAGGCCTGCTCAGGCAGCTTGTCATGCTTGCCGTCAAGAATTTCCTGGAAACCTTTGATGGTGTCCTTCAGCTCAACATACTTGCCCGGGGCACCGGTAAAGACCTCGGCGACGTGGAACGGCTGGGAAAGGAAACGTTGAATCTTCCGAGCGCGGGCAACGACCAACCGGTCTTCTTCGGAAAGTTCATCCATGCCGAGAATGGCTATAATATCCTGCAGATCCTTGTAGCGCTGCAGAACAAACTGCACGTCACGAGCAACCTTGTAGTGCTCTTCGCCGATCACCTGCGGATCGAGGATCCGGCTGGTGGAATCGAGCGGGTCAACCGCCGGGTAGATGCCGAGTTCGGCAATCTGCCGCGATAGCACGGTGGTTGCATCCAGGTGAGCAAATGCGGTGGCCGGAGCCGGATCGGTCAAGTCATCAGCCGGAACATAGATTGCCTGCACCGAAGTGATCGAACCCTTATCGGTGGTGGTGATCCTTTCCTGCAGCTCACCCATCTCGGTAGAGAGGGTCGGCTGATAACCAACGGCTGAAGGGATCCGACCGAGCAGCGCCGAAACCTCGGAACCTGCCTGGGTAAAGCGGAAGATATTGTCGACGAACAGCAATACGTCCTGACCTTCTTCATCACGGAAGTACTCGGCGATGGTCAGCGCCGACAGGGCAACACGGGCACGGGCACCCGGAGGCTCGTTCATCTGACCGTAAATCAGCGCGGCCTTATCGAGAACGCCAGACTCTTTCATCTCCTCCCAGAGATCATTCCCCTCACGAGTCCGCTCACCGACACCGGCAAAAACCGAAAAACCGCCGTGCTGCTGGGCAACGTTATTGATCAGCTCCATGATCAGAACGGTCTTACCGACCCCGGCACCGCCGAACAGACCGATTTTACCCCCTCGCGAGTAAGGCGCGAGCAGGTCAACGACCTTGATTCCGGTTTCAAACGACTCAACCTTGGTCGACTGACTGACAAAATCGGGAGCTGGACGGTGAATAGACCAAGCCTTCTTCGCTTCAATCGGGCCCGCTTCGTCAACCGGCGCACCAATGACATTCATAATCCTTCCGAGGGTCTCGGGTCCAACCGGCATCTGGATCTGATCGCCGGTATCGAGAACCTCCTGACCGCGAACCAGACCGTCTGTCGAGTCCATCGCGATGGTGCGGACGGTGTTCTCACCGAGGTGCTGAGCAACCTCGCAAACCAGGTTCCACTCGCCTTCACCCAAGGCAGGGTTGGTGAGCTTTACCGCATGGAAGATCTCCGGCAACTTGCCCGGCTCAAACTCCACGTCGACGACAGGACCAATAACCTGTGTGATCTTTCCCTTGTTCATAACGAAACCTTTCCTCCTTATTCCGACGGAATAAGCTCATGTATGTCTGAAATCTTGTTATTTAATCGATTCAGCACCGGAGATGATTTCCATCAACTCCTTGGTGATCGCTGCCTGTCGCGCACGGTTGTACTGCAAGGTCAATTTGGCGATCATATCGGTAGCGTTGCGGCTGGCACTGTCCATTGAAGACATCCGCGCACCCTGCTCCGATGCGTTTGACTCAAGCAGCGCACGAAAGAACTGAACCTCGACCATCTTCGGCAGTAACTGGGAAAGGACCTCTCCCCGGTTCGGCTCATAGAGATAATCGATGCAGTCCTCCTGAATCGCTTCAGTTTCATCCGGCTGAATCGGTAGTACTTTTTCGACCGTCACGATCTGCACGATAGCGCTTTGGAATGCGTTGTAGATGACGTAAACAGCGTCATACTTCTCTTCGCTGTAGGCATCGACAACTTATTGGCCGATCAATTGAGCCGTCTTATAAGTCGCGCCGGTGGTGATATTCTCGTGGACCTTGGTGATATGGTCACCAACCCGATTTTTGAGAAAGTCACGCCCCTTACGACCGATGATCATCAGATCAATATCGGCAAAACCATGTTCATTGGCGCGGATAAACCGCTCGGCCTCTTTTGAGACATTTGCATTAAAACCGCCGCAGAGACCGCGATCAGCTGTCATCAGTACGATTAACGCTCGACCGGTGCCCCGCTGACTGAGCAGCGGATGCGCATCAGCTTCCTCGCGCTGAGCCAGATTCGACAATACCGAATGTAGCTTTTCCGCATAGGGGCGCGCAGAAACGGCAGCCTCTTGGGCTCGGCGCAATTTGGCCGCAGCGACCATCTTCATCGCCTTAGTGATCTGCTGGGTATTCTTTACCGAGCCGATCCGTTTTTTTATGTCCTTCAGACTTGGCATCTGTCCAAACCTTTATCGAATCAGGCTACAAACTGACTTTTGAACTCTTCCAGAGCGGACTCGATACGACCTTCAAGGTCAGCGTCAAGAGCATTCTTCGCAGTCAGATCCTTGATAATGTCGGCATGTTGAGCATCCATGAAAGCGAGCATTTCAGTTTCATAGCGCTGTACAACTGTCGTCGGATACTCATCGACAAAACCGTGGTTAACCGCGTAGATTGCCAGCACCTGAGTGGCAACCGGCAGCGGTTTGTACTGCCCTTGCTTGAGGATCTCAACCAACCTTGCGCCACGATTGAGCTGTGCCTGCGTGGCGGCATCAAGGTCGGAACCGAATTGGGCAAAAGCTGCCATTTCACGGTACTGGGCAAGGTCGAGACGCAGGGTCCCGGCGACCTGTTTCATCGCCTTGACCTGAGCCGAGCCACCAACTCGTGAAACTGACAGACCGACATTGATCGCCGGGCGCACCCCTGAGTAGAAAAGATCGGTTTCGAGGAAAATCTGACCATCGGTAATCGAGATGACGTTGGTCGGAATGTAGGCCGAAACATCACCCGCCTGGGTTTCAATGATCGGCAGCGCAGTCAGAGAACCGGCACCCTCAGCATCACTCAACTTGGCGGCCCGTTCGAGCAACCGGCTGTGGATATAAAAAACATCGCCAGGGAAAGCTTCACGACCCGGAGGACGCCGTAGCAGCAGCGAAAGCTGCCGATAGGCAACCGACTGCTTGGAGAGATCATCATAAATGATCAGTGCGTGTCTGCCGCTGTCACGGAAGAACTCACCCATGGTGACGCCGGTGTAGGGAGAGATAAACTGCAGCGGAGCCGGATCGGATGCGGTCGCCGCAACAATGATGGTGTAATCCATAGCACCGTGCTCACGTAGCTTGGCAACCACCTGGGCAACCGTCGAACGCTTCTGGCCGATGGCGACATAGATACAGATGACGCCGTTGCCCTTCTGGTTGATAATGGTGTCGATGGCGACAGCAGTCTTGCCGGTCTGCCGATCACCGATAATAAGTTCCCGTTGGCCACGACCGATCGGAACCAGGGCATCAATCGCCTTCAGACCGGTCTGCATCGGCTCATGAACAGATTTACGGGCAACGATACCGGGAGCCTTGAGCTCAACCTGACTATAGGTATCGGTCTGAATATCGCCTTTGCCGTCGATCGGTATCCCGATGCCGTTGACAACGCGGCCGACCAGCGCTTCACCGACCGGAACCCGAACGATCTGCTCGGTTCGCTTGACCAGGTCACCTTCCTTGATGTGTTCGGAATCACCAAGAATGGCGGCACCGACGTTGTCTTCCTCAAGGTTGAGAACCATCCCCATGGTACCGCCGGGGAATTCGAGGAGTTCACCGGACATCGCCTTGTCAAGGCCATGAATGCGGGCAATTCCGTCACCCACCGAAATGATCGTGCCGGTTTCGCTGACTTCTACTTCGCGACCGAAATCCTCAATCTGCTTCTTGATAATCGCGCTGATTTCTTCTGCTCTGATTTCCATGGTATCTTGTCACCCCTTTGCTAAGGTCTCTGCAATCCGTTTCAGCTGGGTTTTCACACTGCCGTCAAAAAGTTTTCCGCCCAACTCTGCCTGCAGTCCGCCGATCAGTGATGGGTCAATTTCCACACTCAACACCACCTGCTTGCCGGTCTGTTTTTCCAGACCTTGCTTGATGGCTTCGGCACGTTCACTGCCCAGTTCGCTGGCCGAGGTAATTTTGGCCCGGACGACACCGGACAGATCATCGGCAAACTTGCGATAATTCTGGTTGATCTGCGGGATGTAGCCGATCCGGTCTTTCTCAAGAAGCAGACTGAGGAAGTTTTTCATCCCGTCGCTCAACTTGAGCAGGCCGCAAAGGTCATTCATAATTGCGTGCTTCTTTTCCAATGGGAAAGTCGGGCTGTCGAGCAACAGACGCAGCATGTCTTCGCTCTTCATAACCGACGCAACATTCGCCAACTCTTCAGCATAGGGCTCAATCTGCTTCTGTTCCGAAGCAATATTGAGCAGAGCCTTGGCGTACCTTATTGAAATCGCACTGGTGCTCAATGTAAATCTCCCACCTTCTGCATATACTCGTCGATCAGACGGGTATCATCTTCTTTGGTGAAGTTCTTCTCTAACAATTCCTCGGCAACCCCAACGGCCAACTGCACCGCTTCGCGCTGCAGTTCGGTACGCGCTTTGGCTATTTCCAGCTCGGCCGTCTTTTCGGCATCCTGCTCAATCTTGATCGCCATCTCTTGGGCGTTGGCAATAATCTTCTGTTTCTCAAGTTCACCTTCGCGGCGGATGGCGTCACTGATTCCGGCAATCTCTTCTGTGGCCTGGGCCAGCTTGCGATCATACTCGGCAAACTTGGCTTCCGCATCTTCTTTGGCCTGTTTGGCCTCCGCCAGGGCCTTCTCAATCTCTTCGCGACGACCGGCCAAACCTTTTTTCATCGGCTTGGCAAGGTAGTAGACCAGAATCGCCATGGCGACACTGAAGCTGAGAACCCGGTAGAGAAAATCCTTCAGCAGGACGCCGCTGTCAGCATGACCGGCCTCCGCAGAGGCAAAAGCGATGCCACTGAACAGGGTAACCAGCAGTACTGCGAGGACAATTGTTAAGGTTTTGCTGCGCATATTTATTAAACCCTTCCTGAACTTAAACCAGCTCGCGGCCAAGAACCTTGGCGGCAATCCGTTCGGCCAGAGTTTCGGCTTCACTCTTGAGAGTTTTACTGGCTTCAGCAGCTTCCTCTGCAACCTTGCTTTTAATCGTCTGAAGACGAGTCGAGGCCTTGCTGTGTGCCTCCGCAAGCAGAACCGACTCCTCTTCGCCGGCCGCCTTCTTCAGCTTGCCGCGCTCTTCGTTAGCGACCTTCTTGGCCTCGCGGAGCTGCTGTTGATAACGCTGCATCCTGTCTTCTATGTCAGCTTCCAGATCTTTGGCCCGCGCGTGGGAACCATCGATCGCTTCACGCCGCTCGGCGAGCACCTTTTGCAGCGGCCGATAAAGCATTTTATTGAGGACTATCAGCAGGATAATAAAATGGAAAAACTGCAGACCAAGGGTCCAGTCGAGACTGATCACCTAATTCACCTCTTCTTTAATTCTGGTTAGTACAACCTAGGTATACTGTATACAAACTCAGCGCGTAAAAGTGGGCTTGAGCCCAAAGCAGCGCATTGACTATCATACCGATTGATAGCTGTCAAGAAGTTTGCGCCGAACGGTAACATTATTATATTTTCAACAAGCCAAAAATCAGCTCGATGCTTTTGGATTTTTCGCTTCTTTGCTTCGCTCCAGCTTACCGACAACCTGGCCCATGACAATATCGCCATTAAAGATGACCTTTTCTTCAACTTTCAGATTCGGCGTTTCAATAGAACCTTCTACCTGTGCGGGAGCCAGCAGCTCGACCCGATCGGTGGCGACGATTTTCCCGGTAAAACGGCCGCTGAGAATCAGCGCACCGACCTGGATGTCCCCTTGCATCACAGCGGTTTCACCAACAATCAGGGTATCACTTGACTTGATTTCGCCACTGAAATGGCCGTCCAGACGAACCATTTCATCAAAACCGAGTTTCCCCTCGAAACGGCTTCCCGGCCCGAGAAATGCTTTAATATCTGCCTTATCGATCGCTACTGGTTTTTTCATCCTGGCCTGCTCCTGCTTTTTTCCACCAAACATAGAATCACCATTTCAGCAAAGTGCGACATCATCACCGGGCGCTAACCTTTGACCCCGAAAAGGTCGAGCAGCCGCTCCAATTCATCCTGGCTGTGATAACTGATCTCGATCCGCCCCCCTTTTCCCCTGGGCGCCAATTTCACCTGGGTTCCAAGCGTCTGCTTTAAGCAGCTCTCCAGTTCAACCAGATTCGGATCAACCTCCTTAACCGGTGATGCTGCGGTGGGACGTGTATGACCAAAGGCCTTGATCTTTTTCACCAGTTTTTCTGTATCACGAACCGAAAGCTTTTTTCGGATAACCTCGTCGCTGGCCTCGGCAATATCCTCTTCATCCTCCAGCGAAAGCAGCGCCCGGGCATGCCCCATGGAGAGGCGCCTGGCCAGCATATCATCCTTGACCTTATCGGGCAGGCGCAGCAACCGGAGCGCATTGGCGACCGTGGAACGGTCTTTGCCGACCCGCTTGGCAATTTCCTCTTGCGACAGATCAAAATTGTCCATCAGGTGCCGGTAGGCACTCGCCTCCTCCAACGGATTGAGATCCTCACGTTGGATATTTTCGATCAGGGCGATCTCCAGGGCCCAATCTTCGGAGACATCCTGAATGACCACCGGCAATCGATCAAGCCCGGCACTCTGTGCCGCACGCCAGCGCCGTTCACCGGCGATAATCTGATAATGATCGGGGAGTTGGCGCACGACCAGCGGTTGAATAATTCCTTTTTCCTTGATCGACGCAACCAGTTCAGCCATCTTGGCGTCATCAAAGTATTTTCGCGGTTGCTGACTGTGCGGTTTCAGTTCTTCAATCGGGCAGGAAAAATATTTCTTGCCGCCCTCTTGGGCAGCAGAACTCAGCAGGGCTCCGATCCCCATCCCCAGCGCCGGACGCTTAGCCATGCGCAACACCTCCCTGCAAAACCTCTTGTGCTAACTCCATATAGGCCTGTGCTCCGCGCGAGGATATATCGTACAACAGTGCCGGCTGCCCATAACTGGGGGCTTCCGACAGGCGCACGTTTCTCGGCACCACCGCAGTAAAGACCTTATTGCCGAAATGTTCGCGAATTTCGCTGCTGACCTGGCGGCAGAGATTGTTCCGACCATCGAACATGGTCAGCAGAATCCCGCTGATTTTTAATTTTGGATTCAGTTCCTGCTGAACCAGGCGGATGGTTTGCATCAACTGACCCAAGCCCTCCATAGCATAAAACTCACATTGCAGCGGCACCAGAACCGAATCGGCGGCACAGAGGGAGTTAACCGTCAACAAGCTCAGCGAGGGGGGACAATCGATGATGATATATTCGTAATTATCGCTGACCGTCGCCAACACCTGCTTGAGTCGCTGATCGCGATCTGCGGTTTCGATCAGTTCAATCTCTGCGCCGATCAGGTTTGTGTTTGACGGCAGCACATCCAGCTGCTCCAGTTCAGTCCTACGGATCACTTGATTGACCTCTGCCTCCCCCAGCAGAACGTCATAAACCGTTGATATCACTTCTGTTTTATCAACTCCAAGGCCGCTACAGGCGTTCGCCTGAGGATCCATATCGACGAGCAGGGTTTTGTGCTCCGCCGCCGCCAGAGAGGCGGACAGGTTAACAGCTGTAGTGGTTTTGCCAACTCCGCCTTTCTGGTTGACAACGGCGATAATATTAGCCATTATGATCACTCCTTATTCGCAGATGAGCCACACAGACTAACACAGGCCGTTATGAAATTCAGCCCCATTTCTTGCTCTGTCACGACAGTAGACCGGAGGATATACCGACTATCAGGTCGGCTGTTTTCGCAAAACGATCAGCTGCCTTTCTGAACCACTAAACGGAAGCCGATACCGGCAAGTTTTCTCATGGGCAAAACCTGAAGTTGCCAGCCCCTCCCCCAGAGCCCTTAACTCTTTCGGCCCTTCCGGTCCCTTCAGCACCAGTAAACGGCCGGCATCTGCCAGCCACGGCAGAGCAAGCAAACAGATCCTTTCCAAAGAGGAAAAGGCCCTGGCAACAATACAACTGAAGCGGCGGTCTGCTGCAAAATACTGCTCCAAATTTTCCAGGCGGGCCTGAAGCGGGTGCAGATTTTCCAGTTGCAATTTTCGCTTGATATGTTTTTGAAAGTTGATTTTTTTGCCGACACTGTCGACAGAGGTCACGATCAGTTCCGGCCGGGCGATCGCCAACGGGATTCCGGGCAATCCGCCACCTGAGCCCATGTCGAGCAGTGTATCAACATCGGCAACATGGGGCAACAAGACCAGAGAATCGAGCAGATGCTTCTCGATCGCCTCATCCCGAACACGGATTGAGGTCAGATTGACACGCCGATTCCAGCGCAACAGCTCATCCAGAAAAAGGATTTCCTGCCGAGTAACGGCTGCGGAGATAGCGACCCCAAGCAAGTCAAGTCCCGATAAAAAATCAGCCATGACGGAACTTGCGCAGATAAACTTGCAGCACGGCGATTGCCGCCGGAGTTACCCCCGCTATTCTGCTCGCCTGGCCGAGGGTAGCCGGTCGAACCCGGGTGAGCTTTTCCCGCACCTCGGTCGACAGGCTTTCTAGCCCGGAAAAGTTGATCGATTCGGGGATCACGACCCCCTCCTGCTCGCGGGAGCGCTCAACCTGCTCAATCTGACGCTTGATATAACCTTCGTACTTCACGGCAATTTCCAGCTGCTCCAGGGCCTGGTCGGACAATTCTCGTAATGCCGGGCAGCGGGAAGCCAGCAAATCAATGGTAATCTGCGGTCGCCTCAGCAACTGCTCAAAACTGGCACCATTTTTCAACTCGCCCAAAGAGAGCGCTTTAAGCGCCTCGCTATCCGAGGGCCTGAGCGTCTCCTGCCGTATTATCTGCAAGCCCGCTTCTACCTGTCGTTGTTTTTCCAAGTATTTCTGCCAACGTTCATCGCAGACCAGGCCAAGATTACGGCCCAGTTCCGTGAGTCGCTGATCGGCATTGTCCTCACGCAGGATCAAGCGATACTCAGAGCGAGAGGTAAACATCCGGTACGGTTCCAGTGTTGGCTGGGTTACCAGATCATCCACCATAACCCCGAGGTAGCCCTGCTCACGCCCGACTATGAGCGGCTTTTTGCCGCGACAATATTGTGCGGCATTGATCCCGGCCAGTAGCCCCTGTGCAGCGGCTTCCTCATAACCGGAGGTTCCATTGATCTGCCCGGCATGGAAAAGTCCCGGCAAAACTCGCGTCTCTAACGTCGCTCTCAGTTGGGTCGGTTCGACAAAATCATATTCAATAGCATAGCCGGGGCGCATAATTTCCACATCTGCAAAACCGACCATCGTTCGAAAATATTGCAACTGAACATCTGGCGGCAAAGAGGTGGAAAGGCCGCTGGGGTACATCTCTGTGCTGTCGAGCCCTTCCGGCTCGAGGAAGGATTGATGGGAGTCCTTCTCCGGAAAACGCATCACCTTATCTTCAATCGACGGGCAATAGCGCGGACCGACCCCCTCAATGACTCCGGCAAACAGCGCCGACTTTTCAATGTTCGCGCGAATAATCTGATGGGTTTTCTTATTGGTATGAGCAATATAGCAGTCGACCTGCTCCCGTTCGATAGCATCGGTCAGAAAGGAGAACGGTTTGATTTTGCAGTCGCCTGACTGCTTCTCTAAAAGATTGAAATTTATCGATCGTGCCGCCAGCCGTGCCGGGGTTCCGGTTTTAAGTCGGCCGACCGTTAAACCCAACCCCCTCAGAACCTCAGACAGCCCCTCCGAGGCCGGCTCCCCGGCTCGACCACCGGGATAATTGTTCAAGCCGACATGAATCAGCCCGCGCATAAAGGTGCCGGTCGTCAAAACCACCGAACGTCCTCTGAAATCCAACCCGTCCCTGGTTTTCACCCCGGCAACCCTGCCCTGCTCAGTCAGCAGATCAACAACGACGCCCTGCTTCAGATCCAGGCAGGTCTGCTGTTCTATCACCTTTTTCATCCGGGCACTATAGGCCATCCGGTCTGCTTGAGCCCGTGCCGCCCGAACCGCTGGACCCTTTTTAATATTCAAGCGTCGAAACTGAATACCGGTCGCATCAATATTGACCCCCATTTCACCACCGAGGGCATCAACCTCATGGACCAAGTGCCCCTTGGCCAAACCACCAATGGCTGGGTTGCAGGACATCTGCGCAACCGTATCCAAACCCATAGTCAACAGCAGGGTCTTACAGCCGATCCGTGCTGCGGCAAGCGCCGCTTCACAGCCCGCATGACCGGCGCCAACAACAATAACGGCGTACTCTTTTCCGTAATCCGACATCTATTCCTCAAATCTCAAGTAATTGTTTCACGTGAAACAATTACTTACCGACGCAGAACTGCGAAAAAATCCCGTCCAAAACTGATTCACTGGTCGTCTCGCCAGAAATCTGACCCAGAGAATGGAGGGCCTCACGCAATTCGAAAACCAGAAATTCTAAAGGCTGGTCAGCAGAAAAAGCCTCCTGAAACTTTTCCAGATTGCGTTGTGCCGCTAACAAGGCATCATAATGGCGCTGTTCGGTGATAAACACCGATTCACTGGTAGGCAAGTGCTCGCCGAGTAAAAAACCGGCAATCGCGGCCCGCAACTCGCTGAGTCCTATATCAGCCTTGGTCGATATGCCGTATTCAGGGAAGTTGCAAAAAGAAGTGTCGGCCATCTGGGGAAGGTCCTGCTTGGTACGCACCAGAAAAGCCGGGTAGTCCCGACAGGCTCGATAGGCATACCGGTCCTGCTCATCTGCGATCATTGAACCATCGACAAGATATAAAACCAGGTCAGCATACTGTAACTTTTGCTTCGCCCGACGAACACCCTCCATTTCCACCGGGTCCTCTGATTTACGCAGGCCGGCGCTGTCGACCAAACGAACCGGCACCCCGGAAATGGTTATCCCCTCTTCAAGCAGATCGCGAGTCGTTCCGGGAACCTCGGTAACGATCGCTCGCTCCTCCCCGAGGAGCGAATTAAGTAATGAACTCTTGCCGACATTGGGTCGCCCGACCAGGAGAATAGAAGCGCCCTCCAGCAACAGCTTGCCGGAACTATAAGTATCAGTAATTTCAACTACTTGGATAATGGATGAGTTGATATTCCTCTGTATTTCCTGTAGATCCGCTGCCGGCAGATCTTCTTCCGGGAAATCGATCCACGCTTCAAGTAAGATCTGGATATCTCTAAGTTTTTCGGTGATGTTATAGATAGTGCGACTCAACCGGCCCTCAACCTGAGAAAGAGCCAATTTGCGCGATGAATCGGATTTGGCGTGTATCAGCTGGGCAACAGCCTCAGACTGGGTCAAATCAAGCCGACCATTGACGAAAGCTCGATAAGTAAACTCCCCCGCCTGCGCCAGGCGCAAACCAAATTTGAGATACAGATCAAGGATTGCCTTGACCACCTGTTGACTTCCGTGGCAATGGATTTCCACCACATCATCACGGGTATAGGTGTGTGGCGCGGCCATATAAACTGCCATAACCTCATCAATGTGCTGTTTTTGCTGATCGATCAGGATGCCATGATATAGCTGATGGGAACGATAAGTTAAAACCTGTGCTGACGGGCGGAAAAAAAATTGCAGCGCTGAAAGCGATTGTGGCCCGGAAATCCGGACCACAGCAATACCACCCTCTCCAACAGCTGTTGCAGGCGCAATTATCGTATCGGTTGTAATCACATACGCCTCACAGCTTAAATCAGTTGGGCTGACGCTTAATAAGGTACTGTTGCAAAATGGTTAGCAGGTTGTTAACCATCCAGTAAACAACCAGACCAGCCGGAAAATTCAAAAACATAAAAGTGAAAACCACCGGCATCATCAACATGATCTTGGCCTGGGTCGGATCCATGTTGGTCGGCGTCATTTTCTGCTGGACAAACATCGTCGCCCCCATAATAAGCGGGGTAATGTAGTATGGGTCCTTCACCGAGAGGTCGGTAATCCAGAAAATAAAAGGTGCATGACGTAATTCAATGGCGCCGAGCAGTACTTGATAAAGGGCAAAGAAAACCGGAATCTGAATCACCATAGGCAGGCAACCGCCAAGCGGGTTGACTTTGTTCTCTTTATAGAAGGACATCATCTCCTGGTTAAGCCGCTGTTTGTCGTTTTTGTACTTCTCCCGCATTTTTTGCATTTGCGGTTGGAGTTTCTGCATCCCCTTCATCGACTTATAACTCTTCTGTGTCAGCGGCCAGAAAACCAACTTGATACAGACCGTCAACAGAATAACGGCAAAACCATAATTACCGATAAAACCGTAGAAGAATTTCAATACATGCATCAACGGTTTGGCCAAAATACTGAAGAAACCATAATCCTTAGCTTGTTCAAACTGATGACCGCTCGCCTTTAACAGATCATAATCTTTCGGGCCGATAAAAGAGGCATAATCAAAAGTAACCTTTTGCCCCGGTTCAAGAGTGACAAATGGCGAAACAAAGCGGTTTTCAATATAACCATCGCCCATCTGCACCTGAACCTGTTTCGCAGAGTTAAGCGGGCTCAAAATTGTCAAAAAATATTTGGCTGAAAAACCGGACCAGACAATCCCTTCGCCATAGATTTTTGCAGATTTCTGCAGATCATCCGGATCATCCTCAAGCAGTTCCTTCCCGTCAAAAGAGAGTGCTCCGACGAAGGAGTACATATCCTGCATCCCCTCACCAGAATCACCATCAAACCAGGGGAAGAGCAAAGACAGGTTGAATAATCCTTTATTTACCTGATTTCCGTTGTTAATCAGCTCAACATTGATGTCCACCTGATAAGAATCTGATCGAAAAGTGTAACTTTTAACCACCGTCAAACCCGTTGACGTCGTTGCAGAAAATCGGACCACTTGTGACCCGTCATCAACGATAATATTGTCACTACCTTCAATCAGTTCAAAGGGAAGATCGGTCGGAATAGAAAGGCCCTCACTACCACTGGTTTTAAAGGTGGCTGTTTTAGCTTCGGACATTTTGAGAAGTTTATAGGGTTCGGAATTTGCGTCGTTGGATTCTTTATGCTTGTTTAAAGTAACCGCCCTGACTACCGCACCGGTTGTCGATAGTTTTATATCGAACAATTCAGTAGAAACAGTAATCAGGCGTTCCTTATAATCCGCGGGAATATATTCCGGGGCAAGCAGCGACTCTTGTACCCTGTTTACAGGTAGGACACTGACAGGTTCAGGCGGTTTGGTTTGCTGCTCAACTGCTGCGGATTGGGTGTTCTCGACGGGAGGAGCCGGTTGAGGGGAAAAAAACAGGCTGTAACCCGACCAAAGAAGAATAATGAGTGCTATTGCTATAATGGTCCGATTATTGTTTTCCATCTTAATTATCCTGTTTATCTGATACCGGTACGGGATCTAGCCCACCCGGATGAAAGGGATGACACTTCATAATTCTGAGCAACGTCAGGTAAATACCCCTAAACAGACCATAGATCAGAAGTGATTCTCGAGCATATGCTGAACATGACGGGTAAAATCGGCAAGAGTGGGGCAATAAAGGAGATATGAAATATCGATAGAAATCGATTAAAAAAACAAAAGGTTTTACAACCATTTGATCTATCACCTTAACCGAAAACCCGATCGAGTTCTGCAAACAGTTGCCTGGAAGATAGGGATGCCGCGCCTTTTTTAGCGACAACGGAAAAATCAACAGACTCAGAAAAATGTTGATAATTCAGTCGGAAAAATTCGCGGATTAACCGCTTGACACGATTACGTTCCACAGCGTTGCCGACTTTACGGCTGACAGTCATTCCGAGCCGCGATTGACTTGCGGAATTTTTCATGCTCAAAAGAATAAAATGGGGTGTATGTAATTTACACCCCATCTTCCAAACATTTTGATATTCCCAATTTTTACGCAGTCTGCGAAATTTGGGAAGGCTGTGATCCACGCCGTTATTTCTGCGGGGTCGTAACCGCCAGAGACTTACGTCCACGAGCTCGACGGCGATTAATCACCTGACTACCATTTTTACTCTGCATCCGCTTACGGAATCCATGAGTTCGTTTACGCTTGATCCGACTCGGTTGATAGGTACGCTTAGACATCTTTATTCCTCCAATATTTGTTCTGACAAAATAGTCGTTTAATCATAGATAAGGATTCAAGTCAACGAAAATAAGGAAACATAATAAACTAGGCGTAAACCTGACGTCTGCTTATAATACTGAAAAGTTGTTTAAATGCGGCAATAAATGGCGCAAAATTGCAGCAAATCATTCCACCTGAGTAAAGTCTATATCTTGCTTTTGTCTAATTCTTCTGCTAGATTTACTCGCTTTATAAAGCCTTTGATTTGTAGCTTTTTTTTAAAATCAAATTTATAAACAGTTGTTTATAAACTGTGGATTGAAACTTTATTTATGTATAAAATATGGCAAGAAACCTTGGATAAGCTGAAAAAAGAAGTCAGTTTACAAAACTTCACCACCTGGATAAAACCGGTTCATTTCATCGAAATAAATAATGATCAAGTTATATTGGAAGTTCCCAACCGTTTTATCAAAGATTGGCTGAGTGATAATTATCTTAAAAATATAGAAAAAATAATGTCTGAAATAGGCACTGTCAATTACCGGGTGAATATCAACATAAATTCGCATGCAACAACCCCAAGAAAAATAGATGAGGATGAAAAACCCGTAGAAAATAAAAAAACCGTCGTCGCAAAAAAAAATAAAAATACGGAGCAGTTCAGCAATATAAATGCAAAATATACCTTCGACAGTTTTGTTTCAGGGCCGTCCAATCAATTTGCACACGCCGCTGCTATGGCAGTGGCAAACAACCCGGCCACCACCTATAATCCACTTTTCATCTATGGGGGGGTTGGTCTGGGAAAAACGCATATAGTCCATGCTATAGGCAATGAAATAATCAAACAAAATAAAGACCTTAAAATAGGCTATTATTCCTCTGAAAAATTTACCAATGAATTAATAAATTCACTGCGTCACGCAAAAATGGATGAATTCAGAAATAAATTCAGGTCTATAGATGTCTTGATCATTGATGACATTCAATTTATTGCTGGTAAAAAAAGTACCCAAGAAGAATTTTTTCATACGTTCAATGCTCTTTATGAATCTCATAAGCAGATAGTCGTCACGTCTGATAAATTTCCAAAAGAAATGCCCGATCTTGAAGAGCGACTGCGTTCCAGATTTGAATGGGGTTTGATAGCGGATATACAGGCACCGGATACTGAGACGAAGCAAGCAATATTGAAAATGAAGGCTGATCAGAATAAAATTATATTGCCGGAGGATGTCTCTTTCTTTCTTGCCAGTTCGGTCACCAGCAATGTTCGTGAACTGGAAGGTTATTTAATCCGAGTCGGTGCTTTTGCCAGTTTGACTTCGACTCCGCTAAGTCTGGAAATGGCAAAAAATATTCTAAAAGACATTATTGTAGAACATAATAAAGAGATAACTGTCGAGAATATACAGAAAATAATTGCCAATCATTTTCAAATTAAAAGTTCCGATTTAAAATCAGCAAAAAGAATAAAAACTTTTGTTTTACCAAGGCAAATAGCCATGTATATAAGCAGAAAACTCACCTCAGCATCCTATCCGGAGATAGGAGCAAAATTTGGTGGAAAAGACCATTCTACGGTCATTCATGCAATCAAAAAAATTGATAAATCAATGGCAGATGATCTTCAACTAAGATCTACGATAGAAAAATTGATCCACAGCATAAGACCATAAACTGTTGAAAAAATTGGTGATGGGTAGTGTATAAAAATATACCTAAAAGTTGTACACATAAAATTGGTAAAAATGACTTTTTATCAACAGTTTTTAAAAAAGAAATATATATATATAACAGTAGGTTAACTGAATATTAACAAGTTAACAAGCCCTATATATATACTACTAAAAAGCTTAAAAAGACTATAAACAGAAGTTATCTGTGTATGGAGGAAATAATGCAATTTCATATTAAGAAGGACACTTTTTTAAAAGGTTTGACCAAGGTCCAAAATATAATTGAAAAAAAACATACAATCCCGATTTTAGCGAATGTATTGATCGAAGCTGGCAACGATGAAATTATAATTACTGCGACTGATCTAGAGGTCGGAATAAAATCCAGATATCCATCTAACGTTATAAATAAAGGAAAAATAACCGTTTCAGCTAAAAAATTATTTGAAATAATTAAAGAATTGCCCGACAAAGAGGTCCAATTTTCATCAAAAAATAACTTTTGGGTTGAAATAACCTGTGGAAAGTCAATTTTTAATCTCGTCGGACTATCACCTGAAGAATTTCCTAAATTCCCAGAAGTAACAACCAAATCCAGCCAAGTTAAATCTGAAATATTCAGTGAAATGATAGATAAAACTATTTTTTCTGTTTCTAATGATGAAACTAAATTCAACTTGACCGGCATTTTTATTAAATCTGAAGTCGATGATAATAAAAATAATATTGCTTTTATATCTACCGACGGTCACAGACTCTCGAAAATAGAAAGAAATTTCGACGGTATATTAGATAACCAATTTAAAGAAGGTTTTATACTTCCCAAAAAAGGCATAAATGAAATAAAAAGATTAATGGAAAGTTCTATAGAGTTTCTAAATATTGGAATATCTGATAATAATTTTTCAGTAAATACAGATACAACAACTTTAATTATGCGAATGGTTGATGGAGATTTTCCCGATTACAATAGAGTTATTCCTGAAAAAGGAAATAATTCAGCTCTAATAAATAAAAATTTATTTTTACATTCTTTACGCCGGATATCAGTACTTTCCAGTGAAAAATCTAAAGGTATGAAAGTGAATTTGAAAAACGATTGTCTTATTCTTTCTTCATCTAATCCTGATCTTGGCGATGCAAAAGAAGAAATAGATATTTCTTATTCAGGCGATGAAATTTCTATTGGATTTAATGCCCGCTATATTATAGATATTTTACAAGCCATAGATAAAGAGAATGTAATATTTATATTAAAAGATAATATTTCGCCTGGTTTAATTCAGCCAGAAAACGATGAAGATTATTTAGCGGTTATTATGCCGATGCGACTATAGTAGTTTATGAAAATTGAAAATATTAAAATAAGTAATTTTAGAAATATTAAAAAAGTAGATGTTAAGCCTGCTGAAAAAATAAATTTTATAATAGGTGATAATGCTCAAGGTAAAACAAATTTTATAGAAGCTATTTATACAACAGCATTGCTGAAAAGTTTTAGAACTCGTAATACTGTAGATATGATTAATAAAAATGAGATATCAACAACTATTGAATTGTTGGTAAATAATAAAAAAGTAAACAATTTAGTTAAATTAAGTATTGATAGTAATAAAAAATTACTTACATTAAATGACAAAAAGCCTGATAAAAAACAATATTATTCTTATCTTAATATAATTATTTTTCATCCAGATGAAGTTAATTATATAATTTCTTATCCATTGTTTCGTAGAAATTTATTGGATAGATCAATTTTTTATACGAATTATAATTACATAAATATTTATAAAAATTATGTTCGTTGTTTAAAACAGAGAAATGCTTTTCTTAAAAGGTCTCATTCCACAGATGATTGTTGGCAGGAGCAACTTATTAAATATGGAGCAATAATTATTCGTGAAAGACTAACTTATATTGATAAAATAAATAATTTTTTTTCCAGTGAAATTTTTATGAAGAATAATCACGAATATTACTCTCTGGCCTATTCAAAAGAATACTCGGAAAGTAATAATATTGAAGCGCAATTAACGAAAGATTTTATTCGCAAAAAAAGTCGAGAACAGGCAATTGGTTATACGTTGACTGGTCCGCATAAGGATGACATCTTATTTTATATAAATGGCCAACTTGCTGATAAATTCGCTTCTCAGGGACAAAAACGCTCCTTATTAATTTCCTTTAAAACAGCACAAATTCTTGATTATAAAAACAGACACGGATATTCACCTATTTTGATTCTGGATGATATGACCAGTGAACTGGATTCGACCAGGAAAAATATACTTCTTGAAAATCTGCTGGTTAATTCCGGGCAGGTTTTTATTACATCCACAGATTTCCAGCAGATGAACTGTTCTGAACAGAGTAAAGTGTTCAGGGTAAAACATGGTGATATAAGCTTAGCTGACTGAAACAAGAGGAGCAGTATGGCGGAAGAAAAAAAATACGGTGCGGAGAGTATTCAGATTCTCGAAGGGCTTGAAGCTGTCCGTAAACGTCCAGCAATGTATATTGGTTCAACCTCGGTGAATGGCCTTCATCACCTGGTGTATGAGGTTGTCGATAACTCAATAGATGAAGCTCTGGCTAAATATTGTGACGCGATCAACGTGACTATTCACGATGATAATTCGGTTACCGTTCAGGATAACGGCCGAGGAATACCGGTCGATATACATGCCACACAAAAAAAATCTGCTGCTGAAGTAGTTATGACAATACTGCACGCTGGTGGCAAATTTGATGATGAAGGAGAAGGTGCATACAAGGTTTCCGGTGGTTTGCATGGGGTCGGCGTTTCAGTGGTCAATGCACTTTCCAGCAGACTTGATCTGGAAATTCGCCGTGAAGGTAAAATTCATCGCCAGAGTTATGAACGAGGAATACCTATCGCTTCTCTGGCTGTCGAAGGCGATACCATTAAACGTGGTACCAAAATTACTTTCTGGCCTGATCCCGAAGTTTTCGATACAACCGATTTTTCCTTTGAAACCCTATCACAAAGGCTTCGAGAACTGGCTTTTTTGAATGCCGGAGTCAATATTATCATCAGTGATGATCGTTCAGAGAAAAAACACGAGTTTCTTTACGAAGGCGGAATCCGCTCTTTTGTCGAGTATTTAAACCGGGCAAAAAGTCCGGTCCACGCCAAACCTATTTATTTTCATGGCATCAAAGAGGGAGTAGAAGTAGAGATTGCTATTCAGTACAACGATGGCTACGACGAAAAGATTTTTTCTTTCGCCAACAATATAAATACCCACGAAGGCGGCACACATATGAGCGGCTTTCGCGGTGCTTTGACGCGGACCATGAACAGCTATGCCACTGCCAACAACCTGCTGAAAAATGTCAAAGTTTCAATTTCCGGTGATGATCTACGCGAAGGAATTGCCGCCGTTATCTCAGTTAAACTCTCCAATCCACAATTTGAAGGTCAGACCAAGACCAAGCTTGGAAACTCAGAAGTAAAGGGTTACGTCGAAACATTGATGAACGAACAGCTGGCTACTTTTCTCGAAGAGAATCCACAGGTCGCCAAAAAAATTCTTGAAAAAGGGATTGAGGCTGCACGAGCTCGCGAAGCGGCCCGAAAAGCGCGTGATCTGACCCGGCGAAAAGGTGCTTTGGACGGTTTATCACTGCCGGGAAAATTGGCCGATTGTCAGGAAAAAGACCCAGCACTTTGCGAAATATACCTAGTCGAGGGCGATTCCGCTGGCGGTAGTGCCAAGCAGGGACGTGATCGTCGTTATCAAGCCATTTTACCGCTTAAAGGTAAAATTCTCAATGTTGAGAAGGCGCGCTTCGATAAACTTCTGACCTCCAATGAAATACGTACCCTAATTACCGCCATGGGTACCAGTATCGGCAAAGATGATTTTGACATTTCCAAACTGCGCTATCATCGAATCATCATCATGACTGATGCTGACGTCGATGGCTCGCACATCCGTACCTTGTTGCTGACCTTTTTCTTTCGGCAGATGCCGGAAATTGTCGAACGCGGCCATCTCTACATTGCTCAACCGCCGCTTTACAAGGTTAAACGCGGCAAAAAAGAGATCTATCTTAAGGATGATGCTGCGCTGCTCGATTATCTGCTCGATACCGGCACCGATGGGGTAGCTCTGGAGCTGGAAGAAGGCAGAAAGGTATTGCGCGGCAAGCAGATTATTCCGACCCTGCGCAATATCCTTGAATTCAACCAGCACTTTGACAAAATCGTCAATCGCGGCGTGCCGAGCGATATTTTGCGGATGTTCCTGCGCGGCAAGATCCGTAACGGCTTTGCTGACAAAGCCGATCTGCAACCGCTGGCTGAGCGCTTGCGCGAAGTGGAGCCGAACGCCAAATTCAAGGTTCTTGATAATCCTGATCGGATATTGGTGACCTTCGGCAACCTGCATGCGCGTATCGATCGGCAGACAGTTGAAACCCTCTCCTCTCACGAATACAAACTGCTGCTGCAGTCCTACAAACAGGTCGAGGATATCTGTAAGGACGGCCCGGCGATCCTGCTCGATGAAGGCAAACAGGATGTGATTATCGAGGATCGTAAAGCGTTGCTCGAAACCTTCCTCTTGCGTGCGAAAAAAGGCCAGTATATCCAGCGCTATAAGGGTTTGGGTGAAATGAACCCGGATCAGCTCTGGGAAACCACCATGGATGCGGAAAAGCGCGTGTTGCTGCAGGTGAAGATAGAGGATGCTGTGGAAGCGGATGAGATTTTTACTGTACTGATGGGCGATCAGGTTGAACCGCGCCGCGAGTTTATTGAGCGCAACGCCCTGAATGTTGCCAATCTGGATGTTTAAAAACAGGAAAAAAGATCAAGGACAAAGGTAAGTAAGGTGCTCTTCCTTGTTCCTTGAACCTTATTTTCCGGAGGAAATAAATGCTGACAGAACAGAACAAAGTCACCGTCAATATAGAAGACGAGATGCGCAAGTCTTACATGGAATATGCCATGAGCGTCATCGTCGGCCGGGCCTTGCCGGATGTGCGCGACGGCCTCAAGCCGGTTCACCGGCGGGTGCTTTTCGCCATGCACGATCTCGGTAACGATTTCAATAAACCATATAAAAAATCGGCCCGCGTGGTCGGTGACGTCATCGGTAAGTACCACCCGCACGGTGATACTGCGGTCTACGATACCATTGTCCGGATGGCACAGAGCTTTTCCATGCGCCACCCGCTGGTCGATGGTCAGGGCAACTTCGGTTCCGTCGATGGCGATAATGCGGCAGCAATGCGTTATACCGAGATCCGCATGGCCAAACTCTCCCACGAACTGCTGGCCGATATCGAAAAAGAGACCGTCGATCACGGACCCAATTACGATGATTCTCTGCAGGAGCCGCTGGTTCTGCCCTGTAAATATCCGAACCTGCTGGTCAACGGTTCCGAAGGTATTGCCGTCGGCATGGCGACCAAGATTCCGCCGCACAATCTCGGTGAGGTGATTGACGCGCTGGTGGCGTTGATTGAAGATCCGCGGCTGACGATTGAGGAGTTGATTGAGAAGATTCCCGGCCCCGATTTCCCCACCGCCGGTTTTATCAACGGCAAAGAGGGGATCCACGAGGCCTACAATAACGGTCGCGGTATTATCCAGATGCGTGCTCGTGCCCTGGTTGAAGTCGATCGCCGCAGCGGGCGTGAAGCGATCATTATCACTGAAATTCCCTACCAGGTGAATAAGGCGCGGCTGATCGAAAAGATCGCCGATCTGGTCAAGAACAAAAAGATCGAGGGGATTGCCGATCTGCGTGACGAGTCGGATCGTGACGGCATGCGGATCTGCATCGAGCTGAAGCGGGACATGGTTCCCGGGGTTATTCTTAATCAGCTCTACAAGATGACCGCCATGCAGTCCTCCTTCGGCATCATCATGCTGGCGATTGTTTCCGGCCAGCCGAAGGTTTTGAATCTTCGAGAGGTCCTCGATTGCTTCATCGATCACCGGCGGGAAATTGTTACCCGCCGCTGTATTTTCGAGTTGAAAAAAGCCGAAGCCCGCGCCCACATTCTGCAGGGTTTGAAGTTGGCACTAGAAAACCTGGACGAGGTGATCCAGATTATCAAGACTAGCGCCAACCCGGCCGAAGCGAAACAGCGCTTGATCGAGCGGTTTTCCTTCTCCGAGATCCAGGCCCAGGCGATTCTCGATATGCGCCTGCATCGTTTAACCGGTCTCGAGCAGAATAAGATTCGTGCTGAATTGGAGCAAATCATGGCCGTGATCAAGCGGCTGAAAGAGATTCTCGCCAGCGAGGTGGAGATCCTCAAGATCATCAAGCAGGAACTGCTGGAGATCAAAGAAAAGTTTGCCAACCCGCGCCGCACAGAGATCCTCGATCGCACAGCCGACCTGACCCTCGAGGATATGATCGTCGAGGAGGACATGGTGGTCACGGTTTCCCATGGCGGTTACATCAAGCGTAACGCCGTCTCCCTCTACCGTGCCCAGCGGCGTGGTGGTAAAGGCAAGACCGGGATGCGCCCCAAGGAAGAGGATTTTGTCGAGAATCTGTTTATCGCTTCGACCCACTCTTACGTGCTGATTTTTACCACCTTCGGTAAGGTTTATTGGCTCAAGGTGCATGAAATTCCGCAAGGTGGTCGTGCCTCGCGCGGCAAAGCAATCGTTAACCTGCTCAGTCTGGCACCGGACGAAAAAGTCACCACGATCCTGCCGGTCAAGGAGTTCGAGGAGGATAAATACATCGTTACCGCTACCGCCCGCGGCATTATCAAGAAAACCGCGCTGATGGCCTACTCCCATCCGCGCGCCGGGGGAATTATTGCCCTGACCATCGATGCCGAGGACAGTTTGATCGAGGCACGTCTGACCGATGGTACGATGGATATGATTCTGGCTACCCGCAACGGTAAATCTATCCGTTTTCCTGAAAGCGATGTCCGCCCCACGGGGCGCCCGTCTCGCGGGGTTCGCGGTATGAAGCTCGAAGGGGATGACGAGGTGATCGGTTTGCAATCGGTGACCGATAACACTGCCCTGGCGCTGGTCACGATCACTGAGAACGGTTACGGAAAACGCACCGATATCACCGAATATCGGGTTCAGAGTCGTGGCGGCAAAGGGATTATCACCATCAAGACCAGTGATCGTAATGGCAAGGTGGTCAATATCATGATGGTTGACGATGAGTCCGATCTGATGTTTATCACCGATCGCGGCAAACTGTTACGAACCAAAGTCAGTAACATCCGGGCCATCGGCCGCAACACCCAGGGGGTGCGGATGATGGTACTTGAGGACGGTGAACTGATCGTCTCGGTGGCCAAGCTGGCAGAAAAGGAAGAAGCCGATGAGCCTGGATCGGTTGAAGAAACAATTGAAACAACAGACTCTGGACCAACAGAGAGCGAAGAGTAAAAAACCGCGCTGCTGCTGGTTAATCCTGAGTCTGGTGCTTCTGGCCGTTGTTGCCTGGCCGGTTTATCAGCGCTATCGATTGACGGTGCCGCAACAACTGTACAATCAGGGGGAAAAGCTGGAAAGTCTCGGCCAGATTGCGGCGGCGCAAAAGGTCTACCAGCAGCTCTATCAGCAATATCCGCAGGCAGAGATCGCCCCGGCAGCACTGCTGCGCAGCGGCAGTATCTGGCAGCATGATCGTCGCCAGGATCAGCAGGCGTTGCGCAACTATTTGCAGCTGGAACATGATTATCCGGACAATCCCTTGGTACAGACCGCCCGTGAAGAAGCCGCACGGATTGTAAAGTATTCATTGCGCGATTATTCACGGGCAATCGAATTTTATCAGCACTTGCTCGACAGCACGACAGCCAGGCAGGATCATTATCGCTACGAAATCGCTGATTGTTATTTTCGCCTGGATAATTATGTTCAGGCACGGATTGAACTGGAGATTCTCCAGCAGCGCTATCCGCAGACTGAACTGCTTCCCGAACTGCTGTATCGCAAAGGCGGCCTGCTGTTGCTCGAAAAACGGCACGACGATGCTCGAAGGGATTGGCAACAACTGATCGACCAATTTCCCGACAGTCCCTACCGGGTGCAGGCGCGGTTCAATCTGGCGAAATTGCTGGAGGAGGATGACCGGTTAGAGGAAGCTCTAAAGCAGTATCAACAGTTGACCGATTTACCGCAGCCGTTGATTCTGGAAGAAAAAATCGAGCATCTGAAACAGCGGATCAAGAAAAAAAAGAAGGTTATCTGATGAGTTTTGTCCGTGACAAGGTGAACTACGCCGTTATCGGCGCCGGCAGTTGGGGGACAACTCTGGCCAACCTGCTGGCCGAAAAAGGCTTTCCGGTGATCCTCTGGGTTTTTGAGCAGGATCTTTGCGCGCGGATGCAGCAGAGCCGGGTTAACGATCTCTACTTGCCCGGCGTGGTTCTGTCCGAGAACCTGAACTTCAGCTCGGAGCTGCCGCAGGTTGTTGCCGATAAACAACTGCTGCTGTTTGTCACCCCGTCTCAGATCACCCGTAACGTTCTGCAACAGGCGATCGCCTACATCGACCCGGAAACCCTGATCGTCTCGGCCTCCAAAGGGATCGAGAACGACAGCTTGATGCTGCTTTCGCAGGTCTTTGAAGAATTGCTGCCGACAGCGATGCACAAACAGCTCGGCTTTTTGTCCGGGCCCTCGTTTGCCAAGGAAGTCTCTAAAGGGATGCCGACCGCAGTGGTGGCTGCCGCAAAGAATGAACAGGTGGCCGAACAGATTCAGGCGATCTTCAGCACTGAAAAGTTCCGCGTTTATACCCATGATGATATCATCGGCGTCGAACTGGGCGGCGCGATGAAAAATGTCATCGCCCTGGCTGCCGGGGTGTCGGATGGCCTCGGTTTCGGCCACAATACCCGTGCGGCGTTAATCACCCGCGGCTTGGCAGAGATGACACGGATGGGCCTCAAACTGGGCGGCAACGCTGAAACCTTTGCCGGGTTGACCGGAATGGGGGATCTGGTGCTGACCTGTACCGGCGATCTGTCGCGCAACCGGAGTGTCGGCATCGAACTCGGTAAAGGGCGGAGCCTGGAGGAGATCCTCGCCGGCATGCAGTCTGTCGCCGAGGGGGTAAAAACCAGCCTGTCCGCTTATCAGCTGGCACAGAAGTTAGCGGTGGAGATGCCGATTGTCGAGCAGATCTATCTTATACTTTACCAGAACAAAGATCCGCGGCAGGCGGTCAGCGACCTGATGTTACGCAACCTGAAAGCTGAAGCGGTTCGTAATTCCTGATTGACAAGCAAAAGGAGAAATGATGAAAAAACGGTTGATTTTGATTGCTCTGCTGATTTTTTCTGCGGTTGCGGCACAGGCCGCCACGCGAGTGGAAATGAAAACCAGCATGGGGACCATCACCCTGGAACTGAACGAGGAGCAGGCACCGATCTCGGTGAAGAATTTTCTTGCCTATGCCGAGCAAAATCTTTATGACGGGACGATTTTTCACCGGGTCATCAAAAATTTCATGATTCAGGGCGGCGGTTTCGACAAGGCCCTGCACCGCAAGCAGACCCGGCCGCCGATCAAGAATGAGGCGGGCAACGGCTTGCCGAACGTCAAGGGCTCGATCGCCATGGCGCGGACCGGCGTGGTCGACAGCGCCACCAATCAGTTCTTCATCAATCTGAAGGATAATGCCTTTCTTAACCAGCGCGGCCAGTCGCCCAGCCTGTATGGTTACGCGGTTTTCGGTAAGGTGGTCGCCGGGATGGAGGTCGTCGAAAAGATCGGCAAGGTACGCACCATCGCGAAAAACAACCAGTTCGGAGATTATCCCGAGCCGCAGGTGATTATTGAATCGGTTCGGCGGGTTGGCGAATAACCGGCCGACAAGCGAAGACGTTGGAACTCTGTAGGTCGGACTTTTTGTGGGACCGTCTATACCGATAACCTGTAAAATGACATCTCATTCATCGGGATGTCTTTTTTTTGTTAATATGGTCAGATGGCTTGATTCAAAAGTAAGGGGTGTCATGCCGACTTTCCGGATTATGAGTTATCATATCAATGGCTGTCGCACTGCTGCAGGTCAGATTGACCCGCAGGCGTGTACGCGGGTGATCCGATCGCAGTGTCCCGATCTGGTGATGCTCCAGCAACTCGGTTCACCGTTCGGCAGCGCCTCGCTCAAGGTTTTATCTGAGCAAACCGGTCTGCCTGCGTACGGCCCGGAAGAGGAAGGCGCCTGTGCTATTCTCTCGCGCTTCCCATTGCATACCCAGCAGGAATATTCTCTCGGTCACGGTGGCCGCTGTCTACGTGCGGATCTCGATCTTGGGGGTGAGCGGGTGCACTTGTTTAATCTCAGCCTCTCCTTTGACCCCTGGCAGCGGCGTGCTCAGATTATCAACCTGCTCAGCGAGCGGATTCTGAATAACCGATCTCTTCCCTGCGCGACGATCGTTTGCGGTGATTTCACCCTGCCGATCTGGGGCTGTGGCCAGATTCGCCTGAGCGAACATTTGACCCGGGCAAAACAGCCACTGTGGCGTGCCAATTATCCGGGAAATTTCCCTTTATGGGGGCGTGATCGAATCTATTTTCGCGGCCAGATCCGAGCCTTGGCCGGATCTGTCGTCGCAACCGGGGAGGCGCGCAAAGCCTCGCCGCACCTGCCGCTGGTGCTGACGGTTGAGTCTTGCGAAAACCGTAAATTTCTTAGACTGAAACCGGTTTCGGGGCTGGCAAAACAGCCCGACCCGGTCTGTGGATAAAGCTGTGAATCCTGTGGATAAAGCAACCTTTTCAGCAACGCGAGAAACATGCCTAAAGCCGATAAAGCCCTTACGTTAATCAGACTTCTGCAAAAATCCTACCCCGATGCGCATTGCGCGCTCAACTATGCCGATGCCTGGCAGCTGCTGGTGGCAACCATACTTTCCGCTCAGTGCACCGACAAGCGGGTCAACCTGGTGACGGTTGAGTTGTTTCGCAGCTTTCCCGGTCCGCAGCAACTGGCCGCAGCCAGTCAGGAACAGATCGAAGCGCTGATCCATTCCACCGGGTTTTTCCGTAATAAGGCGAAAAATCTGATCCGATGTGCCGAGCAACTGCTGCAGCGACACCAAGGTCAGGTGCCGCAGACCTTGGCTCAGTTGGTCGCTCTGGCCGGGGTCGGGCGGAAAACCGCAAACGTGGTCCTCGGCAACGTCTACCAGATCCCGGGGATGGTCGTTGATACCCA
>JAJRQI010000013.1 GCA_024280335.1 Deltaproteobacteria bacterium
CCTTAAAACCAAGATCAAAGACCGTCATCCTCGCGAAAGCGGGGATCCACGCTTCTTAAAAACACTGGATTCCCGCCTTCGCGGGAATGACGACAAACGAGTAGCACCTGAAAGGCTTGGACTAAAGTCCATAGTTTTTACTAGCGTGCTGAAACGATAAATCCGCCTGCCGATCACATTATACATACGTTTGTGTGGATTATATGTTAACAGATATCATCGTCAGATAAATTTATCCAGAATTTTGAGATTAAAATACTGTCAAATCGCTCCACCTGATACAAATTCAGGATCTACCAGTAAATACCGATAATGTTGCTTTGCTAACATCAGGAACGACACAGAAGGGTCAAAAAAAGTAGCGCCTTAGGTGTGGCGGAGATCAGGGCTTAATATAGAGGGGGACAGAGAGATCAGCGCAGGAGAGAATCGATATAATCTCGGCAGCTGTCGAAGCTGCTGCCGAAATAGAGCTGTTTCCCGGTCAGGTAGACCGACCAGCGCAAACCATCATCCCGCTGCAGCAGATAGTCGTGATAGAGGTAGCGGTTTAAGCCGGTGGGGATCGGTTCAGCTGCCAGGGGCGGCAAAAGATCACCGGCTGCGACATCCCGCAGTTGCCCATCCTCCGCATGCTGCAGCGACAAGCGCCGCGCATGCGCGCTCTTGACAACAAGCTCGGTCGACAATTGATAAAAATCAGCGACTTCAGCCACTGAGGCCGGTGGCCGATGTTCAGTCCGCCGCTCGTTTTTGCGAAAACGGTACTGATTGTAGCGCGCCCAACCGATCAGACAAACTCCGATGGCAACCACCACCAGAGCGTAGACCATCATCAGCTCAAGAAAATCCTGCGTGTCGACCTTATAGGAGAACATCTCATAAACCGATTGCGCACCGACCAACCAGGCCAGGGGTGTCACCGCAACCCGGAATAAAAGCAGTAATACCACCCAGAACAGAACGGTTATCAATCGGAAACCGTAGCGCTGAAAACCGCTCTGTCGTTTTGCCGCCACGATCAACGGGGGCTGTTCGATCTTCTGCTGTTGACTCTCACGCAATTCACTCATGCTGAAATCCCCCGATCCGGACTTTTCCAGATCGCCCGCCGTCCCCGCTTGCGGAACAGGGCCTTCAGCAGGCCACCGATAGAGGTGACAAAGTTGATCGTCCAGAAACCAAGCGGGTACCAGATCATCCAGTAGAGGTTGGCCAGCATCCGCTTTTCGTAGCGCGAATCGAGCATGGCCCCGACACTCATCTGCAACAGGCAGGTCATGCCGAGCAGCAAGCCCCTGAAACCGGGCAGCAGGGTTTCAACGTGCCAAGGCTCGGGGATATGGATATACAAACCGAGCAGGTAGAGAGTAAAGACCGCGGCCATCGAATAGGCCCAGATAACGCTGCAGAAATATTCGAAGAAAACCGGCCACATCCGCCGCCGCCGCCAGTCGAGCAGGGTTCGCCAGTATTTCAGCAGTACCTCATTTCCCCCTTGTGCCCAGCGCAGTCGCTGCCGCCAGAGTCCGCGCAGGGTTTCCGGCATCAGAATCCAGCAGAGGGCGTTCGGCTCGTAACGGACATCCCAGAAATGGGTCTGCAACTTCCAGCTGATATCGATATCTTCGGTGATCATGTCGGTACTCCAGTAGCCGACATCGTGCAACGCCCGCTTGCGGAACGCTGCAACCACCCCCGAGATGGTAAAGACCCGACCATACACCCGTTGCGCCCGCTTGATCATCCCGACCACCGCAGAAAACTCACCGACCTGGAGTCGCCCGAGCAGGGTTGTCCGGTTGCGGATGCGCGGGTTGCCGGTCACCGCACCGACCCGGGGACTCTTCACCAGCGAATAAACCAGCCATTTTGCGGCACAGGGGCTGAGCAGCGAGTCACCATCGATACAGACCAGATATTCGCCGCGCGCGGCCAGCGTGCCCATTTTCAACCCCATCGCCTTGCCCTGATTTTCGGCAAAATGGATCACCCGCAAGCGTGGATACTGCGCCAGCAGTTCGTCAAGCAAGGCTCCGGTATCGTCAGTGCTGCCGTCATTGATGGCGATGATCTCGAACGCCGGATACTCCTGATCATCCAGCCACTCGATCACTTCACGCAGGTTCTGACCTTCGTTGTGGCAGGGGACGATGATCGACAGAAAGGGCCAGACCGGCAGTTCCGGCGGCGAATCGACCTTGCTCCACTGGTCCCAATGGAGAAAATAGTAGACCGCGCCGATAATCCAGAGATAGGTCATGAACAGCGGATAATAAAAGACATAGCCATGCAGAAAGACCGCAAACACCTCGGCGCTCGGCAGTTTATCAAGCAGATATGTCAGATACGGCTCCAGGCTGGTCACTTGTAATTCAACGTCTCTCATAAGGGAATTCGCGCAGCGAAATGGCCGGGCGGAGGATCTTTTGGTTCGGATGATTTTCGGTGAACAGGTCCGGGTAATAGCCATAATTCACCGCCCCGTTTCGCAACAGCAGGTCCATCTGCCCGGCAGTCACATGGGCGGGAATCCAGCGGTTCTGCTGCGACCAGTCGAGGGTCTGCAGTTCAAAGATCGCCTTATCGAGCGCCCCGGGAGTTCGCTTCACCTGATCAACCAGCTCCAGCAGCCATTCATCCGGCTTATCGGCCCCCTCCATCCAGGGCATCGCCATCACCGCCACCCAATCGTAAGCCTCGGCGAATGCCAGCAACTCCTGAGCAAACCAGCTTTCACTGTGCGGCTTGAGGACCGGCAGGGCAAAAATATTGCGCGCCGACTTGCTGCCCGGCCGCCACTTCTGCACCGACTGCATCAGCTGCCCGGTCAGGTTGATCAGTTCAGCCGTCTTGTAGCGGGTCCAGGCAGACATGGCAGCAGGATCCCGGCGGATCTCCGCTACCGAGCCGGGTAGATTCCAGGCGGTCTGATAATGATTTAACGCAGCAGGACCAGCATCTTCGTAATCGGAGAGATGCCCGTCGTCACTGGACAGGATTCCGGCAAAATTGGCCTGCACCGCCAGATCTTCGTAGATTTCAGTAATGACTTGCCGGTTTCGCGCAGAAAAGGGGGTCAGGCGGCGATGGGCAACGGGATCAACCCCCAGCTCAGCCGTCTGCGGATGGCTCCGCTGCACCAGCTCTCCCCCATCGATGCCGAAGGCGAGGATCGGCAGCCAGGCAAACACATCGACCCCGGCCCGGGTCCGCAGCTGCCAGGCGACCCGGTTGAACAGGTCGGCTCGCAGCGGCAGGTGGCGATTGGGAAAGTAGAGTTGGTCGGCAGCACCATCGCCATCGGGATCAGCATAAGCCTGCAGAAAAACAGTATTGATCTGCAACCCCTTGATCCGGTCGAGCAACCGGCTCAGGTTGCGCAACTGCTGCTCGGGGTCGTCATCGTAGAGATAATCGATATCGACGTGGGCCACCCGGCGTATTTTTCGATCAAAGCGGTGCTGCACCTGCCAGGCGAGGGTGGCGCTGTTCGGATCGTTGCTGATCAGCATCCGGGCAATGACGTCAAGCTTGTCGACAGAGTTCTGCGCCGTATCCAGCGTCAAGGCACGGGTCATCCCCAACTCGGCCGCGATCTCAATTGCCGGCTGATTGTACTGACCGTAGGGCCAGACCATGGTGCGGGGCGGACGACCGATCCGCCGGCGGATAATGTCAACCGAACGTTGCAGATCGTCATGAATCCGCCGCCGCCATTCAGCCTCATTTTCATAACGTTGCTCAGGCGGCAGCCAGGTTCTGGTGTTCAGTGCCGGCTGTTCATTCCCCTGCGGGTTGCCCAGCACCCCGCGATGTAGATTGTGTGAATGTGAGGCGATCTCAACCAAGCCTGAATCGGCCATCTCACGCAGCTGCGCCCAGCTCATAAAATGTTCGCGCGGTACTTTACGCTTGCCGTAATCGACCATCTCGCCTGCCGGGGTTTCCAACCAGGAGGTCACCACCGCAATCACCGCCGGGATATTATAGGCTTTTAGCAGCGGGAAAACCCGCTGATAGACCCCGGCGTAGCCATCATCGAAGCTCAGCAGAAAGGCTTTTTCCGGCAGAGCTTTGCGCCCCTCCTCAGCGGCCTGCAGATCATCCAGTGAAACTGCGGTCCAACCATGCCCACGCAACCAGTTGATATGACTGATCAGATTATCGGTGGTCACCGTCATCGCATCGGGATCGGCCTGAATCTGATCTTCAACCCCGTGGTAACAGAGCACCATAAAATCTTCGGCAAAAGCCGTAGTTGGCAGCAGGAGCAGTAACCCAAGCAGAGAGCTGAGAAAACGTCGCATTAATATCTCCAGGTGAATGCCAGATAGAAGCCGAAATGGGCTTCAGCGTCACCGTCATAATAGTTGAGTGAGATGGAGGGGCCATACTCGATCAGCAGGCGTCTGCGCAGCAACTCCCATTCATGGGCATAGGCAATGCCGAAGGGGACCGACAGGCCGTAGTTCTGCTGCCAGTAACCGCCGGTTGAAAACGAAGCACGCTGGGTAAAGGTGTCGGCATACCAGCGCCAGCTGATCCAGCGCAGCTGCAATTCATCTTCAATCCGCAGATCGGCTTCGGGCGCGAAGTAGAAACCACCGGACTGACTGTTGCTGGTGGTTGTCACCCGGACAATATTGTCGAGCATCAGGGTCGGCCCGCTGCGCAACCGCTTGCG
Source organism: Deltaproteobacteria bacterium (assembly GCA_024280335.1). GTDB lineage: Bacteria > Desulfobacterota > Desulfuromonadia > Desulfuromonadales > Geopsychrobacteraceae > Malonomonas. The sequence continues at coordinate 4,688 of JAJRQI010000013.1, forward strand.
CAGCGAACCGCTCAAACTGCTGCGCAGGTTGCCGTCATCGTAATCGAGCAGCGAGAATTCCAGGGACGCCGACAGTGATTCATGCCGCCACCATTCACCGCCGAGCAGCAGTTCATTGCCGCCGGTTCCCGACTCCAAAGCGCGCAGGGCCACCGCTTTGCCGTTGTGGGACAGGCCGAAATAGGCAGCCCAGTGATCCTGCGGCTGATAGCGGCCGGTCAATTCGGCCGACCAGGGTTTACGGGCGACATCGGCCAGGCCGAGCTGGCCGAACCAACTCCAGTCGGGCGTCAAGCGCTGAAATGCGCCACCGACGTAGGTACGTACCGCGTCCCCTTCCTGCAACTTTGCCCGCCGGTTTTCGATGTAAGCACCAAGCCGCCAGTCATAATCGAGCGGCCGTGTCCAGCCGCGCAGTAGAAAATCGAGTTCCCGCCCGGCAACCGAAGGACTGTCACCGATCCCGAGCGAGACTCGCCCCTCCAGGATCCGCAGGTTGCGACGCTGCCACTCATCCTGCAAGCGCAGCGTGGTCCCCTCATCCGGATAGAGGTTGATCAACCGGGCGATACTTTTCTCTGCCAGCCGCCACTGTCGCCGCAGCAGAAAACTGTCCGCCAGCGCCGCCTGCAAACCGGGATGCTTCGGCTCATTCGCCAGCCCCTGCTCAAACAACCACTGAGCGGTACGCGGTCGACGGCGGGCCGACTGAACATCGCCGAACGCCTTGCGCAATTCGCTGTTGTGTGGGGCCTTTAGATACAGGTCGCCGATCCTCTGCTCGGCGAGTTCCAGTTCGTTGCGGTACAGGCGGTCAAGACCGGCAACCAGATCGGCGGAAAAATTATCCGGGTTCTGTTCCGGCTCCCGATAACCCTTGCGCCGCTCCCAGGGCGTCAGCCCGGCCGCCAACCGGGTAATCAACTCGGTCGCTTCGTCATAGCGATTCGCCTCATGCAGACTGTAGTAAAGACCGATCGCCGAGGTATGATTCAAGGGTTTGCGTTGCAGCAGGTCGGCGTAGAGGATCGCTGATTCTTCCGGCCGGCGCAGATAGAGCAGGGCATCGGCGACCGCCTGCAAGGCATAGTCGGGCACCTCGATTCCGGCACGAACCAGCAACCGCCAGAGATCGATAACCGGCTGCATGTAGCGACGATCGCGCAGCGCCACCAGCCGGTTGAATAACAGCACCCGTTGATGCAGAACCAGTTTTTTCAGGTCGGCAGTCTGCAATTCAGCCAGCAACAGATCAAGAGTTGCCAGTGCCTGATCGGTTTCCGCGTAACGCTGCTCCTGCAGCGGCGGCACGAAGCTGCCCCAGCGAATTTCTGCAGCATTGGCCGAACGGCGCAGGCGGAAAAGTTCATCCACAGTCACCAGTGTCGGATCAGCCTCAAGCCGTTCCAGCGCACGCTGCGGCATCCCGCAACGCTCCAGCGAATAGATCAGTTCACGTCGGGCATAACGGCTGGGAGTCAACTCCAGCGCACGTTGAACACTTGCCAGCGCAGCGTAGATTTCTTTACGCAGCAGTTGCAGATAGTATTTGCCCAACCAAAGGTCGGCGTGCTGCGGATACTGCTGCAAAGCAACCGTCGCCAAGGCCAGCCCTTCGTCCAGTCGCCCTCGATCACCAAGCAGATGAATCTTTGTCGACAGCAGCTCAGGATCGTCGGGAGCCCTATCCAGGCCGGTCTGCGTAAAAAGATCAGCATCGTCCAGCAGCCCGGCGCGCCGGGCAGAACGAGCCGCCGATTTGATCGCATAGAGGGGGAGTTGCAGATCGGGACGGGAAAGTGCCAGAACAACAGCATCTTCATAGCGCTTTGCCCACTCCAGAACCACCAAGGTTTCGGCATGGGCTTTGACATCACGGCGGTAGCTATTGAGGTGGCTGAACAGGTAGGTGAAAGCCGGCTCAAAATGATCGTTTCGCGCAGCGGAAACCGCCGCACTGACTGTTTGCAATCCGCCATTCTGACCGGCGGACCGGCCGCTGACCGAGAGCAAAGCAACCGGACCGGCGCTCACTCTGGCAGAAGCATCGGCGGCAACCAACAGTTCCCCCGCATAGCCAACCCCGGAGAGGCTGAACAAACAGATAAGCAATAGCAGTAGGCGGTAGAATATTGACAAGTTTCTGCGTTACACGGAAAGCATCAGAAATATGAGAAGCTTTTCATTTTCAACACTGCCGGTAATGTATATCACAGAAAACTACGGGGAGTAACTTTTTTTCGCCGAACAGCGACGGCTCGGCGTTTGCTTAGCAACGGGACAAAAACAGCAAGGGGACCGACGATTGATCCTGTCGACCCCCTTGCTGTAAATACCGGTTTGATAAAAATTGAATGCTTTTTACAAAAAAATCAGCGGACCTGAACCACTTCCTTCACCTCGGGGAGATTCTCCATCAGGGTCTTTTCAATCCCCATCTTCAACGTCATGGTCGACATCGGACAGGAGCCGCAAGCACCGGTCAGTTTGACGCTGACAACACCGTCGTCCGAAACATCAACCAGTTCCACGTCACCACCATCGGCCTGCAGTGCGGGACGAACCTGATTCAGGACTTCTTGTACACGTTCTTTCATCGATTTTTCCTCCATTTAGAGTTGTAATGCAAGTATAGCTCTCTCGTATGCGTTGCCGCAAGCGACAGATTAAAACATCCCCGCCGGCATGCTGATATCCTGAATTCTGCGCGAGCAGAGCAGCTCCGGGCTGCCGACATTCTTCGCCTGGATCAGCACCTTGAAGCTCTCGCCCATCCCCCCTTCCGGCAGCACCAGATTCTTCAGAGTCATTCGTAGAGCCTGGGCCTGCTGCGGGTCGGTTTCGCGCATCTGCAGTTCGATCAGTGCCTCAAGGAACCCGAGTCCCATTAAAAAACGATACTGCTCGCCAAAATAGAGTTGCACGAACCCCTGCCGTTCAGCGACTCTCTGCAGAGCAGTAAAATCGACATGCGCGGTAATGTCCTGACAGCCGATCCGTTGATAGGGATTTTCATTCGACTGATGCTTATGATAACAAAGCAGGGTTCCGTTGCGCCGGAACGGGGCAAACAGCTCTTTGGCCGGATAGCCGTAATCGATGGTCAAAATAAAGCCGCGCGCAACAGCAGCGGTGACCTGCTGCATCCACGCAAGCGCCTGCAAGTTGACTTCGCCGCGGTTGCCTTCCAGCACCGAGCTGCCGACCAGACTGAAATAATCGCTGATCGCCGCATTGGTCAGCGGCCGAACCTCTTCGACAAATCCCTCAGCACGGTTGACGACATAAATCTCTTTCAGCTCGCCATCCTGCTTGTCGAGTAGATGCACCGGGAAGGCGTCAACCAGTTCATTGCTTAAAAAGCAGCCCTGCATCCCCTGAAGATCGGCCAAAGAACACCAGGCAAGCCGACCGACATCGACATGCTGCTGCAATTTTTCCGCCTGCCGCCGACAATGATCAGGACTGATTTCAACAATCCGGTAGTTGACTACGCGATAGAATTCAGGAAATTCTTCAGCCAAAGCATTCAGAATATCGAGACAGAGGTGCCCCTCCCCGGCGCCCTGCTCAGCGATGGTGAAATCATCCTTGCCGAGCAACCGCCACATCTGCTCCAACTGCCGGGCAATCAACCGACCGAACAGCGAGTGCACACTGGATGAGGTAAAAAAATCACCCTCTTTACCGATCCGGGTACGTGCTGCGTTGTAGTAGCCATATTCCGGATGATAGAGACAGGTCTGCATAAACTCAGCAAAGTCGATGCCGCCGGCAGCTTCAATCCGTTGTTGCAGCTGGGCAACCAGCTCCGGGTTCTCTTCAATCGTTGTCATAGTCACACTACATACTTTCTCAACGGCAACCTTTAAGTGCGCTGCCGATTCGGGCAAATTCAAAGGCGTGATTATAGCCAGCGATCAGAACAAAAACAAGCCAGATTCAGGGTTCAACGCGCCAGACGCGCGCGACTTGAACTTGACTCGGTTTCGTGCCATGATCAGCTGCTGACAAGGACGGTATCTTTCCCCCTGTAAATATCGGATAATTATAGATGTCTATGGATCGCAACCTGGCCCTGGAATTGGCTCGGGTCACAGAAGCAGCAGCCCTGGATGCCGGCCGTTGGGTCGGCAAAGGGGACAAGATTGCCGCAGATGCGGCGGCCACCGAGGCGATGCGTCGCACTCTGGATGCTATGGATATCTGCGGTACCGTGGTGATCGGCGAGGGAGAGATGGACGAGGCGCCGATGCTCTATATCGGCGAACAGCTCGGCAGAGGCGTGGATGGCGAATGCGCGGTCGATATCGCTGTCGATCCGCTCGAAGGGACCAACATCTGCTCCAAAGGAACCAATGGTGCGATTGCCACCATCGCCCTGGCACCACGCGGCGGGTTTTTACACGCGCCCGACATGTATATGGACAAAATCGTCACCGGTTCTGCCGGGGTCGGCGTGGTTGACATCCAGAAATCCGCCGGAGAAAATGTCGAAGCACTGGCCAAAGCCAAGGGTTGCAATCCGCAGGATCTGACGGTCGCCCTGCTCGACCGACCGCGCCACGACAAAGCGGTCGCAGAAATCCGCAACGCTGGAGCCCGCTGCCAGCTGTTCGGTGACGGCGATGTCGCCGCAGCCATTGCTTCGGCGATTGACGACAGCGGTATCGACATGATGATCGGCATCGGCGGCGCTCCCGAAGGGGTACTGACCGCTGCCGCAATCAAGTGCCTGAACGGATTCATGCAGGGTCGACTGGTGTTCATGACCGAAGAAGAGCGGGTCCGTTCGCGCAGCATGGGCATCGACGATTTTGATAAAATCTACTCGGCGAAAGAGATGGCCAAAGGGGACGTCTTTTTCGCCGCCACCGGCGTCACCAACGGCGATCTGGTTCGTGGCGTGCGCTATTTCCCCGGTGGAGCAAAAACCCATACGGTGGTGATGCGCTCCCAAAGTCGCACCATCCGTTTTTTGGAAACTCTGCACTATTTTGATCATAAACCTGGATTTAACTCCTGATCTATCTGGCGTGGATGACTGCCAGCAGCACAGAGTCCGGCAACAGTTGAAGAATTGGAGAGAATAGACTATGGCGATCATTACCATCTCCCGTGAAATGGGCAGCGGCGGCATCCCGATTGTCCATCAATCCGCTGAAGAGCTCGGCTACACGCTGATCAACGGCGACACCATCAAAGATGTGGCTTCCAGCTACGGCCTGACCGCAGAAGCCCTGCAACAGGTCGATGAAAAACCACCGGCCTTTGTCGAGAAGCTCGACCGGCAGATCGAACTGAACATGAACCGTATCCAGCTGATTGTCCTGGAACAGGCCCTCAAGGGAGATGTCGTCATCTACGGTCGCGGCGGGCAGGACCTGCTCCCCGGAATCAACAACGTCTTCCGGGTGCGCGTTATTGCCCCGTTTGAAGAGCGGGTTGAGCGCTGGGCGGTACGCGAGTGGATCGATCCCGATCTGGCTCGCTCGCTGGTACGAAAAAGTGACCAGCAACGGGCCGGCTTCATCAAATACTACTTCGATCGCAACTGGTCCAACCCGATCGACTATGATCTGATCGTCAACACCTCGCGCTTGTCGTTCGAGACCGCCGTCAAAATGATTGTCGACGGCGTTAAGGACCGCAACCTGGTGGAAAAGAAAAGCGCCGCCAAAGCCAAACTCAGAGACCTGATCATCCAGAAGAAAATCCAGATTGTCCGCCTTGCCGATGAGCGGATCGAAGATATCTGGTTCAATATCGCGGTCAAAGAGGGGATCGTCACCCTGACCGGTCACGTCTACAGTGAAAGCGAGCGGGAAGCCGCGATCGACGATGCCAGACAGGTCGCCGGGGTCACCGATGTGCTTGATAATCTGAAGATTGTCGGTTATCGGGATGATCCACAAGACATGTGATGGCGTCGCCATCTGCTTCCTTTTTGCGAGATCATCACATGTAACCTGGCAGGCATATAATTACAACTAACAGACGCCGGTTCTGCCGGCGTTTTGTTATGGAGCGACAAGATTAAGGAGAATAAAGAGATATGGCGGGACACAGTAAATGGGCCAACATCAAGCACCGCAAAGGTGCCCAGGATGCCAAGCGCGGAAAAATTTTCACCAAACTGATTAAAGAGATTACTGTCGCAGCAAAAATCGGCGGTGGTGATCTGGAGGCAAATGCGCGCCTGCGGTTGGCGGTCGACAAGGGCAAGCAGGCGAACATGCCCAAAGACAACATCGAACGGGCGATCAAAAAAGGGACCGGCGATCTTGACGGCGTCACCTATGAAGAGGGGATCTTCGAAGGCTACGGACCGGGCGGCGTCGCCGTCATTGTCGAGTTTCTGACCGACAACCGCACCCGTACCGTTGCCGATGTTCGCCACGCCTTCAACAAGTTCGGCGGCAGCCTCGGCGTCAGCGGTTCGGTCGCCTTTATGTTCGACCGCAAGGGGCAGATCATTTTCGGTGAAGAGAGCGATTTCGAAACCATCTTTGAAGCCGCCCTCGAAGCGGGCGCAGAAGATGTCAAAGAGGAAGACGAAATTATCGAAGTCGTGACCAGTCCGACCGATTTTGAAAGTGTCAGAAATACTCTTGCCGATCAGGGCCTACCCTGCCGATCGGCCGAGATTACAATGATTCCCCAGAACATGAATCCGCTCGCAGGCAAGCAGGTAGAATCGTTGATGAAGATGATCGATATTCTGGAAGACAATGACGACGTTCAGGCTGTCCATGCCAACTTTGATATCTCCGACGAGGAGATGGAAAGAATCATGGGCTGATGTTGTCAGGAGCAAGGTTTAAAACCTCGAACCTCGAACCTCGAATCTCGAACCTGCCTTTATGAGAATTCTCGGCATCGACCCGGGCAGCAAAGCCACCGGTTACGGCTTTATCGAACAACAGGGCAATCGTCTGATCCATCTGGATAACGGGGCGATCTTTACCCGCAGTCAGGATGCGCTGGCGCTGCGACTGCAAAAAATCTATCGGCAGCTGAGTGAATTGATCGAGCACTACCGCCCCGATGCCGTTGCCGTGGAACAGGTTTTTATGGCCAAGAATCCAGCTTCGGCGCTGAAGTTGGGACATGCGCGCGGCGTTGCGCTGCTGGCCGGGATCAATGCCGAACTGCCGGTCGCTGAATATTCTGCCCTGCAGGTTAAAAGTGCCGTAGTCGGCTACGGGCGAGCGGGCAAAAACCAGGTACAACAGATGACCCGGACCCTGCTCAACCTGCCGGAAATCGCTCAGGAAGACGCCGCGGATGCCCTGGCAGTCGCCATCTGCCACGCCCACAGCCATCAGCTCAATAATCGCTTGGCGGTAAAGCTGGAATCCCGTTAACCTCAAACCAGGAATTTTGCGGCAACTCAATGATAGCACTCCTCACCGGCCGACTGGCCCAGCGCAGTACCGATCAGATTATCGTCGATGTCGCCGGGGTGGGCTATCGACTGCAGATTCCGCTTTCAACCTATTACGCGTTGCCGGAGACCGGCCAGGTGCAGCTACGGGTGCACACCCATGTCAAAGAGGACGCTATCCAACTGTACGGTTTTTTCAGCCAAGCGGAAAAAGACCTGTTCGCCCTGCTGATTTCAGTCTCCGGCGTCGGCCCTACACTGGCGATCACCATCCTCTCGCATACCCCGCCCGGTGAACTGGCGCTGGCACTCTGTCAGGGGGATGCCGCGCGGCTGACGGCCATCCCCGGAATCGGCAAAAAAAGCGCCGAACGACTGATCCTGGAACTGCGGGACAAAGCCGCCGGATTCGCCGTGGATGCAACCGTCAGCGATGCCGACCCACAGCAACCGACAGCGGTCGACTGTCATCAGGATGCCCTGTCGGCGCTGGTCAATCTCGGCTACAAGGACACCTTGGCGCGCAAGGCCTTGAAAAACATTAAAACCGCTCCGGGGGCCCCCCTCGAAGAGGTTCTGAAAGCGGCGCTGCAAATTCTGGTCAAATAAGCGGGATGGCGTCGCCATCTAATTCTTTTTTACGAAGCATCAAGCGGAGTTAATTGATGAGCGAACGCCTGATCGCCGGCGACGGCCTGCCCGAAGAGGAAAACTACGAAGCGGGATTGCGGCCGCGTTCGCTACGGGAGTACGTCGGCCAGAGCAAGGCCAAGCAGAATCTGCAGATTTTCATCGATGCCGCGCGAAATCGCCAGGAGGCCCTCGACCACGTGCTGTTTTTCGGCCCGCCCGGGCTGGGGAAAACCACCCTCTCCAACATCATCGCCCAGGAGATGGGGGTCAGCATCAAAAGCACCTCCGGTCCGGTCATTGAAAAAGCGGGCGACCTGGCTGCGGTGCTGACCAATCTGGAGGAGGGCGACGTCCTGTTCATCGACGAGATCCACCGCTTGTCCCCGGTGGTCGAAGAGATCCTCTATCCGGCGATGGAAGACTATCAGCTCGACATCATGATCGGCCAGGGGCCGTCGGCGCGCACCATCAAACTCGATATCCCCCGTTTCACCCTGGTCGGTGCGACCACCCGCGCCGGTTTACTCTCCTCGCCGCTGCGGGATCGTTTCGGTGTCATCAGTCGCCTGGAGTTCTACTCCGACGCGGAGCTGACCACCATCGTCAAGCGCAGCGCCGGAATCCTCGGGATCCGCATCGACCCCGAAGGTGCGGCTGAAATTGCCCGCCGCAGCCGCGGCACCCCGCGGATTGTCAACCGATTGCTGCGCCGGGTGCGCGATTTTGCCGAGGTTGAGGGGGACGGGGTGATCAGCAAAGAAGTTGCCGACAGCTCACTGAAACGATTGGAAGTCGACAATCAGGGGCTGGATTTCATGGATCGCCTGCTGCTGCTGTCGATCATCGATAAGTTCGGCGGCGGCCCGGTGGGGCTGGACACCCTGGCAGCGGCGATCGGCGAAGAGCGTGACACCATCGAAGAGGTCATCGAACCCTACCTGATCCAGCAGGGGTTCCTGAACCGCACGCCGCGCGGTCGGGTCGCAACCGAAAGCTGCTTCCGCCATTTTCAGCGAACGCCTGCAGACAACCCCGCCAACGGATCTCTTTTCGGGTGAACAGGGCAGCCATGATGAATCACCCGGACCTGCAACAATTCGCCAAACAACTGGCGACCTGGACCGAACTGGTCATCGAGAACGGTCGGACGCCGTTTCGCCGCGTCGATCTCTATCCACAGATCCAGACCGAGCAAGGGGTGTTGCAACCGCCGGTTATTTTCTGGATCAACCGGCAGAGTATGATGGCCGGCGGCATTCTATTGCTGCCGGAGCAGGATCTGCCGACTGAACTGGAACGGGGTCGCTGCTGCGCCGAGGCGCTCGGCTTGCGCCATTTCGTCACCTGGGAAACCGACCGGGTCAGGATCTGGCAACTCGACGGCAAAACGATCAATCAGCATCAGGAGTTCCCGCTCGGCAACCTAGAACACCCTGACAGTTTCCGGCTCCTGCTGGAAGAACTGCTCGAAGCTCTCAAATTGCTGGCGGTCATCGGCCTGATCCCACCTGGACAACTGTCGGCCCACTATCTGCACAATCTGCTGCAAACCACTCTGGAGATTTCACTGCCGCCGCTGCTGAATAATTATCGCAGCCAGCGCGCGCAGGAAACGGAAACCACCAGCGGAGATGCTGATCGGCAGGCCACAGAAGCCAACCGTCAGCTGCTGCTGCAACTGCTGGCACTGCTCTGGTATCAGCAGCTGCCCAGTGCGATCCTGCCGGAAAAACTGGAGCGGGCGATCGAAATTTCCCTGCCGCAACTGCCGAAAAGTTTACAGCAGGCGCTCTGCTGGAAAATTACCGCGAGTAAAATGGCACTGCCGCACGAAACCATGGTCTGCTTCCACCACCTGCTGCTGCGACTGCAACAGCTCTCCTGGGACCAGCCGAAAGAGCGGGCCTTGACCGCCCTGCAACGACTGATTGACGGCTGGTTCCCGGCGCAAACACAGAACAGTAACGCGCAAATCTGCTTCTATCCAGAGGCCCCGCGACTTGCCGCCGAAACCGACACGCTCCTCTCCGACTCCCCCGCCCTGCTGGCGGCAGCCGGTTTGCTGGAACAGTTACAGGAACAGCCGCTGCGGCAACAATACTCCGGCAATCTGTTGCAGTTCACACCGGAAACCCTGCCAGCGGGAAGAATCCAGGCCACCCTGACCCGTAAACGGATTCCTGGACGTACGGTCCAGCAGCAGTATGCTGCCCTGCTGCGAACCTCCTGGCCGAACCGCAGGTTCCGACTGGTGTCCACCACGCCGCTGTGGCTCTGGGAAACCATCCACCTGCTCGGGCTGTACCGTGGTGCAGAGATCCTGACCCTGATCCTGCCCAGCCAGGCGCTGACACTTGCGGTGGAGGAACCTTTCTGGCCGTTACTGCTGAAGAACTATCAGATTTGCTCCATTGTCAGGCGCAGCGAGCAGAGCTGTGAGCTGAATCTGCTGCGCGGAACCGACGTAGAGCAACCGATACGGATCGAGACCGGCGACGATCAGCGTCAAGTCGTCCCGACCTGGGAGATCCCTCTGCTGCGCAGTCGAATCCTCCTGGCTTTGCAGTTACCCACTACTCTCTATCAGCTGTATGCGAACCAGCTCATCCCAAGCGGTGAAGAGTCTTTGTCCGTGAGCGCACAGAGCGGGTTGAAGATTTACGCGGAGAGCTTGCTCGGCCGACAGTTATGGCGGCTGTTGTGCGACACCCCGTCACCGGCGGCAGCGACTGAACTCTTTAGCCGGGCAACCCAGATCAGCTGGCCGCACCCGGAAGTGGGGCTGCTGGAAGAGCTGGCCCTGACTTCCGGCGCAGACGAAGACCAGCTGGGCTCTGGTGACAAGTTGCTGGCCAAGCGACTTCAATGTCCGGAGGTTTTAGACCTTCAGCGACCGCCGGGGAGCCGGAAAACTCGTCCGCAGGTTGCAGAGAATCTCCCCGGGAAACTGCTCAGACAGCAGCTGATCAAACAGTTGCAGGATGAAGGGCTACCAACCTTCCCGGAAAAATATCTCTATTTCCTCGAACAGCCGCAGATGGTCCGTTATCAGTTTGTCGCCCCCCTGATCGTCCAGCAGGAGTTACTCGGCCAGTACGAATTGCTCGATGCCGCCGGCCAATCTATTCTGGTATACGGCGAGGAGTTGGTCCAGGCGTTGCTGCTCTGTTCCGAATTGCAAAAAAACGAGGTAGAATTGCCGGAGGATCGCCAACAGCTGACACTGCTGCTTGACCAGTACCGGCAAGATCTCAGGCAATTTCATCAGCATCTGCACGAGCTCTGTTTCCAACGGGTGGAAAATTCCAAAGCGGCCCTCAAACTGGCGAAAAAAACCTGGGCGGCACTCGAACTGCCGCCGCTTAAGTGGCTGGAAGCTCAACCCTGATTCGGGAGGTATAACATGCGTATTCTGCTTCATATCTGCTGCGGCAACTGTGCGATCTACCCGGTAAAGGTGCTGCGTGAACAGAATCACGAGGTTGCCGGTTTTTTTTATAACCAGAATATCCACCCCTACCGGGAATTTTCCAAACGCTTGGCAGCCACCCGCCAGTATGCGGATCAGGTTGAGTTACCCGTCACCTATAACGAGGAATATCGGCTCGAAGAGTTTCTTGCCGCAGTCGCGCAGAATCCCGAAAATCGCTGTGAATACTGCTATCAATCGCGCTTGCTGGCAACGGCACAAGAAGCAAAAAAACTGAATTTTGCCGGATTCACAACCACCCTGCTCTACTCCCGCTATCAAAAACATCAGGACATCGTAGCTTACGGTGAAACATTGGCCGAAGAGTTCGGACTGAGCTTCCACTACCAGGACTATCGCATTGGCTGGAACGAAGGAATCCGCATTTCCAAGGAGATGGAGCTGTACCGGCAACAGTACTGCGGCTGTATCTACTCGGAAAAAGATCGTTACGCGCCGCGCAAAAAGTCAAACTGAGGAGACTACAGTAACCTTGTACCGCCGGTTGACAATTGAAGCGGGAGCAGAAGCTGCTATAATTTTACAAGTTTTCTAATTTTGCGAAATCTTTTTTACAGGAGGCTGTGATGCTGGAAATCGTCGAAAAAACCCTGCTGGCCGGAATCGGCGCCCTCTCTCTGACGCAAAAAAAAGCAGAAGAGGTTATCGATGACATAAAGGAACGCCTGAATCTGACGGAAGAGGAAGGCAAAAACCTGCTCGACAAACTGCAGGATGCGGCAAAAAAAAATCAGCAGAAACTGGAAGAGTTGGCCCGCGAAGAAGTCAAAAAAGCCTGCGAGCGGGTTGGCGTGGTCACGGCAGAAGAGTTCAGCAAGTTACAGAAAAAAGTCGCCCAGCTGGAAAAGCAGCTGAAAGCACAGAGCTGACCAGGGCGGCAACGACAACAAGATGCTCCCTTTTGCCCGTATAAACCGAAACATCCGTTCGCTCAAACGCTATCGGCAGATCCTTGGCACCCTGATCAAGTATGGGTTCGGCCATATTATCGAGCAGCTCAACATCGACTACTACCTGGAGTTGGGCAAACGGATCGTCTCCCTCGGCACCGCCTCCCGCGACCTGGAAAGACTCTCGCAGGCCGAACGGCTGCGTCTGGCGCTGGAGGAGCTGGGGCCGACCTTCATCAAACTGGGCCAACTTCTCTCTACTCGACCGGACATCGTTCCTCCTGAGTATATTACCGAGCTGAAAAAGCTGCAGGACCGTGTGCCTGCGGTGGCCACCGAACAGATAAAAGCCCAGCTTCACCGCGAACTCGGCTACCCGGCTGAAGAGCTTTTCCAAGCGTTCAACCCCGTCCCTCTGGCGACCGCCAGCATTGCGCAAGTGCACCGCGGCGTGCTGAAAACCGGGGAAGAGGTGGTCTTCAAAATTCGCCGGCCTGAGATCGAAAGGATCATCGAAACCGATATAGACATCCTCATCGGACTGGCCTATCTGGTCGAGAAACATCTGCCCGGCGGTGACATGTACGACCCGATCGGACTGGTCAAGGAATTCCGCCGCACCATCAACCGAGAGCTTGATTTTGCCCGCGAAGGCCGGACCATTGAGCGTTTCGCAAACAATTTTGCGCAGGATGATCTGGTTCGCATCCCCAAGGTCTACTGGGAGCATTCCGGCCACTCGGTTCTGACCCTGGAATACGTATCCGGGATCAAGATCTCACACTTTGATGAACTGGAAAATGCCGGTTACGACCTGAAGCAAATTGCTCGAAACGGTGCGGAAACGTTTCTTCAGCAAGTCTTCGAGCATGGGCTGTTCCATGCCGACCCGCATCCCGGCAATATCTACGTCCTCCCCGGCAATGTCATCTGCATGTTCGATTTCGGGATGGTCGGCCGACTGGATGATGAGTTGAAGTTACAGCTGACGGAACTGCTGCTGTCGGTATTCAACCGGGATGTGAATCACATTATTTCGCAACTACTCTACTCTGGAGAACTGCACGACGAATCGAATCTGGCCGGACTGAAACGCGATCTTTCCGAGTTTATCGACGATTATTACGAGCTGCTGCTACAAGATCTGCAGGTCGGGAAACTGCTCTTCGATTTTGTTGAAATTCTCACCGAATACCGCATCAAATTCCCCTCGAATCTGATGCTGCTCTCACGGGCCTTAATTGCCATGGAAGGCATCGGCCGTCAACTGGATCCTGAATTCAATATGATTGAGCAGATCAAGCCGTTTGCCGAGAAAATCGTCAAAGACCGCTATTCACCGGCGAACCTGTCGAAAGAGATGACCCGCACCCTGCAATCGTACCACTCCCTCGGCAAAAGCCTGCCGAAAGATATCAAGGAATTCATCAACCGGGTCAATCGCAATAAGTTTAAAATCGACCTGGAACATCGCGGCTTTGAACGCCTGATTACCGATTTGGACAAATCGACCAACCGCATTTCATTCAGCCTGGTGATTTCTGCACTGATTATCGGCTCTTCGTTAATTATGCAGACCGACAAAGGCCCGATGCTGTTCGACTTTCCGATCCTCGGCCTGCTCGGTTACACAGTGGCCGGCTTTCTCGGCTTTGGTCTGGCGATCGCCATTCTCCGCTCCGGCCGCATGTAATTTCCTCTGTGTCCTGTTCGGCACAACCCAACACTCTATGCCTTGCATAGATGCAACAACTACGATAGATTTTCTGACAAAAAAATTATATATCCATAAAATTTCAAGCACTTAAGCCACCACAGATATTGGCTGGATATTTGCAAATGCTACCAGTCTGTTGCTGAGAACAGACTGGATATGGAAATGATCTTACAAAGAACGTTAAAGCATTCAACCTCAATTTCCGGGATAGGCCTCCATTCAGGAGACCGGATAACCCTGAAGATGCGCCCGGCATCCGCCGATACCGGCGTTGTTTTTCACCGTACTGACGGTGAGCAAACCGTCGCCATAAAAGCCTGCGCCAAAAACGTTGTTGATACCCGCATGGCAACGGTTATCGGTCGTGACGGCTCCCGGGTATCGACCATAGAACACTTCATGGCGGCCCTTGCGGCCTGCGGCATAGACAATCTGCACGTCGACATCGATGGTCCGGAAGTTCCGGTTCTGGACGGCAGCGCGGCACCCTTCATCAGAGAAATACAGCAGGCCGGAATCAAGAGCCTGAATTCCAGTCGCCGCTTTGTCGCGATCCGCAAACCGTTGGAAATTATCGAGGGTGAAAAGCGGATCAGCATCATACCGTCACGCTTCTTCCGTATCACCTTTGACATTGCTTTCGAGCATTCGGCCATCTCGGTTCAACAATACAGCATGAAGTTCAGCACCGAAAATTTCTGCAAAGAAATAGCTCCGGCCCGAACCTTCGGTTTTTTGCACGAAGTAGAGCAGCTAAAAGCCAACGGCCTGGCCCGTGGCGGGTCACTGGAAAATGCGGTCGTCATCGACAACCAAGGAGTGATGAACCCTGAAGGCCTGCGTTTTCAGGATGAATTCGTTCGCCACAAAATCCTCGACTCCTTCGGTGACTTCAGCCTGCTGGGTGCCCCGCTACTCGGTCACATCCGAGCCTTCAAGGCGGGTCACGATCTGAACGCCAAATTGGTGCGTAAAATTCTGGACAATCCCGACCACTGGACCTATGTTGAGTTCAGTGAACAGGCGCTTCAGGAAGCACAGCGCGTAAACACCCGCTCTTTTGCCACCGACCTGGCCTGGAGCGAAGCCTGAGTAACAACAAAAAAGGCAGCCCGTCGGCTGCCTTTTTTGTTGCCCCCGAAGTTGATGCTCTTGTGTTGTCAGCTCTCATCAAATAGAATCATGCCTCCCGCAATTCTATTGCCGCGAGGACCACTTCAATGTCGACCAAAAACCTGACGGTCAAGAAACTTGAAACACCACAGCGGAAGCGCCGTGAATATGTGCTGATTTTTCTTGTCATCGGTTTGTTGTTGCTGTTTCCGCAAATGGAACTGCACCTGTTGGATCTGACGGTTCAACTGCCGATCAGCAACAGCATTATTGCCCTGACCATGATCAACCTGAACATTCTGCTGGTGCTGGTATTTCTTTTCCTGATTTTCCGCAACCTCTTCAAACTGTTCCTGGAACGTAGACGCGGCGTCCCCGGCGCAAAACTACGCAGCAAACTTATCGGTGCCTTTATCGGTTTGTCCCTGATCCCGACAATGCTGCTGTTTTTTGTCTCGGCCGGTTTTATCAGCAACAGTATCGACAGTTGGTTCAATACCCAGGTTGAAAAAGCCCTTGATGAATCGCTTGAAGTCGCCCAGACCTACTACCGCAATTCAGAAGCAAATGCCCTCTATTATGCAGATCAGCTATCGCAACGGATCAAACAAGACAAGCTGCTTAACGCCGAGAATCTGCCGAAACTGCGCAAACTGATTAAAGAAAAACAGGAGGAATACAATCTGGGGATTGTCGAGGTCTTCTCGGCGACCCACGAAGAGCTGGTCCGGGTTGCCAACCCGAAGCTGCCGATCATCGAAATCACCTCGGCGACCTCAGACCCGGTGCGTGAAGGTTTGCAAGGTATCCGTTTTTCACAGATCAGCCCGGTAGGAAAAGCGGATCTGATTCGCGGTATCGTCCCGGTGCAGTCAAATTGGAACGAGAAGGATATTGTCGGCGTGGTCGTGGTTAACTACTATGTTCCCTATTCGCTGATCAATAAAATGAAGGAGATCGCGACCTCGGTTGAGCAGTACAAAACCACGAAATCGATTAAAGATCAGATTCAGCAAAGCTACGTTATTGTCCTGCTGCTGATCGCCCTGGTGATCATCTTCCTCGCCACCTGGTTCGGTTTTCACCTGGCGCGCGGCATCACGGTACCGATTCAGGAATTAGCCCTGGCAACCTCTCGGGTCGCTTCCGGTGACCTGGACATACAGCTGGAAACTCGCAGCACCGACGAAATCAGTACCCTGGTCGACGCTTTCAACAAGATGACCACCGATTTGCGCCAAGGTCGCTTGCAGGTCGAAACGGCGCACAAAAATCTACAGCGATCAAATCTGGAACTTGATCGACGGCGCAACTACATGGAAATCGTCCTGGCCAATGTCACCGCCGGGGTTATTTCCGTGGATCGCTTCGGCCGCTTGACCACGATCAATAAATCGGCGGAAAACCTGCTGCATTTCAAGTCTGAGACGATTCTCGGTAAGGATTTCCGTGAGGTCATCCCCGCCGCCTACCAACCGAAAATCATGGAACTGCTCAGAGAGCTTTTCTACTCGGAAAAAGGGACCATCCGTCAACAGTTGACCCTGCCGATCGGCAGTGACAAGTACACCCTGCTGGTCAACCTGACGACCCTGCGTGATGAACAGAACAATTTCCTGGGCACGGTAGCGGTTTTTGATGATCTGACTCAACTGTTCAAGGCGCAAAAAATGGCCGCCTGGCGGGAGGTTGCCCGCCGTATCGCCCATGAAATAAAAAACCCGCTGACACCGATCCAACTCTCTGCCCAACGCTTGCGGCGGCGCTATCTGGATCGGTTTTCTGCTGAGGATACGGTCTTTGATGAGTGTACCCGGATGATCAGTCATCAGGTCGACGAGTTAAAAAATCTGGTCAACGAGTTTTCCAGTTTTGCTCGAATGCCGACGACCAAACCGACCAGAAACAATCTGAATGAAATTGTCAACGAGTGTCTGGTGCTCTACCGAGAAGCACATAAACAGGTTAAATTTATCCGGTCGCTGGAAAAAAATCTCCCGACCAACGACCTGGATCGAGAACAGATAAAACGGGTGATTATCAACCTGCTGGAAAATGCGGTTGCGGCGATCGCGGATCAGGGTAAAATCACCGTGGAAACCATGTATAATCCCAACCTGCAGATCATAACCCTGGCCATCAGCGATACCGGTTGCGGCATTCCTGCAGAAGACAAACCGAGACTTTTCGAGCCTTACTTTTCGACCAAAAAAACCGGGACAGGATTGGGACTGGCCATTGTTTCGACAATCATCGCTGACCACAACGGCTATATTCGCGTTAAAGATAACATCCCCAAGGGTGCGCGCTTTATCATTGAACTACCCGTGACCAACAGTTGACCGCACCAGCCGCTAAGACCTGGGAGAAAGATACTCTGATGGAAAATATCCTCATCGTCGACGATGAACAAAGCATTCGTGAGAGCCTTGAAGGTATCCTTGAAGATGAAGGATTCCGCACTGCAATTGCCGCATCCGGAGAGGATGCTCTGTCAATTATACAGAGTGAAAATCCCGATCTGGTGCTGCTGGATATCTGGATGCCCGGCATTGATGGGCTGATGACCCTGAAAAGAATCAAACAGCTGCGCAAAAACCAACTGGTGATCATGATGAGTGGGCATGGCACCATCGAGACGGCAGTGAAAGCCACGCGGCTTGGTGCCTATGACTTTATTGAGAAACCGCTCTCGCTGGAAAAGGTTCTGCTTTCGATCCAGAACGCCATGAAGGTCAGGCAACTGGAAGCGGAGAACCAGGCGCTCAAAGCTAAAATCAGTCGAGACTTTGAAATGATCGGCGAGAGCGCGGTTATCAAGCAGTTGAAGGCGCAGATCGCGGTTGCCGCTCCCAGCTTCGGCTGGGTGCTGATTAGCGGTGAAAATGGCACCGGCAAAGAGCTGGTTGCCCGCGCCATCCACCAGCGCTCGCATCGGAGCCAGCGAGCCTTTGTTGAAGTCAACTGTGCGGCAATCCCTGAGGAACTGATCGAATCAGAACTTTTCGGCCATGAAAAAGGTGCCTTTACCGGTGCCACAGCATCGCGCAAAGGCAAGTTCGACCAAGCCAATGGCGGCACTCTGTTTCTCGATGAAATCGGCGATATGAGCCTGAAAACCCAGGCCAAGATTCTACGTATACTGCAAGAACAAAAGTTTGAGCGGGTCGGCGGCAACCGAACCATCGATGTCGATGTCCGGGTCATCGCGGCAACCAACAAAACCCTGGAAGAAGAGATCAAGGTCGGTAACTTTCGTGAGGACCTTTATTTCCGCCTGAACGTACTCCCCTTTGTTGTTCCTCCCCTGCGTCTGCGTAAGGATGATATCCCGATGCTGACAAGACACTTTCTGCAATATTTCTGCAGTAAAGAGAGCCGCGAGATCAAAACAATCGATACTGAAGCCCTGCAAGCCCTGATCAGATATAATTGGCCGGGAAATGTCCGTGAGTTGAAAAACCTGATTGAACGGCTGGTGATTATGACTCCGGCGCAGCAGATCAAAGTTACCGATCTGCCTCACGCGATCAATCAAAAAAATAACCTGCAACCCTCGGCAGCGGTTCTGACCGAGGAGATGCCGGACTCCTATCGCGAGGCGAAAGAGTTATTTGAAAAACAATTTCTGTTAAAAAAGCTGCAGAAGAATAACTGGAATATTTCCCGTACCGCCGAAGAGATCGGCCTGGAACGCTCAAACCTGCACCGGAAAATTAAAACCTACGGAATTGAACAGCAGAAAGAATAGCCGCAGAGCAGAGCACGGTCCCGCGGCACTAAACAACTCTGTACTGAAAGTGCAGAGATTCAGAGGGGACTGAAAGTCCCTTAAAATCAAAGACGAAGATCGTCATCCTCGCGAATGCGGGGATCCACGCCTCATAAAACCACTGGATTCCCGCCTACGCGGGAATGATAAAAATGAGTAGCAACTGAAAGTCTTGGACAAAAGTCCATAGTCTTTACTAGCGTGGTGAAACAATAAAAAAAGCGACGGCTATATTCGAAATAGCCGTCGCTTTTTTATTGCAGTTACTGCAGATTTTTTTGCTGATATCAGGCTTCAGCGATTGCAGTTACCGGACAGGTGTCGACGCAAGCAGCACAGTCGGTACAAGTTCCGGCGTCAATCACGTAGATCGGGTCACCTTCAGCGATGGCGCCGACCGGGCAGGAATCCATACAAGCGCCACAAGCAATACATTCATCAGAAATTGCGTAAGCCATTGGTTTTCTCCTCTTTAAAATGTGAGTTAGCAACCCCCATGAGCGGGCGTTGGCTTAAAGTTCGGACAACTTTAACCGATCTTCAATCGGCTGTCCAGCCCTGAAAAGCCCTTGCCAAGCATTCGCATTATAGGCTAGTTTGAACGCTCCATTTATTCGGCAACCCCTTTATTGCAAAGGATTTTTGCCAATTATGCCATTTGTCAATCGGGCTTTTAAACTCTGCTTTATTCACACTGAAAATTTATTTTTCAACATCGAAATTTTGGAGGAGACAGAACTATGGACATTCTGGCACTGAACTGCGGCAGCTCATCGGTCAAGTATCAGCTTTTCGACTGGAAAAAAAAAGAAATCATCGCCAAAGGGATGGTTGAACGGGTCACAGTCGGGGACTCCTACATTATCCACGAAGTCCCCGGGCGCGAAACCTATCGCGAAGAGTACGAGTGCCCGGACCACACCACTGCTATCCACCTGATCGTCAAGATTCTCACCAGCAAGGAATATGGTGTCGTCGAGGACATGAAGCAGATCTCAGCGGTCGGTCACCGGGTTGTGCATGGCGGTGAAAAGTTCACCTGCTCGGTGCCGATCACCGACGAGGTGCTTGAGGCGATCAAAGCAGTGCAGCACCTGGCGCCGTTGCATAATCCACCCAATATCGCCGGAATTGAAGCGGCCCAGGCCAACCTGCCGAATGTCCCGCATGTGGCAATCTTCGACACCGCATTTCACCAAACCATGCCGCAAAGTGCCTACATCTACCCGGTTCCCTATCAGTGGTACGAAAACCACGGGGTCCGTCGTTACGGATTCCACGGCACCAGCCACCTTTACGTCTCCAAACGGGCAGCGGTGCTGCTCGGCAAGGCACCCAAGGACTGCAATCTGGTCACCATGCATATCGGCAACGGAGTTTCTCACGCCGCGATTAAAAATGGAATCTCCGTTGACACCTCCATGGGCTTGACCCCGCTGGAGGGTGCGGTAATGGGCACCCGCTGCGGCGATATCGACCCGGCGATTCCCGCCTTTATACAGGGACTGGAAGGTCTGTCGCCAGGCGAGATCGACAACGTCCTCAATAAAAAATCGGGTGTCTACGGCATCACCGGCAAGTACACCGACCGTCGCGACATTATCGAAGCGGCCGAAGAGGGTTGCGAGCGCAGCGCTCTGGCGCTTGAGATCGAGGGCTATCGCCTGAAGAAATATATCGGTTCCTACTTTGCCGCCCTCGGTCGGCTCGACGCCGTGGTCTTCACCGCCGGTGTCGGTGAAATGGGTTGGCTGATCCGTGAAAAAGCCCTCGACGGGTTGGCGCCGATGGGGATCATCCTCGACAAAGAGAAAAACCGCAATACCATGACTCGCAAGAAAGAGACCATGATCACCACCGCCGATTCACCGATCAAGGTGTTCGTCATCCCCACCGACGAAGAGCTGGTCTTCACCGAGGATGTCGCAGCGATTCTCGAAGATACCTACACCGACCACATGAACTTCAAGTACTCTTTCGCTGAAAGCACGTTCCAGCGCAGTTAAGCCTCAAACGGCGACCGGTTCGAAGGCGGGCAGAAACTTCTGCCCGTCTTCGAACTGTTCAACCTTCAAGCCCGCTTCAAACGATCCAGATCCTGCGCCGCAACCCGCTCCTCACCCTGTAATATCTGGTCTTTCACCCGTCTTTTGAGCTCCTGCTTCTGCCGGTCGGAGGCGTCGAGTCGATCGATATCGCCGTAACTCGCATCGGTGTTGGCCACGCTGCGCATCGCCGCGACATCAGCACGCAGGTCGGACTTGAGCAGCTCGACAACCTTGTCACGTTTCTGCTGGGGATCGGTCATGCTGCGGGTCTGGCTGTGGTAGGCGGAAATAAACTCATTTTTCGTCCCGCGCCCTTTGCCGCCGTAAGTTCTCCCGGCCATGTGTCGCCCCGCCTGCAGATTGATGGCGTAACCGGCCGCCGCGCGGTTGGCTGCCCGGGAACGCAACGGCGAACCGCTCGAAAACAAGCCGGTTTGGTCGGCGGCCCACTGCAGCACCGCGGCCTGCGGCTGATGATCAGCGGTCATGTCATCACGCCGCGGCTTCGGCATACTGGCATAGGTGCCGGTCAACCCTTCCAGGTGGTACTCCAACTGCTCGACATTCAACGGTTCACTGCCGATGATCTGCCGCAGAAGTTCAGACAATTGCACCTCCTTCTGCAGCAACTGCCGGTTCAGGCCGTCGATCTCCGTCTGCGGGGCACTGCGCTGCTGCGCCTGTTTGAGTTGCCTCAGCAACGGGTTGACCTGCGAACTGAGCAGCCCGCGCGCATCATTCAGCTTCCGCAGTTTGACTGCGTTCAAGCGGTTGTTCTGTGCGTAGCTGTTCAGGAATTGTTCGATCGGCTGCGGCGTACTGGCAATCATCAAACGCGGTTGACCGCCGGAATCATTGACCTGCAGTGTGTGCGCTTCACCGGCGGCAGAGAAACGATGCCGTGGGAAGAGAAAGTTTCGTACCGCACCGGCCGCCCGACCGACAGCTGATCGGCCGCGTGCCAGCAACCGTCTCGCCTGGCGTACGAGCAGCGCAATAATTCGATCCAGCGCCCGATCGATCGGGCGGCGAATCCGGCGGATAATGTTACGGATCGTGGTGGAGATCCCGCCCAGCCCAAGCAAGCGGGCCAGAAAACTGATGATCAACGGCAGGGTACGCGCCATCGACTGCTCGACAAAGTCGGCCGCCGCACCGATCGCACCGGCGGCAATCCGCGAGATGGAACGGGTTACCGATTCTACCAGCGCCAGAATCTGGTTGATCCGCTCAATAAAGAACCGCAGCGTATTGTAGATCGCCAGGATCGCCTGCAGGGCCGCACCGGCCGGATTGAACATCGATACCAGCCGGACCACCGCCGCACGGACGATCCGGGTGATGACAAAGTTGCGGATCGCAGCCATGATCCGCTCACGGATATTTCCGGCAAACTGCAGAATCTGTCGCCAGGCGGCAATCGGCCCCTCTATAACCAACCGGCGCAAAAAGGCGAAGCTCCGCTCCAGAAAAACAACACCCCGCTCACCGAGCAGCCGCACCAACCGCGGTCGGATACGCTCATAGGTCAGACCGAGCACCTGCAACACCAGAGAAAGAATCCCGCGCAGGTCAAAGCGTTCCGGCAACTGCAACCCCGCTCCCTGCAGTGCACCGAACAGCCAGCCGAGCAGCCCGGTTCGCAGATGATCAAGGATATTCCGCGAGAACTGCCGAAAGCCACGGCGCAGTGCCCGGATCAGGTTGCCGATAAAGGCGACCGGATCGCGGACAATCGTCATAAAGGTACCGCCGGCCTGTCGCAGAATCGCCAGGATTCGTGCTCCGCCGGCGCCCATCACCCCGGCGAAGATAAACTCCAGGATCTTCCTGCCGACCGTGGCGGCAAAGCCAACAACCCGGCGGACCGGATTGCGGAACAGTTCAACAATCCGCCTGAAAACGCCGAGCGGATTGAGGAGATCGTTGATCGAGAAACTGCGCCACAAACGACCGAAAGCGACCCGAACAACAGCGATGATTTCGGAAAACTGCGTGAGCCGTTCACCGATCCAGACAAAAGCCCGCTCCAACGCCCCGGACGCCTGTAAGTTACGGAACGTCTCGGCACCGCCGGGCACAAACTCCAGAAAACCGCGCAGCAGATTGGTCGCGGTGCGCGACACCGCTTCACCGGAAAAAGGATTGCGGCCGAGAATTACCGTCAACAGGGTAAAGCCTGGCAACCGACCGGCAAAACGGGTCAGCTGTCGAAGCAGCACCTCTTTAACCATCCCCAGCAACTGCCCCACCAGCGAACGGACGAAACGGAGCAGGTCGCCGATCAGACGGCCGATATGGCGACGCAGGACAGCGAGATTGTAGCTGAAGGCGTCAAGGCGGAGAAACTCCATCTCGTCCCGGGCGCTCTGGATGGTCTGTCGCAGGCGTGCCGGGCTAAGATTGAATCGAGCCAGTTCACCCCGCAGAAAAGCCAACGCCCGATCGATTGTCCCCGTCGCCTGCAGCTTGTTATAGAGCAATGTGCCGAAAGGAATCAGCCCCAGCAGGCCGCCGACCAGATTGCCGGCGGTGCGCGATACCGCAGCGCCGCTGATCGGGTCACGACCGATGACGACCGACAACAAACGATAACCGGGGAGGTGACCGGCCAGCGCCGCCAGCCGTGAACGGATCATTCCGGCGAACCGCTGCAGCTGCTCCGGCGCGCGTTGAACCTGCGGTTGTCGCGGCGCCGCCCCCTGTTGCAGTACATGGGTCAACTCATGGGCCAGTAATCTTCTGCCCGAAACAGACTCGGGATTATAGCTCCCGGAATTAAAATAGATGTGATTGCCGTGGGTAAAAGCCTTGGCGCCGATCGATCGATTCATCTGCGCCGAAGTGCCATCATTATGAACCCGCACCGAAGAGAAATCAGCGCCGAACCGGCCACCCATTCGCCTCTGCACCGCCGAGCTCAACGGCACCCCGCCCGACTTGCTCGAACGGAGGGCCGATTCTACCGCTGCCGGGACAGACCCCGACGACGCGTACTCAGCCTTGGTCTGCAGCGTTTCCTCTTCTTCTTCAACCTGTCGCTGCAATGACGGCTGGACAAGCTCCTCTTCCTCCTCTTCGACCTGTCGCTGGACCTTCGGCTGAGCCACCTCTTCCTCTTCCGAGGGCTGCAGATAGTTCTGCACTCCCGCTTCTTTGCCGACGGAGAGATCGGTCTCGCTCACAGAGAGCGGCGTGGAAAAGCTCAGTTTCTTGCTGAATTTGACCCTCGCCGCCGTCGATTTCCCGGCACCGGAAGTTCCACTCGCAGGATAAGGGATCGGCACCGGTGCCGGTGGGACAACGCTCGTCACCTGCTCCGCCATGCGTTCCGCTTCCTGCTCATAACGGTCGTTCGCCGGGCCGACCTTAAGTTTTGGCTGGACTTTTGCCTGACCGATCAGCCGGCTGAGTTGAACCGTCGCCGCAGCAGGCGCTCGACCGGGCTGTGCCGAAGCCACCCTTGACGATCGGATAGCTGAGGAGTTTCCTCGCTGTTTAAGCAGCGGCGCAAACATGGCTACACCTCATCGATAAAGACTGCTTTTCATTCGGACCGCTACGCCGTCTTCCCCTCTTTCTGAAATTCACGGCGGATGCCATCGTGCAGATCAGCATTACTGATCAGCAGTTCCTCGCGTTCCAACGAACGCAAGGTCGCGTAGCGGACGACATTCATGATCGAGCCACCGGCTAATTCGTAGCGCCCGGCAATCTCTTTCAGGTTGATCTCTTTCGACAGCTCGGTCTTGTCGGAAAAAGCCGACTGCCACAAGCACAACCGCTCTTGAACCTCCGGCATCGGAAAATGGATGATCGACTGAAAACGGCGGATAAAGGCGTCATCCAGGTTACTGCGCCGGTTCGAGGCCAGGATCACCACCCCCGGATAATCCTCGATCCGTTGCAGCAGATAGGAGACTTCCTGATTGGCGAACCGGTCGTGTGAACTGGAGATCTTCGTCCGCTTGCCGAACAGGGCGTCGGCCTCGTCGAAAAACAGAATCCAGTCGCGCAGCTCCGCCTTCTGGAAAATTTTCTCCAGATTCTTCTCCGTCTCACCGATATATTTGGAGATCACCGCCGATAGATCAATGCGATAAACATCCCGCTCGAAACCCTTGCCCAGCAAGCCGGCAGTCAAGGTTTTTCCGGTTCCGGGCGGACCATAGAACAGACTGCGATAGCCGGGCTTGAGCTTTTTTCCCAGCCCCAGTTCGGATAACAGTTGCTCGCCATACCGCATCCAAACCTTGATCTCCAGTACTTGTTCCAGGGTGTGGGTATCAAGAACCAGATCGCTCCAATCCATTTCTGTGACAATCCGTTTGGCGGGAAAATCGCTGCCGAAGATCGGTCGTCCGATCTTGCCGCTGGTCACCAGATCAAGAATTTCGCGGTTGATCGTCAACTGTCCGTTCAGATATGGCTCACCCGGCACCATTTTTTCCAGAGTAACGATGCCGTGCTCAACAAAAACATGCCCGGCATCGAACAGATAGTGAAAGGAAAAGCGCTGCGCCAGATCATCCCCGGCAAGGAGGAACAGCGCCGTTTCTGCGGTCGGCAGAAAGCCGCCGAAAGAATTGCTGCTGCGTCCGCCGAACTCGCTGAAATCGCGGTTGCTGACCGAATTCCTGGTAAACAACACATCGAGCAGCTGCGGCCGCAGATGCGGCGTCAGGGCCAGGATAAAAACCAGTCGTTCCGCCGGATTCAGCGCGTAGTGTCTGACAAACCGGCTGAAACTTGAATCGACTGCGGGTAATTCCGGGGGCGGCATGTCGGAAATATTCTGCACGCGGCACTCCTCGCCGAAATGCAACTTGATCCGAGTGTCGAGCAGCTGAAACAGCCAGTCAAGCTCCGCATTCAGGACTGTGGAATTCTGCACAAATGGATTTACTTTCATCCGTTGCTACCACTCCACTTGTAAAGGTTTATCCATCCAGGACAGCTGAATCATGGCAATCCCCCAAGGCAGCTGTTCGAGAAGAACATCGTAAGCTTTACGCTCGATCCGCAACAGACAACCCTGTTCCGCTTCGATCAGAAGCCCCTCCCGTTGCAAAAAAGAGCGGCGAAAACCATCAATCGAACTGTTTTTCAAGGCTGACCACTGCTGAACCACGGTTGTCAGCAATGAATCAACTTCCTGATCCATTATCACCGAGCGCGGCAACCGGCGCGGTATCGGGGCGGCGGCCGGGAGGCCACAGAGCAGCTTATTCAAACTCAAGGAGGCCTCTGCTCCGGCAGGATGGCCGCTGACCAGCTGTTGCAGCAGCAGCACCGCCTCCGGTTTCGGCCGTTGCCGCTGACCGTCAAGCGATTCGAGCAGATCAAGCTGATGAAACAGCTGCCGCAGATGCGGCCAGAGCAGTACCAATCCGGCGTTCTCGATAGAAACCTCGCAACCGCTGTCGAGCGGCTCGGCACTTGTTGCCTGCAGTTGAGCAAGTGACGGCGGCTCGTGCGACAGCAGGGCAGCGACAGACGAATCTGACCGTTGTTGCAGAGCATCAATCTCTTCTCGCAAGCGGCCAGCAAGCGGCTGCGGCTGCGCGATCAGCAGTTCCTTCAATCGTTGCGTAACGACAAGCCCAGCCAGTTGCGCTGACTGCAGAACAACCGTTTCGACCAACCGCGAAAGCTCACTGCGAGCCGCCGGATTTTCCGCTAATGCGCGAAAAAGCAGTAACCAACTCGACGGCTCGGCGGCGATCTGCCGTCGGCTGCGCTGGAGCAGCCGCCTGATAATTTTACGCAAGCTCAACAACGGTTCCAGCAGTTCTCCTGCATCCATTGTCGACAGCACCACGGCAAGGGTGCGGTTAGAGAACTGCTCAACCAGTCGGCGCAGCTGCCGTGGATCGACAAGTACCTTTTTCAGCAGTGCTCTGGCGCGTTCCGGCTGCTCGCGGCAGAGCTTACGCAACAATGGGTTGAGCTTTTTTGCCGTTTGCCGATCACTCCACCAAGGCAACCGGCCGCTTGACAGAAAAGTTTCCAGCAATTCATAAAGCGAGTCGGCGTCCAGCGTTTCCAGCTTTCTTTCCGGGTCACCGCGACTCTCCGCTCGGCTCGCAGCAACCGGCTGCCCTTCGGCAGCCGGCAGAGATAATTGTTCCTGCAACGCTTCTGTGACCTGCCGCCGCAGGCGTTCAAGCCCTTCAGTCGGGAATTCAGTCTCCCGTAAACAACCGAGATCGATCTCCAGCCGCTCCAGTCGCAGCGTCCGCTCACCGGCAAGCTCAGTGAACAGCCGCTCAAGCTCCGGCAGAATCTGTTGCTGATTCAGCTCACACAACTGTGGCGAAAAAGCCTGGGCCTGCTGACGGCTGCTGAATTTAAGCTCGAAGGTCTGGCGGTGAATCAGGTGCGCCATAGGTCACCGCTGCTTCATAATCATGCCGTTGAGCAGATCCGCCATGTGGGTCTTTTCCCGGGCTTCATCCTGCACAACAACCATGGTTTCAGATAATTTCTGCTTCCCGGCGGCACTCATTCGCGCACTGGCGGCAATCGCCGCCTCAATTAATTTTTCCTCCTCGGAACCCGGCAGCACATCTTTCTCGCCCTTCTGTATCCCCTTGACGGCGTCCTGGATAATCGCACCGCTCATTTCCTCGACCTGACCCTTTCTCGCCCGCTCCTCCGCGGTGGCGTTACCGGCCGCAATCTTCTCCTCAACCCGGTCCATATATCTGGACATTTCCGCCAACAACCCGGCACTGGCACCGAGGTCGGCGTTATCATACAGTCGCCCCGTCTCAACCGGTGGGAAGGCCTTGACTGTCAGGATCGAATCAGCAATCGTCTCTTGGGTCCGCAAACGCCAGTCGAAGGTAGAAACCTTACTTTTCAGTTCGGCAAAGGAGGCTTTGAGTTCAATAGTATCGGGACGCTGCACCAGAAAATCATTCCACCGAGTCCAATCGAGTTCGTTCTCCTCCACAACCTGATCCTCCGCTTCCTCGACATCCGGCAGATCAACATGCCAGTAGGGCAGGCAGAAATCAGCGACGACACGCTTGCTGCTACCGGAATAGACGAGAATAAAGGTGCCCCCTTTCGGCACTCCGGCCAGATGTTCCAGCGCCGGGGCTTCTTTCAAGAACTTGGCAAAGACCGATAATTCCTCGGCCCGTTCGCGCCGTTTCTGCAGAGTCCCTTCGATCCAGCCGAGCCATTTGAACTTGCTGTCATTCAGCAGGGACTCATAGGGGGTAAACGACGAGGCATAAGTTACCCCGCGGACG
The DNA here is from genome assembly GCA_024280335.1 of Deltaproteobacteria bacterium. Classification (GTDB taxonomy): domain Bacteria; phylum Desulfobacterota; class Desulfuromonadia; order Desulfuromonadales; family Geopsychrobacteraceae; genus Malonomonas. The sequence goes on from JAJRQI010000013.1 coordinate 33,000, forward strand.
CTCTTGTTGATCCCCGCAGCCTTCTGCACGGCAGTCTCGTAGTTGAGCTTGAAATCGTTGAACCGGAACTGACTGTAGCTGACCTTAAGGTTGCTACTGACCTTGCTGATCGCCTGATTCAGCTCCTTGGCACCGTCGTCGATAAAGGCTTTATAGGAGAGGGTTTCCGCCTGGACATCCTTGCCTGGAAGCTCCTCGGCCTGCTCGACCGTCTCTTTCACCTTGGCGGTGAACGCCCGCAGGTTACCGAGATTCTCCAACAGATCCTGGCGATGGAAACGATGCAGCACCTTCAGATCGCGCAGCGGTCCCAGCGGCCGGATCTTCAGCGGCGGCAACGCGGTTTCGATCTGCAGACTAAGCACCTGAATCGGCAGGTTATAGTTCTCGATCTGTTGCTTCAGCGCACTCTCAACCACATCAATATTGCCGTTAAAGTGCCCCTCGATGCGAAAAAAATCGTATTCACACAGGTCGTACCTGAGCGGATCTTTCGCCTGCGAACTGCCATTTAATGCCGCAGCGTGATAGCTGTAGATCGCCGACTGCTGCCCGCGGCGGCTCAGTTCAAAACTCCAGTTCTCGGTCAGCGGCCGACTATCCGGCTGATAATAATAGGGAACCGCCCGTTCGCCGAGCTCCGTGCAGCAGCTCCGGCTCGGGGTGATGCGGAGGGTCGTGGTCGGCTGCGGCAACCGGAACAGATGAATCATGCGATCCAGCCGCCGGTGCAGGAAGCGGATCTTCTCAATCGCCTCTGCTTTCAGGTTGAGTTGCGGCGACTCGTAGAACGCGTGCCGCAATGCCGTCGGCCGCTGCAGTTCGCCGAGCAGAACATGCTTGGAGAACAGTTCCACCGGCGGCACGCAGAGCACCTTGTCGGCCAACAGGGCTGCTTTGAACTCGTTGAACGCCTGACTTAAATCATGAATGAAATCATAAAGGTACTGCACGCCGGCGAGGTTGCTCTGTACCCCGGCAAGGAGTGCGTCCAGTTTCTGCCCCCAGGCCAGAGTCGGATCGGTGCTGCCGTACAGGTCGGCCAGCAACGAGCGGATCTGCGGTTGCCAGGTTTTCTGCAACCGCTCTTTTAAATCCGGGATTGCAGAAATAAGAATATTGCGGTACTCGCCGCCAAGGAGCGGAAAATCATCAATTTCATCCGGATCGAGTATCACGCGCGGCAGGCTGAACGGCTCCAGCAGCGCATAGCGCCCTCCCGGCAGCAGTTGCTCAGCGAGCAGCAGCGGAGCCTCTTCCGCAGCGACCAGCAACAGCTTCAGGTTGTTCCGCGCCTCTTTCCCCAGATTGTCGCAACCGCTCCCGGTGCAGAGGTCGGGATCGTAGCAGTAGGACTCCAGATAGAGCAGCGCCACCATATTGCGCAAATCGTTCCCGCTCAGCGCTGAAAAGTTACTCAGCGGCTCGCCCCCCTGCTCGACCAGTTCAAACAGCGACAGCAGTTTTTCATCCGGACGAAACTGCGGATAGCGAGCATCCGCGTCGCTGAATTTCTTGTAGCGGCTGAAGCTGCGCGGCTGCTCGATATCGAGCAGGTCACCGTCAGAGGTCAACGCCACACCTTTGGACAGCTTGATCGTCGAACCCTCCAACTGCAGCTGCAGGCCGCAGACAATGCCGACGCCGACCAAGCGGGCTCGGGTCAGCCGCTGCTGCCGATCAAGGTAATCGGTCATTTGATTCAACTGCTGCGATGTCAGCACCTGGTTCTCTTCAAATACCGTGAACGAAGTCACCTGCCGGGATAGTCTGTTGCTAGTCTCTGCCATGGCATCACCCACCTCGTCTGCCGAGGACCGTGCGGTCCAGGATAAAGTCACAAGACGCCAGAGTCGCCTCATCGTAAACACTGCGTAAACTGCTCAAAGCTGCAACCAGGTCGGCCAGAACTTTCTGTTTGTCACCGCGCCGTCCTGCATAGGTGACCTGCAACCAACGCCGGTAAGCCCGCTCGAAACCTGCCATCTGCTTCCGATCGACCCAGCAGATCTTCGGCAGGATATGCGCCGGGGTCTCTTGGCGGATGGTCTTTTCGACAAACCGGCGAAAATCGGCATTGGCAAACCGGCTCGGCCAGGCGGGCAGGATGACGCTGATCCGGCAACTGTAGGGGTCGATATATTTGCTGTCGCGACAATCACCACCGGTACAGATCGGCAGAAACAGACCGGTCGACTCTTCTGTCTGCACGGCGGATGGCCGCAGCAACAGGTGTTCCAGCAGAAACAGCCCTTCGTCGCTGAAACGATCCTGCAACAGATCGAGGATCCGGTCGATCGCCGCATCCCGCTCCGCCGCGCTGGCAAAATACTCGATCCGCCGGGCAAGGATGTCGCCGCTTTCATCCGTCAGATTGAAATAGAAACGACTATCGCGGGCAATCCGCAGTTGATAATTTTTCCGCTCGCGGGCGCAGCGCAGCACCCGATGCATCTCACGGCGAGCAGTGCGCGAATCGTAGAACTTCCAGCTGCTGCTGAGCAGGATCTTGCCGCGACCCTCAGGGCGATCATCGCGGATGCGGAAGCGGTACTCCTGCAACTCATCGGCATCCCGCTCATCGTAAATATCGAGCTGCAGTTTGGCCAGGTTGCGCCGCCGGACATTGCGGATACCGAGCAACCGGCCGAGCCGCCGACTCAGCCCGCTGATATTGTCGCTGTCCCAAAGTTCAGTCCGCTGCAGATAATCAAAGGCGCCGCCGCGCTGCGCACTGAGTTCAGGATAGTCGCGCAGAAACTCGCGCTTGGCCCGAACCGCCTCAGCGGGAGCCCGACTGCGATCCAGCGCGTACATGGTCCAGGCATATTCGTTGAAATTTTCCGCAAACCGGGCCAGCAGATGGTCGAGGAAGCGGTTGCGGCGATGAAGAAAAAGATCCTCATCTTCACTCTTGGCCTGAATTGTTGCCGCCAGCTCCGCCGGTTCCGTATAAAGTCCATCCCGCTTTAAAACCCCGTCGACCAGTTGGGTAAAATAGCTCCGGTCGATCTTTTCATCCAGCGAGAAAAGTTGTCGCAGCTGCCCGAGCTGTGCGAAATAGTTGGCAAGAATCTGATCGAAGAACAGCAGATAGGCCTGCAGCTGGCGAGCTTGCGCCTTGCGCTCGGTGGTGGCCGATTCCGGCAGGCCGCTGCCGCTGATCCCGTAGTTACGGGGAAAATCTTCCTGGATACTGCGGTAATTGCTGCGCTGATAACGACCTTCGGGGATCGGCAGATCGGCACTGCCGGGGTAGGCGCTGCGCTGCTCCGCTGCCTCCATTTCGGCCAGCAGGGCTTCGACGCGTGAAAAATCGGCGCGGAACGGCAGCAGATCCTTGTAAAAAACCAGCCGTGAACACTCGACACTGATCACCGCTTGCAGCGGCTCTTCGCCCTCGGCCCAGACCGGCACCACCCAGGAATCGTCCTCCTCCGGCAACGGCGCAGCGGAGGGAGCGATGATGATATCGCGCACCGCCCGCACTCCTTCAATCTTCATGATCTCCAGTAAAATATCGGAAAGATTGATCTGCTGCCGCAGTTGCGCATCAGCCAGCTCATCGGCATCGATAAAACCGCTCTGCAGCAGCGGTCCCTCGTAGATGGTCTCGACCGGAACCCCTCGGTCCAGCTGTTGCTGCAGAGAATAGAACTTGACCGGCGGGGTGAGAAACTGCTGTACGGCCCGGAAAATCCGCGCTTCACTCAGCTCGATCTCCGCTTCCGGCGTCAGTTCGATCTCGGCACAGAGGCAGAACTGGCGCCGGCGCACCCGCTGGATGCCGGTGAAGTCCTCACAGAGATTGCGGTTGGCATGCAGCAGCTGCCAGGCCTGCGCGATGATCGTCTCCCCTGCTGCGGCAGCAACGGTCTCCTCCAGCTCCAGCAACACCTGATAGAGCCCCTTGAGGTCGATCTGCCCCTGCTGCTGCGGCCGGTTCTGCGCCGGAAACTCGAGATGACTGCGGCGGCAGTTGATCGCATAACTTTGCTGATCCGGCAGCAGCCAGGCGTTACGCACCCCCGGCAGATCGATCAGCAGACGACGCAGATCATCGACCGTCACCGGGCGGCTCGGCAGCAGTTGGGCGGCGGTCGGAAAGCTAGCATCGTCCGGCTCATCGCCCTCCGGCGCCGCCAGCAGATCGGGCAACGGCCGGGAGATCCGATAACCGAGATCGGTAATCGCGTAGCTGAGCAGCTCCAGGATGGTGATCCCCGGATCATGAATATTGTAATCGGTCCACAATTTGCGTGACAGCAACTGGATATGCTGCAGCCCTTCCTCACGCAGCAACCGGTAGTTGCCAGCCGGGGCGTTGCTCGCTGATTTGCTGATGCTGAGCTTTTCAGCCATGGCCGTCCCCCGCTACCTTCTGGATATCATGTTCGGCTGCTGAGATCAGAATCGCCCGCGGGTCGCTTGTCTCGACCTGATCCAGAGCGTTGTTCAGCTGATCGCTCCGATACAGTTTGAAGTCGGTCAGATAATCGACGTAATCGAGCTGCTCGATCTGCTGCAGGATCACGGTTTTATGGATTCTTCCGGCGAAGAGGATTTCGCTTTCAACGCCGAAAGACCAGGGTGAAAGAAACCTGACAATCTCATCATTGAGCCGGCGACGGTAAAAACCGAAGTCGAGCTGCCGCCGGAAACGGACCTTGAAAGCGACCCGGATACTCTGATAGCGCGGATTCTCCGTATGCACCCGGACGGTCGGCCCGGTCAACTGCTGCAGATCGCGCTGAATCCGTTCCAGGGTATCGAGGTCGGCGCGCGGTTGCAGCGGATCGACGGCGTTGCGATTCTGCTGATCGGCAACCACCACCAGGGTCAGGTGGCCCGGTGCTTCGCAGGAATCGGGGGCGGTGTGGGGCAGACACTTGGCCTGGTAAATTTCGGGGAAATTTTCCAGCACCAGCCGTTCGACATCCCAGCGGCTGACGGCCCGGTTTTTATGCCGTAACCGCTCACTGACCCGCAGCCGGAACGCGCTGTCATCCTCAAGCATCCGGCCGCCGAAAGAAGCGTAAGGCTGACTCACAGACTTGATCGCGCTGAGTTTGTTGACCAGCTTGGAGATACTGTTCGCCGCCAGCGGCTGACGCAGTCGGGCGGGATCGCTGCCGGTATCGACAAAAGTGGCAGCGACCGCATTCGGCTGCACGTCGATCAGCCGACAAAGCGCCCTGCTGTGCTGTTTTACCGCCGCCCGCAACCAGTAAGAACCGGCGGGCAGCAGGGTGTTCCGGTTGCTGGCGATCTCCGGCAGTCTGAAGCTGATCACCCCGCTGGTCAGCAGACCGTTGCTGCCGTCGCTGAGCAGTTCGTCCACAGTCAGCGGTCGCCAGTGATTGTCGCTCAGAATGCTCCACTCCAGCGTCGGCTTCGACAAGCCCGGTTCGCCGCTGCCGTCCGCCAGTTGCAACAGCAGCGAAAGATTGCGGCCGGGATCGATGCCGGAAAAACCGAGATAAAACTCCCCTTCGTGCGGATATTCCGGCAACAGGCTGACAGTTTTTGCCGGCAAAAAGTCCAGTTGTCGGCGCAGATAGGGATGATCGCGGCGCTGGCCGAAGGCGCCGACCTGAAAAAAAGCCAGTTCATCCCGCAACAGGTTCTCCGCACTCGCTGTCGCAAGGTCAATCTTGCCGCTGGTCGCGGTATAACTAAGCGTCAGAGATTCCAGTGTCGGGGTGTAGGGAAGCTTCGGCAGGTTCAGCGCGGTCGCCGGGCTGGCAGCGGCGGCAATCACCCGTTCGGTGTACAGCTTGGTATATTGCTGATGAAGAAAGCCTCGGTTCAGCCGCAATGACAGATAGCCATCGCGCAACCGCGCAGCCGGGACCGACTGCCCCGACAGCAGCGGATAGTACCAGTGCAGCGGGCTGAGCAGCTGGGAAACCTGAACCTGCTGAAAAGCCCAGCGATTCTGCTGCAAACGCAACATTTCGGCCTGCCGGACAGGCCGAACCTTAAGCGGGGCGGAAGACCGGGCAGCGCCGTCATCCGGGACATTGATCCGGTGTGGGTCGGCAGCATTGTTGTCGGCGAACAGCTTGACCCGGACTTCAGTCTTCCGGCCGTCGAGCCGACCGGTCAGCTTGGCAGTAAAAGCGTTGTTGCCCGACACCCGGTAGCCGCTGGTGTTGTAAAGATCGGCAAAGTTGACCGGCGCATTCAACCACTGCAGGTTGATGGAAAAGCTCTCCAGCCTCTTGCTGAAGGCTTCGGCATGACCGATATAGAAGGTTGCACCCTTCTTGGCCTGCGGGCCGAACGGCAGGAACGGTTTGGCCGGATCAAGTTTGCCGAAATCGTTCTCCAGTTGCAGGGTCGACACCCCTTCGACTTCAACCTGGATCTCCACCGCAGCGATTTTGACCTGCTGCAGATCAGCGTAGCCGATGTCGCTGTTTTCCTGATTGAGCAACAGCTGCAACAGGGGGGCATCGCTGTCAAAGCTGTGGCCATGCAGGTTGCGATCGTAACCGACCAGCGCATCCTCATGCTCATCCAAAACGATTTCCATCTTGTAGCGGTCCGGCTTGGCCGCGACCAACTGCAAAGAAACCGACTTCGGCCCGATCCAGCCCTTGCTGCCGGACAGATATGCCAAAAAAGCATCCCTGCCCGCCGTCGCGACATCCAGCCCATTCGGCAAGCCGCTCAGCGCCAGCTCGATCCGGATGCTGCGCCGCCCCTCCTGCATCGCCAGCACCGGCGCGGCAAAAGCAAAGCCGATCTGTGCCTTCGGCAGCGCGGCACTGCCGAAGGCCGACCAGTGGCGCGCTTGATCAACCAGTTCGCCGCCGAGACCATCGGCCGAGTTACTGATCGGCGCCAGATGGATCGCCCGGTTGTTTGCCCGGTCGACAAACACCGAACGTAAGGAATCGATCGACAGCGGAAACACCCCGAGGTCGTTCTCCAGGGCAAAGAGGATCTCTTTATTTTCGGCGTCTTTCCCGGCAGAGACCAGGGTGCCCTTCGGCAGCAACTGCTCGGCAACCCGCTTTTTCAGCGCAAACAGCAGGTGCACCCGGTCGGGCCGGGCCGGGCGTGATTTCAATTGCAACACATCACGGTATAAATGCTCCAGATGGCGTTCGGTGATGCCGTTCAAGCCGCTGCGCAGATGGCGGCAAAGGCGCAGAAAGCTGATCAATAAACCGAGATGCGGCGGCAGGTCGCCGCGCGCGGCAAAGCTCTGTTCGACTGCATCCAGGTCGATATCGAAGGCCAGTTGTTGCCCGATATCCGCAGGCAGCGCGGCAAAAAACTGGCTCCAGTTGCCGTCGAGCTGATCGGTCTGTGGATTGATGAAATTGAGCAGCTGCGCATATTCACCGGCAAAATCGAGCCACTGCTGCAGATCGCGTTCATCGACCGGGGCGCTGCCCGGATCGAGCGCCGGCAGCAACCGCTGACGCTGGCTCTGGCCGCTGTGCAGCAGGCTGCCCAGACACTTCTGTTGTGCAGTGTTACTCATCCGGTCTCCTCAGCTTGATAGAACGGAAACACCAGATTGTTGCGCGAGTTGGTCGCCCGCACCCGGTAGTAAACCACCAGCTCAATCTTCCCGGCCGGTTCGTCGAGGGTTTCGATCAGTACGTCCTCCAGCTCGATGCGCGGCTCGTATCGCAAGATCGCCTGCTTGACCAGTCCGCGGATATAGGTTTTCAGCGTGGTGTTGAGCGGTTCGAAGAGCAGTTCATCGAGATTGCAGCCGTACTTCGGCTGCAGAAAACGCTCGCCGACCCGGGTCGCCAGCAGAATATGCAAACTCTCCTGAATGTCATCCTCGCCCGAAACCATCTCCAGCCCTTTGCTTATTTTCGAAAAACGGGGCGGGAAGCTCCAGCCGGTGCCGAGGAAAGGGTTGTCTGTATCGTCAAGGTTGCTCATCTGTTCACCTTTCAGCCGAGCAGCACGGTCGGGCAACCGAGCGCAGCACCGGCACCGCAGAGACAGCTATCGCCGACCCGCAACGCCGGTTTGCCGCCGATCAACACGCTTGAGCTGCCGACCGGAAAAGGGCTGACCGTCGGCAGATGACTAGGCGGCGGAATCGGGCAGACATGATTGTCTCCCAATACCGCAGCAGGCATGCCGCCGATCAGCACGCTCGGCTCACCAGGGCCGATGATGCTGCCACCATGATTCGAAAGATCACCGACGCGTGCTGCTGCGGGCATAGCGGATCTCCTTTCAGCGTCAATTAATTTGCACCACCGAGCCTTTTACAACGGTCGCTCCGCCGGAGCTTATTTCTGCACCGGCACCCCCTTCCGCCTTGAAATCAGCGCTGGCGGCGAGCGAAATACCGGTCCCTTCCAGATGAAGATCACCGCTCGCCTTGATGCTGATATCCTTGGCACTTTCGAAACGGATCCCATCACCGTCAAGGGTCAGACTGTTGCCGTTTTCATCTTCGAGCAGGATGCTGCCGGCGTCCTCATCCAGGACGATTTTCTTGCCCGCCGGGGTTTCAATGGTCAGGCTGACCTGTTCGTCGTTCCAGAGCATTTTCATACCGCTGCGGGTGACGATCCCCTTTTCGTGATTGTCATCACTGCCGGTCAGCGGCGCCGGTTTGGCGCTGCTGTTGAGCATGCCGAGGATGATGCCGTCGCGCGGATCGCTGTTGAGAAAACCGAGCACCACTTCATCGTCGATCTCCGGTCGCCAGAAAGTGCCGCGCTGTTCCCCGGCGTCGAGACAGGCGATGCGCGACCAGACACCCTCCTCCTCACTGGAAACGGTCGGGATTCGCACTTTGATCCGGTCTTCGTCGGCGGGATCTTCCAGCGAGGTCACAATGCCGATCTGCAGCCCCGCTACCGCCGGCAGCAGCCCGCCAGCCGGGGGGCTGTTGACGGCATATTGCTCGGCAAAGCCGTCCGGCGGCAGGCCGATTTGGAGATCGGTGGTCCAGGGGCCGCGACTGAATTCGTGCCGCACCCCGGAGACAAAAGCGCTGCCGTTAAAACGTTCTCCCACCCCTTGCAGCTCGACCAGCTCGCCCGGCTGCAGGTTGACGCCGGTACACTTGGCGCGCCCCTGCACCTTGGCCAAACGACTTCTCTGCAGCCGGGCATCAGCCCAAGCCTGCAGCTCCTCCTCTTTCAACTGGCCGCCATGTTTCAGCACCGGCGCTTCCTGTGCGGCGATTCCGGCCAGATCGGCAGCAGCGAGGTTGCCGGGAGCAACCACCCCTTCGGCCTCACCGGTACTATTGAGTAACTCCTGACCGGCAAAGTCCCAGGCTTCGCTGTTGACCGCTGCCAGCTGTTCGCGGGCGTCGATCTCCGCCTCGAACTCGAGCAGGGTCGCGCCGTAGGTCAGGGTCAGGGACGGCTCGGCGGAAAAATCTGGTTTGGCAATCTGCAACACTTCCCGGTTAGTCAACACCTGCAGGCCGTTGGCCTCGGCGCGGGTCAGCAAAAAATCCCAGTCGCTGCAGTTGAACTGCACCAACTCAGCGTGTTCAACCGAGGTCGCGGCGATCTCGTTGGCGATGGAATAGTTGCCGAGCAGCTGACTGAAAACCTCGCTGTCTTTCATGTCACTGAAATAGGCGCTGCGCCGATAAAGACTCATGCGAAACGCGCTGTGACGACAATCGACCGTCAGATAGGAGGGTCGCCCCGGTCGGGCCTTGATACCGTGGCCGGTGATGATCCCCTTGAACAGCGACTGCTCCTGCGAATGGTAGCCGCCGCTGATCTCAAGCGACTTGCCCGGCACGAACAGCTCAGCGTTACTGACGGCAAAATCCCCGCTGGCCGGATCGCCGTCAAGCAGCAGTAACTTTGCGGTGGCAATCCGGTTGACCCGTTTCACCACGGTCAGCGCCGCGACCTGATATTCACGCGGGATCTCCTGTCCTTCGATCCGGATGCTGAAGGTCGGCCGATCGGTCGGCGCCTGAGTCTCTATGACCCGCTCGCTAGGCATTTGCACCCTTCTCCAGTGGCGGAAAAATCAGTTGTTGCCCGACCTGCAGACGACGGAAATCCTCCAGTTGATTGACCCTGGCGACCTCCAGGTAATAGTTCGGGTCGCCGTAGGCGCGGTAGCAGAGCAGCGGCAGACTGTCTCCGGCCTTGACCGTCAGCCGCCGCATCAGGTCGGGGGACTGATCATTGGCTTCTGCCGCGCGGGTGCTGTCATCGACATTTTCGCTGAAGGTCGCATCCATCACCGCCCGCAACGGGCGACCGTCACTGTAGAACAGCTTGTAGGTGATATCGGCCTTGAGCAGCACGGACTTCGATTCCAGCTTGCCCCAGAGCAGTTTCAGATAGCGCGGCCGATGGATTTCACCATCGTAGCCGGTGACGCGGAAGAACTCCTGAATCCGGTCGTAGACCTCGACCTTCTTGCCGCTGGTGCCGGTACCGTCGAACATCAGCTTGAACCGGTACTCCTGCGGCTTGACCTTGCGGAACACCAGCGGACTGCCGGTGGTCCCCTCCCCCTGCTGGCGCTGGTACTCGACATCGTAAACCTGGCCGTACTCCTGGGGATTGAAGTCGACCTTGAACTCGGCCACCGGCGCTCCGCTGTAATCCGCCTCGGTGTAAGCCTTGATCAGTAACTTTTCCAGTTCACCTTTGTTCGGTGCGGGCACGGCTGGCTACCTTTCCTGCTGATTTTTGAGAATTTCAAGCACCTGTTCAACACACTCGTTGATGATTTCGGCGCGCTGCGTTTGCGGTGCGGTGCTGCGGCGCCGAGACTCATCCCCCTCAACCACGGCACGGATGACGATTTCGTTGACCTGTACCGGCATAAAGTCCTCCTGTCAGCTGGATATCCGGGTGAAGTACTGATAGGCAAGCTCCAGCGTCTCGACCACCAACCCGTTCTCCTGTGCCTTAAAATCGGACACCGCCCACTTGACCGGATAAGCCCGGACGAAATTGTAGACCGGCCCGAGCGGCTCATGCTCTGCATTGAGCAACGTGACGTTGACCGTCGTCGGCGCAAAGCTGAAGTTTTCGATGGCGTCACGGCACCACTGGATCAACCCGGAATCGATGAGCAGTCCCCGCTTCAGAGTCAGGTTGGCGTATTTCGGCCGGGTCGGCAGGCGGTGGATGAAACGGTTTTCTCCGCCCTCCTGCAACTCCTCGACCCCCAGCTCAGCCGACAATCCGCCGACCTCCTGAAAACGGTTGTCCCGGTTGCTCAGCCCGGTCAGGCTGAACTCGACCCGAAAATGGAAGCCGACCGGTGGGTAGTAAATACTCATCGGCTAACCGTTTTCGATGCTCAGTCCTTCGTGAGCGATCTCGATCGACTCGATCGCCACCTCGTTGCCGGTCGCCTTCAAGCCCGGCCCCTCGACCTTGACCGGAAAGGCGTTGACCGCTTTCCAGGTGGCCACCGGCTCATGCTTCTCGTTGAGCAGACTGATCGCCAGATCGCGCCGTTCGACCTTGTTGAGGCTGGTGCTGTTGAGCCAGTCGAAGAACTCGTTGTCGTTCGGTAGAATTCCCCGCTTGAGGGTGATATTGCCGTACTTGGGAATGCCCGGCATCTTGAGCGGCGAGTAGGTCGGACTGGTGCCGTCACGGTATTCGATTACCTGGGTTTCTATGTTCAACCCGGCAACTTCGGCAAAACCGATCTTGGTGCCGCCCCACTGAACCTGAAAATGAAAAACCGGCAAAGGATAATCAGCCATCGATCTGTCTCCTTATCAACTTGCTGCGTTTAGTCGAAACTCGCTGTGCGCCACTATGATTCCAACATCTTATGCGAGAATTTGAGGATGATGAACTCGGCAGGCCGGACCACCGCCATACCGATTTCTATGTTCATCCGCCCTTCCAGCACATCCTGTGCGGTCATGGTTTCACCCAGGCCGATCCGGACAAAGAAGGCGTGTTCCGGCTTGGCACCCTGCAGGGCACCGTCACGCCATTTCTGAATCAGATAATTTTCGACCATCGTCTTCAGCTTGATCCAGGTATTGGCATCGTTCGGCTCAAAAACCGCCCAGTAGGTCGATTTTTTTACCGACTCCTCGACCATATTGAAGAAACGCCGGACCGAAATATAGCGCCACTCGTTGTCGTTTCCGGCCAGCGTGCGAGCACCCCAGACCAAGGTGCCTTTGCCGCTGAATGCGCGGATTGCGTTGATCGACTTCCCGGCATTGACATCGACATTCAGGTCTTCCTGCTCCTGGGCATCGATCTTCAGCGAAGGGCCGTTCACCGAACTGAGACTGGTGTTGGCCGGCGCCTTCCAGACCCCGCGGGTCCGGTCAGTGAAGGCATAGATTCCAGCAACTGCACCGCTCGGCGGCAGGACGCTGAGTTTATCGTTGATCCCTTTGACGATGTTCTTGTAGGTCGCAAACCGTTCGACCAGCAAACCGTCGAAGGTCGCTTCATAGTCGGCCGCCGAAGCGATCAATTCTGCCAGCGCAGTATTCAAACCGCCGAAGGCCATATGCGCTGCTTCGAGGGCGATACTCGCCTTGGCGTCGGCATCGGCGGCGGCAGCGTAACGGTCGTTGACGGCGCCGGCGGTCAAGGCATCGGTCAGACTGCTGCCGGTGATGCTGTTGAGTGCCGCGATGGTCGCGGTCAAGCGGGTTCCGGGCGCACCGCTGGTGACAAATATCTTGCCGGTCGTAAAGCCGATGCTGGCGTTGTGATGCTCAAGCAGCAGTTGGAAATCCTTTTGCAGTTCGTTGTTTTTGACGATGGTGTCGAGATCGGTCTGCAGTTTGAAATCAGCGGTTTCCGTGATGCCGTTGCGATAGCCGGTCAACATGGCGTGCAGCACGTCGAGCACCAAACTGTACAAACCGCGGATTGCCGTTTGAAAGCTGTCGACAGTCGCGTACGCCTGCCCCGCCTTGAAGCTGTCATCCAGTTGTCCGAACTGCTCTTTGAGGGTCTGATTGTCTCCGCTGGTAAAGTTGTCGATCAGGTTGCTCTGCAGATCCTTGGCCGCCTGGATCGCTGCGTTCAGATCGCCGCTGATAAAGGCTTTGAGGGCCGCATCCTTGGTCAGGTTCTGCAGTTTGAGGCTGCCGCCGGTCGAGGCGCGCTGCAGGGTCACATTGCGCAATTTGATCGCCTTGGTATAGGAGGTCTTCAACCAGGGCAGATAGGAAGCGCCGTACCTGAGGTTCTTGATGCCGATATTGTTGCGAAAGGCGACCTTGTCGATATTGAGGTCACCGCTGTCCTTCAGGTCGCAGAGGGTCACCCGGTCCATCAGCTTGCCGCACTGCGCCAGCGCCTGCTGCTGAAACTGGTAGAGATCGGTCCCGGAGAGCAGGGTGGCATCGGGGCAGAGCAGGATGGTCGGCTCATCCTCTTTCTCCAGGGTTTTCAGCCCGCCGAGGATGCCGCTGGTCGCGTTGCCGATGGTCGGCGCAGAACTGTAGTCACCGACCGAGACCAGATAACATTTGCCGCCGCCGTTATCAAAATAGATCCGCATACTGTCGTACAGATAGAAGCTGTTGCTCCCCAGGTCGACCTCGGCAACCGAGTTGTCATCGTTCAGCTTGACCGTCGGGGTGATCGGTGGTCCGCCGCCGAAAAAGCGCTGAAACTCGATCATCGAACGCACCGGCGTCGGCTTCATGGTCAGCTTCTCACCGTTTCTGTCCGCCTTCTCGGTGTAGCCGATGAATGCCGGGACGGCGGTTTCCACCTCGGCAACCGACGGCGGGAACAGAGAGATCTCTTCTACGTAAACATCGGGTGTCTTGTAAGTCGCCATTTCACATCCCTCATTCGGTTAGGGTTAACCTTAAATCTTCCTATTTATCGATAACTTTAGATAATTATCAATAATCACACATAAACATAAACCCTGGAAACCACCTTCTCTGCCGTCACCGGGATGACTTCGGTGATCGATGGATTCGGCAGGTCGACAATCTCCAGCTTCGGCGTTGTCGGCCCCTTCTTCTTGTGTAAAGCAATCCCCTTGAGCGGTCGCCGGGTCAGCGGCAGCGGCTTATCGGCGATAAACGGAATGGCGCGGCTGCCGTCCGCCAGCTCCACTGCGGCCTGCCGAGCGAAGTCCACCGCAGGATCCTCCAGGGTCACACTCAGATCCTGCGGCTTCAGCTGCGTCTCATATTTGGCGACGACAAAATATTCCCAGGTGGTCTTGCGCGCCTGCAGTTTGATCTGGTAGCGACGAAACTGCGGATTGCCGCTGCCATCGACAAATGAAAATTCATCCGTAACGCTCGGATCGGCGGCGATCTCGAGCAGACCGAAGGGATATTCACCGAGCAGACGGTCGGCGGCGTAAAACTGCAGGTGAGTCACACCGTCATGGAGCAGCTGATAAACCCCCGGTTGCCGCGTGGCAAGGTCGACCCGATAGCTGGAGAGCCCGGCAACGCTCTGGACCCGTTCTCTGTGCAGCAAGGTTCCCTGAGCGTCGAACAGCTGCCAGACCGCCGAACTTTGGTCCGTCTTCCGTTCAACCTGAAAACGTTGCGCTCGCAGGGCCAGCAGGTCCGTCTGGGAGATGAATTCAGCAAGCGGATCGGCGCTGAGCAAGCGTTTCCCGGCATTGAGATTTTTCCGCCGATTGCTCAGGAAGAAGATCTGATCGGCACTTTTATCGAGAGGAAGGTTGGAATAATTGAGCAGAAACGGAGACTTCGCCTCGAGGAGAAAAGAGAGGGCCAGCGGCTCTTCAATCTTGCGCTTTGCTGCCGACGAACCGGCACCGCCGGTCGTTTCATAAAGCACCACGAAACCGCCCGGCAGCTCCTTGAACAACAGGCCATAATTCTGCAGCTGTTGCTGCGAGTGCAACGTCGGCACAATCCTGAAGTCGGCACTGATCCCATCCGGGTAGTACTCATGCTTCACCTCTACGGCAAAAGCCGGTTGAAAATCGATCCTCATCCCGGCTCCTTCCCTTTGCCGACGATCTGAATACTGGTGATCGGCGCCTGTTGATCGGTTGCCTGCCCTTCCTGAAAACTGACAGCGCGAACCTTATAGAGCAACGACGGCAGATACTTGGCGCCAAGCGCCGCCCAGAGATTATTCTGCTGCTCCAGATTGAGCGGCTGCAGTTCCACCAGCAAACGCTCAATCCCGACATGCATCGCCGGAGAGGTCGTCGGAGTAAAGACGTTCTTGCGTTGAAAAAAACGGACCACACCGGCGATAAACTGCATACTGGTTTTATAGTCCGTGAAGTTTGCGGTGAACAGGATGAACAGGTTGAGGCGGATCTCCGGGTTGATGTGGCTGATGCTGCCGTCGGCGTGGCTGCGGTGGGATTGCAGATCGCGCACCACCCGCTCTTCTTCAATATTGGCCAACGACAGCCCGAGACTGTTCTCCGGGATCGCGATCGCACCATCCTCCTTGGCCACATTTGACAGCGCAACAATTTTATTGCCGGTGATATTCAGCTCAGGTAATGATTTGAGATAGTCGCTGGTCTCACTACGAAGAATTTCCAGAGCATGATAAATCATCAATCCCCCCTGCAGCCAGATTCGTGCTTCGAGCAGTACAGCCCAAGTGCAAGGCATTCACTACTAAACCACTCTGCACTAAAGTGCAGAGGTTTGATGGGGACTGAAAGTCCCTTAAAACCAAGATCAAAGACCGTCATCCTCGCGAATACGCAGGGATCCACGCCTCATAAAACCACTGGATTCCCGCCTGCGCGGGAATGACGAAAATGAGTCGCAACCGTAAGCCTTGGACTCAAACCCATAGTTTTAACTAGCGTGATGGAACAATAAATCTATATTTTAATTAAAACCTCAATTTAAAATTATTCAAGATTTTGTCGAAATTTTTTTTCGTTAATCCGTTGCGGCCGGAGATTGAAGTATTTACGCTGTATTATTGACTTGTTGCGGGTAGGCGATTAGAGAAATAACGGGTAAACAGGCGGAAACAGACGGGGTTAACTGTCGGATAAAATAGGTCGATCAGCAGAAACTATCCGCTTAGCCACCATCGACAATCGGCAGGAGGGTCAAGCTGTCGCCATCACGCAACAGATCCTCGAAATCTGCATGCACACCGTTAATCAGTACAATACCAAGAATCTGTTCCGGCAGTTGCAAACGCTCGACCACCTGACGGATGCTGGTTCCTTGCGGACATTCGAGAACCTCTTCTTTAAAACGACCGACGCGAAAGGCGCCGCTCAACTTCACCCTGATCTGCATCATGGAATCCTCTGACTTTCCCCGAAAAGAAATATGATTAGTTGCTATTCAGCTCGGTGGACTCGGGGTGTCCACTTCAGGGGTGTCTGGCGCCAGGATGGCGTCAGACAAGCCCCAGGGATGGGTTTATGCGGCCCCTGGAGTGGGCAGCGCGAGGCCATTTGCTGAGGTACTGAGGAAGTTACTATGATTAAAACTAACGTGACAACTAACCGCCATGCATCCGCTCCGGACCCAGTGCCTGCAGCAGCGCCTGACTGAGTTTTTCCCGGTCGACATCCCCCTGCTGGGAGAAGAGCGGTTGAATCTTCCCCCTGGCTTCGGGAAATGCTTGGTAGATCGCCGGGGTAATCACTTCCCCCATCGACGAGACCATACAACCTTCAGGGGCAACATTCAGGATCAGGTCGTAGCCCTGCTGTAATTTCAGCGCCGCCTCCCCGACGTAGGGGATCAGTTCGCCGCCCGGTCGTCGGGTAGAAATAATCTTGCGGGCGGCTTCGAGCACCTTCGGCAGCGGTTCAGGCAGGGGGATTCCGGCGGCACGATAGAGCGGTGCGGCAAGCAGCTGCCGCAAGGCCAGATGCACACAGCTGACCCCCAGATAACGTTTCTGCTTCTTGCGCAGAAACTTCCGCCGGGCACGGATAAAATCCTCCGCTTCGGCCAGCCGGATTTCCGCACGACTCTCGGCAATCCCCTCTTTCGAGCGCATCAGCATCCCGGCCAGCTTGTATTCCAGAAAACCCCAGAGCGGCGTATAAGTCAGATGGAAACGTCCCGGCCCGAGAATTTCCAGCAGCCCTTGATGCAGATCCTCAAACTGTGCCGTGCGCATATAGGCCTCGCCATCAATATGGATCCGCAGGTGAGAAGCAGGAATAGGCCGTCGGCACCAGCGCTGCTGAAAACGCCGCAACGGGTCGCGCAGCGGGTTGCGATGGAAACGATAGGCCAAAAAAGCCACCAGCGGGGCAATGCCGGGGAGCCCCCGTGAACGTTCGCAGCAGCGCAACGCCCGCTCGCTCGGAGCCGATGAAGATTCAATCAACCGGTTCAATTCAGCTTTCAGCACAGCATACGCCTGGAGAAATTCGCGATATTCGTCAACAGTCTGACAGCGTGCCGAGCCCTCTGCCAGCAACTGGTGCAAAACCCCCTGTAGGATGGTTGCCTGGACTCCGCGCAGAAAAACCCAGCGCGGGAACCCGGTGTTGAAACCCTCATTTTCATGCCCGACCAAAAACTGGATGACACGCTCTTCATTCTCGACGGTCGATTTATCTGTGCCGCAAGAACCGGCCTGCTGTAGGAATATTTTGTGCGCTTCAACATACTGCCCCTGTCGACAGGGACCGAGCCCCTTGTTGTTGAAAATCAGCAACCTTTTTTTATCTTTGAGGTCGGGTTCGGTGTCACGCAACCGTTGAAAACGGCTGATGGCGTTCTGCACATCACCAAAGACCGCCGCCAGGGGGGCGCAGACACTGTCACCGGCAACCGAGCGCCCTTGCTCGATAAGCCCCTGCAAGCTGTAATCATCCCGGTAATTCTCCAGGCAGTCGAACCCCGCACTGCGGATAACGGCCAATAGCGATCGGTTGTCGGCCAGGGTCGGGAAACAGATCAGGTCAGTTTTCGGGTCGAGCGGTTGCCGATTGACCAGCATGTCGAGCAGCTGCACGTCGAAACTGTCTGTGCCGACGAAATTGATCCGTTGCCGTCCGCTGGCCGCCAGCTGTTTGACATAGGTGTTCAGACGATTTTCCAGGTGCGCCAACTCCTTGATAGCGGCATCGGACTGAATTCGCAGGTAGGGCCGGTTTTTCACCAATTCGCTGATCAGCGGATTGGTGACGCTGTCGGGACCGCAGAGGAAAGTGGAGACCTGCACCAGCGGCAACAGTTCGTCCCTCTGCTCGTAATACCGGAAAACTTCGCTCAGCCCCTGATGCGGGATTATTTCATGCAGGCGGCGCTGAGCCACAGCTGCGGCCAAACTGGCAATCAGGTGGGCGTTGCGCCAGTAGAGATGGTCAAAGGTCGGATCACAATCGGCGTTCAGCACATAGCCGGGAATCCCGACCAACCCCTTGTCACGCAGCAAACGACCGACATGGCTGTCGAAGACCCCGGGGTTGAGAATATATTCCCGGCCGAGAACCAGGGCAATTCCCTGCCCGGCAGCCAGCGCCTGTTGCGCCAATTCGGCAGCGTAGTCGGCGGTCTGGCGCCGGAACTCCCGCTGCGCAGCCATCGCCTGATGAACCAGCGGCAGAAAACGTTCAAAGGGCATCTCAACGCCGTAGTGCCGGTAGATGGGGAGTAATTTCGTATAGAGTTTATGCGCCAGCAGATCAAGGTCGGCGATCTTCAGATCGAGATAAAAAAGTTCAATCCGACTCTGCGGATAAGCGGCCTTGGCCAACCCTTGCGCAACCGCGAAGCCGCCCTGATTGATGGTGCAGGTGCGACCGAGGGATTTCCCCTTGACCGGCAGAAATTCGATCTGCGGGGCCAGAATCACTCCGTGAGGCTGTTCTGCCAGACGCAGGAACTGGCCGACGACACCGATATGCGGGGCACAGCTGTCGATCCTGAAATGTGGTTGGGCACGGAGGATATCGGCATCCACCGGGGCATCGACATGAACCGGGATCTCACAAGGTTCAAACAGCGAAGCAAAGAATCGCGCCCATTCTGACACCGCGAAGCTGCGGGGGATCACCAGCCGGTCAGCGGCAGCTGAAACCGGAAGCTGCGCAGCCTGAAACTGCCAGATATCACGACAGCTGTCCCGCACGCCGGAACGGTTCTGCGCACCCGAAAAGGGCAGTTCGTTGATCGCCGCGCAGCCGCCGAGGCCGAGCTTGAACTGCTCTCCCCGGGCATCGACCGCCGTCAGCAGTGAGCGGTAACAGCGGGCATTCTGATCGCCACAGACGGCTCCTCGGCACTGGGTAATCCGACGGGAGAACTGTTTATCGACAAAAACCGCCAACGCCAGAGCAACCGGCTCCGCCGGCGGCAGCTCAGCCAGAGTTCGGATCAGCCCCAGGCAGGCACGGTGTCCGGGATCGGTCGGCACCAGACAGTAGCCCGCGCCACCGAGAAAGCTCTGTAATCGATGCGCTATCGCCAATGGTAACGGGTCGCTCTGCATGGTCTGCCCATGGAGCAGAATCAGGGTATTCGGCGGCAGGTGGATCTGCGACCAGAGGCTGCGGGCCATGTTTTCGACAATCGCCCAGACCGCCGCCGCCAGAATCTCCGCCTGGCTGCGCCCTTCGGCCTGCAGGCGCCGGGCATGTTCCAGAAGAAAAACCGCGCAAGTCGCATTGAGTGCTTCAGCTTGTGGAGCATCCATGGCTTGCTGCGCCGCGACACTGATATCATCGATCGCGAACAGATCGGCGAGGGTATCGAGCAGGCTGCCGGTTCCCGCCGAGCACTTGCTGTTCATCGCATTGTCGTACAGGTCACCCCGTCGCAGGTCAATACTGGAGATTTTGGTATCCTCGCCGCCGACATCGACCAGCAGGCAGAGCTCCTCATTCAGCTCTGATACGCCGTTACCTTTCAGTTCAGCAAGGTATTCCCGCGCCAGATCGACAGAGCCACGCGCATGAGCATAGTTTTCCACCAGCACCCTGACCCGATCGGCCAGCTGTGGGTAGGTCGCGATCAGTGCTTGTTGAATCTGATAGCGGGCGCTGCCGGTCAGGCCCACCTGCAATACGGCCAACGCCGCGATTCCCTGTTGCTGCAAATCCCGAAAAATCGCCTTGATGGTTTCTATGGTATCTCCGGCATTGGAGTAGGCCGCCCGGTAAAGGACTTGCTGTTCGGCAGTACTGATGACGATCTTGGCCATGGTCGACCCAACATCGATGCCGAGCAGAACCGGTTGCTGTTTCAAACTTGCGCAGTTAAACGAGTACGAAGAGTCAGGCTGCTGACGATGAAACAGCTGTTTTGCGCTGAGAGATCGGCGCACTTCGGCAAAGGGGGGATAACGTTTCGCGCTGACCGGTCGATCAACAGGCGGTAAAATCACTTCCGTCGATTTTTTCGCGACCGAGCTGCTTAAGCGCAGCAATCCCTGAAAAACCAACTGTCGGGACTCATCATAGTGAATCGATTCAATGCCCAAACCGGCGAGATAATCGGCGGCACAATCGCGAGCGAACTGCCAGCGAAAAACCCCGCCGGTCAACCAGACGCGGTCAAAGCCGGTATTCAGGTGTTTGCAAGCCTTGAGAACTTCCGACTTGAGGGTTGTCGCCAGGGCAAAATCGATCGGGATCCCCTGATTTTTATCGGAGACGGTTGCCGACGAAGCGAACACGCCACAGCGATCGGCCCGGACCGGGATTGCCAGCCGTGCGGTTTCACCGGAAGCACCCAGGTAAGCTGCCAGCACAGTATCGACCTGCTCTTGTTCGATCGATAGCTTGCGCAGCACCCGGTCCAGGTTGATCCCCGTTCCGGAGCCGCAACGGGGGTTGGTAATCAGCAGGTCGTCCTTCAATGAACCGCCGGGATTAACTCCGACCAGAGCATAACCGGACGCGGACAGGTCAAGAACAGCGACGGATATCGCTGCGGCGTTTTCTGCCGCCGCGGACCAGAGAACCGCCAACGGCGAGAAAACTTCACCATGACTGAAATGTCGCTTGACGACATCCTGCAGTTTTCCAGTGAGATAAATGGCTGTTTCAGGGGGGATCTGAAGCGCGGATTCGATTGCCGCCAGGCCTCTGTTGGCAGGAAAAGACCACTGCTGCGGTCGCTGCGCAAGATCGGCGTAAAAATTGAGGCGAATTGTTTCGATCCCGGCATCGACCAGCAAACATGGAGCGGTTGCCGGGCCAGCAACGGTTTCCGAAAAGCTGCGGGATGAAAAATCTATCGACATGCCGGAGAGTACAGACTGCTAGGCAGAGTCACTAAAACGCTCCTCGGCAGACCTTCTGAACGGCACCACTTTTTTCGGTAGCTCCGCCGACTGCTCTTTTTCTGTCCAGGATTGAAAGCGCCGCAGCGCCCCGGCCAGGGCAAGTTTACGCCCTCGGGGATTGAAGAAACCGCCGTTGATCAGGACGCCTCGGTTCAGACAGGAACGAAACGCCCGATAGAGCTCTCGATCCGGCGGAGTCGCCTCGCTCCAGAATCGCTCCAGCCCCCCCTGCCAGGTTAAGCCCGGGATATCGTAAATCGCCGTGCCCAAAGCGATGGTCGGTTTTCCATGGTGGAGCGCCGAAGTACCGACCGTACTGTTGACCACAACGACCCCCTGAGAGTCCTGCATCAAGCGAGGCAAATCACCCGCATGCAGGAAAACAACCCGATCCCTGATCCCCAACGAATAGGCTTCAAGGCGGACCAGGGTTTCATAGGAGACCGCACTCGGATCAAGTGGGTGTTTTTTAAATACCAGCAGGCTGTCAGGCGGGGCATCGGCAGCAAAAGAGCGTAAAACCTGGTTGATGAATTCAGCAACGCTGAGATATTGCGAATGCACGTATAACTGGGCATCGCTGTCCAGTTGCAGGCAGACCAGATAATAGGGGTTACCCCGCTGACGTAAAAATCGTATCCGCTGCTTTGATCGACTTCTCAACAACGGCATCCGCACTAAATAGCGCAGCCAGAGCAGCAGTTCCTGGTAGGGTCGATAGGGACGATGGCGAATATAGCGGCGGAACCGGTAGGAGAAGAAAGATTTAACCAGATAATAGCGGATACAATAAAAAAGAATCCAGCGCATCGACGGGCCGACTTTCTCGCTGGCCGGCTCCCGCTCTTCGTTCTGGTAAGAGAGATAGCAATCAGGATCGGTGCAGAGTGGTGAATGGCCGTTGACGCCCCCTTCTTCAAGAGTGATCCAGTCAGGCCGAAAATAACCCTCCTCAAAGGCATGAACCTGGACACCGAAAGCTCTGGATTGTTCAATCGCAATCCGGTGCAGGCTGCGGCAGTCACCGAAAACTACCAAGTCAGTAACCTGGTAGCGCCGAAGCAGCTCGGCGACATAGGCCGGCCAGTCATACTGCGAACCGGTAAAACTGATAGCATCAGCCCCATTCCAGTCGACCCAGTCACCGCCGTTGAAATTGACCCGGAGCACTGCGGCACCACTATCGTGAAGCTTACGGCCCAATTCCTTCAAGAAAGGTCCGTGCGGTCCCTGTAAAAACAGGTAAGATCGTTTCATTCCCCCTGCCTCCAATGCTACCAACGGCGTAAGACTGCAGATGCCGATAAGAGTTAAAGCTGTAAGGTTAACTTATACCCAATGGATTTCAACAAACCACCCTGCACTGAAAGTGCAGGGGCTGAATCGGGACTGAAAATCCCTTTACCAGCAAAGTCACAACCCGCATCAATCGTCATCCTCGCGAATGCGGGGATCCAGCCCCACGACAATCCCTGGATTCCCGCATTCGCGGGAATGACGAAATATGAGCAGCAACTAAAAGTCTTGGACTAAAGCCCATAGTTTTTACTACCGTGCTGAAACAATAAAAAACGGATTCAGCAAGTTTTCTTTATTGTATAGCAAAACATCCCCGTCGGGTGTCTGGACAGTGCCCCCGGCGGCCTCCACAATAGCATGACCAGCCGCAGTATCCCACTCCATCGTTGGCCCCAGACGGGGGTAGAGATCTGCCTTCCCCTCGGCAACCACACAAAGCTTCAGGGAACTCCCGACCGGAAGGGCTTCTTTGACCTTGATCCCCTGCAGATAGTCTTCCAGCTCAGGGGAAGGATGTGAACGGCTCATAACGACCGTTAAACCATCATCATCAACTGTCCTGCGAACAGCTATGGGGACGGGACTTTCTTCTCCACACTGGACCCAGGCCCCACCGGCCCTGTCGCCAGAATACAGCCTATTCAGCGCAGGAGCGTACACAACACCGATTGTCGGCCGGCCATTTTCAATCAGGGCAATATTGACAGTAAACTCTCCGTTTTTTTTGATAAATTCTTTCGTCCCGTCCAAGGGATCTACCAGCCAGAAACAACGCCAGTCTTTACGCTCTGCATAAGAGAGCGCTGCCCCTTCTTCCGACAAAATCGGAATATCCGGCCAACGCTGCTGCAAACCGGCGACAATCACCCGGTGAGAGGCTTGATCCGCGGCAGTCAAGGGAGATTGGTCCTCTTTGTACTGCACGGTCAACTCGGAATCATAAATCGCCATAATAGCGTCGCCCGCGCTCCGGGCGATGTTTTGCAGAACGGTGAGATCAATATTCATTTCTATTTCCCAGCGAAAATTGTTTCAAGGAACTTCTTACCACATCGATCCCTCAGGTAAAAGTTGTGCACCATTCTCAGCCAGAAGCTTCTGTACGATCTCTTCGGCTATCTCCTCTGCCGACGTTGTTCCAGCTTCCGCTACAAGCTCCGGGCTTGCCGGGACTTCGTAAACAGAATCGACGCCGGTAAAATTTTTCAACTCCCCAGAGCGAGCCTTCTTGTACAGACCTTTGACATCCCGTGTTTCACAAATGTCGATCGGTGTGCTGACGTAAATCTCCCAAAATTCGCCATCTTCCAGCATGTCTCTCGCCATTTGTCGTTCGCTTTTAAATGGCGAAATAAAAGACGCAAGAACAACAATTCCGGCATCGACAAAAAGCTTCGCCACTTCAGCGACCCGACGGATATTCTCCACTCGATCAGCATCAGTGAAACCCAAGTCGCGGTTAAGTCCATGACGCACATTATCACCATCCAGCAGGTAGGTGTGCTTGCCGAGAGAGTGCAACTTTTTTTCAACCAGATTGGCAATCGTTGATTTGCCAGAGCCGGAGAGCCCGGTAAACCAGAGCACGCGAGCTTTCTGTGCTTTAGCCAGCGAGCGGCTTTTTTTGTTCAGATCAAGTGCCTGCCAATGGATGTTAGTGGCCCGACGCAGGGCAAAATCGATCATCCCGGCACCGACGGTCGCGTTGGTCAAGCGGTCGATCAGAATAAAATTACCCGTCCCTCTATTCTCCTGATAGGGATCAAAGGCGATCGCCTTGCCGAGCGACAGGTTGCAGACACCAATTTCATTCAACGCCAGAGTCTTCCCGGCCTGATGTTCCAGGGTGTTGACATTCACCTTGTATTTCAATGCCGTAATCTGTGCGGCCAGGACCGTTGCCCCTGTTTTTAACAGATAACTTCGTCCGGGCAGCAGAGGATCCTCATGCATCCAGACCAGGCGCGCTTCCAGCTGGTCAGCATGTGCCGGCCGTTCATTTGCGGCAGAGAGTAAATCCCCACGACTGATATCGATCTCATCGGTCAGGGTCAGGGTTACGGATTGACCCGCGATCGCATGCGGCAAATCACCGTCCATCGTCACAACCCGCGCAACCCTGCTGGTCTGCCCGGAAGAAGGCACAACTATCTCGTCTCCCGGCGAAACCTTTCCGGAAGCGATGGTCCCGGAAAAACCACGAAAATCCAAATCCGGGCGATTTACCCATTGAACCGGCATCCGAAACGGCTTGGATAAGACATCATTGACAACATCAACCGTCTCTAAATACGCCAGCAACGTTGGACCATGATACCAATGGGTTTTAGGGCTGGGTCCAATGATATTATCCCCTTTTAAGGCCGAGACAGGAATCGCGGTGATACTTTCAAACCCCAGCTGAGTAGCGAAGGCTTCATAATCGTTTTTAATCGAATTAAACCGCTCTTCTGAGTAATCGACCAGATCCATTTTATTGATTGCCAGAACCACATTACGAATTCCAACCAGGGATGTCAGGTAACTATGCCGACGGGTTTGGGTGAGAACTCCTTTACGGGCATCGATGAGAATGACCGCCACCTGCGCGGTTGAGGCGCCAGTTACCATATTGCGGGTATACTGTTCATGGCCGGGGGTATCTGCAACAATGAATTTGCGCTTGTCGGTTGAGAAAAACCGGTAAGCGACATCGATGGTAATCCCCTGCTCTCTCTCGGCCTGCAGGCCATCAAGCAAGAGAGCATAATCGATGTCATCCCCTTGCGTCCCGACCTTCTTGCTGTCGACTTCCAGGGCAGCCAACTGATCCTCAAAAACCAGCTTTGAGTCCCACAGCAAACGACCGATCAGGGTACTTTTCCCGTCATCGACACTGCCGCAAGTGATAAAGCGCAGCATCGATTTTTCTTCTTGCTGCTTGAGATATGAATGAATATCTTCGGCAATCATTTCAGATTGGTGTGCCATTAAATTCTCCGTTTGCGAAAAATCGAGTTTGCAGCTTTCAGTTGTCGGTTTTCAGATTTATGCCAAAAACTGCAAACAGTTAACTGCTATCTGCCAACTACAGTTTACTGTTTATTGCTTTCATCAGACCGCTGAGCATGGCAGAAATCACTTTTGCTTCAGCAAGCCAGTTTTCAGCAGTTACCGTAGGTATGTAATCAATCTCCCCGCCAATTAGAATTTGTGTCCGAAGCTCGGCACAAGACGCTCTGGCGATATTCAGGAACTGCAGTTTTTCCTTACTTGAAGTCCGTTCCATCCCCTCAGCAATATTACTTGGAACCGACAACCCGGAACGGGTGATCTGGTCTTTGAACCCAAAATCCTGAAGTGCTTTTAACTCCCGATAGATCGACACCGAAAGTCGACGCGCCTTCTGCCAGACCTCTAATTTTTCAATGTCCACAACCCCTCCCAAAAATCAGTTTTCAGCTTTCTGATGTCAGTCCTCAGATTCAAACTGTAAACTGTCAGCTGATAACTGACAGCTATTTTTAAACTCCGTTTAAAAATACCCTTCCTGCTTTTTCTTCTCCATACTTCCGGCAGAGTCATGATCGATCAAACGCCCCTGCCGCTCAGACGTGCGGGTCAGCAGCATCTCCTGGATAATTTCCGGCAAGGTGGCTGCGGTTGACTCAACCGCTCCGGTCAAGGGGTAGCAGCCCAAGGTTCTGAAACGTACTGATTTCATTTGTACTTTTTCGCCCGGTTCAAGTTTCATGCGCTCATCGTCGACCATAATCAACATGCCGTCGCGTTCAACGACCGGGCGCTCCTTGGCAAAATAGAGCGGAACAATCTGGATATCTTCCAGATAGATGTACTGCCAGATATCGAGCTCGGTCCAGTTCGACAAAGGGAACGCGCGAATACTCTCGCCCGGCTTTACCTTCGCGTTATAAAGGTTCCAGAGTTCCGGTCGCTGACTCTTGGGATCCCAACGATGTGTGTTGGTTCTGAAGGAGTAGATCCGTTCCTTGGCGCGGGATTTTTCTTCATCGCGTCTGGCACCACCAAATGCCGCATCAAATTGGTATTTATCCAAAGCCTGCTTCAGCCCCTCCGTCTTCATGATATCGGTGTAGAGAGCAGAACCGTGTGTAAAGGGGTTGATCCCCTGCTTGGCACCCTCCTGGTTGGTATAAACCAGCAACTCAAATCCGCATTCCTGCTGCATCTTTTCTCGAAATTCGATCATCTCCTTGAATTTCCAGGTCGTATCAACATGCAGCAGGGGAAATGGGATTTTTGAAGGATAAAAAGCCTTACGCGCAAGATGCAACATAACTGCAGAATCTTTACCGATCGAATACAGCATGACGGGATTTTCAAACTCCGCAGCGACTTCGCGAAGGATATGAATACTCTCCGCTTCAAGCTGCTTTAAATGGGTCATGGACATTTTCCAACTCCGTTGCAAAAATCAGTTATCGGTTATCGGTTATCGGTTATCGGTTATCGGTTAGCTGTAAACTGTTAGCTGCAAACTGCAAACTGTTATCTGTTAACTGTTTTTTATGACATGTTTCTTCAAATAGCTGACAATCTGCTGTGTCGATTCTTCCAGACTCAATCTGTCTGCATCGACCACAATTTCAGCATTAAACGGCTCTTCATATTGAATGTCAACCCCCGGGAAATATTGATATTCGCCCTTGCGGGCTTTAAGATAATGCCCCTTCTCATCACGACTTTCGCAGGCAGCAACGGTGGTGTCCATATAGACTTCTATGAAATTCCGGGAAATACTTCTGGCAAACTCGCGGCTGGGTCGGTAGGGAGAGACAAAGGAAGCGACGACAATTACACCATTTTTTTCCAGCATGGCACACAAATGACCAGCCCTCTTGACGTGCCTGTTGACTTCATCAGGAGTAAATCCGGTTTCCGGGAAAAGCGGCCGAACATCATGACTATCAAGTCGTTCTACTTTAAGTTTGTCTTTGCGTAATTCTTTATAAACCGATTCAGCTAAGGCCTTTTTACCAGAGGCCGGCAAACCGGTAAACCAGAGAACGAAAGATGGGATCTCTTTTTTTCCAAAATTGATTTTTTGCCATAAGCGTTCGTGAAAAAAGTAAAGCCCCATTTTGGCAAATACTTCAAATAAGCCGACGGTTATGGCCAGAGCAAACTCACCGGTAAAAATAAAGACAATGATGGCCGTGGTAATTGTTGCCCAGGTCCGCCAGGAAAGCGCTTTTAAAACTGAGCGTTTTTTTGTTTCGTACTGCATTTATTTGTGAACCCATCGAAATAGATACGAACTTGAGGAACGATTGCAGCTTAACCCTGTCGCCAGTGTTGAAACCGGCGAATCAGGCGAGTTTTCCTGGAAGGTCCTATAGGATTCTGTCGGTTTCGGACCAGCCACGTAATTAAATCCTCTACCGAACAAACCTCATTGCTGACAGGATCTACATAGGTCGGATACAAAATCAACGCCCCGGCAACCAGCTGTTCAAGGCTTAACCTTCGCCCACGACGTGGACAGCTTAGGCGATCTTCTGTTAGGCCCCAACCAGCGTAAAACGGTAAGCCATAAGTAACAACCCGACAACCACGCAGCAGTGCCTCAAAGCCAGCTAGAGACGTCAGAGTGTGAACTTCATCAATACAATCAAGCAAGCCATTCATCGAGACGTCTGTCACGACCTGGTCGCACCAGCGCAACGCTTCGTCGGAGTCGACCCCCCCCCGACGATTACCGACCAGCACATCCGGATGCGGCTTATAAATAATGTAAGCCTCAGGCCTTGCGTCTCTGACGGCTCGTAGCAGATCCAGATTTTTCTTGATTTCTGGAGAGCCACGTAAAATCGAGGCATCATCCTCCACTTGGCCGGGAACCAGAACCAAAGGTTTCTCGCCGCTTACAAATGAAATTTCATTCAAATTGCCGACATTGTATTTGGTCAGGCCATATTCCAGAATGCCTCGGTGCAATTCTTCAGCGCGTCTCAGCAACCCGTCGGAAAATTCGGTTTCACGCAGCAGGGTTTCCAGCCGGCTCGGGCGTGAAGCATCATAATAGATTCCTTCATCATCCAGAACCAGAGACCAGGGCCGGACAAGATCGGAGCCGAGGCCCACGGAGCGGAGGAATGCATCCTCAACCCGTATCATTGACACTTCTCGCTGGGTTGCCTTCTGACGCAGTTCATCAGTTTCGGCTGAAGCCCAGAGAGCCCAACGGCAACCTGTCTTTGCAGCCCTATTGATAGCCGTTTCTGGTTTTTTGACGAACCGGACAGAACGCCTCATATTTCCAAGAAATCCTGGAAGAAAGCTGCGTTTCCAAGAAGACACTCCACTGCAAACCACCAGCCCTTGAGTCTGCAACCAATGCCGCCGACGGTCAGCAAGAAGATCGATGATCCGTTCTATTTCGCAACGCTGGCCACTGATCGGATCGATATAGCGGGCATATTTCAAATATGCCGCAGCAAAAACCTCATCAAGCGTACAGCTGCGAGTCCGACGCGAACAGGTGAACTCGTCCTCAGTAAGGCCCCAACCAGCATAAAAAGGCATCCCGAAACAACGTACTGACTTACCCGCAATCAACGCCTCAAAACCGAGCAGGCTGCTAACTGTATAGACTTTTGAGACGCCGTCCAAAACACACCAGGGGTGAACGTCTTCCGTTAAAAGTCGGATTCGAGGATCATTGGGAATTGCACCAAGGTAGCCCTTGCGATGACCAGCGAGAACATCAGGGTGGATTTTGACCACAACTTGTGCTTGAGGATTTTCACCCACAGCTGCTTGCAGCATATCGTGAAAGGACTTTTCTGTCGCCAACCCGCCGACAACCGACATATCTTCAAAGGTTTGGTCAATTACCAGAACCCGTTCTTGATTTTTGCCTGGCCAGAGATTTTTTTCTGGTGAATGATTGTATTTGCTGAGCCGTTCGTCAACTAATTGTTGCTGAACAGATTTTGCGCGCCCTAGCAATTCAGGAGAAGACCAAAAGCCCTCCTCAAGCCACTGCTCCAACTGGGACGATGCATGTGCATCGTAATAGATTCCAATTGGATCAACGACCAGACTCATGGGAGGCTCACCATCACGGCCTAAGCGAATGGAACGAAGGAAACCGTCTTCTAGAGCCCAATAGGGAACAGCATGTTTTTGAGCAATTTTTCTCGCCTGCTCAGCAGTTTTTTTAAAACCCCAGCCGGCGACTATTTGAAAATCAGCTCTTTCTCTTGTGATAATTTTACGGCATTCAGGCAAGAAAGCTTTTAAATACTTCAGATTGCGAATGCCATGGGAAAGAATAAGACACTTGGACACATCAACCTTGCCAAGATTTAGTAGCGAGAATAATCCCACTAATACTTTTTAAAAATCCACTGTCAGAAGGACCGCACTCTTGGAAAGAAAACTCGTATTCTGAGATAACTTTATCCCGATCACGGATAGGTATGTGAGCAAAATATCGCTGATTTGAAAAAATAGGTTCAATGATTTTTCGCCATTCCGGAATTGTAAAATTAGTAATGTGAAAAGGGTTGCCCTTAGATTTACCACTGGGCGGAGTAACGTGAAAATATTGACCTCCAGGCTTCAAAAGATCACTAATGTTTTTTAGAACTTCTCCATAATCTTTTATATGCTCCATCACATTCGAGCAATATACAAAGTCAAAAGAGCCATGTTTTTGCGGGTCAGTTGCAAGGTCGTGAATATCTTTACATTCTATTTCCACGTTAGGATAATGGAATTGGGTCTGCCCAAATGAAACCGATTTCTCATCAAGTTCAATTCCATAAACAGACTTGGCTCCTCGAACTCCTAACCGATAACTTCCATAACCAACTCCACAACCCAAATCCAACACGACTTTATCTTTAATAAAATTTGACGCAACAAATTCATAAAGGCTCAATAGGGCGAAGTGTGTGAAACGCCTAGGAGGATAAATACTCCATATTTGAGGAATAGAACGCTCACCTTCATTCCAGGCTATTCCATAACTCTGTAGTTCCAAATAATCAGCTAACGCTTCTACCGCTACGCCAGTTTTATGGTTAAATGATTTCTTCAGTGGATCGTTCAATTCTGTCTCCTTTTCCTTACCCATTCTTTCATGAGTACGTGTACTTCTTGATCCTTAACCTTAACCCGAACCGGCCTAACGGAGTTGGTCCACTATTGCGCAACAATTCTTCCTGGGCCTTGTTACCTTAGGAGTAACTGTTATTTTGTATTAGTGGACTCTTCGCTATTTCGTGTGGTCAGCGCCTGACACTGGACCAAAAGGATATCCCCGCCAGAGATAAAGCTTTGGGGAAAAGCTAATATCCTTTCTCTACCTCGGATAATATCCATACCCCTAACGCGTCTTTCTGCTTTGCTTGTATGCGGTTTTTTATATCACCCTCGGCTTCATTAATTAAATTAGGATAGTCATTTTTTATCACAG
This sequence comes from Deltaproteobacteria bacterium, assembly GCA_024280335.1. Taxonomy (GTDB): domain Bacteria; phylum Desulfobacterota; class Desulfuromonadia; order Desulfuromonadales; family Geopsychrobacteraceae; genus Malonomonas. The sequence continues at coordinate 63,912 of JAJRQI010000013.1, forward strand.
GAACCTCCATGTGTGTCAATTTCCGCCTAAAAGCAACCCCCGCATCCCTCCAATAACATCCCTGGATCGCAATAGGGTTAGAGAAAAGCCGCACCAATGTCTTCACATCATACCCCGCAACGTAGTGTCCAAATTTAGTAAAGACGGCTTCTCTCCATTTTTTATCTTCGTTGAGTGCTTGTTCAGCAAATGGCACTAAACAATATACATACTTTTTCGCTAGATTGTTCATGTTATAAGCAGCTGCCTCATCTTCCTTTATGTGTTCAAGAACTTCTACAGAACAAACAATATCAAATTTACAATTTCCAGGCTGTAGTATATTTAAACTTCCGAAAGTCAGATTATTTATATCATATTCCTTTTGTAGTTTTTTTTGTATACTCAAAGGAATGTGTCGTGTTTTCATGGTCTGTAAGATGAAAATGTTTATCTGGATATTCTATGGCAAGAGCTATTTCTGCCAATCCGCTACCGGCACCAACAACCAGCATATCTTCCCAGCCCGAAATAAATTTTAATGCGTGGCGAGTATGAAGATAGCGCAAATATCTCCACGTCTTTCCTTTGAGTAACTCTAGTCTAGCTCTTTCAATTAGCTCATTCTTCATCAATACTGGCTCCTCGCTATTCCGAGTTGGCAATGGTATGAAAGCGGATTTCCAGAACCCCGGAGTTTAATCCACATAAATCCTGAAGCGTTGTTTGTAGTAGCTCTTGGCATCACTCCTCCGTGAGAGGTTGAGAGCATTGAATTTTCCAAAGAGAACAAGCGCCTTGATATTAAAATTGGTTTCAGTCGCGATGCCACTTTTACCTGCAACTACCGGCTCAAGACTGCCCGAGCTTATCTCCTCAAGTTGGCCCTGCAAGATGTTTACTTTGCCCCCACTTGCGAGGATAGCGCAGGACGGCTTAAAAGCTGGTACCGCTGGGCAATTCGAAGTCAGATAGACCAAGTGAGAAAGGTCGCCAAAACGGTCAAAAACCATTGGAACGGGATTCTTGCTTGGTTCGACAGCAAATCTGTCCAACGGATTCATCGAGGCTATCAACGGCCTTATTCAATCGGCCAAGAGAAGAGTCCGAGGATACCGGTCAACTAAGAATTTGATCAACATGGCCTACCTCATTGCGGACAAAATGGATTTCAGGCTACCCACTTGAAACAGCGAGGTGTTTTGGTTCAGCGTGAATTGGAGAATCGCTTCGTTTGAGTTAGACTACGTGAACGGAGAAATTCACCATGCGAAAAAAGCGGAAAAACTACACGGCCCAAGAGAAGGTTGCCATCCTCAAACGTCATCTGGTTGACAAGATCCCTGTCTCGGATCTGTGCGATCAATATCAGCTGAAACCGACCGTTTACTATTCGGTGGCTGAAGGAATTTTTCGAGAACGGCGCCGCCGCTTTCGAGAAAGATAACTCCCGGCAGAAAAAAGCCGAGGAGAAGCGGATAGCGAAACTCGAAGCAAAACTGACAACCAAGAATTGTTGATTGCCGTGATAAATGGACTTTTATTGTCTGATTATTTGGACCATATCGACGATACCATCCCTTTATGTTCAAGTTCCTTCATGTCGAGTTTCGGACCCCTGCGGGCTCTAAATCGCGTCATGAAGGGCATTTAAAGATCAAGGGCAAGGATGGTGTTGTTTTTGGATTTTGAGAGCAAAAAGATGATGCACTCTATTCAAATAATGTGAAAAAAAACCAAATAATCAGAAAATGCTTATATTTTCAGCTAGATAGCTCAAAAAAAGGTGTTTTTCACAGTCAATGAAAATGACAATAATGACCACATATCATCTCAAATGGTTAAAACTTCAAGATATTTGAACCATAAAAGTAACGCTAAGCATTTGTAACTTATAGCTTTTTAAACTACTAATTGCGCCCACAGAGAGTGGAGAATGGACCGGATTAGTTCAGCGAATCTGATAAAAACCGACCAGTTTAAACCAAAATAATGCCGCAATTAACAGAACTGCGCGAAGCAATGACCGAAAAAGATGTGGAAATCATTCTGCAACGGGCCAGGGAGAAATTCCCTCAAGCCACTCCCCGGATTATTTTCGACAACGGCCCTCAGTTCATCGCCAAGAACTTCAAAGCGTTTATCCGGATGGCAGGCATGACCCACGTTCGGACATCGCCTTACTACCCGCAAAGTAACGGAAAACTGGAACGCTGGCACAAAACCATCAAGCATGAATGCATCCGGCCCAAGGTGACGCTATCCGTTGAGGAAGCCAGGGTGCAAATTACTGACTACATCCGCTATTACAATGATGAGCGGCTGCATAGCTCACTCGGCTATGTTGCCCCCAAGGTAAAACTGGAAGGTCGCGAGAAGCTGATTTTCACAGAACGAGACAGCAAACTCGAAGCAGTCCGAGAAGCAAGAAAACAAAAAACGGCGGCAGGAAAAACTTCACCCCGCCCAACACCGAAGAGCCCCGGAATGGGAAACTTTCAACCCACTAACTCAACAGGGCTGATTCTCCGTTTCCGACTGAAGCAAAACAGAGGAGCCCTAGAAACACTGTCCTCCTTACATATTTCTCAAGTGGTGCCCTTAGCCGTTGAGCATACAGCTAATCTATTAAGAAGGTGCAAAATAAGAACATTTCTTCTATCATTATCAACAATACATATTTCTGACACGTTGGCTACTTTTGGAAAGGATATTTCACATTCAGGAACAATCGCAGCATAATTTGTTTGGGGGTATGAAATGCCATATTCTTCCCTCAACCAAATCAAATCGATTGATGACTTTTCTATGCATTCTCGAATTTCATTGTTTAGTTTAGGCTTATTGCTAGGCAGCACAGAACCCTCTATTTCATGTAGAAGCTTCACAATAAGATTCGTATCTTTTGTGAGTTCATTATCCTAATCTAAGTAAATCAACCTCCGATAATCCTGAAGGATTGACATGGCCTCAGCGCTCATGGATTCATTTGACTTATTCCCAAAAGAGGAGCGGACAGAGGAAAGTTCAGGTATAAACCTGTGAATAAAGTCGGTAATGATGTCGTCTTCTACCAACTGAGAGGATTCGAACGCAACAACGTTCATTTGCCCTTTAAAAGCATCCCTATAGGCTTCTATTGAAGGACGAAATCTAATGGGGTAAGGAGGGGGGAAGGATCCAGACGCTTTCAATGTCTGTTGCACTAAAGATAAGTACCAAGACGCCGGTTCTCGGATGTAAGCTACTACTTGGACTTCATCCGCAAGACCATAAAAAAAATCCACAAATTCTGAAAACATTTTATCTTCTGGGACCCTAAATAAAAACTCCCCTGAAAACAAAACAATATTGGGCCGTGAGGCTTTTATTTGCGCCTCAAAATCACGAATTTGCCTTTGATAGTCCTGCCTAGCCTTCACTGCATCGCTACCATAATATTGCTTCAATCCACGAGGTAATTTTTTAAATTCAGAAATCCCCACTACAAGTAAGTTATGATTAATACTTGAATGAGAGGCTTTAGGGTATAAAATCTTTTGCTGACTAAGGGCCTCTGTCGAGCGGGAAAAAAACTCTTGGAGCGCTGTAGAACCAGACTTCCCCATTCCAATATGGATAATTATTTTCATACGAAAGAGCCTCTGTACAGATAGCAACCCGGGGATCTAGGGAGAGAACGGGACAGTAGTGATCTCAGCCAGAATTTTTAAAATACGCTTTTTGACTACCTCTCATACTTGGTATCTCACCTAGAAAATCAAGTAGCAAACTCGAACCATTAGCTAATAAATGACTCTCGGAAACTGTCACAAATGCACTCTCAGCCAGTTTCTTTCTCAATGCTTCATTTTCAATCAATGAAGATATTGTCTGAACCCAAGCCCCCGTATCACTGTCAACCAGTAGCCCATTCTTCTGATGTTCCACGACAGATCTATATGGTTCAATGTTTGAGCAAACTACAGCCATATTTAGTGCCGCATATTCTAAAAACTTAAGATAGCTCTTACTTTTATTAAATTCGTCCACTGCCAAGGGAATAATACCAATATCCCAGTCCACTCGCCGATGAAGCCAGTCTACGAAATTGGGATAATCGTTTTTTTTCGGCAACCCAACTCGCTTGCCAAACATGGGCTCTCTATCCTGAAAAGCGCCAATCACTTCTATCTCAACTCTACTACCAAAAGTTTTCTCTATTTGCTGCATAGCTTGAGCAACGACACTTAGATCTTTATCATGCGTTGGCGTCCCAATATAACCTATACGTATAACATCCCTATCTCGCTTCTTGGAATAGTGTGAGCCATTCAACCGCTCCTCTCCAACCTTCCACAGATTAGGGTCTAAAAAATTGGGGGTTAAACAAACGTTCTGGTTGAATTTTTGAATTTTTTTCTGCAGGTGCGGTGTAGAAACGAAAACGGCATCAGCCTCTGCAGCAAGCCAACCAACCTTTGCGGTCAAACTCTTAATATCCCCAGCGAAACCCCTCTGGAGAAGACCCTCTGCATCCAAAAGATCATCGTCAATTTCATATATGATTTTCCCGCCTCTCGATCGCCAAGCACTTAGCCACACTTTAAGCTGATCTAATTGAATAGGACCCGCATCACGCTGAATTAGAACTACATCCGCAGCCCCTGCAATAGGCAACTTCCCGTTACTATAAACAGAAACCTTCCACTGTTGCCGAATGTCTGCACTGCCATAAGGACATATAACGCGAACATATCCCGACCCAGTTGGTAAGCCACCTTTTCGACGGGAAGGGACCAACGCTAGACATGGTTTATTTTTTATCGGATGACACTTTCTATGCTTAGGAAGTTCTTGTCCGAATACATTCAAAATGCTTATCGCAGCCCGATGAACACTGAAATTAGAAGCTGACAGCAACCCCATTCTTTGCATATAGCTAAGTTTCTTTTTATTTAAGATCAAAGACCGCAAACGTTCTACGCATTCTTCTTCTCGAAAACTGTCGACAACAAGAGCATTAACATCATCAATTGCATACTCATCCGCGCCGCCATGCTTTGGGACCATAGCTACACAGCCACATGCCATAGCTTCCAGCGCTGTTCTTCCAAAGGCCTGATAATCAGACAAATCAATAAATATATCACTGCATTTCAGCAAAGCAGCCACATCCGGTCTAGTAAGAACCCCCTCGTTCATATAGTCAAAATCGTGTTGCAGTTCTTGGAATTGCGGGTCACTTTCTGAGCAGCCAAACAAATGACAAACCATGTCCCCATGAAACTCTCGCATCAACCTCGAGAGGACTTGCATTGTCCTTTTTGCCCCTCGCCTTGGCGTTTGAGGGCGAATCATCGCTGCAATATGGATCTTACAATCCTTCGATTTTAAAGAAGGGACATAAATTTTATGATCGATACTAGGTGATACTTTATGGACATCGATCTCATGTTCTTGTTGCACCTTTCGAATAATCCAGTGTGTTTTTGCAAACAAAATCGCATTTACGCCCAACGTATAGGACCGCCGAGCGACGTGCCAATCATTACTCTCTGGGGGAAAGAATAAAGGCTCATAATCTTGGACATAATATGCGGGAAGGATGTGTGGAAAAACCTTAGTTATCTGCGTGACAAGCTCCATCGAATGATAAATTGTGCCCACTACAACATCGTAACTTTCTGAGATTGATATTAAGCTCCGTTCAGTAAAAGCAATAAAAATGTCGGCAGCTAAGTCAATATCTTGGTAAATATCTAAAAAACTAGCCAAATCTTTTTGTCGCACAGCGATGTTTGCAATAATACCCAGTCGACGCATCTCCTCGACTTCCTGAACAACCGAATGCGCCCCACCACCTCCACCCTTAACAGGAAGAAGAAATAAAATCTTAATAGTAAAAATATCAATACAATTGGCATTAGAATCTGCGGCATGAATTTCTTTTTGTATAGCTAAACGAATTTTATCGAACACTGCCGTGTCTTTGACTTGTCGAACCAGAAGATTATATTTTTCCGCAGAGTGCTTACGTTTTAAGGTCTCAGACCCTTGTTCAGAAAGTTGCTTTCTGCGATCATGCCCAAAACTTTTTGATTTAGCATGATAGACATATGTATCATCGGCTATGGCTAATTCAAACCCGGCATCTCTGGCGCGAATGCTGTAATCGTTTTCTTCACCATAACCTACTGGAAAATTCTCTTCATCCATAAAACCTATTGAATTTATGACCGCCCGCTTAATCATAAAGCAGAAACCATTCACAAAGGGCAATCGCGGGAAGAGACGATTTGATGAGGCTGCCACAAATTGAGCCATATTGTCTGGCGTAACCCCGGCAGGAAGCTCATTTACAGCAAAATGACCATCACTGCCATATAACTTTGGCGTATTTTGCCAGCTAGCGGCGTTGGATAGCGGTCCAACAATGCCAATCTTTTGATCTGAGTTAATACATCTAACAAGGCCTTTAAGCCATCCAGCTGTCACAATAGTGTCACTATTCAATGCAACAACATATGGGGCATTAGATAGTTTCAAGCCAGTATTAATAGCTTTTGTATAACCTTTATTTTTTTTGTGTTCTACTAGGAGAAATGTGTCATCCCCATTGCAAAAATCTCCCAACCAAGAGGTAGTTACCTCATCTGAACCGTCGTTAACTATAATTGCTCGAACATAAAAACCGTCTTGTTTTACCTTGATTGAACTGAGACACTTTTTCACATCCTGCAAAGCGTTGAATACTGGAATTACAATATCAACATGCTCTCTTAATTCTTCGGGGGAAATCGTCACAGGCAGAGGAGTCCGCCCTTCTTGATGCCCATGCAATATAAAATGCAATAATGGATTAATCCCAGATTCTGCGACATCAGGGTTTGACATTAAATAATGACTTGTATCGAAGTTTCGGCTTGGATTACGCTTTAATGGTATAGCAAATTTCACATAGTGAATTAATGGATCACACCCCATCGACGCAACATCTTGATATTCAGATAAATACCAATCTTCGTCAAAAAATTCAGATGCTTTTATAACATCATAGTCTCTTTCATTTACATCCAAGTTTACCGTCATTTTTTTCATGTCAATATTTCCGTCCTTCATTCTTACCACATTTAATGTAATGCAATAATGGGTTCATTCCGGCCACCGCTACATCGGTATAAGCACTTAAATATTGTTTTGTATCAAAGCTGGCATCAGGGTTTCTTCCTTCGGCGGCACCAAACAATAGATAATGAGCAATGGGGTTCATGCCATCGATAGCAACATCTGGATATTCTTTTAAATACCATTCCTCATCGAAAAGCCCAGATTGCTTAATTACTGCAATATCCCGTTCAATTTGTTTGCTATTTTTCGCTTTAGGAGAACCCTTAGCATGGACCTTTGATTTTATATTTCTAGCTAAATTCATGCTAAAAAAATTACTTGATTTCTTACTTAACAACGCCTCCAAAGTATCAATGCCCTTAGACAATTCTGATATTTCAGATTTTTTAAGTTGAAGGTTAGTGTCACGCTCTTCAACCATCCCGGTGAGTGAAGCCAACTCTTTAAAGCGGTCATCTAGACTCTTTTTTTGACCAGAAAGTTGTTTTTTAAGTGAATCCACCTCTGTAGAATATTTACTTTCAAGGTTATTTAATTTGCTGGATTTTCTTTCGACTTCAAGTTCGAAATCAGCAATTCGCTTAGATAA